>DATEHN010000045.1:0-46012 GCA_035279585.1 Candidatus Angelobacter sp. | reverse complement strand
CGCTCTGTAACTGCTGGCGCCGAATCTTCTTGGTGTAGCCGTAGCTGACCCCAAACTGTTCGGCAATGGCCTCCAGCCCTTGTTGCCCATGTTCATACGCCCGCAAAATCTTGCCCCGCAGATCGTCGGAATAGGCTCGCGTCATAATATCGTTTGTCGTCGAGGAGAACTCGCCAATCCCAGTCTACCTCCCGCCGCGAATCTCGGATATAACTACTAAGGAACCGCTTTAGCGGTCAGCGCTCAGCCATTAAGCATTCAGCCCCCTAAGGCAGGCTTGCGACCCTCTGCCGATTCTCTCAGCCTTGGGTCGAATTGGGTCACCTTGGGTCGAATTGGGTTGAAACCGGGGAGGGGAGGGTGGAACAGCAAAATCACTTCAAACCCACGCCAAATTGGGGATGGCTGGGATGAATTGGGATGAATGGGGAGGGGTACTCCCCATCGAACCCGCTGATGATCGGAATAGCGGATCCAATGGGCTTGTATTGGGATGACATCATATAAACTCTTTAGAATCATAATTGAAGGGTACGGGGTAGGGGACCATAGCGCCGGTGATCGCCGGAAACGGCACAGAAGAGAGGGGCTAGTGCGACAAAGGATCTAGTGATCCCGCAAAGGAGCTAGCCAAGGCAAACTTTCGCGACTACAATACCCTCGTTCGCATCTCATTTCATTGACAGGCGGTATCGGGAGCTCCCGAACTGCACTGGAGGCAAAATGAGCATCATCCCTTCAAACGGAGGGCAGCCCTGGGGTATGGAAGGGAAATCTGCCCGACCGACAGGCCAAATTGCCGCAATCCGGCCGAAAGTTACTACCTCAACCATTCAGGAAAAGAAGCAGCGACGTGAGCCCATCACCTGCCTGACAGCCTATGACTACGCCACAGCGCGGCTGGTGGACCAGGCTGGGATTGATATGGTCCTGGTGGGCGACTCGCTGGCCCAGGTGGTGCTGGGCTATGAGAATACCCTGCCCGTCACCATGGAAGAAATGCTGCATCACACGCGGGCCGCGCGGCGGGCGGTACGCTCAGCCATGCTGATTGCTGATATGCCCTTTGGCGCTTACCACGAAGATGAAAAAGAGGGCGTGCACAACGCCGTGCGCTTTGTGAAAGAGGCCGGAGCGGAAGCGGTAAAGCTGGAAGGCGGCGCGCAGCGCGTGGGCCTGATCCGGCGCGTGCTGGATGCCGAGGTGCCGGTGATGGGGCACATTGGGTTGACGCCGCAGTCGCTGCACAAGATGGGCGGCTACAAGGTCCAGGGCAAAGATTTTTCCGGCATTGAGCGGCTGGTAAAAGACGCAGTAGCGCTGGATCGTGCAGGCGTGTTCTCTATTGTGCTGGAAGGTGTGCCGCGCGAGGTTGCGGCGATGATCACGCGCGAGGTCAGCGCGCCGACCATCGGCATTGGCGCCGGTCCCGATTGCGACGGCCAGGTTCTGGTCTTCCATGACATTGTGAACCTCACGTTTTCAGAGCCGGCCAAATTTGTGCGCCGCTATGGCGATGCCGCCGCGCTGATCTCAAACGCCGTGCAGCAGTTCAAGACCGATGTGGAGAGCGGCAGTTACCCGAGCGATGCCGAGTCGTACCATCTGCCGAAAGAAACCCGCGCCGAGTTGGAAACAATTCTGCGCCGGAAAGAACTGAAGGCGTATGCGAAGTAGCAGCTATTAGTACTTAGCCGTTAGCTTTTGGCCTGATTTCGCTTTATGACTCAAAAAACATTTGGGGGGTTTGGTCACTGTGTCTGATCCAGATACCCTGCTGCACATCCTTGTTTTGGAAACACACTCCATCTATCGATACTCACGCTAAAGGCTAAGAGCTAAAAGCTAATGGCTATAACCCTCACCTCCGCCGCGGAAGTTACCGCCATAAGCAAAGAGGCGCATCGCGCCGGCAAGCGCGTGGGCTTTGTCCCTACCATGGGCGCGCTGCATGAAGGGCATCTTGCGCTGGTTCGCACGGCGCGGG
Source organism: Candidatus Angelobacter sp. (assembly GCA_035279585.1). Classification (GTDB taxonomy): domain Bacteria; phylum Acidobacteriota; class Terriglobia; order Terriglobales; family Acidobacteriaceae; genus Angelobacter. The sequence continues at coordinate 44,025 of DATEHN010000045.1, read as the reverse complement.
CGCAGGCGGACGTGGTGATTGTCTCAGTCTTTGTGAATCCCACACAGTTTGGCCCGAACGAAGATTTTTCCAAATATCCTCGCAACCCTGACCGCGATACAGCGCTGCTGGCAGCGGAAAAAACCGATTACGTCTTTCTGCCTTCGACGGAAGAGATGTATCCCGCAGGCGCTGACTCCTGGGTAACTGTGGAAGGCCTGAGCCAGAAGCTTGACGGCCGTTCGCGGCCCGGTCATTTTCGCGGCGTAACCACAGTGGTTGCCAAGCTGTTCAACATCGTGCAGCCAGATCTTGCTTTCTTCGGCCAGAAAGACGCGGCCCAGGTTGTGGTGATCGGCAAACTGGTTCGCGACCTGCACTTTGACGTGCATATTGTCGTCTGTCCCATTGTGCGTGAGCCGGACGGTCTGGCCATGAGTTCACGCAACGCGTATCTAAGCCCGGAGCAGCGTAAGCAGGCGCTGGTGCTGCATCGCTCTCTGATGCGCGTACAGCACCTGATTGATCGCGGAGAGACCAGCACGGCGCGGCTTCTGGTGGCCGGAACACAGGTCATGGCAGAAGAACCGGCGGTGAAGCTGGATTATTTTGAGATCGTGGACCGCGCCACGCTCGATCCTGTCAGCGATGTTTCAGCCGGCGCGCTGGTTGCCGTTGCTGCCTATGTAGGCAGCACGCGGCTCATCGACAATATTTTCGTCGCGAAGCATAACTAACTGCAGAGTCGCGCCGATAGAAAGTGTTAAGCTGCCTTGCCGGCCACAGCGGCCTGATAATCTGCAAGAATCCTGGGATCGTCAAACGATCCGTGATGATGGAGCTGGCGCCAGACGCCATCAATGCGAAGAAAGAGCCTGCTGGTGCGGATTGCCAGTGGCAACGCGATGCCGCCTTTGCTGAACTCTCCGCGCTCGCGTCCAACCGCCAGAAAGAAATCGTTGCCTGCGTGAAGCGTGTAATCATGGAACTCAACGCGGATTCGCGCAGCACTCTTGAACAGCTTGCTATATACGGCGCTAATCGCCTCCCAGCCGCGTGAAATGCCGCCCAGCGGGTTGTCCATGCTTGCTTCAGCCGTTTGCAGCCACACTTGTGACATGCGCGTCAGATTGCGGCTGTTGAAAGCTGCATAGAATTCATTCAGCGTGTGAAGTGGAGTGCCTTGGGGATAGTTGCCGTTTCCATCGATGGAAATTGGTTCCGTCATTAAAGCCTCCTTGTTAAAGACAGGCGCCTTTAGACTTCATTTGAGATGCGCAAGGCTCGGCGATGGTCGCACCTTTCGCTTTGATTGGAACTCATCTTCGCGAAAGATACGGAGAATTAGCAACAATGTATCTCAGCGGCATCTCTGCCGATTTGGTAATGCCAATGCGTGGTGTAACGCCGATCTCACGAACCTTGTAGCCGTCATCCATCACCTGCAAATCGGTTCGCTTTGCAAGCATGTCTTTGCCGTTGTCGCGCGGACGTGTGATTCCCAGCGCCTCACACAATCGCCCTGGACCGCTTGCAAGTTTGCGCAGTTCGCGTGGCGAATCCAATTCAAGATCATCCAGCTCCCGCGCCCTGGCCATTTCACGCAGGCCGCTCACAGGTTCCAGAGCACGGATCAGTATGCAGCCTGCTCTTCCGTCAGGCAGGCAGGAAATATTCAGGCAGTAGTGCACGCCGTAGATAAAGTAAACATACGCGTGCCCCGGTGGTCCCCAGAGCACTGCGTTGCGCTCCGTCTGGCCGGCGGCGGCATGCGCAGCCAGATCGCCCGCGCCAAGATACGCCTCCACTTCCACCACGCGCCCGGCAAGCATTTTGCGGCCTTCTGAGCGAACAATCAGCTTGCCCAGCAATTCGCGCGCAACCATCCGTGGATCGCGATCGAAGAACGCGCGGGGCAGGAGTTTCACAGATTTGATCATTGATCTTAAACCGGCCGTGATTGTACGTAAGCAAAACGCTCTTTAAGCCGCAGAAACGGGCTTTCCAGCCAGCGATATGAAGCTGCAGCCAGCAGAATCGTCAATGCCAGGCTAAACGCTGATTGCTCCGTCACCTGCCACGGTGTTGATGCAGGCAGCAGCCGCATGGCGCAATAATGGGCAAACTCATGCAGCACATACAACCCATAAGAAATTTTGCCCAGATACAGCAGCCATTTGTTCCGCAGAAAAGCGTTTTGCGATCCCATCACGGAAAACAAGACTGCAGCGCTTGCCACGGCAGTCAGCAAATGTCCCAGCGCGGATTGCCACGTGCTGAGCTTCGGCAGTTCAATGACAACGGTGAACCAGAATGTCACGATCCACGCAGCAACCGCTGCGGCAAGCAGGGTGATTCGTTGCCAGGTAGAAAGCGCCGGCAGTTTGCCGGCGAATAATGCAAGCAACACGCCCAACGCAATGGGATCAAGGCGCGTGAACGTGTTGTATTCCATGGCCTGCGCCGGCGCAGCAAGAGCAACAAGCCCAAACCGCCAGATATTGGCAACCAGCAGCACAGCAATCGCCATAAAAGCTGTTGCCCGGAGTGACGCTCTGCGCAGCGCCAGCGGCCACGCCAGGTAAAACTGCTCTTCTATCGAGACGGTCCACAACGGAATCGCAAAAGAGGCAGGCAGGCCATAAAAAACATAAATCCAGTTTCCCGCCAGCAGCGTATAACCGGCTACGTAGCGCAACGGCAAATTCTGCCAGGGCAGAAAGCGCGCGGCAATCGCCGCAAAAGCCACAAAGCCAAGATACAGAGGCCATATTCGCAGGATTCGCCGAACGTAAAAGCTGCGCAGGTCCAGCTTGCCGGTAGTCGCTCGCTCACGCAGCAGCAAACTGGTTATAAGGTATGCGCTCAACGCAAAGAACAGGTCCACGCCATACGCGCCGGCCCCAAACGTGGAAATAAGAAGCTTGCTCAGCCACGCAGGAACGCCCGCTGCGGCGTAGAAGTCCATCGTCCGCGGCGCGGCATGAAAGACAAACACGCCGAAGAATGCAAAGAACCTCAGTACATCAAGTTCCGGTGAATAAAAACGCCCGGTCCTTGTCCTTTCCACAACACCCGGAGTTGACGCAACAGCAATCGTCATGCGTCAGCGTTCCGCTTTTGTTTTTTGCCGGTTTGCAGAGTGTGCAGCAGAGTGCGCAACATGCTGCTGTTTGCTCGCAATCCACGTGTTCACGTTGCGTTCCAATATGTCCAGCGGCAACGGCCCAGAGCCCAGCACCACTTCATGAAATTCCTTCAGATCAAAGTTCGCGCCTAACTGCTGGTGTGCGCGGACGCGCAGCTCCTTGATCTTCAATTCGCCAATCTTGTAGGCCAGTGCTTGCCCTGGCCAGGCAATATAGCGATCAATTTCATTGGTGACATCCAGTTCAGGTTTCGGGCAGTTCTCCATGAAATACTTTATCGCCTGATCGCGCGTCCAGTGCTTCACGTGCATGCCGGTATCCACCACCAGGCGCACGGCGCGCCACATCTCATAGCTGAGCTGGCCAAACTTGGAATAAGGATCGCTGTAGAGGCCCATATCGTCTCCCAATGACTCCGCGTAAAGTCCCCAGCCTTCCACAAAGGACGTGTACTCGCCAAAGCGGCGAAATTTGGGCATTTCTCCCAATTCATGAGCCAAAGCAATCTGCAAATGGTGTCCCGGCACAGATTCATGCAGAGAAAGCGCCGTCATCTCCCACTTTGGCCGGGCATCAGGTTTATAAAGATTAACAAAGTAGGTGCCTGCGCGTGAGCCATCCGCCGCCCCTGGACGGTAGTAAGCCGCTGTTGTGTCCGGCGCAACTGCCGCCGGAATGGCCTCCACTCCATAAGGCTCGCGCGGCAACTTGCTGAACACCTTTACCAGGTTCGGATCAATCGTCTTGGCCAGCGCCTTATAGGCTTCAAAAAGATCTTCTGGCGTCTTGTAGAAAAATTGTGGATCGGTGCGCAGGAACTTGAAAAACTCTTCTCTCGTGCCTTTAAAGCCAGTCTGCTGCATCACCGCGTCCATCTCGCCATTGATTCTTGCCACCTCTCGCACGCCGGTCTGGTAAACCTCTTCCGGGGTCATTTGCGTTGTGGTGTAGTGGCGGATCATGTAGGCATAAAGCTCATCGCCATGCGGAAGCTGCCATGCGCCAACCTGGTTATAGCAAGCCGGCAGATATTCGCTCACAAAGAACTGCTTCAATTTGGTGTAGGCGGGAACAATCTGCTGCGTTACTGCCTGCTTTGCTTCTTGCTGGAGCCGCTGCTGATCAGCCTCAGAGATCGTCTTGGGAAAATGCAGAAATGGTTTGTAAAAGCCGCTCTGCGTCGGATCGGTGACAATCTGCTTATCAATCTGGCCGGGAATGCGCTCCATGATCACTTTTGGATGGACCATCTTTTCGCGTATCCCCTCGCGCAGGAGAGCGGTAAAGTGGTCCAGGAATGCAGGTACAGCGTTCATGCGCGCCAGCCAGTCTTCATAGTCCTTCGCGTTTTCAAAACGCAGCGCATCGGCAAGCTCATCACTGGTTTGCGGACCTTCACGCTGGTTAAACGACATCAGGTACCAGTGATATTTGTAGTTCTCAATGCGGTCAGCGTAGCGCTTTTGAAAAAGGTCATAATTAAGCTGGTCGGTTGCGTTCAGCTTGCTGCGGTCGATCTTGGCAAGCTCGGCCAGCACCTCCTGATTGTGCTGGTTGCGCCGCGCGTACGCTTCCGGACTCTGATCTTCCCAGGCAGTGTTCCAGCGGCGATCGCCCAGCTCTGAAGCTTCCTCAGGCCGCTGCTGCATGTCGTAATCCCAGGCCGCGGCAAAGAGATCATGCAATTGCTTTGATCCGCCTTTCGTTTGGGCCGCCAGAACACCGGCGCTCATTACGAAAAGCAGTACGAAAGGCCACACCCTCATTTAGTTCCTCCGTTTGCAGCGGAAAGTTTATAGCAGAATGCCTGTGGCGATAAAATTCTCTACAGCAGCAGCTCACGATTGCTGGCTTGTGCGGCAGGCCGGAACTGTCCGCAACTCACATATAAAGGGGAATGCGTATGAGGTTTTGCAAATCGGTTGTACTCGCGCTCACAATGGCTTCATTTCTGGCAGCTACTGCCGCAACCATTCCGGCAGGCAGCCATGCTACAGTCCGGCTGGGCACATCATTGAGTTCGGCAACCGCCAACACCGGGCAGAGCTGGCATGGGATTCTCACCCATGACATTGTTGTCCACGGCAAGAAGGTGGCCAAGGCCGGCGATCCGGTCCACGGAAAAGTCACCTACGTGAATCGCAGCGGACGCCTGCACAAACCCGGCGCGCTCTCCCTGCGCCTGACTTCCATCAACGGAAAAACGGTTTACAGCTCGCGCATCAGCCGTGAAGGCAAGAGCCATACCAAGAGCAACGTCACCAAAATTGGCGGCGGCGCAGCCGCTGGCGCCTTGATTGGAGGCTTGGCCGGTGGAGGCAAAGGCGCTGCCATTGGCACCATGGCCGGAGCAGGCGCAGGTACGGGAGTTGCAGCTGCCACGGGTAAGGAAGAAGTATCAATTCCGGCAGAGAGCGTGCTGACCTTCACGATTACTGGATCAAAATAAAGCTGAGTCGCGCACGGCAGACCGGTAAGTGAGTAGCTCTCAGTTCTTACCAGGGTCGCACAAAGTAGCGTGCGTCGTCCCATCCGGGTGGAAAGAGCGGCCCTTATAGGGCCGCGCCCCCTGCAAGAGGGGGATGTAAAAAGCAATTTCCTGGAACTAGGCTTTTGCCGTTTCAGCCGGCTCAACCAGGACATAACGGCCGCTGGAGCCTTTATCTACAAACTTGATGGTGCCGGCAACCTTGGCAAAAAGCGTGTCATCCTTGCCGCGGCCAACATTTGCACCCGGCTTGATGCGCGTGCCGCGCTGGCGAACGATAATCGTCCCGCCGGGCACAAGCTGTCCACCAAAAGCTTTTACGCCCAACCGCTGTGCGTTTGAGTCACGCCCGTTTCTCGAACTGCCTAAACCTTTTTTGTGTGCCATAACATCCTTCGGTCTTTAAAAACTTTTGATTAACTGGCAAGCGGGAAGCGCCGTGCTCTGGCCTATTTCTTCTTTTTGCCTTTAGCAGCGGCCTTCTTGGCAGCGCTCTTCTTTGCCTTGGGCTTGCTCTTTGATTTGCCTTTGCCTGCCTTGGCGGTCTTAGCTTCGCCTTCACCGGTCTCGTCAGCTTTGGCTTTCTTCGGCTTGCTTGCTGGCAGGTCAGGCGCGGTAAAGCGCTCGCCATCAAACGCAATCTCGGTGATCCTGACCGAGGTAAAAGGCTGGCGATGGCCGTAGATCTTTTTGTACTGCTTTTTGCGCTTGAAGTGGAAGACCAGAATCTTGTCTGCGCGGCCTGATTCCATAATCTGGCCGCTCACCACGGCGCCTGATCCGGGGCCAATGGTGCCTTCCTGGCCGGATACCGCCAGGACATCGTTGAACTCAACGGTATCGCCATCAGCGGCGGGCAGCTTTTCAATATTGACAACGTCTCCGGGAGAAACGCGATACTGCTTCCCTCCCGCGCGAATCACCGCGTACATAACTCTCTCCAGCGTCCAATCCCAAGCTTATGGCAGAAAAGGACTTAAGTTAACTTTGTAAGATTGCTCGGCAGCCATGCTCAACAGGCAGGAAATCCAACCCAGTGGCAAACCTTGTAATTTTAACGTGATACAAGGTTTACGGTCAAATTTTCTGGCGGCTAAGACCTTCTTTCTTTCTCTCTTTGCCGCGTGGCTCACCGCCGACAAGATAAAGGGCATCTTCATAATCCCCGCCAAAATTAACGTGTGTAATCTCACTGAGGCGGTATTCTCTCGGCTGGTCTTCCCAGACGGCATCCGGATCAACCTCCAGAATCTTCACTATCTCCGGTGTGACTTCCAAAATGCGGCCGATCCAGCACACGTCCGGATCGATTGCTTCTCGATGAATTGTTACCAACGGAAACGCCCGCCCCGCGGTGAGCAGCAGCTCCCGAATATTCTTCAGGCTCACACCTGGTTTTCGAGGCCTTTTCTCACCGCGCTTTTTCAATGCCTGTTCCGCGAATCGCTCATATGGGTCCGGACGCAGCTTGCGGATATCGGCGATGCGGAAGCACTCAAATCCATCGAACCATATACGGTCGCTTACGAGAGCCAGCAGGAAGAATTTCGGGCCGATGTCCAGCACGTATCCATGCACCTTAGGCTCTTCAAAGCGGCGGCTAAAGCGCACCAATTGGATGGTTACGCATGAACTCCTTGAGCCGTGATGAAGGCGATTTCCGCATCTCGTTTCACATCCTTCCGTGCACATACACTCGCCAGAAAAAGTACGTTGTCATGCTGTACCCAATGGCAATCACAACATAGCGCACGCTTTTGGGGTCCATCTTCTGCGCAAACCACGCTCCGGCATATCCGCCCAGCGCAGCGCCCACCACCATAAGCAATGCTTGCGGCCAGAATACGGCGCGAGCAACAATGAACACCACCACCGCAACCGCATTTCCGCAAGTGGCCAACAGCGTCTTTAGCCCGTTCATGCTGTGGATATTCTCCATGCCCATCATGGAGAGCAGCGCCAGCATTACGATTCCCACTCCAGCGCCAAAGTAGCCGATGTAGATGGCAACGCATAGCTGGAGCGCGGTAATTGCGGCGATTCGCCGCACCGTTGGCCCGCTTTCAGTGTGGTGCCGCTTGATCCACGCTGTGACCTTGCCGCCAAAGCTGAATAATACGGTTGCGCCCAGAAGCAGCCAGGGAACCATCCTGTCAAAGGTGGATTGCCGGGTCTTCAGCAGCAGCGTGGAACCCAGGATGCTCCCCAAAAACGTGATCACAATCAACGGCAAAATGCTCTTGAGCAGATCAACGCTCAGTGCTTTGCGATAAGCGCCAGTGGAAGCCAGCGTACCTGGCCATAGAGCTACGGTATTGGTGGCGTTGGCATTAATGGATGGCACACCCGTGAATAGCAGTGCGGGAAAAGCAATGAATCCGCCCCCGCCGGCCACGGAGTTCACTGCGCCGCCCAGCAGCGCGGCACAAAAAAGAAGGATGATGTCTGCTGTGCTCACAAGACAGTCTATCGAACTCTGGTTTCAGGAGTCCTGGCGCCCTCTCTCCGGGTCGCGATAGCGGACCTTCAGAATTCCAATCGTAACCAGCAGAGCCAGCGTGACTGCATTGGCGATAATGATGGGCGCGGCCCACAAGAGCAATCCATAAGCCAGCCAAAGCGCAACGCCGGCAGAGAAGGTAATAATCATTCCCCAGGAAAGGTCTTCACATCGCCTGCTGTGCCATGCCTTGTACACCTGCGGCACAAAAGAGAGGGTGGTTAACGTCCCGGCAATAAAACCAATTAACGCTGTCAAATTCATTTGCGTTTCAAAATTACTGGCAGTTTATGCTGCAGACGGCTTTTGCAAGCAAATGCTGCATCTCCAATTTTCCAAATTATTTTCATCCAAACTTTTCCGCTCGCGCATCCCTTTGGTAAGAATCTCAACTGAGAAACATCATGCCTGAAAAAACTGCTTTCCTGACGTTTCTTTTTGCCGCGTTCATGCTCAACATCGCACCCGGCCCAGACATGCTTTATGTTATCGGCCGCAGCCTGGGTCAAGGACGCAAGGCAGGCATAGTCTCAGCGCTTGGCATCTTTGTTGGCTGCTGGGTGCACATTCTTGCCGCGGCATTTGGTATCGCGGCCCTTTTGCGCTCTTCGCCTGTCGCCTTCAACGTGGTGCGCTATGCCGGCGCCTCTTACCTGGTTTACCTTGGCATCAAGATGATTGTTCAGCGGAGCAATCTTGCCCAGCAGCAACCCAAACCCGCAGGCCTGGTATCGATTTTTCGCCAGGGCGTGATCACGAATGTACTCAATCCAAAAGTTGCGCTCTTCTTTCTGGCATTTCTCCCTCAGTTCGTCGATGCTCATCGCGGCAGCGTGGTGTGGCAGATCCTGCTGCTTGGTTTGATCTTCAACGTCGGCGGCACAGCGGTCAACCTGGGCGTGGCTTTTGCCGGCGGTACGCTGGGTGAACTCCTTCGCCGTAATGCTCGCTTTGCGCGAATGCAGCAGTGGTTCACTGGACTGGTCTTCATTGGATTGGGAGCGCGTCTGGCTTGGCAGAAGCAGTGAACTCGTCAGGCAGGGATAATCCTCATGCTCAAGTCCACGGCCTGAGGTGAATGGGTGAGTGCTCCTACGGAAATATAATCCACACCGGCTTCAGCGTAATCGCGCACATTATCCAGGCGTATTCCGCCAGAAGCTTCTACCGGAACTTGCCGTGAGTGGCTGCGAACGCGAGCAACCGCTGCCCGCACATCCTCCACCTTCATGTTGTCCAGCAGAATGCTTTCCGCGCCGTTGGCCAGTGCTTCATCCACTTCAACCAGTGTGCGCACCTCAATTTCAATGGGCTGTTCCTCGCGCCGGTTATGCAGCGCTTTTTGCAGCGCAGGGGTAACGCCCCCAGCCAGCGCAATGTGGTTGTTCTTGAGCAGGATGCCGTCAGAAAGGTCCAATCGATGGTTCTGTCCGCCGCCGCAACGGACGGCGTATTTATCCAGCACGCGCAGCCCCGGGGCCGTTTTGCGCGTATCTAAAATGCGGACGTTGGTACCCTGCACCGCATCCACATATTTCCGTGTGGTTGTGGCAATGCCGCACAGCCGTTGCAGGACGTTGAGGACCACGCGCTCAGATGAGAGCAAAGCCCTTGCGTTGTGGCGAACCACGGCAATGGACTGTCCCTTGTGCAGGCGCACGCCATCAAAAATCTCGCCGTGGCTTATGACCTCAGGATGCCCAATTACGTTGTGGTCCAGATGTTCGTAGATCTCAAGAATGCGGGCAATCGCTCCCACGCCGGCAAGAATGCAATCCTGCTTGGCCAGAATAGTGGCTGTGGCGCGCTGCTGCGGATCAATGCAGGCTCGCGAAGTTGCGTCACTGGTGGCGCGGTCCTCCAGCAGAGCGTGCTCCAGAATCGCGCTGATTCTTCGGCTATGCCAATCCATAAAAAGTTCTTTTATTAAGCTTAACTCAGCCCACCGGCGCGATGGTTTGTTTTCTCACCGCGCACGATCCCTCGCATGGTCCCGGCACCATGATGTTCATTCTGAGTGTGGCGCGTTAATTGCGTTTCTAAAAAAGCCGATGTTCGATATTACAGGCGCAACGTGAAACTGGGCAAATGCAGCCGTGTGATTTCTTTGCGTGCCGATACTTTGAGTTGGTGCCAAAACAAAGAGGACGCAATTTGCGTCCTCTTCAGTAAGTACCGGATTTTGCAGCAGTTTATTTTTTCGCCTTCAGCTCTTTCATGATCTCTTCCACCAACTCTGGTTTCAGCCGCTCCATTACGCGATGGACTGCTGCCGCAATGGTGTGGTGATGGTCTTCGCTTGTCTCAGCCGCTACAGACGCTGCAGCTTCGGGCATTGCGGCTTCTACGCTTGCTGCAACCGCCGCGGGATCAACGCTCATTGGAGAAGGCGCGGGCGGCGCAGGAGTCTCAACCGGCGGAGCCGCGTGTTCGTAAGCGCTTTCCGTAATGGCGGTAGCAGCAGTAGCAACTGGAGTTGGTTCTGCCGAGCGTACAGGAGGCTGATATTCAAACGAAGGCACCTGCTCGGAGACAGCGGGTGGTTCCACTGGCTGCGACTCAACCGCGTGAACTTCAGGAACATCGGGCATAGCTATCGCCGGAGCATGATCTGCAATCACTTGCCCGAGCTCTGCTGCTGAAGGTGGTTTGGTCTCAGTTTCAGAAGCCTGGTTATATGCTGCCATTGCAGCCGCCACACGTGCTTCAAAATCCGAGTCTGTTACTTCCGTTTGTGCTTCGCTTACCGGCATGGGAGCAGGCGCGGAATAGTTTGCCTGGGGAGCGCTTGCCGCTGCTGCACTCGTCTCCACTGGCGGCGGAGGCGGTACTGCTGTTTCCATTGCACCCGTGGGGAATGCTTCCACCTGTTGTCCAATCGTTGACATCAATCCAGGCTCTAGCTGGGTGGCTTTGGTGCTGCGCGTGGTTTCTTCAGCCGTCTCCTGTAAGGCTGGTTCGCGCGGAATTTCCAGGTCTCCAACCGGAGCTGCTGAGGTCGGCATAAAAGCGTATTCAGGTTCAGACGCAAGCTGCGGTTCCGGCTCCTTGAACACGGGTATGAATTGCGGATGACCGCCTTCGCTCGCTGGCGCAGGCGCAGACGTCTCCGCCACAGTTGGATGTGTGGCAGGCTCAAGCGGCGCCGACACAGCGACTGCTTCCAATGGTGCGGAAATAAAATCAGGGACAGTCTCCATCGGCGCAGAGACTTCTTCGGGGATAACCTGCTCAGGCACTGTAACCGGAGGCTCTGGCGCTTCCATCGCTGGGTCTGGAGCTTCATGCTCTGTGGGCACAGGCGGGGCGGGCACAATGACTGATGTTTCAAAAGTCGCAGCCGGAGTATTGACGGCAAAATGGCTTGTGGAATTGGCAGGCTCGCTGCCAAGCATATCGCCAAAAGCCGCAGAACTGGCCATGTGATCCGGAACTTCCACCATCGGCTGGACACTCGTCCTGCTTCCGGTGGAATGCTGCTCGATTGCTGGTTCAGGCTGCGTAGCGGCAGCCTCTTCAGCAGGGTCAGCTATTACTGCCTGCGCCACCATGGGCGGCGGTGGTGCATTGCCAATCCGCTCTTCAAACTTTTTCACAATGGCCAGAAGATCAGTGGCTTCAAACGGCTTGATAATCACACCGTCGGCTTTCACGCGATTGCCGTCTTCTGACTTGAATGGCTCCATCTTGCCAACGGTCAGTAGTACTGGTGTCTTCAGCGTGTCCAGCGATCCGCGCACCTTCTCGCAGACCTCAAGGCCGGAATATCCCGGCATGTAAACATCAAGGATGATGATGTCAGGCTTCTGCTCAGCGATTTTCTTCACCGCAGCAGCGCCGTTGCTGACAGCAACCACGTCATAACCAGCTTCAGAGAGGATCTTCTTCCCCATGTTCTGCGCGGTCATGCTGTCATCGGCAAATAGGATTCTTAGCGACACGTCAAATACACCTTCACTTAGGCGGGAAACGAGGCTAACTTACTGATAATTAGCTTGGAAGTCAATGGAAACACTACCTCAGTACCTAGTGAGGTATACATCTTATCCCTCAAAGGTGCTAATCCCATTGGTAGTGGCCCGGATAAAAACTCACTTAAAAAGGAATCAGCTTGCGCAGCCCTTTTTTGCTTTTCTTTTTGCTGCTCGATTCCTGCTTGGGATCTACTTTTTGCTGATCTTTCTGTTGCTGTGCCGTGGCCGGAGCCTGGGTCACGTCAATGCCCTCACCCGTTGGCTTCTGCACCTCATTCACCTGCGGTGGTGCGGCCGGTGGAGGAGTGCCTTCTGCTGCCGGCTGATTCTCGCTGCCCGGCGCTTTGTCATTCGGCGGCGGTGCTGTTGTGGCGCCTACCGCCTCGATTCCTACTTCCTGGCTCGGCAAGCCGTTCATTTGCCTGGCGAGATCATTTACCAGGGCTGGCGCACTCTCAACTTTTTCATCGTCAAGGTTGGGCTCACCCACTTTTGAAGCAGACAGCACGTTCGGGTGCTTCTGGAAGTTTCCGGTAACCCTGGATACCAGTTTGGCTTTCTGCCTGCTTTGTTCTTCTGCTTTACTTTCGGCCAGTGCTTCTGCCGTGGGCTGAGGTATGGGAGCATTCAATGCTTCCAGCCGATGCTTCGCATCCCCCACACGGTCAGTAGCCGGGTAGCGGGTAAGAATCCTGGAGTAAGCATCAATGGCTTTTTTCTGATACGCCGCAACCAGCTTTTCTTTCTGCGCGTCTGGCATCTTCTGTCTTTTAAGCGCATTGGCTTCTCTCTCATAGAGACTGCCCAACTCAAAGAGAGCTTCATCCGCGCCGGAGTAAAGCGGATAGGACTCAATCAGTGACTCCAGTCGCGCCTGTGACGCTGCCAGATTCTCGCGCAGGTAGTAGAAATGGGCGATCCTGAACTGGCGCTCCGCCAGAACCTCATGCACCTCTCGCAGTCTTTGTTTGGCCTGTGGCACCAGAGGGCTATCAGGATATTGTTGAATCAGCACTTTGTATTCATCGGCTGCGCGCTGTGCCTGGGCAAAGTCGCGGTCAGGCTTTTCCATCTGCTTGTAGTGCATGTTGGCAATCTTCAGTTGCGCTTCAGAGGCCTCCGGCAGATTAGGGAAGAAGGTCTCAAAGTCTTTGTATTGCGCCTCTGCCTGTGCCCAGGCAGCAGTGCCGCCTTCGGCGTACCACGCATCGCCCAGCGCCAGCTTGGCGCGGGCAATGTACTCAGAATCAGGATAGGTATTGATCAGCGTATCCAGCAGCGTGCGTGATTCCTGGTAATGGCCCTTCTTCATGGAATCCATGGCGCGATCAAACAGGCCTTTGTCCGGCTGTTTGGAATCGATGTTTGCAAGGGGGTTCTGGACTTTATGCCGGCACCCGCCGACGGCCAGAAGCGATCCGGCCAGCACTGCTGAAATAAGAATTCTTCGCACCATGTACTTACCTCAATTTTGCTGAGCTATGTCAGCAGATTCCTTGAGTGGAGGGAAGAAGGTTATCTTCTCTCCAACTCCCATGTCTATTTCCGGCCTGGCGCCAATCCCGGCTTCCGAGTACCACATATCCTCAAGCGCTAAACTCGCGCGCGACGAATAGGCAGAATCGGGATAAGTGCAAACTAACGTTTCCAGCAGTGTCTTTGCTTCTTGCCGATGGCCTTGGTTAAACGACTGCATTGCTCTATCGAACAGCTCCTCATCCGGTTGCTGGGCGTCCCAGGGTTGAAGCACATTTGCGCATCCCACCCCAATCGCCAGCAGACACCCGAGCGCTGCTGAAATCGTGCCTCGTCGCAACATTTTCTCAACCTGGGTCTTTCAAACTCTCAGCAGCGTGGCTTCCGTTGCCAGCTTGAGCAGACGCTGCGTGTTTTCCCTGGGATTGCCTTTGCCGAACACTGCGTTTCCCGCAACCAGAATCTCCACTCCCGCCCGGACAGCATCGGCTATCGTTTCCGTGGCGATCCCGCCGTCGATCTCAATCCTGAAGTTAGCGTTTCTGGCTGTGCGCATCTGGACCAGCTTTCGTACCTTGTCCAGCGATGAAGGGATAAATTTCTGCCCGCCAAACCCCGGATTCACTGACATCACCAGTACGTGATGCACCATGTCCAGCACTTCTTCCAGAGTTCCCACTGGTGTGGCGGGATTAATCACCACTCCCGCCCTGGCTCCGTGGCTCTGAATCAAATCCAGCGTCCGATTCAGGTGCACGCAAGCCTCCTGGTGCACAGAAATCCAGTCAGCTCCGGCATCCACAAAAGCCGGAATGTACTGGTCAGGATTCTCAATCATCAAGTGGCAATCCAGCGGCAGGTTCGTTACCTTCCGCAGGCTGGCCACTACTGGAGGACCAATCGTAATGTTGGGTACAAAGTGCCCGTCCATCACGTCAACGTGCAGCACTGTCGCTCCCCCCTCCGCCACCGCCTGTATCTGGGCGGCAAGATGAGCAAAGTCAGCTGACAAAATGGAGGGCGCTAACTCAATCAAAATGATTGTTCTCTCATGTCGTTAGTTACTCAAATTCTAGCACGCTGCTCTGCCTGGCCCATTGGCTGGGCTGCTTTCAAAACACCTTAATCCTATATGCGCACGATTTGCCCCTGCGTATAGAACGGTTGGATTTCTAAGCCTTGCAGCCCAATGATTAAGCTCTGCAAAAAATTTCCTACACGAAAAATGGCAGCGTCCTGTCCCTGCCTTGGAACCTTACGTTCACAAATTTGGCAGTCAAAATTTCGCAGTCTCAGATAAACCCGATTTTCAGCACATGGAGCAGAATCTTACCTGGGACCCTAAGTAGTTCGGATTAAAGTTTTTAATTTGCTCCTAATCCGGTCCTAAGAATCTTTCTGTATAGCAATCCACAATCAAACTCGGCCAAAATATCTTCCGGAATGCTTGAAAGGTAAAGAGCGGCGCCCCCACCGCTTATGAAAAACTTCGCCTGCATCAAGGAAGCGCTTGACTTCGCCGCCGGCAACCAGCACCGGTTGAAGTTCCCTTTTACCTGCAAATGCAACGGTTTTCCCGTGCGCGTCCTTTCTCCTGAACTGGCGCGGACAGTGGGCCGTGAGCGTCCCAGCCTGGTTGCCACCCGCACCGCCTCCGCTGGATTGGAACTTGGTTACATTGTGACCGTCAGAACGCTCAAAAATATCCTGCGCTCGCTGGCGGTCCCTGGCATCCGCTATGCCTTGGCAGTGTACGCCGACCACGCAGCGGTTGAGTATGGTCCTGCAAGCGGTTCCACAGAATTCTCTTTTCCTATCGTCAAACGCCTGGCAGATATTCCCCAGGACGAAGGCACTTTCATTCTGCTGAAAGCCCCGCAACAAACCAAAGGCTGGCAGCAGTTCTGGTTGCCGCTGGAAACACGCCTGCTCCGTTCCTCTCTTAACCCTACTGCGTGATGCGCAGTTCGCGCTGGCCTCCTGCTATCCTAATGTGCTCGATTCATTTCCAATGTCGCTGCTTTCCATCCGCGAACTGGTCAAGGTTTACCAGACTGACGAAGGCATCTTCGGTAAGGTTCAGCGCGAAGTCCGCGCTGTCAACGGCGTTTCGCTCGAGATCAACCAAGGTGAAACACTCGGTCTGGTAGGTGAATCGGGTTGCGGCAAGACGACTCTGGGGCGGATGATTCTTCGCCTCATCGAACCCACTTCAGGAGCCATCACCTTCAACGGTCAAAATGTTCTTACTGCCGGCTCAAGTGAGCTTCGCCGCCTGCGCCGCGATATGCAGATCATTTTTCAGGACCCTTTTGCCTCGCTCAACCCGCGTATGCGGGTGGAAGAAATTGTTACCGAGCCGCTGCTGATTCACGCGAACGGCAAGCGCCCTTCCTCTGCTGAACTCCACAGCGCCGCCACGGAAATCATGGGTGCTGTTGGTCTCGACGAGGTCGCCCTTCGACGCTACTCTCACGAATTTTCCGGCGGACAGCGCCAGCGCATCGGCATTGCCCGGGCCTTGATCCTTCGCCCCAAGTTTGTTGTCTGTGACGAGCCTGTTTCCGCCCTCGATGTCAGCGTAGGTGCCCAAATCGTAAACCTGCTCAAAAAACTCCAGCACGATTTTGGCCTGACCTATCTTTTCATCTCTCACTCCATGCCGGTGGTGCGGTATCTGAGTGATCGCATCGCGGTCATGCGCCGCGGTGAAATCGTTGAGATTGGAACATCTGAACAAATCACATCTCAGCCGCAGCATGAATACACGCGCACGCTGCTTGCAGCCACACCCGAACCGGAATTCAAACTGGCATGAAAATTTCGCGCGTTCGTACCTATCTCCTTTACGCCGTCGTCCTTTGCGCCGCGACGTTCGCTCTCGGCCAATCTCCCAAAACTGAAGTCGTCATTCTTGGCACCGGCACGCCGGTTCTTATTCCTGACCGTTCCGGCCCATCTGTCGCCGTAGTGGTGAACGGCACTCCGTATCTGGTGGATTTTGGCCCAGGAGTTGTGCGTCGCGCAGCCGCTGCCGCCCGCGATAAGAAGATTGCTGCGCTCACGCCGGCAAACATCAAAGTCGTTTTCTGCACGCACCTGCACTCAGACCACACAGCGGGATTGGCTGATCTTTATCTGAGTCCCGCTGTGGAAGGCCGGCCAGGACCGCTGGAGCTTTACGGCCCACCCGGCATCGCTGATATGGCACGCCATATTCAGGCTGCTTACGTGAAAGATGTAGCTATCCGCACCCAGGGACTGGAGCATGGTAACCCGAAGGCTTACAAGATCAACACGCATGAAATCAGGCCGGGCATTGTTTATAAAGACGCCAATGTCACAGTGCGCGCCTTTGCTGTTGCTCATGGCACATGGGACTACTCATTCGGCTATCGCTTCGACACCGCTGATCGCAGCATTGTGATCTCCGGCGATACGGCGCCAACCGAACAAATCGTCCGTGCCTGCCATGGCTGTGATCTGCTCTTGCATGAGGTGTACTCACTTGCCTGGTTCAAAGAGCATTCACCTGCGGGCCAGAAATATCATTCACACTTCCATACTTCCACTACCGAATTGGCCGGAATCGCCACCGAGGCAAAGCCAAAACAGCTTGTGCTCTACCATCAATTGTTCCGCCAAGCAGACGATCCAGATACAGTATTGATCGACGAGATAAGAAAAGCAGGTTACTCCGGCCCGGTTGCTTCAGCCCATGATCTGGACATTTACTGACGTGGACGCTCTGCCTTGCCTAAAAACCTGATTCGTCCCGCCAAAGTGCGATGATCAGTACCGAAGAGGCTAAGAAATGAGGGTGAGTTTATGTTGTTATCAACCACAGAAGGATTTGTCCGGTCAGTGATGTTTTCCAAGCCAATGCGCGCGGCCCAACGGTAGCCCTTAAAAGTGAACTTCCGCTCCAGGGACGCGTTCAGCGTGAAGAAATCCGGAAAGCGGAACTGCCCCGGCCCGGAAACAATCTGGCCAAACTGGTCAACCGTTATAAACGAAAATCCTGAGTGCCAGATGCTGGACAAACCCAGGTCAAACTTCTTGAACTTCCAGGGCAGTGGATAGAGGCCCCAGGCATTGAGCTGGTTCGGCGCGTCCCATGGCAGCGTGCCTCCAACCTGGGTGCCGGTCAACAGCGCATCAATGGCAAAATCCACCGTCTGGTTTGAGGTAGCACGGGAGCGCATGTATGAAACCTGGAATGGATAGCCGCGTTTCAGCTCCTTGCGCAGGATAATCTGGGCCGCGTCAAAGCGATCCTGCTTGTCACTGCGCAATTGAAAATTATTTCCCGGCAGCTCTTCAAAGTCCCATCCATGCTGGCCATGGCGGCTTATAAATTCCAGTCGGGCATAGATCCTGGCAGGAAGGCGGCGTTCAATGGCTGCACTCCAGTTCGTGTATCGCGGCAGAGTGAGCAGTTGCGGATCAACCGTAAAACCAGCGGGAAAGATGACTGCTGCCGGAGAGAAGAACTCATCTGCCCGCGTTCCCTGCGAGCCGTTGCTGGCCAGCGAGAGGTTCGTGCGATCATAGTAAATGCCGATGCCCGCGCTGACCTTGGTTTCACTTGCTTCGCTTAACAGGATTGTTCCGGCAATGCGCGGAGAAACAAAATCGCGCTGCAGGAATGAGTCATGGTCCCATCGTGCTCCGGGCTCTATAATCATGCGCTGGAAAGGGGTCCAGCGGTCCTGCAGGAATGCGCTTGACTCCACTGTGCTCAATCCAAAGCCAGGCGTATTGGAAAAGGTAATTTGCCGCAATATCGCTCCAGTGGCGTCCACAAACTGCACCGGCCCGCGATGGATTTGCGAATCAAAGATCACCCGGTCAGAGCGCCCGCCCACCGTGAACTGGTGCGTGCCCATCCACTTCCACGGATGCAGAAACAGATTGGCAAAAACTTGTGTGCGCGTGGAGATGTTGTTGTTGGTTACAAAATAATTTCCTGACCGCCCACTCGGCGCCAAAACATAAGGCTGGTCACCCATGGGAATGGATGAGCCTTTGTTGCGATGAAAGCCTGCGCCTACTTCCAGCATTGTGGATCCGGCAATGGTGATCTGGTCCTTCAGGCCGAGAATATAAAGATAATTATGGTTGTGCAGCGAGACCGAGACCGGATCAAACGGCGAAATGCCCGTATTTTGTGAGTCCTGCATGTTCAGCAGAGCGCTGGCGGTGAGTACGTTTCCCGGCGTCAGGTTCATGCGCAGGCGCCCTAAATCGTCGATTCTCCAAACGCGATTGGTATCGGCGCCATCCGGAAGTTGCTTGATGATGCTGTAGTCGTTTTCCCCTTCGTGCGAAAGATCGAACCAGATTTTGTCGCGCACCAAAGGGCCGGAGAAATATCCGCGCGGCGTCCAGTTGCTGATTTGAAATCCCTTCACATTCTGGAAGGTTGGAATCAGGTCCGTAGCGTTGACACGAAATTTGTTATCGCCGTCCTGTAACTGCAAGTCCACCAGACCGCCTGAGCCTTTGCCGAATTCCGACGAATAGCGGCTGCTGCGTACCTCAATCTTGCGCAA
Organism: Candidatus Angelobacter sp.; assembly: GCA_035279585.1. Lineage (GTDB taxonomy): Bacteria > Acidobacteriota > Terriglobia > Terriglobales > Acidobacteriaceae > Angelobacter. The sequence goes on along the minus strand of DATEHN010000045.1, from coordinate 24,904 downwards.
TGAATCAGGATTCACGCGCAATGAAAGCGCTCCGCTGGCCGGCTGGCTTACTTCAAAACCATCCAGATAGTCCTGGATCTCCTGCGTGCTGGCTCCGGCAATATGTATTTGTCCTTGATCGCGAAGCACTCCAGGGATATACGGCAGCACGTTGCGATAGTCACGCGTACTGGGATAAGGAATGTTGGAGATATCGCTGGCCGTAATCGCCTGCGCGCTTGCGGTTTCATCTGGGTCAATAGGCGAGGCCTGCGCCGTGACCTCAATTTCTTCTTTGTACTCCCGCACCGGCTGTAACCGCACCTCCACTGGGCTGGTCTGCGCGGAGACAACCACCAACTCAGGAACCAGCGCGGTATAGAAGCCTTGCTTCTCTACCATCAGTTTGTATTTGCCGGGGGCAAGCTGCCGAAGTATGGCAATTCCTGTCGGCGTTGTCCGTTCCTGCGCCACAGTCTTGTTGTTCTGCTGCACGATCACAAAGGCCTGCTCCAGCGGCAGGCCATTCTGGTCCATGACCGTTAATTGCACTTGTCCGGCTGGGACCGTGGCGAGTTGCTGAGAGGGCATCGCGAGAGCGGTGTTTTTACAGACGCTGCAAGAAAGCAGCAGAACTATAAACACACCAAGCCTGTTTTTTGAAAGCATCGCAAATGCCATGGCGGGCCTCCCGAGACGCCATTGACTACTCTCGAGCAGGGTTGAAGCTTTCTTATATTGTATGCGAGCTAAAGGCCAATCACCACGAGGGATTTTGGCGATAGGGGCAAAGCGATCATCCGAGCGGAACTCAAACAATGACACGCTGCTTTGGCTACTCCGTAGGCGTGTGCCCGGCTGATTCCACCACAATTGGCTGCGCTTTTCGCAGCTCCGGCTTTGCGCTCTCTGCTTTTGGCTCAATGCGCTCTCCGGTTCGTGCACGTTCATCGAACTTGCCAAAGATCATTTTTCCGGCGGTGGTCTGTAGCACTGATGTCACCGCAATGTCCACGTTTTTGCCAATCAGCTTGCGCGCATTGTCCACCACCACCATGGTGCCGTCATCCAGATAAGCCACGCCCTGGTTATATTCTTTTCCTTCTTTCAGGATGAAGACACGCATGGTCTCGCCGGGCAGCACAATGGGCTTAAGCGCGTTGGCCAGCTCGTTGATATTCAGAACCTCCACTCCCTGAAGCTGCGCAACTTTGTTGAGATTGAAATCGTTGGTGATGATTTTGGCCTCATATACTTTGGCCAGTTCAATCAGCTTCAAGTCCACTTCACGGATGGTAGGAAAATCATCTTCCACAATCTGCACCGTGACGGTCACAATTTTTTGTACGCGCTGCAAAATATCCAGCCCGCGGCGGCCGCGGTTGCGCTTGAGAGAATCGGCGGAATCGGCAACCAGCTGTAGTTCACGCAGGACAAACTGCGGGATCACCACGATCCCATCCAGGAAGCCGGTTTCTGCTATGTCGGCAATGCGTCCATCGATAATGACGCTGGTGTCCAGGATCTTGAAGCTCTTGCGTGATTGTTTTTCCGCGCCGAAAACACCGCCCAGCGCAGCCAGGTTCAGCAGGTCGCCTTTGTTCGCGCCCACAATCAACCCGACGTAGGACATAAGCAGCATGACCATGAGCATGAGGAAGCGCTGGGTCTCAGAATGCGTAATGCTGTTTTTAATGACGACGCTGAAAAGGTAGGCGCCAAGGATTCCCAGAATGCTCCCGATCACGGCCCCAATCAGCCGCTTCAGGCTCACCACGCGCAGGCGCGCTTCAAACCAAACCACGCCCAGGCCAATGACGATTCCGGCCAGGCCGGAAACCCAAGACGGTAGATTAGCTAATCCAAAGGGTTTTAAGTGATAACAAGCAACAGCTACAACTGCAATAAAAACAAGACGAATAATAAGCAGGTCCATAAGGACCCTCCCGACCGGGGCCTATGCTGGTCAAGGTGAAGTTATAATTTTTGCAATACCCAGATTACCAAGCCGCCCCCACAGCTATTTCACCGCGTGGTCTTTAGGAATAATTTAAAAAGCCCCGCGATAATTCAAGTTTGCACAGTATACATCAGCTCCCGTAAAGTTCATGCCACCATCTTTGTTATCAACTAAGTAAATACCGCCCTGGATTTGTCATTGACCGGCATAAGAGCCGCAAGGCATCTTGGTTTTATTAGGGACTTTTCATTAGGGACTTTCGCACGGGCCCCCGACACCAGGGTTCCCATATTGGGCTGCTTTTGCGCCATTGGGATGTCGATGCGTGCACTTTCCCCGTTGGCGGGATGGTTTTACTGTCCTGCTCCGCGAACAAGTTGGCCGAAAGTAGATGAGCGGCCTGGTTCTCCTGCCGAGGGAGAACTTTTAAAGCCGGCGCTGAAAATCTCGGGGGAGAATAAGCGCCGGTTTTATATTTGAGGCGATAAGGGAATCGTGAGCGAGGCGTAGCTAAGCGGGAGCTTCCTGCCAAAATCCTGATCGTAGCCAGCGATCCGCTTTTAACCGTTATCCAGGCGGAAATCCGCTTATCTGTTTTCCACGTTGCCCAACACATCGTCATAATACGCAGCTACGGCGCGTTTGGGCTTTTCCTTGAGGCCCTTGAGTGAAACATGGCTTTCCACGCTGTTGTCTCCAGTAAGCGTCGCGGCGCCCAGCCGTATTACCCGGTTACCCATATCAAGGTAAATCGGCACCAGCATGGAAAAATCATTGCTCACGCCAGATTGTGTGATTTTGAAGTTCAGCACGGTATTGCCATTCGCATCTGACGTAAAGGAATGTTCGAATTTGTATGACGGATACTCTGTCCCATAGACGTACTCATTAAAAAACCAGTCCATGGTGTGGTTTCTGTCAATGTCCATTTCCGGCGTCATATATTTCTCCACCATGGCCTTAAAGTCTTCTGTGCTGGCCTGCCGGTTGGCATAAGTCTTGGTAAAGTCGTGCATCATGGCTTTGAATCGCGCGTCAGGATCGCCGTTGCGCTGCGCCATCATGAAACGGACCATCTGCAGAATATAAGCGCCCTTGGGATACAGCAGGCGGCGATAGATATCCACGCCGGTTTTCGCATTGTTCAGCCGGTAACCCATGGTGACCGAGCCAACGTCAATGGGCCGATTGCCTTCATTGTTTTTATCCGTCAGGAGCTTTCGTTCGTCGGCCCAGAATTTGTGGTAGTCATCAAGATTTTTCTGGCTGTAAACGTATTGCAGAAAGAGCGATGCGGACATATCAGAAAAGCCTTCGCTGATCCACTGATCGCGGTAAGAGTTGAATCCCACCATGTGTCCCCACCACTGATGCGCAATCTCATGGGGCCCTACCACTTTAAAGTAGCCCACTGCGTCACTTAGCCCGATCTGGTGCCGCACTGTGGAATCAAAGAAGTATGTAATCGGCAGATAAACAAGTCCGGGCCATGACTGCCCGTAATTGAGCGCCGGTTGCTGCGTCATGGCCAGGCGTTTATAAGGCGCTTCGCCGAAGAAATCGGTATAGATCTCTATGGAAAGCTGGGCCTCTGCCATGGCTTTTTTCATCAGGCCCAGGGTGCTCATGGTTCCAAGCGCGCCTGTTGCCTCCATTCCTCCACTATCAGGGCTAGCCAGATCGTCAAGGTGTTTCAGTCCGGCGATCACATCCGGCGGATTTGGATTGGCAAACGTTTCCAGCAGGTAGGGCTGCTTTAACGGTTTTCCTTCTTCACGCTTGAAGTTGCCAAAGTTGAAGCCGGCAACTGCCTGTGGAATTCCTGAAGTCCACTCGGTTATTGTCTCGCTGCCTTCGTCAATCTTTTTCAGCAGCTTGCCTGTTGCCACCATGGTCATGCCTTTAGGCACGCGAAAAGTCATGTCGTACGTGGCATAGCTCCCAAAGCCCTGGCCGGGATACCAGCTGCTGCGCGCAATTGGATAATAGTTTCCTCCGCCTTCATTGCTGATTGCGTCTTTGCCGCCATATTTGGTGGTGATGGTGTAGGCTTCTCCCTTTTTTAGCTCCTTGGGCAGGATCACTGCAAAATCAGGATCGTTGTCCTTGTCTTCCTGGATGAACGCGAGCGGCGCCCCATCCTGTCCGTTGACCGAATCAACGCGCAACGTGGGAAACAGGTCTAGCGGCACCACTCGAACACCATCCTGCAAGGCGATAAATTTTGTTTCTGCTGTGCCTGTCAAATAGGCGCTCTTCGCAATTGAAGTTTCCAGCTTCTGGTGCTCTACCGCCACGGTCCGATTATCTTCGTCGCTATTGGCGGTCCCGCTTTTATATTCCGCCAGCTTGTGAAAGCCGGACCAGACCCCTCCATGGGAATCGTCCCATAGCACCAGAGAAACTTCTTCCGGAGATACGCCCAGTGCGCCATGGGGATCAACGTCATAGATAATCTTGTCGCTATACTTCTTGCCCTTAATGAATGCGGTGAACTTTCCTCCGGGTTGCGAACCCAGCACGTCTTGAAGCAGGCGGGCCGAAAGATTTTCTCTGATCTTTTTCTTGAGCTGTTGCTGCACGTCTGCCAAAAGTCCTGCCGCGTCTCCGCTGGGTGAGTTGTCCGCGGTTCCAGCTTTGCGGATTACTTCCTCGCTTCCGTCCGTAAAGCGCAACACAGCGCTGGAAAACTGTTCGTCAAAAGGCTGACCTTTGGTAAGAATGGCAAGATAACGCTTTTCAACATTGGTCGGCGGATCCAGGCTGAAGCCGCCATCACCCAGAAAGACTGCTCCGGTGATTTTTCCATTTACCGGCTCCAGTAAATAAAATGTTCCGCTTCTAAAGGTAAACACGCCGGCTTCACGCCTCAGCGTAAAGTTGTTCACATGCACGGTTTCTGGGCCGAGCTTGATGTTGCGCAGCTTGAGGTAAGTGGCTTCATTGTTCGCCATGGCGCGCGGGTTGGTAGGAGTAATGGTCGGCTGGGCAGGCCTGGTTTCCAGAGTTTGAGCGCCAAGCACTCCTACACAAGCGAGAACAAGCGTAGCAACGCGACGGAGCATGAGAGTTTCTCCTGAGAAAGTAAAACCAAGGGGGAAGTGCGAAAAGATTATCCTCAGAAGCAGAACTTTGTGCAATACGCTAAATTCCTGAAGATGTGAAACGGAATAAGACGATTGGCTGATCCTGCATTCCCAAATCAAGGGAGTGCTTACTCAAACCCTCTCTCCCGCAGGTCTGGGGTTACTCTCTGGCCAACAGTAATGTTGCTGAAAAGGCTCCCGATATGCGACATTATCGGCGCGTGCTGTTTTTACCAAGCAACAGTGCGTCTGTGTTAGGAATCGAAACCGCGTCAGGTGGCTTATGACAAAGAAGAATGAGAAACGCACATACGAAGAAGCCGTGAATTGGCTTCGCGAGCACGGATTTGACATCCTGGAAGCTCCGGGAACGCAAAATCGCGTCTTCCTGAAGAAGCTCAACAGCTCCGCGGCAATTGAAAAGGCTGCTGACGGCGGCGTTCGTCTCTTTGCCAAGCCCGGCATTCTGATTGGCAGTGAAATTTCCCGCCTGGTGGACAAGGGATACCAGAAATTCCTGAAAACCACCAAGACTGAAGTTCCTGCCACGGCCGATCATCTCCGTGATCTGCACCAGTTCTCTGAAGAGCTGCGCGAAGCTACCGGTGAAACCAGCCTTTACAACCAATCTCTTGGCACGGTCAGCGATCGCTATAACTATGACCGGGTAGAAAACCGCGATCTTCCTGAGGCCCAGCGTCCGCAGCGCGCCTGGGAAGAAAAGAAAGACTCCAGCCGCAGGCCCGCTTAGGTTGTGCGCCTTTTTTGACAATCTGCCTTCTAAACACCTAGACTTTCTAGTCCTTTAATGGACTGGAGCAGTTCTATCTCTAGGAGAGAAGGAGATTTGTAAGCGATGTTCCGAAAGAAAAATCGATTCCTCATTACCTTATTGGCTCTGGCATTCTTTTCCACCATCGCCATTGCTCAGGGCAGCAGCACCGCTGCATCGAAAGACCAGAAATCAACATCCAGCACTGCAACCAAAACCAAGAAAGCCGATCTTGTTGATATAAATTCCGCCACCAAGGACCAGCTCTCTGCTCTTCCCGGCATTGGCGATGCCTACAGCCAGAAGATCATTGATGGACGCCCTTACAATAGCAAGCGCGATCTTTTAAACAAAAAGATCCTTCCGCAGGCTACCTATGACCAGGTAAAAGACAAAATCATTGCTCACCGTGCGAGCACAGGAACCAAGAGCAAAAAGGGCGGCAGCGCGGCTACGCCTAAGTAGAAACTTTGCGGGGTTGCCGGGCGCTCCTTTTGGAGCGCCTTTTCTTTGTTGTTTTGGAAATGGTTGCAGTAGGCGGTTCGGGCTCCCATCCCACGCTGAAGACCGGCACCGCCTCACTCCGGCCTTTCACCTTCATCTCCGGCAGCCTTTCAAGATCAAAGCTGCGGCCCAGCTTGCTGGCCGTGGATTCCGCAACCAAGATCTGCCCGCCCGTGGCATTCGCCATGAGTCTCTGCGCGGTGTTAACCACGTCGCCCACCACGGTGTAATCCAGCCGGCGTGGCGAGCCAATGTTGCCCGCCACAGCATTGCCTGTATTAATGCCGATTCCGACTCGCAGCTCTGGCCATTTTCGCGCCGCTGCGTCACGATTGAGCTCGATCAGCAGTCGCTGGATCTGTATGGCTGAATTCACGGCATTCGCTGCGTCTTTACCTTTGGAAATCGGCGCTCCAAAGACAGCCATCACAGCATCGCCGATGTATTTATCCAGCGTGCCGCCGTTATCAAAGATCACGTCGGTCACGCGGGTGAAATATTCGTTCAGGATCTCCACCACGCGGCTGGGCTCCAGGTTCTCACTCATGGGCGTGAAGTCGCGAATGTCAGCAAACAGAACGGTAACTTCCTGGTTTACCCCGCCCAGGCGTATATCTGGATTTGCCACAACCATCTCTGCAACTTCGGGAGAAAGAAATCGCTCCAAGGCCGAGCGCTGCAATGATTGCTGGGCGATCTTCTTATGCGCTGTTGCGTTGTCAATAGCCGCCCCCGCCTGGGCTGCCACCAGAGCGAATACGTTGAGTTCTTCCTGCGTAAAAGCCGAGGCCTTTTCCAGATTGTCAACATACAGGATTCCAAACAGGCGTTCTTTTCCCTGCAGTGGCGCGCACATGGCGGAGCGCAGGCCGGAAATCCTCATACTCTCACTGCCGCTGAAGCGCTCGTCCTGGCTCACGTCTTCAATCAGGATCGGCTGCCGCTCACTGCGGATCATCTCCAGCACGCTCTTGCTCAAGATAATCTGTGGCCGGGTTTCCGCGGCTTGTTGGTCCCGATAGCGAACTTCACTTTGGCTTGCCACCTCGCCAGATTCGTCAAAGAGCATCACAAAGCCGCGCTCCACGCCTTCAATCAGGCAGGCAAGCGAGACCACTTGCTCGCAAATATGCTCCAGCGCCAGTTTGGAGTTGAACGCCTTACCTGCCTCATACAGCACGGTGAGAAGATAGTTTTCGCGCTCCAGCTTCTTGATGCGTCCAGCAAGATCTGTAAGAGCGCTGCTGGAAATGCCGGCACTGCGGGCCAACGTGGCGCGATCAGAACGCCCTCTGATGATGTTATTTAACGTTGAGGGCCACTGTCCCTTGCGTACCTGTATGCCCTGGTCATCCACGTTTTCCAGGCGCAGCTTGTAACTGCCCACCAGCGCCGTATCGCCGTCTTTGAATTCGGTTTCCTGGCTGATTTTTTTATTGTTAAGGACAATGCCGTTAGTGCTGCCGCGATCAGCAACAAAAATGGAGTCTTCTTTGAGCTTGATCACCGCATGGAAGCGGCTGACGCTGGAATCATTCAGAACAAGATCGTTGGCGTTCCCTCGTCCTACCGTGGTGACCGGTTTGGAGAGTTCCAGGATCCCGTTTTTCCCGTCAGGAGAGGAGATGATAAGGCGGGCCATACAAAGTGGTTACTGTTTCTCAAGGATTTCGTCAATGTTCACGATCCTGCCCTTTTGCACGCGTATGTTTCTGTGAATGGATTTGTAGCCATCCATTTGCAGGACGATGCTGTACACGCCGGGATCGGCTGGCCACCGTGCATTGGTCTTTTTAGGAGCTGTTTTCCCGTCAATGATGATAGCAGCGCCTTCCGGGTTGGTGCGGATGTGGACCAACCCCTTGCCCTCAGGCACAGTGTCACTGCCCAGGAGGCGCCGGAAAAGACTGGGATTCTTACCGTCTTCTGACGGCTGGTTCGCGCTCAACAGCACCGGTGAGAAGCTCTGGGTCTGGCCTTCTGAGAAGGTTTGATCCGTTGACGCATCTTTGAAGCCGGCTTTCTTCACCGTGATCCGGTGCGGTCCTTTCTCCACCGTGAGCTGTGCCGGTGTTATTGACCCGCTGTCTTTGCCGTCAATCCACACGTTGGCGCCCTGCGGATTGCTGGTGACTACCAGGGTTGAAACCGCCGGCGTCAATTCAGCGTTTACATCCGCACTCTTGCCCACCTGCGATTCCACCATGCGTGTTTGCGGCAGGAACCCTGCCTTGGTAAAGACCAGCATGTGATTTCCCGCGGCCAGGTGTGAAGCCGTAAAAGGCGTTACCCAGTTTGGCTCGCTCCAGCCGTCAATCTCAACTTTTGCTCCTGCTGGCTGTGAAAGCAGTTTCAACTCGCTCTGCTGCACAAAAACTTTATTTGGAGAGCTGGTGGCCTTCACCGGAATTGGCAGCTTCTCCGGGCCGGGTTGCGCGTTCTTACGCGCAGGAAAAAACTTTACCGTTGTGTCCCGGGCGATCACGTTCTGGTCTGGAGCGTTCTCAGCCGGGGTTGGGGCAGGAATTGCGATAGCAATCGGCTGTTGCTGTTCTGCGATTTGCTGCGCTTCTTTTGCCTTGGTTTGCTCCGCAAGCTGGCGCATTTTTACTTGCGTGCGGTGGTAGGCGTATCCGCCCATGGCGGAACCTAATATCAGAATCGTCACGACAGCCACAATTACTAGACTGCGCTTGCTGGAAATAATGGCAGTGGTAGGCCTGCGGAGCGGCACTGGCTTTTTGGCTGGGGCAGCAGCCACAGCCGCAGCTTGCACTGTGCTGCCGACGACTCGCACCGGAAGCACAACGGTTTTTTCAGGTTGAGCAGGCACCGGAGCTAACGCTCCGGTTGAGCCATTGCGGCCGGTGCCTGCCAGTTTGTAGTGTTCAAGATCGCGGACAAGCTCCGCGCCGCTCTGATAGCGATCGTCAGGCGCTTTGGCCAGGGCCTTGGTGACAATCGCACTCAGACCGGGGTGTACGGTTACATCCAGATCGCGTGGCGTGATCGGGGTTTCGTTGACAATCTTGTAAATAATGGTGGTGACGTTCTGGCCGACAAAAGGCTTTTCGCCGGTCAGCATCTCATACAGAATTACGCCCAGGCTGAAAAGATCTGACCGTCCATCCAGCGGCCGCCCTTTCACCTGCTCCGGCGCCATGTAGTTCGGCGTTCCCAGCACTTGGCCAGTGTTGGTGACCTGCCCGCCGGTTTTGGCAATGCCGAAATCCATGATCTTTACCGTGCCGTTGGCCGTGATCATGATATTGGCGGGTTTTACGTCACGATGAACGATTCCATTGGAATGCGCGTAATCCAGTCCGCGGCAGATTTGCCGCGTGATCTGTACCACCTCGTCCGTAGGCAGCACGTGCTTTTCCGCCAGCAGTTCATGCAGCGTGGTGCCCTCAATGAACTCCATGGCGATATAGAAAATGCCGTCTTCTTCACCGGCATCGTAGATGGTAACGATGTTGGGATGGTTCAGTACCCCGGCGGCGCGGGCTTCATTCTGGAAACGGCGCACCATTTCCTGCGCGTCCAGGCCGTGGACGTCGAGCCGCATCGTTTTGAGTGCTACGGTGCGTCCGATGGTCGGATCCAGTGCCTTGTAAACGACGCCCATGGCGCCGCGACCAAGCTCACCGGTGATCTCGTATCGGCCAACCGTTTGAATAGACATCATTGAGGGCTTTATCTTTTCTGACTGAAGTGGCGCCCTAACTGTTGTCTTGGGGGAGAGACGTTAAAACGTAACACACTTTTCTGGAGATTTTATTTCTCCAAGTGAGCCGAAAATAACCCATTCCGTTACGCGGGGTCAATGCGCGCTGCGACCGTACATGTGACTTTAGTTTTTTGCGCTTCACATACAAGAGAAAAACCTTAAAACGAAGCTAAGGGCGGCTTACAATGCCTACCATGCGCGCATATTTACTTGTTTTTCTGATCGCTCCTCTTGTGCTTGCCATGCCGGCGGGCATTCAGGCAAAACCTTCCCAAAGCGGCACGCAACAACCAGCCGTAAGTCAGCAGCAGGAAGTTGCACCAGAGGCCCGCGCAGGGATGGAGGAAGGCATCAAGCATCTGCTGGTCTCACAAGTTGAAGCCTGGAACCACGGCAATCTTGAGGGATTCATGCAGGGATATTGGCACTCGCCGGAGTTGACCTTCTTTTCCGGCGCGACGGTTACTAAAGGATGGGAACCAACGTTATCGCGATACCGCCAGCGCTACCAGGCTGAAGGTAAGGAGATGGGCAAGCTGGAATTTCAGGATCTGAACATCGATCTGCTCAGCCGGAGATCAGCAGTAGTTACCGGCAAATGGCAGCTCACTATGTCTGATGGCAAGCAGCCGCATGGCCTGTTTACATTGATCTTCAAGCGAATGCCAAATGGATGGAGAATCGTGCACGACCATACGTCGGCGGCGGAATAGTAAGTTTTTACTAGCTTCGATAACTGCTACGATGCTGCAGGTGTCTTTCTTTCTCCGGCGTGGCGCCGGCGGCCCTTGGAATTTCCACGAAAGGTGGGCTTTCTCATGGCGCATCTCAGACTTCCGCTGTTTGTTCCTGCAACCCTCCTATGTGCGGCGTTGAGTCTGCTGGTCTCAGCCGCACGTCTTCGCGCGCAGATCCCTGCCCCGCCTCCGACGCTTGCGCAGCTGCGGGCCCAGCTCGACGAGCAACTCGCGCAGGCGGGCATAGCGCCCGAGATCGCGGGTGCGATTCGCACGATTTTCAACGAAGTGCCGGACGCAACGACGCAAGTCAACTGTCTGCAATGGGCGGTGTCATCGTTTGCGAACATGCGCCATCAGGCGGAATTCAACGACCGCGAGCAGGAGGCGTTGCTCGGTGACGCTCTGCTGATGGCGGCGAACTACTCCCTTGCGAGTTACGAGAATCCCTTTCTGCCCGACGATCCGTATAAGCGGCTGGCCGATCCCGGCGCCGTCCACCGCAGGTCCACAGCCAACGCCATCGCTACCATAATGCTTGCGGAGCAAGCGGAGGCCAGGAAGCACAACTCGAGCGTCGTGCTGCATGACCGCGAATACTGGCTCAAGCAGTTGCTGAGCGCGAGCAGCCTCGGGCCGCAATACCGCAACATTTTCAATGACGCAATCATCGCACGCAACACGTGGGGCAAGCCTGGACCCGACGGGCCGATATTCAGGGAGGAGCCGCACGCGATGCTGAGCCCGATGATTTCAACTTACCCAAAGCTGATGCCGCTGGTGAAGAATATGGCGCTTATCCTGACAAACCTGCCGGAATTTCAGGAGACGCAGAACCTGCGCAAGAGCAACGCCGCGATGCTCGCTGAATATCTCTACCGCGGTCTCACCCGCGAGGACGCGCTGGTCAACGATCCCAACCGCAACGGCCCCGTGCCTCGTGAGCCCGGATCGCTTCCGGAACTTCTCTCCAAGTACGTCGCCGTTGAGGCCAGACTTTCTCCGGGCCGGAACTCACGAAATTAGAGGCCGTGGTGTTCAGCATGGTTGAGGGCAAGGTGGTCATCGACGACAATGGCCGCACCCGCCCCGTGACCACCGCCGATGTGCATACCATGTTCCTTGCGCTTCGCGATGGGCCGACGGCGGATGAGGCGCTACGCATCCTGTATGTGTGGATGGAATCCGTCGATATCGATATCAAGAACCAGCCCACGGTAATGAAGGAGAGATTCGCGGGTAGGTAAGTCCCGAACTTTGCACGGCCGGCCTCAACCTTTTCTTGTTGTCCTTAGCGATCTACGTCCCTGCTGGGATCGACCTTTGTGCAGCGCCTCGCAGCGAATTTGGAAGCAACTCCCTGAAGAATTAACCGAACGCCTCTCCCCCCGCAAATTGGAGAAATATAATTTTCTAACTTTCTTATTAAAGGAAAAAACTCACTTCTTTCTTTTCAAACGCTGTAACTCCCTATACGCTTCACTTTTGGAAATCCCCTGTTCTTTGGCCAGAATTTTGAGCGCGGCATTCTCGTCCAGTTGTTTCTCGCGCATGATCTCTTCCAGCCGGGAAGCGATATTTTGTTTCGCTGATGGGGCTGCTTGTTCTTCGCGCTTGCCGATCAGTAGCGTGATCTCACCTTTTAGCTCGTGCTCCTGAACTCGCGCAAGAACCTCTGCCGCTGTGCCGCGCAAAAATTCTTCATGCACCTTTGTCAGCTCGCGCGCCAGCACAACCCGCCGCTCTGCTCCAAGTAGCTCGACTATATCTTTCATGGTCTCAGCGATACGATGCGGCGCTTCATACACCACAATGGTGTTCTGGAAATTGCGCAACGATTCCAGCAGACTTCGCCGCTGGCCGGACTTTGCCGGCAGGAAGCCATGAAATTCAAAGCTGTCTGTAGGCAGACCACCTGCCGCCAGGGCGGCAAGCAGAGCTGATGGTCCGGGTACTGGAACCACCTGTACGCCGCGCTCAATCGCCAGCTTAATCACGCGATATCCCGGATCAGAAACTCCCGGTGTCCCTGCATCTGAGACTTGGGCTATGGTGAGTCCCTGTTCCAGCTTTGCTACCAGTTCTTCTGCGCGCTCAGCTTCATTGTGCTCATGATAGCTGACAGTGGGCTTATCAATTCCGTAATGCTGCAGCAGCTTGGCCGTGTGGCGCGTGTCTTCACAGGCAATCAGGTCAGCTTCCTTCAGCACGCGCATGGCGCGGTAAGTCACGTCTTCCAGGTTGCCGATGGGAGTAGCCACCACGTATAGCGTGCCTTTTTTCCTGTGCTCAGCCATTTTATGAAAGTTTCCGCCGCGGCGGTTAAGCATAGCATCAAGGAAATAAATTAGCGCATCACAACACGCAAAGGAGAAAACGAAGCAATGAAGCTGGAATCCCTGCGTGAGCTCTTGATTGAGGAATTGCAAGATATATATTCGGCAGAGAACATGATTCTCTCCGCTTTGCCCAAAATGGTGGAAGAAGCTACTTCAGTAGAATTGAGAAATGCTTTCAACCAACACCTGCAACAGACTCGCGGCCATGTGCAGCGCTTAGACCAAATTTTTGATCAGATCCCCAAAATCGATCGCAAAGACAAGAAATGCAAGGGCATGGAAGGCATCATCAAAGACGCCAAGGACTTGCTGGATGAAGATGCCGAACCGGAAGTGCTTGATGCGGGCATGATCGCCGGCGCGCAACGGGTGGAGCACTATGAAATTGCCGCTTACGGTACCGTTCGAAACTACGCCAGCCTGCTGGGGAAAAATGACTGGGCACAGCTTCTGCAACAGACCCTGGAAGAAGAAAGAGAAACCGACGTCAAACTGACCCAGCTTGCTAAACGCATCAATCTGGAAGCCAAAGCAGCATAAAGAAAGTAGTTTGCTTGTAATGATGAGCCAGCGTGTCTGCGCTGGCTTTTCTTTTGGCTATTGCCGCGTCTGCTAAAATCAGAGCAGAATAAGTTTTATTTAAAGGTGTACCGCGTGCCTCTTTACGAGTATCAGTGTAAAAAGTGCAAACACAAATTTGAAAAAATCCGAAAGTTTTCTGATCCACCCATAAGAAAGTGCCCTGAATGCGGTGGTCCAGTGGAGCAATTGCTGCACGCTCCTGCCGTCCAGTTCAAAGGCACCGGCTGGTATGTAACCGACTATGCCGGCAAGAAGCCTGAAGGGGCGCCTGCAAATAGTTCCGATGGCTCAGCAGACAAAGCCGAAAAGAAAGAAACCGTCTCAAGCCAAAAAGAAAAAGATCCCAAACCAAAGAAATCGGAAGCCAAGAAGACAAAAGAATGAGGAGCGTGTGGCTCCTCAAAGTTTCTCGCCTCGAATCTCTGCCGTGCTGCTAAAAATAAAAAAGACTTAAGCCGCTTTCTTGCGTGGGACCTTCGCACCCTTTTTGCGCGCTTTGGAAAGGCCAATGGCAATCGCCTGTTTGCGGCTCTTGATCGGATGCTTTTTTGAATGCTTGCCTGAGCGCATGTGATGCATCTCAGTGCGCACTTCCTGGCTGGCTTTCTTGCTGTATTTGCGTCCGCTCGATTTTTTCTTTGCCGGCATTCTCTCACCTCCTGAATGGTAAGACGCATCATGGAGCAATGAAGGTTGGCAGTGCCAATGGCAGCGGAGCCAACACAAAGCAATACGCCCGCGAATCGCAACGAAGATCACGAAAGGAAAAATATTCGTGACCTTCGTGTTGGTCCGTGGCCTTGTTCAGCTTATTTACCGCTTACGACCGGTCTTTACCGGTTGCGGTATTGTGCGCCCGCTTACGGTGAAGACCATCTTGCGCGCGGCGATGTCAGCATCTACCACCACATGATCGCCGTGAAGCACCTCGCCTTCCAGGATCTTCAATGCCAGCGGGTCCTGCACCAGCCGTTGGATCGCCCGTTTCAGCGGGCGCGCACCGTAAGCCCGGTCGTAGCCCTCAACAAACAGCAGTTCCTTCGCATTCGGAGTGAGCTCAATGGTAATCTTGCGGTCTGCCAGGAGCTTGCGCAGGTCATCGAGGCGTAACTCAATAATGTGCGTGAGCTGCTCTTCACCCAACGGGCTGAAGACAATCACGTCATCCACGCGATTGAGAAACTCCGGACGGAAATGCTGACGCAGCGCTTCCATGACATGCTCAGTCGCTTCAGCAAAAGCTTCCGGCGAGCTTACGCCTTCGGCCTGCAGATAGCTGGCGCCGATATTTGAGGTCATGATGATCACCGTATTTTTAAAGTCCACAGTGCGACCGCGCGAATCCGTCAAGCGCCCGTCATCCAGTATCTGCAAGAGGATGTTGAACACATCAGGATGAGCTTTCTCAATTTCATCGAACAAAATGGTGCAATACGGCCGCCGGCGCACCGCTTCAGTAAGCTGTCCGCCTTCGTCATAACCGATGTATCCCGGAGGCGCTCCAATCAGCCGCGCCACCGCGTGCTTCTCCATGTATTCAGACATATCAATCCGCACCAGAGCATGCTCATCGTCAAACAAGAATTCGGCCAGCGCACGCGCCAGCTCAGTCTTGCCCACGCCAGTCGGTCCCAGGAAGATGAATGAGCCGATTGGCTTCCTAGGATCGCTTAAGCCTGCGCGCGAACGACGCACAGCATTCGCCACGCGAACCAACGCCGGATCCTGCCCCACCACGCGCTGGCGCAAACGATCTTCCATGCTTATCAGCTTCTTGACCTCGCCTTCCAACATTTTGGAAACAGGTATGCCAGTCCACTTGGAGACGATCTTCGCGATGTCCTCTTCGTCAACTTCTTCCTTGAGCATGCGGCGCTGCTTTCCGTCTGCCATGGCGCTGAGCCGCTTCAATTCGGTCTCCGCCTGACGCAGCTCGCCATAGCGGATGGCGGCCACGCGCTCCAGATTTCCGCCGCGCTCAGCCTGCTGCTCTTCAATCTTCAACTGCTCAATGCGCTCCTTGAGCTGGCGAACCCTGGTGATGGCCTCTTTCTCTTCCTTCCAGCGGGCTTTGAGAGCATTGGCCTGCTCGCGCACCTGTGCCAGCTCGCGCTCCACGGCGGCAGAGCGCTCACGTGAATTAGCATCGTCCTCTTTCTTTAGTGCCTGCTTCTCAATCTCAAGCTGCGTGGCACGACGCTCCAGTTGATCAATCTCCGTGGGCATGGAGTCAATCTGAATCCTGAGCGATGCCGCGGCTTCATCTACCAGGTCAATCGCTTTGTCCGGCAAGAAGCGATCAGAAATGTAGCGATGCGACAGCGTAGCCGCCGCCACAATCGCGGAATCCTTGATACGCACGCCGTGGTGGACTTCATACTTTTCCTTGAGGCCGCGCAAAATGGAGATCGTATCCTCAACGTTTGGCTCGCCCACAAACACAATCTGGAAGCGCCGCTCCAATGCCGCATCTTTCTCGATGTATTTGCGATATTCATTCAGCGTGGTTGCACCAATGGCGCGCAGCTCACCGCGTGCCAGCGCCGGCTTGAGCATGTTGCTGGCGTCAATGGCGCCTTCAGCCGCGCCTGCGCCGACCAGCGTGTGCAGTTCGTCGATAAAGAGAATGACCTGTCCGTTTGAATCTTCAATTTCCTTGAGCACTGCTTTCAGGCGATCTTCAAATTCGCCGCGATATTTTGCCCCTGCAAGCATGGAGCCTAGATCCAAAGCCACAACGCGCTTGTTCTTCAGGATCTCTGGTACATCGCCCGAGATAATGCGCTGGGCCAGCCCTTCTACAATCGCGGTTTTGCCCACGCCCGGTTCGCCGATCAGCACCGGGTTGTTTTTGGTCCGGCGAGAAAGCACCTGGACCACGCGGCGAATCTCCTCGTCGCGCCCAATCACGGGATCAAGTTTGCCGCGCCGCGCCAGCTCAGTCAGGTCTTTGGCGTATCGTTGCAGAGCCTGGTATTTGCCTTCAGGATTTTGGTCGATCACACGCTGTGAGCCGCGCACAGCGGTCAGCGCCTTCAAAATCGCGTCGTAAGTGGCTCCTGCACCCGCCAGAAATTGGCCGACTTCATTGCCCTTGCTTTTGTCTCTGGCCATCGCCAGAAGCAGATGCTCTGTGGAGACGTATTCGTCCTTGAAGGCATCGGCCTCTTTAAATGCCTGGTCCAGCACCTGCGACATTGCCGCTGAAAGATGCGGTTGCGCGGACGCTCCTGAAACCTTAGGCAAACGGCCAATCCTCTCCAGCAGTTGGGACTGTAGGGTAGCCGCGTTTGCGCCCAGCTTGGCCAGCACAGGCACAACAATGCCTTCCTGGTCCTGTAACAGCGCTGCCAAAAGATGCTGCGGCAGCATCTCCGGATTGCCATGCTGTCCTGCGATCTCATTCGCCTGCTGGATCGCCTCCTGCGCTTTGATTGTGAATTTGTCCCAACGAATTGCCATAAATTTCTATCTCCTGCTCTACTTCTTTATTGTCTCTCTGACTCTAGATCCTTCGCTAGGCTCAGGATTTCGCCTGGCGGGTCAAGAGCTGTCTAAAACAAACGGGAGATGGACCACCCATCTCCCGTTTCGATGCTGTTCACCCGAAAGCCGTGAACAGGTGCTTATTGGCCCTGGAGGGTCTTTTCTCCATTACCTACTTTGATCTGCTTTGGCTTGGCTTCTGCCCGCTTGGCCACGGTGATCTTCAGGATCCCTTTTTCATAGCCGGCTTCAACTTTGTCAGTGTCCGCCGTGGTGGGGAGTTTGAAGGTGCGGGTAAAAGAGCCGTACCGGCGCTCAATGCGATGGAAGTTCTCTTCCTTCTCTTCTTTTTCAAACTTGCGCTCGCCCTGGACTGTAAGGGTGTTGTTTTCCAGGCTCACGTTCAGGTCTTCCTCGTTCACGCCAGGGACTTCCAGCTTGAGAACTAGATTGTGCTCGTCCTCATAAACGTCCACTGCGGGAACAAAGGTTCCAGCTGCCAACTGCGCCTTGCCGCTGCCGTCAGCAAAGTTCCCAAAGAAGGTGGCCAGCTCACGGAAGGGGTCAATTCTGGTGATCGTCGTCATTTTTCTTATCTCCTTGTATCTCGAAAGAGGTTTTATAAAAGCCCTTGTTAAACGTTAGATGCTATTGTTAGTACAATAGAAGCATAAAATATGAGTGTTATACTGTCAAGTGTTGGATATTTAAATTTATTGTGTTTATTTTCAATAACTTAAATTTGATTTACAAAGGTGCTAGGAGATCGCGCTGAGCACAAAGCACTTCAAATAATAGCTTTCCGGTACTCCAAGCAGGATAGGGTGGTCTTTAGACTGAGCGTGTTTCTCAATCAGCCGCATGGAGCGGTGCGCGTCCTGCCCGGCCTGGGTCAGCATGGCAAGAAAGTCCTCTTCGCTAACGGCAGAGGAGCACGAGCATGTCACCAGGACTCCTCCGGGCTTCAGCATCTTCATGGCACGCAGGTTTAGCTCCTTATAGCCCCGCATGGCTGCAGATAAGTGCTTCTTTGACTTAGCGAAGGCCGGCGGATCGAGCACAATCACGTCATATTGCCGGCCTGCAGTAGCGTAGTCTTTCAACAGGTCAAACGCGTTGGCTTCAATCCACTCGATTTCCTGCTGGTTCGCCGCGGCATTCAGCTTTTCATTCTGCTCGGCAACTTCCAGCATCTCCCGCGAGATATCCAGGGCCGTGACCCTCCGGCACACTCGCGCCAGATGCAGCGCAAAACCGCCCTGATAGGTGCAGACATCCAGGGCTTCGCCGTGGGCGTATTTTGCGGCCACAACATAGTTTTCCCGCTGATCAAGAAATGCTCCGGTCTTCTGCCCGCTAACGGCGTCGTAATGGAACTTCACGCCATTCATAGTGAAGATCGTTGAGGTCTTGTTGCCATGAACCGGCGCAGACTCAATCATTGGCAACTGCTCAAGCTCGCGGATGCGAGCATCCACCCGCTCTATGATGTGCTCCGCCTGGGCAAGCTCCCGGATTCCAGCAACAATGGCCTGCTTACGCTCTGGCCTCTCCCATGCCTGCGTAAGCACCTGAAAGGTATAAATGTCGTTATAGCGGTCCACAATCAGCCCGGGCAGGCGATCTGCCTCGCTAAAAACCAGCCGGAAAGCATCAGAATCACGTATCACTCTGGACCGGTAAGCCACGGCCTCTGCCAGCCGGAGTTGTAATTGCTGCAAAAGCTCTTCTTCTGACTTGAGTATCTCCCGCCCCAGCAGGCGTAGCTTGATCTGTGACGACGAACTGAAAATCGCTGAGCCAAAGGAATGGCTCTTTGGCCCTACAACATGGACCAACGCTCCCGGCGGCGCGCCGGCATCATTCAGCACGTCAGAGGCGTAAACCCACACATGACCGCTGCGCAGCCGGGCGGCAGCACGTTCATTGATGATTATTTTTTGTGGAGAGCCGTTTGCCATCAAGCAAACAGAATATAGGAAGGGAGGCTAGGCTGTGGGAGTGGTTTCCGGAGCAGGTTCCTGCTCGGTTTCTGCTGGGGCCTCAGAGGAGCGTGCTCTGGTTTTCTTTTTGGGCGGTTCAGGCGGCGCTTCGTGCGCTGGGTCGAAGTACAGAATGCGTCCACATGAGCTGCAGGTAACAATCTGGTCGTTGGTGCGGATTTCCTGCCAGGTCTGGGGGCGAATCATGACAAAACAAGCCATGCACTTTTGGCCACGCGCCTCAGAAATAGCTGATTTGCGCTGGCGCATCACGCGATCATAGTGGGCCAGAGCACTATCATTCACGCCGGTGCGCAACCCGCCGCGCTTTTCCCGCAGCGTGGCCAGCAGCTTTTCGTCCTCAGCGGTACGAACACGCGCCTCAGCTTTTTCTTTTTCCACGTCAGCGGATTCAGTCTTCAGCTCTGCTTCGGCCCGCTTGAGCGCTTTTTCGTCGTTCTCCAGAGAAATCATCAGTTCAAGAATTTTGTCTTCGCACCCACTGATCTGCTGCTCCGCGAAGCCAACTTCATGCATCAGGGCGCGATATTCGTCATTTGTCTTCACACTGGATGACTGGCTGCGGTATTTAGCGATCTTTTCCTGAAAACCCTTGATATCGGATTCAAGCTGGCGACGGGCAGCTTCATTGTTCTTGATCTGGGTCTTGGCTTTTTCTACCGCCGTCTTGTGCTCAGCCAGCTTCTCTTCAATGGCGGCCACCCGCTTAGGCAGATCGCCGACCTCCTCGGTCAGCCGGGTGACCTCGCGGTCCACCTTTTCCAGCTCGATAAGTCTTTCCAGATCAGTGTTCATGGATGTGCGCCAGACTTGATTCTAACACGCGAAAATGGCGTGGCCGGTGTACCAACGTGCCTTTTGACTAGGTTTTTCCACCGATTGAGACTGCGCAACGCCTTACATAAACTCGCGTTATGGTGGTAGAAATCGCAAGATTGCTGCTGGGGGTCTTGATCGCGGTGTTTCACCGGCCGCTGGCCAGCAAAATCATGCAGCAAGAGCGCGCGCTGGACGTTTACTTCCGCAGCCGCGGCGTTTACCTTCCAGCCCCACCGACTGACGATACGGCCCAAACGCTCTATTTCATCATTGGAATCTTTATTTGCCTAGTTGAAGCGGGACGAATCTGGTTTTCCATGACCCCCTAAGATCTTTTGCGGCAGCCCAGCCGAACCTGCAACCGAGCCAAAGCTAATCTCTGGGCATAGGTGGTGTGGGGGCAGCAGGCCGGCGAAAAGCAAAACGCCCGATCAGCACCAGCACTATTGCGCCATAGCCTACGTACTTTGCCAGTTCGCGCGTATGGTCGCTGGCAGACGAACGCATCATTAGTGCAGCAATCAAAGCAACCACAGCCAGCCCAAAGCAAATCCAGTAACCGGTTGGTCTATTTCCCATAGTTTTCTTTTATACGCTCCGAACGATAAAAAGTTACAACAAATAGCCGCGCTCTGATCTTTCAATTACGGTGAAAAAACTCGTATTCCTCAGCTTGTTCCTCATTCTTCAACAAAGCGATAGCTGGCGTGGCAGTCGTAATCGATGCCATGTTTTGTCTTCAGCTCCTGGATGTATCTCAGCTGCGCTCTGGTATGGGGGCTGGCCACACCGTCGCCCAGCGGCTCATTGGTATGCAGCAATATTTCCTCCAGACAGCTGCTCAGGCTCATGCGCTTATGCTTGGCCAGGTCTTGCAGCAAAGCGGCCAATCTCTTTTCCAGGCGCACCGGGACATCCACCCGCTCAATCTTTACTTTTGGGCCAAAGGTAAACAGAGGGTGCCCAAATGCCAGATAGTATCCGTGCAAATCGCGGACCGCATAGTCGCGCATCCCATACTCTCTGTCTTCGATTGGCTCGGCAATCTCAACTCCGTTGGCGCGATGAAATTCATAGAGCGCATCAGCATCACCCACATCAAATTGCACCGAGCCTCCGTTGGGATTAGGCGTGCCCTTACCCAGAAAGATTTGCACACGATCCAACAGCACACCGGCGAACGTCGGCGGATCGCCCCAGGTAAAACCCAGACGGAAGCCAAGTTTTTTGGTGTAGAACTCCACGGCGGTAAGAATGTCGCTCACCATCAGGGTGGCGTGCACTTGATCGCAGTCGACCTTTGGCGGTGCTGGGGTGGCCATAAGTCTCTCCCTCAGAGCTAAGCATTGCTCAGGCTGATCGTAAATGAAAGGGGCGACGCTGCCGCCCCTTCCCTCTTTCAGAAAATTGTCCACATTTTCTTTTCTTGCTGCGAACTAGTGTTTTTTACCCTTGCTGCCACCGCCTCCCGCCGCGGCCGGCACGCCTTCTGATTGATTGTGATAGTTCGGGAAGGCAGGCCGCTTGGCTACGGGCAACGGGTTCTTCTGGAGCGAATCCATCACCAGTGACACGGCTTTCTCCAGTTGGGGATCACGGCCGGCGACAAAATCCTGAGGCGTGATATCCACCTCGTAGTCAGGATCTACACCGTGGTTCTCAACGTCCCACTTGCCATTGCGGTTATAAAACGCCACGCGCGGTGCAGTCACTGAGCCGCCATCCATGAGTTGCGGATAGTCATAAATCCCCACCAGGCCGCCCCACGTGCGCGTGCCTACCAGCGGGCCAACCTTTTCGTCACGGAAATACCAGGGCAATGCGTCGCCGCCTGAGCCGGCAAACATATTGATGATCATTGCTTTGGGGCCGAAGATCGCGCCTACGGGTGTGGTGAAATCCTTGCCGTCGCGGGTCATCCAGTAGTTTTCCAGCGGGCGGCGCAGATAGTCGATTATGTAGTCTGCCGCTGAACCACCGCCATTAAAGCGCTCATCAATCACCGCGCCTTCGCGCTCGAGTTGCGCAAAAAAGTAGCGATTGAACGAGGTGTAGCCGCCAAACCCGGTATCAGGCAGGTAGACGTAGGCCAAGCGCCCACCGCTGAGCTTCTCGACTTTATGTAGATTGCCTTCAATCCATGCGCGATTGCGGAGCGCAGCTTCACTCTCAATGGGCACAACCGTAACTGTGCGCGCATTTTTGCCGTCTGGCGTTGCGCTGACCTTAAGCACGGTGGATTTGTCTGCGGTGCCTTCAAACAGCTCGAAGACTTCGTCGGTTCCACGCAGCTCCCGGCCGTTCACAGCAAGCAGGTAGTCGCCTTCCTGCACGTTTACTCCAGGCTGTGTGAGCGGAGCACGCAATTGCGGATTCCAATTTTCACCTTGCAGAATTTTGGAAAAACGATAGTGACCGTTTTCAATCTTGTAATCAGCTCCCAGCAGTCCTACCTTGCCTTGTTCCGAGGGCGGATCAGAAGGCGTACGAATATACATGTGGCCCACGGTGAGTTCGCCCAGCATCTCCGACAGCAGATAACTGAAATCAATGCGGCTGCCTATGTTTTCCAGATACGGCTCGTAATGCTTCTTCGTCGCCGGCAGATTCAGTCCATTGAGATTAGGGTCATAGAAGAAGTCGCGCTCAATCCGCCAAACCTCGGCGTACTCCTGCTTCCACTCAGCCCGAGGATCAACGTACACCTCCATTCCCGCCAGGTTGAGCGGTGTGTCTGGCTTGCCGGCTGCGGGGCCTTCGCCACGCGCAGGCGCAGTAGCGGAGCTGATAAACCACTTCACATTCTCCCGGCGGCCTTTGCTATAGAGCATCTTCTTGCCATCAAAGGAGACATGGAAATTGTTGGCTCCTTCCATCAGCTTTTCCGGCTTGCGTGAGGTCAAATCAAAACGCCACAGCGTGCTCTGCCGGTCTGGCCCGCGGCCTTCCGGTGATTCCATCAAAAAGATTGTTCCGGCTTTTCCCGTAACCAACTGGTTGTAATCGCGCGGCGGAATCGGCAGTGCCAGAATGCGCTGGCTGATGTTCTCCGCGTCAATGCGAACGATCATGCCTTCGCTCTTCACTGACCTGGCTGCTTTCGCGTCCTGGGCTTTAGCTTTTTCTTCGGGATTTGCAGGTTCCTGCTCGCTCTTGTCTTCTTCTTTTGCAGTTTTGTCCTGGTCTGGTTTGGAGTCATCCGCAACTTTCTCTTCATCGCTTTGCGGCGCCAGCGGTGAAGGCTGATCTTTGCGCAATACAATCAGGTACGCACTGCGCGTGACAGGACGGTCAATGCTGGAGAGATCAAGCCATCCGGTTGTCGGACCGATATCAGTGCTGGCGGTGAAGTAGAGATACTGGCCTTTTAGATCGAATGCCGGGAAGCGCGCATCGCTCAGGCCGTCAGTCAACTGCAGGCTCTTACCCTGTTCCAGCGAGTAGGCAAAGATGGCGTGCATCTGGCTGGTGAGTTTTTTGGAGTACGCAACCCAGCGGCTGTCCGGCGACCACACAGGATCCAGCGTTCGTTCTGGAGCGTCATAGGTATCGGTATCAATTTTTACCGGGGTCCCTTTGGCCAGATCCACATACCAGACATTCAAGTGCTTATCTGTATATGCGATCTTTTTGCTGTCCGGCGACCACACCGGGTTGTAGTAAAAAGATGGCGTATTGCCGAGAGAAATCTTCTTTGGCTCGCCCATTCCATCAGGGCTTTTCAAAAAGAGCTGATATTCACCTGACTCATCAGAAAAATAAGCCACCCATTTGCCATCAGGAGACCAGGCAGGATCGCGCTCCATGGCGCCGGGAGTGTTGGTCAGGTTGCGAACGTCGCCTTTCTCCGCCGGAGCGGTCAGTATTTCGCCATGTGCTTCAAACAGGGCGCGCGCTCCGCTGGGCGAGAGCGCAGACGCTACGATTTCTCGCTCTACTTTCTTAAAGTGCGGACGCACATTCGGCAGATCGGCAGGCACTGTGACGGCCACAACCTTTGACTTGCCTGTCGCAGGATCAAACAGATTCAGCGATCCAAACTGCTCATAGACAATCGCGTCCGGTCCGGCAGAGGCAGACTTGATGTCGGCTCCATTTGAAGGCAGCGCCTGCTCAACTTTCTTTGTTTTTGGATCATAGGCGAACAGGCTGAATGGGCCATTGCGATCAGAGATGAAGTAAACCTTGTTGCCCACCCACATGGGCCACGCGTCGTTTGAGGTTTCACGCGGTACTATGTCGAGGCCTAGATTGTTCAGGTCAGCAATCCAGACGCGCGAAGCCCTTCCGCCGCGGTAGCGCTTCCAGCCAATCGCCGAGAACCGGCGAGTATTGTCGTACGGCACATAGGCAATGTGCTTGCCATCAGCGGAAAATGCGCCGAATTCGGCCATTGGCAAGGGCAACTCGTGCGGCAAGCCACCATCCAGTGAAACAGTAAACAGGCGGTTGAAGCGCGAATAGCTGTTGCGCGTGGAGCGGAAGAGCACAGACTTGCCGTCCGGCGACCAGCCAACTACCTCGTCGATACCGGGATGGTACGTGAGCCGGCGCGGCACTCCCCCTTCGCTGGGCATTACGTAGACATCCACGTTGCCGTCATAATCACCGGTGAAGGCGATCATGCTCCCATCGGGAGAAAAAACTGGGCCGCTCTTGGTACCCGCGCCGCTGGTAAGCAAATGGGCTTCACCGCCTTCACGCGCAACCAGCCAGAGATCGCCGGCATAAGCGAAAGCGATATGGGTCTTCGAAAGCGTGGGCGTTTGCATGAGCAGCGGGCCGGCTGCATAGGCGCTGACACCGCACATGGCAAGAAGAAACAAAGTGGAGACAAAGGAGAGTTTTTTCATAAACACCACCGGAGTGAAATACATTCGAAACGAGGCAGCTAAGGTTAGCAGCAA
>DATEHN010000044.1:0-47479 GCA_035279585.1 Candidatus Angelobacter sp. | reverse complement strand
AGTGCTTTAGATCCGCCGGTTGCAAGGGTTTCTTCTGATCGAGATCTGGTCCAGGATTCCCGCCTTTTGTCAGCACCTTCGATTGTTCTACGGCGAAAATTGAAAAATTATCGGCATGAGATCACTCTGCCTGGGCGCTTGCACAGCGTCCTGCCAGCACCCGCCGCCGACTTAGGAAAATAAAGAATAACTGTGTTCACATTTGCTGAACTCCCAATCTCTCCCTATCTACGGGACCGCTTGCTTGCGGCCCAATTCATTAACCCCACCGAAGTTCAGGCTGCGGCCATTCCTCATGCTGTGCTCAATAGAGACGTCATCGCAACGGCCCAGACCGGCACGGGCAAAACCCTGGCTTTCCTTGTTCCAATCATGGACAAAATGCTTCAGCAACAGATGCCCCGGTTAGGTGCGCTGGTGCTGGTTCCCACACGCGAACTGGCGCTGCAAATCGGGAAACAATACGACCAACTGCGCGGCAAGAGGCTTCCCGCTGCTGCGCTGTTGATTGGCGGCGCATCAGAACGTTCCCAGTTGCAGGCAGTTCGCGCCGGCGCGAAGCTGATCATCGCCACTCCCGGCAGGTTGGAGGACTTGCTGGACAGAAAATTGATTGCTGTGGACGGCGTGAAGGTGCTGGTTCTGGACGAAGTGGACCGAATGCTCGATATGGGATTTATTCCCGCCATCCGCAGAATCGTCAGCCGGCTGCCCCGTTCCCGCCAGACCCTGTGCTTCTCTGCAACCCTGGAAACGTCTGTCGCACATCTGATCCACGACTACGTCCGTGACCCGATCCGGCTTTCGTTTGGCTCAACCAGAAAAGCCTCTGAATCGGTGGATTTGACGGCCTACGAAGTCCAGACGGACCAGAAGCTCGCGCTCTTGAAGCGTCTGCTAGGCGATGAAAGCGGCCGCACACTGGTTTTTGTCCGGACAAAGCGGGCGACGGACCGCCTCGCGGACAAGCTGAAGCGGCATGGAATGAATGTCAGCGTGCTGCATGGGGACCGGACTCAGTCGCAGCGCAATAGCGCCCTGACCGCATTTCAGCACGGAAAGTCACGCGTGCTTGTGGCTACTGATGTGGCTTCGCGTGGTATTCACGTGGACGATATCGCCCAGGTGATCAACTACGATCTGCCGGCAGTCGCGGAGGATTTCATTCACCGCGTTGGACGCACAGGAAGGGCCGGCGCCAAGGGCTCTGCTGCAACTTTCTTTTCCGGAATCGAGCGCTCAGACCTGGCCCGGCTGGAACGCACTCTGCAACTCAGGATGCGGCGAGGCAGGGTCGATACAAATCTTGATCGCGAAGAGCGGGCCAAACCTGTGGACGTCTCCTCAATGGTGCCGTCGCCTGCCGGACCGGGCTCCCGGATGGTGTGCTTACCCGGAGAAGTTCTTCAGAGATATAGCGGATAACCCGAAACTCGTTGAGGCTGGGATAGCGTTAAAAAGGCTTATTCCATCCGGATATCATTTCGGCAGGGTTGCATGGAATGGCAGCATTACAGGCAAATTGCCAGCAAGCGGGCGCAATATGCCTATAGAATAAGGATATGTCCAGCCAAAATGACCAGAAGATGGAGTTGCTCGGCAAAACCGCCGATTTCTATCGCCGCTCAATCGCCGATTATGCACAATTCACGAAAACAGAACGCAAACCAAGGACGAGGAAACAGTTGGAGTTGAGGCTCCAGACGATTCTTCAGGAAATTGAATCCTTAAAGCCCAAGCCCGTTTTATAGCCTGATCTTCCCCTTATCCTCTCTGACAGGAAACAGGCAGTGTTTTGCGGTAATGGATTGCGTTTCGAATTGGTCGACTTGATGCGGCTTGGACGCGGTTCAAAGTCGCTTGTATCACCAGGACAACTGAGCACCTCGGTTGCGGCTTCGGATCGTCTAACCGCCCAGATGACACGAAAGGTAAACATTGGCGATCGACAAAAAACACGACCGTACTAGAGAGTCGATGGACTCTGAAGCTGAGGAGCAGGAATACGCTATGCCTGGCGAGGCAGGCGCTTTTGCCGGCGAAGAGTCTGTATTTGATGAAGACCTCGATGAACTTGCAATGACTGTAGACCAGGAAGGCATCGATCTACAGGAAGGAGTGCTGCCCTCACAACGTCTGCGGAAGAAATCAGAGCTTGAGGATGGCGAGGAACTGGACTTCAGGCTCGCTCCCGAGGTGCTGGACAAGACCAACGATCCGGTGCGCCTGTACCTCAGGGAAATGGGCACTGTTCCGCTTCTTACGCGCCAGGGAGAGATCGAGATTGCCAAGCGCTTCGAACGCGGACACCTGCGAGTTCTCAAGGCCATTTCACGCTCTCCGATTGTGATTCAAGAAGTGCTGGCGATTGGAGCAGAAATAGAGTGTGGCCGCCTCTCTGTCAGAAACTTTGTAACCTTTGATGAAGAAGAGTTGACGGATGAGATGGTTGTGGCGCGCGCCCAGGCCACTGTTCTACAAATCAACGAGTTGTCGCGCCATTACAAAAAGGCGCAGGCCCTGGAAGAAAAACTCGCCGGTATCGATCCGCGGAAAAGCCCAACGCCACACAGGCGCTATCGCTGGAAGGTCGGCCGGCAAAAGATTGCAGTCTCACGCATCATTCGAGCGCTGAAATTTACTCCCCTGCAACGCAAGCACCTGATCGCGAAGGTCACAACAACCTCAGATGCCATGCGGTCGCTGGACCGGCAATCCCATCATCTTCAGAGAAAGATCGATGGCACCCGCAGCGAAGAGTTGCGTGCCGAATACAAACGGCAGCAGCGCATTTGCCGGGAAGACCTGAAGAGTCTTGAACGGGAGGCCGGCGTAACCTTTAAAGAGCTGGCCCGCACGCATCGGGAGATTATTCAGGGCAATGTGGATGCGGAACATGCTAAACGAGAGCTAGTCGAAGCGAACCTGCGCCTGGTTGTTTCTATTACAAAAAAGTATACCAATCGGGGCATGCAGTTCCTGGATCTGATCCAGGAGGGCAACATAGGTTTGATGAAAGCCGTAGACAAGTTCGAATATCGCCGTGGCTATAAATTTTCAACCTATGCAACGTGGTGGATACGCCAGGCGGTGACTCGCGCCATTTCCGACCAGGCACGCACCATTCGTGTCCCGGTGCACATGATCGAGATCATCAACAAACTGCTTCGGACATCGCGGCTGCTTGTTCAGGAGCTCGGCCGCGAGCCTACTTCCGAAGAACTCGCGCACCGCCTGGACATCCCGGTGGCAAAAGTGCGCAAGGCGTTGAAGATCGCACAACAGCCCATCTCGCTCGAAACTCCTGTAGGGCAGGAAGAAGATTCACGCCTGGGCGATTTCCTTCAGGATACGGCTGGAGTGTCACCCGCCGAAGCCGTAATCAGCATAGATCTGAAGAGGCAGACGGCCCACGTTCTCCGCACTCTGAGTCCACGGGAAGAGCGCATTATCAAAATGCGGTTTGGGCTTGAAGACGGTTCTGAGCACACCCTGGAAGAGGTTGGGCAAAGCTTCCAAGTCACGCGCGAACGCATCCGCCAGATTGAAGCCAAGGCGTTGCGCAAACTGCGCCACCCATCGCGATCGCGCCAGCTTAGGGCATTTACAACCGACGAGAATGGCTGGGAATAACGTGAACTGCCACGAAGAAATTGACAGACCAGCCCCACAAGACATTGATCGCGGTCTGCATCTTTATTGGATTGTGCGGCTTAGCCCAAATACCAATGCAGGTGAGAAAGCGGGCGGAAATGCGTCACACAGCCTAAAAGGTGATGTTAAGCTCTAACTGTGTAGTGATTTTGCGGTGATACACAAAGGGGGAATTTTTGGCAGAAATTCGACTGCAAGAAGGCGAGCCACTGGATAACGCGCTGCGCCGTTTCAAACGCAAGGTTTTGGCTGAGGACATCATCAAGGAAGTAAAGCGGCATTCGTATTACCTTAAGCCAGGAGAGAAGCGCCGGGTAAAGCAGGCCTTAGCGCGGAAACGAGCAAAAAAGAAGAACCGCCGGGACCGCGATTCTCGATCGGATCGCGACTAAGTGCCACGAAAGCCAGGGTCGGAAAGGATTTCAGTTAAAGCACCTGGTTGTGCACCAGGTGCTCTCTAGCGATTGGGATTGAAGCTCCAGACTTTAATCGACAATTTTTGCCTGACTGTTTTAACTACTCATCCTGGTCTTCTTGATTATCTGGCAAGGACGCTACAGCTATGCCGGAGCGTCCGTCCAGCAGCTCGTATTCGAAGGCCAGTTGGAAATGGTCATTGAATGCAAATCGGCCGACACTGACCGCGGTTACTGTGGAACCAAATAACGGATCACCAGTCTGTAGAACCGGCACCAGTGAGGCTTTGCCAGTGAGTTCGACGAAAATAGACTGAGCGCCGCTGGCTGCGAGCGCGGAAAATGCGATCGCCTTGTGGTTATTCAGCGAGGGGTGCTCAATATCGATGAAGGGATTGTTCGCTGGATCGTTTCGAGCCGTGATGCCCTTGCTGTTTCCGGAGAAGACCTCGATCGTGATGCCGCCCGCGGCAAAATCGGCCACAAGGCCGGCGTTGTTGATCACGGGATCGCCGAATTGAAAGAAATCGGGATGGTTGTTTGAGTCAACCACGTCGATCACATTCGGCGTAGTGGTTCCGTTGGTGCCTCTCCCTCCGAATTCGGCTTGACCAGGAAAATCCCGGAGCTTTGGTCTTTCTGGACTCCCTCAAAGACGATTTTGCCTGAGGCGTTGATAGCTACAGCCCCAAAAGTCTCGAAGTCTGAAGTTAACGTGTCGAGTACCGGCGTGATGCTTCCACCGTTGCCGGTGAAGATGACATTTGATCTGAAACCGCTTCTAAAGGCCTGGAAGGCCACTGTCCCCGATGCGTTAATGGAGGGTGTGCCAATGCCGAATCCAGGAAAGCCCTGGTCCACCGAACTCACGATTGTCCTTGTCGTGAAGCCGTCACTGGTAAAAATACCCGCGGCCCGCTGTCCTGTGCTCAACTGTGCGCGGAAGGCGACAGTGCCTCCGTCATTGATCGCCACATCGTCAGTGAAAAACGTGAATGGAGCTGTGGCAGTGGAAGCAACTGGTTTCGTGACGCGCCGTTCCCATTTGAAAACTTTTTGGTCTTCTCCCTGCGTCGCTAGAAATGCGACCGAGCCTTGATTGTTGATGGCCGGGAATTGCGAGAAGTCCGAAAGGCCCTGGGTGTTATCGGCTATATTCTCGAATTGAAAATGAGTGTTTTGTGGCTGGGCAGAGGCTTGCGCTGCATACAGAACGAAGAACACCATCGCGCATTTGCCTGCGGCCCACGATTTTTTGAGTAAATTCAACATAACTTCTCCTTAATTTCAGTGCGAGGTGGAGTGTTGGTCTTCCACCTCGCGGTTGTGATTGTGTGGCGATGGAGCGAGAGCCGCCTAGCTATTTGCGGTCTGCGTCTTCCACCTGCGGGAGGCCGGCAGCAAACCAAAGACCGATAACGTTCCGGATCAGCAATACCGGTGTCTCGCAGGTAGCCGGCGGCAGAGGAGACAGAAAATCATCGATCCGGAAGTCGCCATCAGCCTCAAGAGCCACACCGGCGGGGTTTGAGTTGTGAGCAGTCGCGGTAGCGGCTGGTCCGCAGAAAAGCGTCGCGTGGACACTCTGGTCGGCATTCGTTCCAATGCCATTGCCAGATGCCAGGAGCAGGCCACGTCCCAGGACCTTGATGTGCCCATCGGCCCCAATCGTCGCCGAAAGCTCCGCGATTCTCCACGGTGCGCCAGGATTTACGCCCCGCACGATGTTGAGGTTGACTGTTCCATTGGCTGCCACACCGGTGACAGGAATGACCCCGACGCCGCCCTTGAACTTCAGCACCGGGGCCACGAAGTTCTCCGGATCGTCCTGCGCGGAGGCGAGACCTGCGACGGAAAGGGTTACGAGTGCCACCAGCAATCCACGGATTAAGTTGCGAATGGCCTTGCTGCCGGTAAGTTTTGCGTTTTGATGATTGACCACTTTTTTCTCCTTTTTGTTTAGGCGTTGCGAAAGGCCGGTTGCAACCAGGTCACCCAATCCAGTCCTCTTCATCCGAATGTGCATCTTTCAGCATCTCTCGCAGAATGCGCGGCAATTCTTCAACCGATTGGAAGGTTGCTGTGCGTCCTGAAGCCACATGCTCAACGCGCCCCGGGAGTTGGTCCGCGCGAACCGAAGCCGAATCGCGAAACTGAACTACGAATGCGTTTGTATGCTGCCGGCCTTTCATCACGGTCTCAAGATAGGCGTCTTCAAAAAGGGAGTCATAACGTAGCGGTCATCTTGGGGTGGTATTTTGGTGGTGCGAAGCAGACAGGAGGGGTCTGATGACCCAGGGCGTATTTGACAAGGCATTCATAAGGAACAATAATTTGCGACCAACCCTTTTTCGGAGTCATCCAGACATAAGGTAAATTTCCGGCCCAACCGCTTTCGTCTTCGCACCATTTGTGAACAACATCGCCTTTGGACAGTTTCGGCTCGACTTTGGCAACGAGTGCCTGTGGCAGGGTGCGCGTTCGATATCATTGCGCCCAAAAGCCTTTGCAGTTCTGAAAATCCTGGTTGAGAATGCCGGACAGCTGGTGAATAAACAGCAGGTGCTGGACGCGGTGTGGCCGGGAACATTCGTGGGTGATGCGGTCCTTAAGGACAACATAAGGCAGCTGCGAGAAGCGCTGAATGATGATGCGGGGGCTCCGAGCTATATAGAGACAGCTCATCGACGCGGCTATCGTTTTATTGCCAAGCTCGCGGAACAATCTGAAGATAAAAGCGCAGGAGCTTCACTGCGTGAACGCGGTCTGCCGCCTTCCTCTGAAAACATGCAGCTTTCTCCCAGCGCACTACGCGGGTGCTTGGCCGCGAGACAGAGCTGGCCAAAATGCGGGCCTTGATGGAACGGGTTTGCGGCGGTGAACGCCAAACGGTCTTTATTACTGGAGAAGCCGGAATCGGTAAGACGACTCTGGTCCAGGCTTTTTTGGATTACGCGGCCCGGGTTCCAGGAGCAGTCATGGTGCGGGGCCAGTGCCTGGAGCATTTTGGATCATCGGAGGCTTATCTACCGGTTCTGGATGGTTTTTCCAGGCTTTGCCGCTCCTCCGCAGGAACTCAAATCATTGATGTTTTGCGGACCCATGCCCCCTCCTGGCTTGCTCATATATTTCCGGCGAGCCTGCTGCCGGAAAAGGGAGATCCACAACATCAAACAGGGAGCGCAACGCGCGAGCGGATGCTGCGTGAAATGGCGGAGGCGATTGAGAGGCTTGCTGAGAAGTCCCCACTGCTGCTGGTCCTGGAAGACCTGCACTGGAGCGACTACTCCACACTTGACCTGGTTTCCTATCTTGCCCGCCGCCAGGATTGCGCACATCTCATGGTGATCTGTACCTACCGTCCCGTGGATGTGATTCTTGCCGGACATCCCATCAGGAACATCAAGAGGGAACTGCGGGCGCACCACTTGTGCCACGAGTTTCCCCTTGAGTACCTTACCGAAGAGGACGTTACCGAATACCTGAGGGACCGATTTTCCGGGCAACAGCTTCCCGGGCGATTGCGGCGGACCATCTACCGGCGAACAGAGGGCAATCCGCTTTTCCTGGTCAATCTTGTTCAATACTTAATCGACCAGAACGTCATCGCGCAGGTGAGAGGAGACTGGAGTTTCTGTCTCGATTGCGCAGAAGTCGAAAAAGGGATTCCCGCAACCATCAAGGAATTGATCGAAAAACAAGTTGAGCGGCTGGGCGAGGACGAGAGGGCAGTACTGGAAGCTGCGTCGGCCACGGGAATGGAGTTTTCTACTGTGGCCGTTGCGGCCGGACTCGGCAAAGCAACGGAATGGGTAGAGCGGCAGTGCGAGGAACTGACGCGCCGCCACCAGTTTCTGTCACCGGCGTGGCTGGGAGAGCTGCCCGGCGGCATCGTGACGCCGCGGCACAGGTTCAACCACGTGCTTTATCGCGAGGTCCCTTACGGCATGATTCCTGCCATACGCCGCGCGCAGATCCACCAGAGAATTGCTGACAGAGCAGTGGAGATCTACGGAGAGCATACCAATGAGATTGCTGCGGAGCTGGCCATGCATTTTGAGCAGAGCCGGGATTGGCCGCGCGCTCTGCAATATCTGATTGAGGCGGCAGAAACCGCAGCTCGACGATCTGCCCACCACGAAGCGGCTGAACTTGCCAGGCGAGGATTGGAGGCGCTGAAGTCTTTGCCACCCTCCAGCGAACGAGCGCACCAGGAAATGACCCTGCGCATGATGCGCAGCACAGCGCTCATCGCCATTAAAGGTTTTGCCGCGGCCGAGATTGACAAAATCTGCACGTTGGCGGAAGAGCTGCGCTGGATGAAAGATCCGTCTCCGCAGTTGTTCAATATGCTGGTTCTGCTTGTCTTGTTTTACAAATTCAGCGGAAAAATGAAATCTGCCGAAGAGACGGCAGAACGGTTGCTCCAGATCGCCACAACACTCGGCACCCCAGCTCTGCTCATGGAGGCCCACCGCGCCATGGGCTCGGCGCTGGTGGAGCAGGGACGATGCGCCGAGGCGCTGGAACATTTTGATCGGGCCTCAAGCCTTTACCAGGCCAATCGCAATCATCCTTACACGTTGACCGTTGCCCATGATTGCAAAGTCGTCAGTGAATGTTTTGCGGCAAGAGCTTTGTGGGCGCTGGGGGATGAAGAAGGCGCAGCAAAGAGGATGCAGGGGGCCATGGCTTTCGCCATTGAGCTTTCTCATCCCGCAAGCCGGGTATTTGTGGCCCATTTTTCGGCCCAACTCCATCAATTGCGCGGCGAAGTGGAATTTGCCCGCGAGCGGGCGCAAGAAGTTGTGAAGCTGGCAGACGAGTATGGGCTCGATCTCTGGCAAGCCCTGGGCGATATCGACTTAGGATGGGCAGAGGGGGCAATGGGGAACGCGCAATCCGGCATCGAGCAGATGCAGCGCGGCATAAAAACCTACATGGCCTCTGGAGCAAGGTTGTGGTGTCCTTACTTTCTGGGGTTGGTGGCTGAGCGATTAGGTAAAACGGGGCGAACACGAGAAGGCCTGAGCGCGATTGCAGAGGCCCTGGCGCTGGTGGAGGACACAGGAGAAACGTATCCTCTTACGGAGCTGCAGCGGATTAAAAGCGAGCTGCTGGCCATTTAAAGAAATGAGCTTGCGGCAAAAGCCACATAAGCCCCAATCCGTCTCAAGCCAAATGAAGCAATAGGTGGGCCGTTGCTGCGCATGGCAATGGAATTGTGCAGGGACTTACAGGCGGTGTCCACTTTGTCAGAACTCAATAAACGTAAAATCTACAAGTCTCTCTCCAGATGGCGTGGTACATTCCCCGTAGATCCAAATGCCTGGAAAGCTTTGGGCTATACGATCCAACGCCTTAGAAACAGTCACATTCTTCAGCGTAGCGCTTAGGTGCGCCCCTTTAGGCATTGGCGCCAGGGCATTCATTGCATTTACAAACTTGATGTGATGACTCTGCATATACGCCCTGACTTCAGGGAGGGTATCGAGGCTCTCTGCGGCGTCTCTCGGGTTGTCCTCGGAATGACAAGTGATCTGAGAAAGCCGCAAATCCAAAAGATCGGTAGGGGCATTGCCTCCTACCACCCTGATTCGGCCAGCCTCATCCTGTTTTACTGTTAGTCTGGGTTCCTGCGCGAAGGCATCGTGCAACGCTTGTACTACCGGAGCGCCGGCTTTCAGCTCAGTACCCCGGAACGAATCGGTGATTCCACCATCAGAGGCACAATTCCCTTTATAAACCATGGAGCCTGAGCGGTGATTCCGGCGGTCAGAAGCAAGGATAAACTGGCGCGCATTTACCACGCTGGGTGACGTGATGCGCTATGTCGACAGCTACTACACGAGCCAATCGTGCCATCGCCCCACAAAAATCAGAAAGCGTTCCGTCTGTCCCCGGTTTATCCACATCCATTCTATTTTCTTTCCAGAGTCAGCGCATAAATATTGAGCGAATCAAGATTCCGTAAAACGAGCGGGGAATTATCCGGAGCCAAGCCGCTCCACCACCATCCCAAATCAGGATAGAGGCTAAGGTCGGCTAGAAACTCTACTTTCTCGTCCGCAATGTGAATCCGCCGCAGGGAACGGACTACTGTCGTATCGAAGTAGATGTACTGGCTGTCCTTTGACCAGGTTAGATTATTGACGTTCGTCGCTTCAGTCTGACGCCACGTCTTGGTCTTGATGTTATACAGCATGAGCCGCTGCCCTACCATAGTTAGTGCTGCCATAGAACGGCCGTCTGGAGACCAGCGAGCTGTCCACAGTCCACGCGAACCCGGAATATCCGTCACGGTGCGGCCCTGCACATCAATCACATGGATTGAGTCTGTCCCATTTGTGGTGTCAAATACCGCTGAAACATCACCGAATGCAATGGTTTTGCCGTCAGGTGACCACGAGGGAACGCCCTGTTCTTTTTTACCTGGCATCAAAGGCCGTGGCTGTGCCTGTGGCCCACCTCTTTCTACAGGAACCAGGTAAATGAGCCATGGGTTGTCTGGAGTACGCGCGCGCAAGGCCAGCCACTTGTCATCTGGAGACCAGTCAAGCCCATCTACTTGCAACGGGGAAAATGTAAGCTGCTTTTTTTCGCTGCCATCTGCGTTGGCCTTCCAGACCGTATTGTCAGGATATGCAATATAGACAACATATTTTCCGGAATTGGAGAAAACCACCCATGTTGCGGAAATCCCGCCGAGAAACGGAACAAATTGCTTGACCCGGGAATCCAAGCGGACCAGTTCACCTTGCTTCGCATTGCCGATGGTGAATATCTCCTGCCCATCTACACTCATTACAGGGCTTGAATATCCTCCTTGCAGCCCTGACGATAGCTGGATGGGTGAATGGTCCTGCTGGCCGAAGAGAGAATTTTTCTCGCGGACCGCCCAAAGATTGGATTGGCCTTCACGCAGTGATTCAAAGATGTAGAATTCGCCGTCAGGCGTCCAGACGCCGCAGCATTCGTGTCCTAACCCATTCCAACCAGCCAGAAGGCGATGAAGGTTTGTTCCATCAGCCCGCATTTCCCAGATTTCTTCAAGCATCTCACCGTTGCTGTAGTTGTCCACGGTAAAGCGGATAATTTTGTTGTCGGGCGACCATCGCAACCACTGCACCCGCCCAGGAGCTGTTGCCACCTCTCGCGCCTCAGTTCCGTCTGAGTTGGCAACAAATAGCCTGCTGCCCAAGGCGAACACAAGGCGCCTTCCATCCGTGGACCACTTTGCTGCATTGGCCTCAAGTGTCCCGATTCTTCTAGGTGAGCCGCCAAGCAGGGGCATTGCCCAAAGTGCGCCAGCGTTCTCTGACGTTGGCTTCCCCAGGAGCAATTCAGAGCGCGAAGGCGACAGATCAAAAACGCCGTCATTGGTGCATTGGCAGGGGATTATAGCGGTCCCGCCTCCTGCCACCGCCAGGGCGGCAAGCGTCTCGCCCTGAGGAATCTTTTGCACGTAGTACAGCCGGGCGCCGTCAGTGAATATGGGTTGTCCAATGGTGTTGCGGGCATCATGAGTGAGTTGGTTGTACCGGGCGACCCTTAGTTGCGGGCCACTCGACCGCACGACGAGGACAGCCGTGACGGCTGCGATTGCCAAAGCTGCCAGGCCCAAAGCTGCGTTTCTGCGCCGGTTCAAGAGCGCGGATTTTTCAGGATGCGAAACAGCGGCCGGAATCGATGAGTTGGCAAGGATTGGAGGCGGACCACTATGGCCCTGCTGAATCTCTTCCGAAGCAGAGGCGTCCTGGGCCGGCGGCTCACCTTTATCGGGAACGGAGGAAAGATAAGGAATCGGGGAAGAATTCTTTTCTCCGGAACTGGAGGCCCACAGGTCAATTTCATCCTGATAGGCAAAGACCACCTGACGTTTGCCACCAGGAAGCCGATGGACGGGCAACCCCTTTTCTTTTTCCCAGCGCTTGACCGTCCTGGTGTCCCGGCGCAAATAGTGGGCTATCTCACCCCAGGAGTCGAGTCTTTGGCGTCCATTCTCGGGCATGGCTGTGGCGTACTTTCGCGATAGTTTCGTTCAGTTATATCAAATACCACGATTAACCCTTACTTGCCACTTTACGAATATAGGTATCTCGCACTACATATACAGACCATCTGGTTACTGCTGCAAGAACATAACATGCAAGGCAGTGTAGTTTCTTTTTGATTCGGGTCAAAATTTGGAATGAAGCGTAGGCGATCCTGCCACTCGGGCTTGGGTGTGCAGCGAATGCCTATAACGGATGGAGAAAGTGTTCATGTTCATGATAACGGTATCGCGACCGAAAACTCGATCTGGACGTGGAACTCAGGGCTCAGATCCCTCCCCCTTAAATGGTTTTTATAGGTTCTTGTTCATTTGCCTTTTAAGTACGGCGATCTTGGGGCAACCCGCGTCGGCCCAGAGCATTAGTACCGTCGCGGGCGGAGGACCTGGAAACGGTACGGTCGCTGTATCTGCGGGTATACCAAAACCTACAGCGGTCGCGAGAGATGGCCAAGGGAATATCTTCTTTGTTTCGTCGGATACGGGTCAGATCTACAAGACCGATACATCAGGGAATTTGTCTTTGATTGGCGGAGGTTGCACTACTAATGGTTCATCGGCAGTGAGCGCGTGCTTAAGCGGAGTCACAGGGATAGCCATAGATTCGCAAGGGAACATATTCCTCGCCGATCCAAGCCGTGATCTCATCCACAGAATTGATGTTGTGACTGGCGTGATCAGCATTGTTGCAGGGTCTCTAGGCCAGTTTTCCTTTAGCGGTGACGGCGGTCCCGCGACCAGCGCAGGTCTTGGTGGCCCCGAAGGCATAGCAGTGGATGGGTCCGGAAACCTATTTATCGCGGACACATTATCGCAGCGTATTCGGAGAGTTGATGCCGCATCAGGAATCATCACCACGATTACCGGTACCGGAGTAGCAGGCTTTAATGGTGACGCAATACCTGCGATCAACGCCCAATTGAACTTTCCTGTGGCTGTGGCCATTGACGCCGGGGGCAACTTGTTTATCGCGGATTATGATAATGAGCTTCTCCGGCGCGTGGATGCGGTCACCGGAGAGATTCAGAGCATTGCGAATGCCTTACCGGTAGGCGTTGCAGCAGATTCCGGAGGCAATGCTTACTTCACTGACGAGATAACGAGTACGGTTCAACGTTTCGATGCGAAAACACTTGGCGTCACGACGGTCGCCGGCATTGGGACCCCAGGTTTTAACGGTGACGGTGTCCCAGCCAGTTCAGCAAGCCTGAGCCTCTCTTCAATATCAGGCATTTTTGTTACGGCTACAGGTAGTGTTGATGTTGCCGATACGAACAATTTCCGCGTTCGCGAGTTCGATGCTCAGAGTGTAAAAATCACTACAGTTGTTGGGAATGGCACACCCGGTGATGGTGGTAAAGCAACGGTTGCCAGCCTTGGAATACCTGAGGATGTGGTATCAGACTCTGCCGGAAACCTTTTTATTGCTGATCAGCAAAACCAGCGCGTTCGTCGCGTTGATGCCAGCACCGGCGTCATTACCACAGTTGCAGGCGGTGCCCCAAGCGGTATTTTCGGCTGCACAGCGAGTTGTGGTGATGGTGGCCCAGCTACCGGAGCGACTCTGATACCTCAGGGAGTCGCGCTGGACGGTTTTGGCAATCTCTACATTGCCGACCTGGCACGAGTTCGCCGTGTGGACAGCGCAAGCGGGATCATCTCAACCGTCGCGGGTACAGGCACACCGGGCTTTTCAGGCGATGATGCTCCCGCTCTGGGTGCTACTTTGAGCTTGAATATTCAAATCGCAATCGACCCCGGCGGAAACCTTGTCATTGCTGATACGACGAACAACCGAATTCGAAAAGTTGATGCAACTACCGGAATCATTACAACTGTGGTAGGGAACGGATTTGCGAGTTTTAACGGCGACGGAATTGCTGCGACAAGCGCCAGTTTAGGCTTTCCCTCGGCGGTCAAGGTGGATGCTGTGGGCAACATCTTTGTAGCAGATACGTTTAATGAACGCATTCGCCGCATCGACGCTGCCACAGGAATCATTAGCACGGTAGCCGGAAATGGGCTGTTTGGCTTTCTGAATTCCAATGGTGATGCAGGTCCGGCTACTGCCGCTCTTCTGGGTGAACCTGAAGGACTGGTCCTGGACGGTCAGGGAAACCTATTCATCGCCGACTTTGGTTCACGTGACCTGCGCCGTGTTGACTCCCTCACCGGCATCATCACAACAATCGCCGGCGATGATTCATGCTGCTTCGGTGGCGATGGAGGATCGGCAACTAGTGCAGTGCTGGGCGGTCCTCGTGGTCTTACTATAGATGGAACGGGAAACTTATTTTTTGCGGATGCCCTCAATAACCGGATTCGTGAGGTGGCGAATGCTGCTAATCCATTCGGAGGGGGCTGTGGCATCTCTCTGGCCCCTGCAAACCTGACTTTTACCTCCGATGGGGGGCTGGGTTCGATCCTGCTTCATACTGGCGCCGGTTGCTCATGGCAACTGGGATTCAACGCCAGTTGGCTAACTCCATTCAGCCCGATGCTTTCCCCCGGAGGCGGCCCCCCATCCGGCGTTGGGTCGCGAACGGTCACATTTCAGGTTGCCGCAAATCCGGGGACTTCACGCACCGGGACCATTACTCTGGGAGCGAGCGTCCTTCATATCACTGAGCAGGGTGCGGGACCATCTCTCAATTGTACTTTTTCGATCAACCCTTCTCACGCAGCCATTGATAACGTCGGAGGCGACCTCCGAGTCATAGTTAGTACTTCCAGCGGATGCCAGTGGATCTCGTCGTCCAATGCCTCCTGGTTGACGATTACGTCTGGCGCTTCCGGTAGCGGCCCTGGAGCAGTTTCAATTCACGCAGGCGTCAATGGTGGCAGCGCAAGAACGGGAACAGTCACCATTTCAGGCATCACATACACGGTTTCGCAGGGCGCAGGAGCGTGTGGCGCAATTGAACTGACATCGTCTCAGGTGCGGGTGAGTCAGGGGAACTTGGCGCCCACATTCGATCCGGGCATACCCAATTCCTATACAGAAAAAATAACCGTGACCAACCAATCGGGAGCGGTTCTACACGGTCCGTTATTTCTGGCCCTGGTCGGGATTCCCAACCATCAACTGGATCCTTACAGGACTGACGTGTTCGGTGCGGACGCTACCGTGTGCTTCTCCTCTCCCCGCACCGATGCAATGTTTCAGATAACTACAGGCGATGTAGCCCCAGGAGGTTTTGTGAGTATTACCCCCGTCTTCATAAAGGATCTGGGAGCGGCTCTCTCTTTCATGCCTAAGGTTCTGGAAGGAGAACCCACGCGATGAAAAACAGCAGAAACATGAACCGATATATCTTGCAGCGCTACATCGTGTTGTTATGCATTGTGCTTATGTGGACCACAGTGGGGTTTGCAACAACAACTTACAATGTGTCGATCAACACAACCGGACTGATTGCCCACCCTGCAGGTCCATTTACCATTGTTGCCGTTTTGACGGATGGCAGCCAGACGTCTGACGGGAACAGCACAGTAACGCTCTCTAACTTTGATTTCGGTGGAGGAAGTAGCTTTCCCAATCCTGCACAATCGGGTGGAGCAAACGGTAACCTGAACTCCACCGTCTCGCTTACGGACAGTTCGTTCCTGAATGTTTTTACGCAGTCTTTTTCTCCGGGCAACTCGCTTACCTTCACCCTGGCTATCTCTGCCACAGATGAAGATGGACCCATCCACGATGGGGTCAGCATCTATATTCTGGACAGCGCAGGTATTCCGTTGCCGACGCAATCTCTTGGCGCCAATTTTCTCATCAACATTGACTTAAATCCAGATGGTTTGCTGATTGAAACATTTGGCACCGACTTGAATCGGTCTCCTTCTACAGGAAATCCAATAGCCATCGTTGCCCCAAGCGTGCTTCCGCGCGTGGCTATTGTGCCCGTTACCATTGCGGCTCTCACACCAACTCCCAACGCCGCGGGCTGGAACAATTCAAATGTCACCGTCACCCTGAACTCCGCGGATGATCCCGGCGGAACTGGTGTCAAGCAGATTAGTTACAGCGCAACGGGTGCTCAATCGATCGCCAGCACCACGGTCCCGGCGGCGACAACTTCTTTCCAGGTGAGCAATGAAGGCATTACCACGATCGCATTCTTCGGCACAGACAATACCGGCAACGTGGAGACGCCCAAAACTCTTACCGTTGAGCTCGACAAAACTCCGCCATCGATCACTGGTTCACGCACGCCGCTCCCGAATGCCAACGGATGGAACAATACTGATGTGACTGTCAGCTTTGCCTGCGCTGACACACTCTCCGGTCTTCTTGCGGGGAGTCCGCAACCGACCGTTCTCTCTACCGAGGGGGCGAACCAATCGGTGAGCGGCGAGTGCCAGGACCTTGCGGGCAACTCTTCCTCAATAACCGTGAGCGGAGTCAATATCGATAAAACTCCGCCCATAGTCTCGTGCAGCGTTAGTCCTAATGTTCTCTGGCCCCCGAACAATAAGCTAGTGCCAGTCAATGCTTACGTCACTGTGACCGATTCGCTTTCAGGTTCTGCGGGTTTCACCCTTGTTTCCATAACCAGCAGCGAACCCGACAGCGGGCTCGGGGACATTCAGGGCTTCATGCCAGGAACGCCATCCGTGAGCGGTGAATTGCGGGCCCAGAGGCATGGCCCTGGAAATGGCCGGGTGTATACATTGACCTATAGCGGCTTGGATCGCGCCGGCAATGCAGCGACTTGCACGACAACAGTAACCGTTCCACATGACCAGGGCATTGATATCGACAGGGAGAAAGCACGAGATTGGGTTGGGGACCAGGGGGGCGCGGTTCAAACCCTCTCGACGACCATTATTCATTAAACCTGCAAATCGCCGATCAGTTCTGAAGGTATTGCACATGGTTGAATTTTGGAGGCATTTTTGTAGTCCAGGAATGTGACAGCTCGGACTTCACAATAGCTTCTTTGATTAATATTCTTTCGCCAGGCTTCGTGGTTAAATAGCATCTGTGGCGAAGAAGAAAGCGAAAAAATTTCGGGCTACCAGCGCTGTGAAAGCGGCGGCGGATAAAACCGGGGATAGACGGGACGCTCCCCATCTCTGTGCGTATTGTCCTTAATCGTCGAACTCCAGCGACTCCTCATCGATGATCTCTACCTTTAAATTTTCACTATCTTAGTTAGGCATTTTGAGTTTTTAGTGAATTTGTTCTACTGTCATGATTACTTTGGTATATTCACCGCCAGCAACCGCTTCTTCCAGTCTGCCATTCACAATCACAGTTCGACCAAGATGCTGCAGCGCAAAGTGCTTCTGAGCTTTATTGTCAAAAAAAAGCTGAATCTCCTTGATTTTGTGGAAATAAGTGAGGTTAGAGGTCTCTGGGGCTTTTGCATTGCGTTCAGGTCTAATATCAATAGGACAGTCTAACTGTAAAATAGTGATCTTAACTTTAGGACCTGTAGCTGGAGCCTCACCATATCCTGGGGGACCATATACGCTACGCTGGATGACTCGTCCATTAAGTCGCGTGCCTGCATGATCATATTTATACATTTGGGGAGATTGTGGGCAATTGCTTGCGGTAGCACAGACGGCTTGCTGCATCAGTATAGCCAGCAAAGGCAATCTATATAGCATTACGGAAAAACAATGATGTCTCATAACCCCGCAACCATATTATATGATCCAGCATAAACGCTATTATTCCATGAGATTATCGCATCCCATTATCCAGACAGCCATAAGCATTCCGGCCGTCCGCGGCGCATACTGGGTGAACGGCCATGCCTCCGGGAGATCCGATCTTCCCGGGCGCCAGGTGACCGTCCAGATCGGCAAAGGTGGAGGGATTTTCCTGCACCAGAGCGTAGAGATCCAAGGTTTGTGGATTGGTGAGGTTGGGATACGGCATCGGAGCTGTTCACCTGATCAATCAGCAGATGCAAGCGACCAAGCTGCGATGAGTGGCAAGGTGCGCCAAAGTCATCCAGTCCGCTCTCATCATCGCGCTGTTTGCCGGCAAAGTGCCGCGTACTTGGGTCGCCACAGTCGCCGCTTACCGACTGTCCATCGCCAAAAAAATCAGCCGATGACCGTCTCACACGCTGCTCCGTGAGCGGGTTCTCTTCCAGTGTTGGATGATCGAGAGATAATGCAAGGCAACGCGCAAAATATCAATTCTAAATTAAGTATCACGCAGGCTTCGTGGTTAAATAGCATTTGTGGCGAAGAAGAAAGCGAAAAAATTTCGGGCTACCAGCGCTGTGAAAGCGGCGTCGCGCGCCGTTCTGGGGACGCCGCCGCCGGTGCAACGGGCAGAGAACAAGAAGCGCAATCGAAAAGAAAAACACAAAAGAGGCTTGCGCAAATGGCTTGCGGAAGCAGATCTTGATTAAGGCATCGGCATTCAGGCCGCGGCGTTAGCGCTCCATATCCAGTGGACGGATGCCTTGTGGATTTCGTGTTTAAGTCTATTACCTACACATCCTAAAACTTGAATGAGACAGGGAAGAGTGAACCCGAAGCAGGAGTAATTCTGCGCGGGGATATGCATATTTTTGCGTGCGCGTGTGTTGAGGGAACGGAAAAATATATCGCTTCACGGTATGTTAAAGAATTTAATTCGCATTTAATGTGGGCCTAAGTTGGCAGGCGCAACCTGAACAGGAATCGACGAGTGGATGCTCCGGGGCGTCCGAGAGGAAGCTCTTTTCAGAAGTCTTGCCCCTAAGCAGCCACAAAGGACCAAAAATTAGGACCCTCGCATGTGCCAGTGATGCACAGCGCTGATGTTATTGAAGGTATGCAAGACAAATAGACTGGTTTCCGACGCAGTCTATGTTCGCTCAGTTTTGTCTGCTCCGCACAGTAGCATTGGCAGCTTCGCAGCAAAGCTTGTTCATCTCTGCACATGGCTGGTGGTGGAGCACAACAAGGAGCGCCTCTAATGTTTTCCCAGAACAAACTAAAAAAACTGGTCGTACTATTTTTATCTATGTGCGCGACCATACTATTCAGCGTTACTTATCTATCCGCCAAGGGCGGTCGCGGTAGCGATGGCAACCTAGGGACTGGATTACTGAAAAGAGTTGGCCAGTCTGGAAGCGTGAACCAGAATCCGAGTATCGAAGCCAGCATTAACCAAGGCGGTAGCAGCCAAAAAGGTAAAAATTCCAGCGGAGGAAGTGGCGGCAGCGGCGGGAATGGCGGCGGCCAAGTTGGAAGCGGCGGTGGTCAGGGCGGGAATGGTGGGGGCCAGGGCGGCAACGGTGGGGGCCAAATTGGCAACGGTGGTGGACAAGGAGGGAATGGTGGTGGACAAGGCGGGAATGGTGGCGGCTTGCTTGGAAATGGTGGCGGCCAGGGTGGAGATGAAGGCGGTTCCAGAGGCGGAAGAGGCGGTTCTGGCGGCGGTGGCAGGCACGGTGGGGGCGGAAATGGCGGCGGGAATGAAGGCGGCGAGCGCGGTTTAGCTTCCCTGAAGACCGTTACAATTCCTGGTCCAACAGCGGCTGAACTGGCTC
Organism: Candidatus Angelobacter sp.; assembly: GCA_035279585.1. GTDB lineage: Bacteria > Acidobacteriota > Terriglobia > Terriglobales > Acidobacteriaceae > Angelobacter. The sequence goes on along the minus strand of DATEHN010000044.1, from coordinate 27,854 downwards.
CTATTATCAAAGACAAGAACGCGGCAATTGCTTTGGGCAAAGCATTTTTCTGGGAGATGCAGTTCGGTAGCGACAGCAAAACCGCATGTGCTACTTGCCACTTCAACGCTGGTGCTGACAGCCGTACCATGAATCAGGCTGATCCCGGCATCAATCGTATTGATGGCAACGGTTTCTCGGCTCCTGATTCCACTACGTTCTATCCTGGATTTGGCCCTAACCACGCTTTGGCGCTCAGCGATTTCCCGCTGCACGTCGCTTCTCGCGATAACAACAACATCGTGGGTTCGCAGGGCGTGTTCCTCAATACCTTCAATGACGTCATACTTGGCCAGGGTCTTGAAGACCAAACCAGCGTGCCTGATTCAGTCTGGAGCATCGCTGATGGTCTGGGCGGCATGGCCAATGTCCGGCGTTCCACGCCGCGCAATGCGCCTTCAGTCATCAACGCGGTCTTTAACTATCGCAACTTCTGGGATGGTCGCGCCCAGAATACCTTCAACGGCGTGAATCCGTTCGGCGCCGGCGATCCTAATGCGCATCTTCTGCAGACCGATCCCAGCAATCCGGATTCAACCATCGAAGTTACGCTTCGTCTCTCTCACTCTGCGCTGGCTTCGCAAGCCGTCGGGCCGCCAACCACCAACATTGAAATGTCCGCCACCGGCCGTCTCTTCGTCAAGATGGGCAAAAAGATGCTCACGCTCACGCCGCTGGCTTTGCAGCAGGTAGCGCCAGACGATAGCGTTCTCGGTTCCCTAAGCGCGGCGCCCAACAACGGTCTCACCACTGATTATGTTTCCATGATCAAGGCTGCATTCCAGCCGGAGTGGTGGAACTCCAACGCCGTGGTGGATTCAAACAGCAACTTCCTCCACACCGGCACTCCCCAAAATACCAGCGAGTATTCACAGATGGAGTACAACTTCTCCATGTTCTGGGGTATCGCCATTCAGATGTATGAATCCACTCTGGTCTCAGACAATTCCCGCTTTGACCAGTACATGGAAGGCAATCGCGGCGCGCTCAGCTCTCTGGAAGTAATGGGTCTCGACCGTTTCCAGGGCAAGGGCCATTGCACCAGCTGCCATAACGGCGCTGAGTTCACTGATGCTTCGGTTTCCAACATCGCGGCCCACAACGGCGTTGTGGTTGAGCAGCAACCCGGCGGACGCTGGCATGATATTGGCTTCCACAACATCGGCGTGCGCCCGACCAATGACGATCTTGGCGTCGCTGCTGCCGATCCTTCAGGTCTGGCCTCGCTCTCCGTAGCGGAGCTTGCTTCGCTCGGCCAGGTCAGCGGAACTCCTGTTCCTGCCGGCGCGCCCGTTTCAGTTGGCGGCAACGTCAAGACCCCCGATCTGCGCAACGTCGAGCTGACCGCTCCCTTTTTCCTCAATGGCGGCCAGGCGACTCTGGCGCAGGTGGTGGATTTCTACAGCCGTGGCGGTGACTTCCCCTCGGTAGATGTTGATCCTCGCCTGGAACGCGTCAGCTTCAGCACGCTCGATCGCGTTTCTGTGGTGGCCTTCCTCAAATCTCTTACTGATGAACGGGTACGCAGTCAGAGCGCGCCCTTTGACCATCCATCCATCACCGTTCCCGACGGCGCCGTGGTAACAGATGGCGTGCTGACGGAACAAACCATCACCATCCCCGCCACCGGCGCGGGTGGCGGTGCGCCAATGCCCAGGTTCTGTGATTCGTTAGATGGAGGCTCGCCCCAGGCCTGTGACTGATCGAAGCGGACCATTGATCCATTGATCAGGCTTGTAGCCAAAGCCATGGACCAGATTGCATGAAGGTAAGAAGAAGGAATGTTCATTTATTAGTAAACAAAGATAACAAAATGAAGACAATGAACATGCAAATCGTGCAAGCACTGAAAGCGTTGAAAGGGGCCGCAAAAACAGGCGGCCTCTTTTTTTATCTCATGCTCTGGATGACCTGGCTCCTCCTCACTCGCCAGCGCCGCATGGTCTAAAGCAATCTTTGATAGAGAGCTGATAGATAGCTGATAGATAGAGAGCTGATAAAAATTGTGGAGCGCAGGCGCCCTCGCCCGCGATTGCCAACACCGCAGTTGGATCTGCGTTGATCTGTTCTAATCAGCGGCTGATTCTTTTGATTTTTTCTCTGCGTCTCCGCGTTAAAATCCCATTCCCGATCAGTGCGATCCGTGTTGATCCGCGGTAGGGTTTGCTTTCCCGAATGTCTCAATTTCTCACAAGCCTATTTTTTCCAGCGCCGCAAACAAGATTTCCCAGTTTGCGATGATCTGCGTAATCTGCGGCTGATCTTTGCTTTTCTCCGTGTCGCCGCGCCTCCGCGTTAAAACCCCATTCCCGATCAGTGTAATCAGTGTTGATCAGTGGTAAGGGTTTGCTTTCCCGATGTCCCGATCCCGCAGACTCTCGCAAATTACTTTCCCTCTCTCCAACTCTGCGGTACCTTGAACTCATGACCCATGCAGTCCTCGTCCGCCTTGCTGAGCAATGGCTACGCACCCGGTATCGTTGCGGCATCGTCCTCTCAGAGCAATCGTGCGCCAGCGGCGAGACGCCAGATGTCATCGGCTGGAAAGGCGCCTGCCGCTCCGTGGTGGTGGAGTGCAAGATCTCCCGCGCCGACTTTTTTGCCGACCGGGAAAAGCCCTTCCGCAAAAATCCCGAACTGGCCATGGGCTGCGAGCGTTTTTATCTGGCGCCGCAGGGGCTGATCGCCGCGAATGAGCTTCCGGCAAAGTGGGGGCTGCTTGAGTGCAAAGGCCGCGAGCTTCGCGTGGCCGTCAAGCCTTGCCGCCAAAGCCAGCGCAGCCAGGCCGGCCTTATGTGGGAGATGAATCTCCTGCTTGCCAGCCTGCGACGTGTGGAAGTGCGCATTGAACCGCAGACCATCACAGATTTTCTCAAGTGGAAGAACCGCCTTATGGAGTACAACGGCGGCCGCCTGCCGGAAGGAGTCGCGGCCCAGGAGTCCGAGCCGAACGTTCATCTGGCCTGACAATCACGAACGAACAAAGCTGGAAATCCCTGCGGCTTTGCACGATGACCCTGATAAGGCAAAGACCAAATTGTCAGTAGATACATGCGTGCGAGGCATTGTGTTGATCAGTGTTATCAGTGTGAATCAGTGGTAAATGCAATTTCTTGTGCAAAGCAGGTCACTTATCCGCTGCTCTTCTTGCGCGCGGCCCGGGCTTTGCCATGCGCCGGCTTGCTGGTGCTCTGCATGAGCAGGCGGAAGCGCACATTCCGGCCGCAACGTTTGCAGGGCGGAAATACGTCATTGGCTGAAATGATTACCTTGTGCGGCGCCCGATGGGCCAGATGAATCACCTCATACAAGCCGCTTTGCGTGCAGATATCGCCCGGCTGCAGCTCCGCTCCGGGACTGTCGCATTTCATGGGAACCCCTCGGCCTTGACGGTCCGCCGTCAGGGGAAAGGGACTTACGGCGGTCACTACCGTGCCTTAGATTGATCCCCTATGGGCGAGGTTGTCCCCGCCGCTCATTCTCTCAGAGCATCAGCCACTTGGATTCAGTTCTGTCTCATGCTGCTGCATCGCTGCACCGTGGATTTTTCAGCCTGGAGCCGCGCTGCCGATGGCGAATTTCAACCACAAGATCAGAGAAGATGCTCATATTAAAATAACGGGCTGCTTCGGAACTTCTTCATGCGGCCGGTTTACGCCATTGGAGCGCTGCTTCTGCTGATCGCGGGAGGCTATGCACTTCGGCACACGCCAGTCCTTCTCCACCTGTTTGCAGAAACCGATTGTGCCTGCGGTGACCTTCACGCGGAAGTTACCGGGCTGATTGTCCGGAATCCATTGCGGGACCATGCTCCGGAGCAGAGCGCCGCCAGGTTTCTTGGGGACCTCAGGAACGGCAACTGCGACGAACCTGCATCCGAGTGCGAATATGACCTGGAACACCGCGTTGCCGACTGGAAATTGGCTTACCGGCGCGACCATGGTGATACCGTCGAGCTCTATTACAAGCTCACAAAATACGGAGAGACAGATCCCCAGCATGCGTTAACGGGAGAAGGCACAGTCACTGTCGCCTATGCTCAAGGCGCTTGGAACGTGGTCCGCTACTCCTCCTACTTCTAAACACCTCCTGTAAACTATTGGTCAAGCGGAAGCGCATGGGGTCCGGTGACCCTTCTGGTCTTCAAAACCAGCGAAAGTTGGTAAACCCGGCTTTGGTCGGTTCGACTCCGACACGCTTCCGCCATTTTTTCAATCACTTAGCCACGTTTCCTACCCGGTTCCCGTGTCCGTTTAGAGCCAAGACACTCCCTACCAAGGCGCTCCTTAAAGGGTTCATAACAGTATCTACGTTCTTTCTAACAACTACGAGATTCTCTAAATATTTTCTTAGATCGGAAGGAATCGTTATGGATATTAAAAAAACCGGATTCGCAAGGCCCAGATTTAACTCAGCCAATCAATTGCGACCGTTGCGCTCGCTGTATCGCCATTGTGCTGCTGGCAGGATAATTATTGCCTTACTGGTTGGAGTTCTTTCTGGCTGTGCTGCTCTGCCCTTAAAAAAGTTTACGCCTGTAGTAACGCCACCGACAAATTCTTCTTGTGCAGCCGCAGAATTTAAGTTGATGAAAGGCGAATCAACTAATACCCTACATTACCAACTTCCTCCAGTTGCAACATCCGCGACTCAATTTAACATTTCGCGGCAACCCGGCACATCCAGTACGGAACCGCTGTTTGAGAGCTATTACACGACGATACTCGCGGCTGCACAAACAAGGTTGCCGGCCGGCCTAAAAGACCATAAAGTCACGAAGACATTGATTGAGTGGCTAACATCAGTATCAGCAGAAGCGCAACTTGATGCTCAAATTGCTGACGGAACCGTGAGAGCGGACGACCAGCAAGTTGGTATTGAGAGAGGTGCAATCAAAAAGCACAGTGACGGCCATAAACTTACTCACGGTGATCTAAAAGATTTTTCGAATAAGCTCTTCGACCTCCATTTAAAACCCGGGGCAGCGGCTTTAATAACGCAGGATTCTTCAAATTCAACATTCATTAAATACTTTGAGGCATATTACAAGGGCAACTTCGTAGATAGAATGGGTACATCGCTGGATAAGCCACAGATCTCAAGTACCGTGCCAGATTCCGAAATTGTTGCCGCAGAAACGGTCTTGCTCGAGTTTCTCATTGACTTGATTGATCCGACTCCTGTGATGGGAAGTGATGCGGTCGTCACGAAGACAACAATTTTTTATCCGGGCAATTCAACGAAGCAGCCTACCGCTTACAGTGTGGATAACTATGTGCAGATTCCGCCCGGCTCGGCGACTGCTTGTGGCATAACTGCGCAGAATGTGTGGGTGCTCCGCGATCTTGCAAATGGTGCAAGTAGTCAAGCTGCTGCTGTCGGAGGATTGGTAGAAAACACTGCGGGAGGAATCTCAATAGGATTGGGTGTGTTAGGTAAGATTTCAATCGGAGACAATCAGACACTTGGTGTAATGGTTAAGACTGCTGCATCGAGAATTGCATTACGCGCTGCCCTTGCGTCATCTTATTGGACCTTACGCCATGTCAAATTCAACGTGGACGAACCCTAGGCCATGCAAGACACCCTTTAGGCGACGAATGGAGCCGGTTCAGGCCGTTAGCCTCTCACGTGCCGTTTCCGTGCTTTCACGGTGCATGATGTTTTAAAGTGATTAGTGCTTATCTGCCGCATGTAAAATTGTTAAGTTTGCGTTTGTAAGCAAATTTCGACCTCTCACACGTTTCTTCTAGCGCTGCTTTTCCTGGGAAGCCAGATAGCTTCCGGGAGGAATCTCTGGGTTCCACCGGCCAGGCCCCATTTGGCGTCCATGTTGATCACATCGGCTTTGCAGGCCTCGCGCCGGCGCAGGATGGCATAGACGTCGCGGTACTTGTTGGACTTCAAGCGCCGGCCTGCAAGCCCTGCAGGATTTCCTTTATGGTCAGGCGGCGCTGCATCATCATCGCGCGATGGCGGAATCAAGCTCTGCGCGCTTGGTTTTAAGCGGGCGTTGCTTTATCCAATATTCCCGTAGGAAAACGCTCAGGCTTCGGCTTCGGAGGAAACGCAACTTTGATCTTACGAAACGGCGGATCCTGCGGTGCTGCGTTCTTTTCTGAATCCGGGGTCACTCCAGAGTTCGGCGCTACTATAGTGGAAGGCTGTTGCGGTTGCTGCCGGGCCGGAGGGGCCGGAAGAGCAGGTTTTGGCTGAGTCTGTGCCGGTTGCGAGCTTTGCCCTGCGCTCAACAAAGTCGCGGTGAACAAAAAGACGATGGAAGACTTAAACATACAGAAATCCTCCCGATCTAATTCTTTGCGTTCACCAGCATTTTACCTCTGAATACCAGCCGGGGGATATCGTTCACGGACAATGAATTCAGCATCTCAGAAGAGTATGCTGTTTCCGGAGCCAGCTTATGCCTGAAAACGCTAAACCGAATGCGCCAGCCGGCAATCCGCAGCCTTCATCAGCAGCGCCGGCGCCCAGGAACCAGCCTGATGCCGGGCATATCCCCATTACGGAGGAGATGGATAGCGCCAAGTGGACCCTGCCGCCGATCGTTCCTCTGCTGATCGCGTTTGTTCTGGTAGGAGTGGTGGTGGCGGTGGTCATGTTTTCCACGCGCGCCAAACCTAGCGCGTCACTGGCCATAACCAAGGTCGCATCAGTTGACTTGCAGGGCAATACCATGGCGGCCATCCAGGTAAAGCTCGATAACCAGATTGATAAGCCGCTGTGGATCAAAAATATAACCGCTGAAATTGAGACCCCAGACGGCAAGAAATACAGTGACAACGCCGCGCCTTCCATGGATGCTGCCCGCTACATGGCCGCTTTTGCTCCGCTCCAGGAAGCCAAAGCAGACTGGCTCAAAGAAGAGCTGAAGATCCCTTCCGGCAACTCTTTTACCGGCGTGGCGATCTTCGCTTATCCCGTGGCGAAGAAGGATTTTGATGCGCGCAAATCACTCACGCTGCGCGTGGAGCCGTATGATCATCCCACGCTGATTGTTGTAACCCCGGCGTCAGGGAAATAAGCCTTCCGCCCCGGCCCTATCCTTATATAGATTTGCCCGCTGACCTGGGACGAACCGGCTCTCCCGGTTCACAACCGGTTACTCCAAAAAGGTCGATTGCTTTGACATTAAAATTTATTGCTTGACATTTCTGCTAGCTGAGCGAAAATTGGCCGCTCAGGGACGGTGGCCCCGGGTTTGTTTGCGTGGCCGTTTTTATTGTGCGGCTGATTCGAACGAACGTTCGTAAGACTCCACCCCCTCTTTTGGAGGAACCATGAAGCGTTATTGGGCCTTTATCATGCTCGCCCTCGTCTTATTCCTTTCCCATCGAGCGGCGCTGGCGCAAGCCAACACCGGAGATGCCCAACTCAACGGCTCTGTACGCGACCAGACCGGCAGCATGATTGTGAAGGCGTCAGTATCCTTGCGCAACGTTGCCACCAATCAGGTTTACAAGGCGACTTCCAACAATGTGGGTTTTTATATTCTCACTGACGTGCCGCCGGGCAATTATGACCTTACTGTGGAGTCGCAGGGCTTTGCCAAGTATGAGCAGACAGGGCTGGTTCTGCGTGTGGCCCAGGTGGCGACCATTGACGTGAACATGAAAGTGGCTGGGACCACGCAGCAAGTTGTGGTCAACACGGAAGCGCCAACGATTGAGCCTACGCGCACTGAGGTCAGCACCGTGGTGGAGACGCAGCAGATTCAGGCGTTGCCGATTGCCGGCCGCTTGTTTACTGACTTTGCCCTGCTCAGCCCCGGTGTCACCACCGGCCGCATCAGCCTGCAATCCACGTTTACTGATCCCTCGGTTACGCGTATCTCGTTCGGCGGACAGCGCGACCTCAACAACAGCGTGACCGTTGATGGCGCGGACAACATCAATACCGCCACCGGCTCGCAGCGCGCTACGCCATCACAGGAAGCGGTGAGCGAGTTCCGCGTGGTCAACAACAGTTTTGGCGCGGAATACGGGCGCGCGCTGGGCGGGATTGTAAACATCGTGACCAAGTCCGGCACCAATGATGTGCACGGCTCAGTGTACGAATACTTCATGAACAATGCGCTCAACGCGAATTCGCCGCTGGCCCAGCAGGGCTTTGATACCTTCCGGCAAAACCAGTTTGGCGCCACGCTGGGCGGCCCAATCAAGACCGATAAAACTTTCTATTTCGTGAACTATGAAGGCCAGAGGCGCGGCCAGTCGCCCCAGTATCCAGGCTTGCTGGTGAGCAATTTGACTGCGATCAATCAGGTGAAATCGAGCTTTGGCTTGGCGCCGGAAAACCTGAATGTGCTGAAGACCGCCGATATCGATAACGGCTTTATCAAACTGGACCACCAATTGAGCGAGCGTAACCGCCTTTCCGCGCGTTATTCGATTCAAGACGGCACCAACCTGAACATGCTGGTGGGTGAAACGCTGGATGGCGGCGGCATTGGCGCACCCAGCAGCGGCCGCAATGGTGACCTGCGCGATCAGGACCTGGTGGGAACACTCACAACAACGTTCAGCGAGAACAAAGTCAACTCATTTCTGGTGCAGTGGGCGCGGCGCAACTACGGTTTTGCCGGCGTCACCGGGCAGCCGAACCTTGACGTGCCGAACCTGCTGCTTTTTGGCCACAACTTCGGCGCGTTCGATCGCTATAACGAATCGCGAATCCAGGCAACCGATACTTTCTCCCTTGTGCATGGCAAGCACTACGCCAAGTTTGGCGTTGATACCAACTACATTCGCAACTTCGTGATCTGGCCGGGCTTCACTCCGGCGCGCATCATCTTCCCCAGCCTTGACGATCTGCTGGCTTCAGGCAAATCCGGCTGGGGCAGCACACCATGTCCTCCGCCGCTGGTTGGTCTGGTCTCACCCTGCATCGCAGCATTTTTCTGGGGCGCACCGATTGGCCCCGGCCCGTTCAATCCTAATGCGGCATCGCCTTCGCTTCCCACCACGTGGACCAACGCTTTCGATCCTGCATTGGCCTCCGACTTTTTTGTTCACCTCAACCACAGCTACTTTGGCTTCTTTGCCCAGGACCAGTACCGCCTGACGCCGAAGCTCACCGTGAACTACGGCCTGCGTTATGACGTGGAAGCCGGACTCGGGTTCTTTGTCAACGGCGACCACAACAATTTCCAGCCGCGTGTTGGTTTTGCCTACTCGCCCGATTCCAAGACGGTGATTCGCTCCGGCTTTGGAATCTTTAATGACAAGTACACGCTCACGTTTTTCTTTGTTCCTGCGCCGCAACGGCCGCCGGTAATCGCGGGCCTGCCGCTGGTGAAGAACCAGACAACGGGCACGTGGCTACTCAACAGCATGTTCCTGCCTACGCCATGCGTCATTCCCGGATGCCCAACGCCTCCGCCGGGAGCACCGCTGCCGCCAGGAACAGTGCCACCTCCGCTGCTGAGTTCGGCGTTTGAGAACCTGATCAACAATGGATCATTCCCGAACAACTCTCTGTTTGTGCAAGGCGGAACCGCTGTGGATCGCAACATGCGTTCGCCCTACACGGAGCAGGCCAACCTGGAAATCGATAGAACACTTGGCGGTGGCTTGACCATCAGTGCCGGATATTTGTTCGTTGCAGGCCATAAGCTGGTGCGTCCTATCGATCTCAACGTGGGACCGCCGGTTGGCGTTGAACCCGGCACCGGCAAAGACATTTATGCCTTTGCCATCAACGATCCCAATATTCCCGCGCCCCCGGCTGGCTCAAACGGGACGAACGGAATTTTCTACTTCACTGATTCCTCCGGCAACTCCATATACCACGGGTTGACTTTGCAGGCGACTGAGAAAGCAGGAAAGTATTTCTCAATGAACGCCAATTACACCTTCTCTCACACGCTGGATGACGGGACGTTTGTCACGTTTGTGAGCACGCCGCAATCCAATGCGCAACGCAATCTGGAGCGGGCCAATTCCAACCAGGACGCGCGCCATCGTTTTGTGGCCAACTTTGTGGCCGATGCGCCGCAGAACACCTTCATGCGCAACTTTGAGTTAAGCAGCATTGTTACGCTGCAGTCGGCGCGGCCCTTTACCTTGTTTGTGGGCTTTGACGCTAACAATGACGGCAATCCGGTGACGGACCGCGTGGGCAACTCACCGCGCAATAGTTATCGCGGTGACACTCTGCAGACCGTAGACCTGCGGCTGTCTCGGGCGGTTCATATGGGCGAGCGCAAACTACTGAACCTTTCCGTGGATGCTTTTAACCTTTTCAACCGTGACAACATTGATGAGGTGTTTTCCGTGTACGGCGCGCCGGATTTTGTTCCCGGCCTGACGGTACCCAGGCACTTTGGCGATGGCGGCATCGGTCCAAGCGGAGCAGTAGGCGCACCGCGCACCGCCTTTAATTCACGCCAGTTCCAACTGGGGGCGAAGTTTACTTTCTAATTAGCTTTTGTAAGTTCAACACGACCGGCAGCTCTCTTTTGGGGCTGCCGGTTTTTTCTTTTTTAAATGCGCGAGCGTCAGACTGAGAACGCATATCGGCCAAAACCTGGCCTTTCGGAGGAAAGAGTTTATTGACAATCAGGGCAATATCTCCTAGCTTAAGGTTTTAAGAGTTTGTCTTTATATGGCCAGCCGGAAAAATCCCGCCCCTCCGACGCGCGCCGAACTGCGCATCTTGCAGGCGTTGTGGGATCTGGGAACGGGCACAATCGAAGAAATTATTCGTCATCCGAGTTTTGCCTCGCCGCCCAACTACAAGACCACCCAGACAATTTTGCGCATCATGGAAGAAAAAGGCCTTGCCAGTCATACCAATGATGGCCGGGTATTCGTTTTTGCACCATGTGTTTCCCGGGAGTGGGTGGGCAGGCTTTCCGTGCGCAACCTGCTGAATGCCAACTTTGATGGCTCGCCAACAAAGCTGCTGGTCAATTTGCTGGAAGCCGGATCAGTCAAAGAGGCGGAGCTGGCGGAGCTGGAAGCCCTGATCCGCAATTACCGCATCCAAAAGGACGAGATACCAGAATCACTCGACCGGCGCCGTACACGCCATGGTCATTCAAAATGAATCCGGAACTTGGCCTGCATTTCGCTGCAGTTTTCCTTAGCTTCTTTCTGAGAGTTGCTGCGGGTTACTGCGTTTGCTGGATGCTCAACCGTCTTTTGAGCAAGCCGCGGCAGCGTTTTGTTTTATGGACCACGTTTCTGCTGGGATCAGCGGCGTACTGGGTTGTGCTGGCGGGCAGGGAAGCGAGCGCGCTGATCTCGCCGGCAGGAGCCACAGGCACCACTGGTGCAGCGCCGGCAGTGGCGCATTCATTCTTTGTTCCTGCAGGATGGAGCCATGGCGTGCTGGTGGCAATCCAGTTCCTGGGCCTGGTTTATGGCGTGACAGCCTCTCTGCTGATCGCGAAGGCTGCGGGAAGATATCTGCGGCTACGGTTGCTCCTGCGCCAGGGCATTGAACCTTCAGAAGAATTGAATGGGCTGTTTCTGGAGATCTGCAGCGACATGGGAGTATCACGGGCCAGACTGGTGGTGCTGCCCGGCCTGAAATCGCCTGCCACCGCAGGCTGGCGGAGAGCGTGTGTTCTGCTGCCGGAAGTTTGCGAAGAGTTGGGCGCTACATCGCAAGTAGCCGATGTGCTCTGCCACGAGTTAGTCCACGTGGAGCGGCGGGACTATTTCTGGGCCGGCGTGGGCAATCTGGTCTGCTGTCTTCTGTTTTTCCATCCTGCCATCTGGAAGGCCAGAGCGGGAATGATTTTGCAGGGAGAATTGGCCTGCGACGAAGCGGTCCTCAATACACGGAACGGCGATCGAGCCGCTTATGCGGAAAGCCTGACCTATTTCGTCCGGCTGCGCATGTTGCAGGAAGGTTTTTCACTGGGAGTGGACTTTGCCGCTTCCACCGCGCTGGGACTTCGCATTCGTACGATCCTGACAGCTCCTGAACCCTTGCCCTGGCGGAACCGAATTTCACGGGCAACGGCCGGATTGGCCCTGGTGGCAGTACTCGCCGTCATGGCTCCGGCCTTGACGGTCCTTTTCCACTTCTCGCAAGCGGACGAGACGCGAGCGTTGGTCCAACAGCCGGTGAAGACTGCGGGGCTCCAGGCGCGCAAGGCCCATCACGCGCAACGCCGCGAAGGAGAGCGGCAGCCGCAAAGTCAGGACACGCTTACAACTCTACGCACAAGGCCCTATGTGCCGGAAACACCGGCTTACACCATGACCTCCGGCAACAGCCGCTCCGGTGGAACAGGGGTGGACCAAGACTCGCCGGTATGGAAAGAATCCAGACCAACTGTCCAATTTCCGAGCGTCTCCAATGTTGTGCTCACAACGCTGGGCCAGATCGCCGTGAGTACCAGGCGTGGCGGACACGGCCGTGATTCAGACGACCACTAACCCCGTTAGTCATTGGCGCTCTGCATATAGCATGCAGCCGCACAGATTTGAAATCTTATGTCCTTAAGAGTATATTCGGTTCATATCTTAACCGGTTAAGACATGCGCCGTTGATCAGCGGCGAATTTTTCAGGCGTGGGAGTTTTGGCGGGCCAAATGGTGCAGACCTCGGTTGCAGGCAAGGCCGGCAGTGCGTTGGACCATAGGCGGTATTCCGAGCACGTAAATCCGCAGTGGGTCAGGCTCCTGAGCCTGCTGGAAATGAACGTTCGCTACAAACGTTGTGCCGGTATTCAGCTTTTTACCACTGATGGAACACGAATTCTCGATTTCCTTTCCGGTTATTGCGTTCACAACCTGGGCCATAACCACCCCGCGGTAATTGCCGCGCTGCATGAGGAACTGGCGCGCACCGGCCCGGCCATGCTGCAAAGCCATGTGCCAGAACTGGCAGGCGAACTGGCCGCGGAGCTGTGCCGCCTGGCGGGTGGACGCCTAAATAAGGTCTATTTTTGCAGCTCAGGAAGCGAAGGCATTGAGACCGTCATTAAATTTGCGCGGGTTCACACACGCAGAACGGGCCTGCTTTGCTGCCAGGGCGCCTTTCATGGACTTACCTGCGGCGCGCTGTCACTCATGGAAGGTTCTTCCTGGGCAGAGGGCTTCGCGCCTCTTTTACCAAACGTGGGAACAGTCCCGTTTGGCCATCTGAACGAATTAGAGGACAAGCTCCGCAGCAGGAAGTTCGCGGCATTTGTTACGGAACCCATCCAGTCTGAAGCCGGTGTGCGCGTGCCCCCGCCGGATTACCTGCGCGAAGCAGAAATGCTGTGCCGGAAATATGGCACGCTTTTCGTGCTGGACGAAGTGCAAACCGGGCTTTACCGCACCGGCCCGTTTTTGGCTGCGCAGCATTGGGGATTGGACCCGGACATGGTGGTGCTGGCTAAGGCGCTGAGCGGCGGGCTGGTGCCAAGCGGGGCGGTGCTCATGTCCAACGAAATCTACGAATCGGTCTATACCTCGCTGGGCCGCTCCATTATTCATACCTCCACGTACAGTGAGAACGGTTTGGCAATGCGCGCCGGACTGGCAACATTGAAAACGTTGCAGGAGGAAGACCTGGGCACGCGCTGCGACGTGATGGGCCGGCTGCTGCGCTACGCGCTGACCGAGGCGCTATCTGGATATGAAATGGTTGCGCAGGTGCGCGGCCTGGGCCTGCTGAATGGAATCGAGTTCCGCAGACCAGAGCGACTGAAGCTGCGGGTCCCGTTTGAATCGTTTCGTAAAGTCCATGAAGGCATGTTCGGGCAAATTGTGGTGGGCAAGCTTTTCCGCGAGAGAAATATCCTGACCCAGATGTGCGGCAACAACTTCATGGTGTTGAAGGCCGCGCCGCCGCTTACTGTAAGCGAAGAGCAGATTGAAGAGTTTGTGGCCGCGGTGAGGTGCGTAATGGATGACGTCCACTCTTCAGCTTCATTCTGGCTAGACGCGCTGCATCTGGCGCGCCAGACAATGAAAACCTGAGACGGCCGGCGCCGGTGTGGAAGCCGGCAGAGGAGCAGGTGCACGAGAGAGAAAAATCCTATTGGCTCAGGTGGATATGAGAATCATTGGCGCGGGCAGCGCGTTCCCAGGAAATTTATACGAACAACAGGCCATTACTTCAGCGCTCAAGGAAGCATGGCGGCCGCAGATGGAAAATCCTGAAGTGATTGACCGGCTTCACTCCCGCTGTGGCGTGGAGCGGCGCCACCTGGTGCTTCCCCTGCAGGCCTATGAGCGCCTGGCTACCTGGGGAGAAGCCAACGATTTGTGGATCAATTTTGCGCAGACGCTGGGGCGAGATGCCATTTGCCGGGCCATTACTCCACTGGGCTTAGCGCCTGCCGATATTGACGCGCTGTATTTTGTCTCGGTCACGGGCGTGGCCAGCCCATCGATCGACGCGCGGCTGGTGAATCGCATGGGGTTGTCACCCAACATCAAGCGCAATCCGATATTCGGATTGGGCTGCGTGGCCGGGGCAGCCGGAATTGCACGAGCGGCAGACTATGTACGGGCCTTTCCCGACCAGATCGCCGTAGTTCTGGCGGTGGAACTCTGCTCGCTTACCTGGCAACGCGATGACGTGAAGATGGCCAACATGATCTCCACCGGGCTTTTTGGCGATGGTGCCGCAGCCGCAGTAGTGGCCGGACGCGACACCGATTTTGCAGGGCCGGAGATCGTGGCAACCAAGTCAGTTTTTTATCCCGGATCAGAAGATGTAATGGGCTGGGACATTTCCGAAAGCGGTTTTCATATTGTGCTGTCGCCGGACGTTCCCAGGGTGATCCGCGCGAACCTTGGAGCTGATGTTGGCGCGTTCCTGGCGGAGTCAGGCCTTGAGCGCAAGGACATTGCCAGCTGGATCATCCACACCGGAGGACCCAAGGTGCTTGAAGCAGTAGAGGACAGCCTGGGCCTTTCGCCGAACGCTCTGCAACTTTCCTGGGAGTGTTTACGCCAGATGGGAAATCTTTCCTCAGCTTCAGTGCTGGTGGTGCTGCAGAAGGCGTTGACACAACAACGGGAGCAGCCTGGCGCTTATAGCATTTTGGCGGCCATGGGGCCGGGCTTTTGCTCTGAACTGGTTTTACTGCGCTGGTGAAACTCATGGGACACGCGTTCGATACCGACGTGTTTGTTGTTGGCGGCGGCCCTGCCGGTCTGGCGGCGGCCATTGCGTGCCGGCAGCAGGGGCTGCGCGTGATAGTTGCGGACAGTGCTTTACCTCCCATCGATAAGGCCTGTGGCGAAGGACTGATGCCTGACAGCCTTGACGTTCTTGCGCGCCTGGGAGTCTCTCTGCAAGGCTATGAAACCGGCTCTTTCCAGGGAATACGGTTTGTGGGACCGGAGTGCTCAGCCGAGGCAACGTTTCCAGTGGGGCGGGGACTGGGCGTCCGCCGATTACTGTTGCATCGGGCCCTGGTGCAGCAGGCGCAAAGCTGCGACGTGGAGATGCTTTGGGGCAAGCACGTTTCTTCAGTGAAGGACCACGTAATTCTGGTGAACGGCGGCGCCGTCTATGCCCGTTGGGTGGTTGGCGCGGATGGGCAGAACTCCCAGGTACGAGATTGGGCGGGGTTGTCTGGAAGCCGCAGCCGTGTACGGCGTGTTGGACTGCGCCAGCATTTCCATGTTCGTAGCTGGCCGGATTTCGTGGAAATTTTCTGGAACAAACATGGGCAGGCTTATGTGACGCCGATCGGCAATAACGAAGTCTGCATAGCCCTGATCTCACGGCAGAGGTTTATCTCCTTTGAGCATGGGCTGGCTGGATTTCCTGCGCTTGCGGTGCGCCTGCAAGATGCGCTTCCGGTTACAAGGTTGCAAGGCGGGTTAAGCATCTCACGCCGGCTGGCCAGAGTTCATCGCAGGAACATGGCTTTGATCGGCGAAGCTTCCGGTTCTGTGGATGCGATCACTGGTGAAGGCCTGGCCATGGCGTTCCGCCAGGCGCTTGTGCTTGCTCCCGCGCTGGCTGAGGGCGATCTTTCAGTGTATGGATCGGAGCATCGCAAGATAGCGAAGCTGCCCGAGTTGATGTCACGCACAATGTTGCTGATGGACCGGAACCAATGGTTGCGCGACCGCAGCTTGCGCGCATTTTCACGGCAGCCCGGTCTGTTCGCCCGGCTGCTTGCTCTGCACGTGGGCGAACTTAAACTTAAGGATTTTGGCGCCGGCGGCCTGTTGGACCTGGGGTGGCAGCTTCTGGTGGCTTGAAGCGATGCGAAAACATCTGCCCACAAAAAACCGGATATTACGAATGAGGTAACTCATGCTCTTTGAGGATGGCGTCTTTCGCCGCGTGACAAGGCTAATCGTATTCACGCTGCTCTCCGTCGGTTTCATTCATGCGCAGCAAAGGACATTCGAACTGGATCCGGCGCAGACCAAGGTCGAGTTCACCGTTGACTCAACGCTGCACACTGTTCATGGAAATTTTCAACTCAAGCGCGGGCGCATCCAGTTTGACAACGCAACAGGCCAGGCCAATGGTGAGCTGGTGGTGGACTCTGCCAGCGGCCAAAGCGGCAGCGCCGGCCGCGATAAAAGGATGCACAAGGAAATCCTGGAGAGTGCCAGGTATTCAGATATTGTTTTTATTCCGCAACACGTCAAAGGCGCGGTAGCGGCTGATGGCAAATCGCAGGTGGATGTGGACGGCCTGCTTACCATGCACGGCCAATCCAGGCCAATAACGTTGACGATCCTGCTACAACTGCAAGGCGGCGCGGGCTCAGCGGACAGCACTTTCACCGTGGAGTACCAGAAGTGGGGCATGAAAAACCCCAGCACATTTATTCTTCGCGTGAATGACAAGGTAAAACTGCACGTGCACGCCGCAGGCCGGTTCACGGCCGGCTAATAGCTTTCCGCAGGGCGAAGTTTACTTTTTAATTAACTTTTGTAAGTTCGAGACGACCGGCAGCTCTCTTTTGGGCTGCCGGTTTTTTCTTATACCAACCGGGAACTCTGGGACTATCATTTGGCCATGCGAAGGTTAATGGCTGTTTTTATCAGCGTGGCGATGCCGCTGGCATTGGCGGCGCAAGACGTCCGGAACGCAAACATGACCGACGTTGCTGCGCTGCCGCAAATCCTGAATTTTGAGGATCAGCAGGCGGTTGGCTCACCAACCGGCTGGACAGCCAGCCCGGCGGGGACCGCATTCGCCGATGACAAGATGGTTCATGGCGGCAAATGGGCCGCTCGCATGGAGCGCACGGCAGATTCGCCCGGCGGATTTTCCAGCTTGCATCGGGCCATTGCCATGAACTTTGCCGGCAAGGCAGTAGAGTTTCGCGGCTTTCTTCGCCTGGAGCAGGTAGAGGGCTTCACCGGGCTGTGGATGCGCGAGGACGGTGAGGATGGGGTGGTGGCCTTTGACAACATGCAGGGCAGTCAACTTAAAGGCACCGCAGAATGGAAGGAGTACTCCATTCAACTGCCGGTTAATGCGGAGGGCAGGCGGCTCTTTTTTGGAGTTTTGCTGGCCGGAACCGGAAAGGTGTGGGTAGATGATCTGCAATTGCTGGTGGATGGCAAGCCCGTATGGGAAGCGCCCAAGGTTGAACGCGCCAAAACCGTTGTTGAGACAGACAAACAGTTTGACGGCGGCTCCGGGCTGGCTCTCTCCACACTGAGCCAGGTACAGATCAACAATCTTGCTGCGCTAGGAAAAATCTGGGGCTTTTTGAAGTACCACCATCCGCTGGTGACTCAGGGAAAATTTCATTGGGACTACGAACTGCTACGCATTTTGCCGGCGATATTGCAGGCCAAGGACCAAACCGCCGCGAACGCAGTCCTGTTGAAATGGATCAGCGGCTTAGGACCAGTTGCGCCATGCACCAAGTGCGCGAAGCTGGGCGAGAGCGATCTTTACCTTCATCCTGACGTGCAGTGGATTGAAAACAAGACGCTGCTGGGAACGGAGCTGAGCGCAGCCCTGAGTTTCATCTATCGCAATCGTTCTGAAGGCCGGCAATTCTACATTGAGCTGCATGAAGGAGTAGGAAACCCTGCTTTCAAACACGAGTTATTGTATAAGCAGTTGAAATTTCCTGATCCCGGCTTTCAGTTGCTTGCACTCTACCGTTTCTGGAACATTGTTGAATACTGGTCGCCTTATCGCGACATACTGGGAGAGGACTGGGACAAAGTTCTGGTTGAGTTCATTCCCAGGATCGCGTTGGCGAAAGACCGCGATGAATACCAGCGCGAGATGATGGCCCTGATTGCCCGAATGCACGACGGCCACGCGAACCTCTGGAGCTCGCTCAAGGTGCGGCCGCCGACAGGCGATTGCGAATTGCCTGTGACCGTGCGCTTTGTGGAGAACCAGGCCGTCGTCTCCGGATTGGACGCGGGGGCTGCGGGCAAAGATTCCGGACTGGCGCGGGGCGACGTGATTACTGAGCTTGACGGTGTGCCCGTAAGTAAGCTGGTCGAGCGCTGGACGCCCTACTATGCGTCTTCCAACGATGCTGCGCGGCTGCGCGACATGGCGATGTCAATGACGCGCGGCAATTGTGGTGACGCAAGCCTGAGGATTCATCGTGGATCGGAAGATTTGGCGCTTAAGCCAAAGCGTGTATCGGACAACAACGCAGATGCTTTCCCTACCCACGACTTGCCGGGAGAAGCGTTTCGTATGCTTTCCAGAGACGTGGCATATCTGAAACTTTCCGCGGTGAAAGCCGCGGATACCGGCCACTACGTTGAAGCCTCCGCCGGCGCCAAAGGGCTGATTATTGATATTCGCAACTATCCATCAGAGTTCGTGGTCTTTGCTCTGGGCTCGCTGCTGGTGGGGAGCGACACGCCATTCGCTCGATTTACCAACGGCGATCTGGCTACGCCCGGAGCTTTTCACTGGACCGGTCCCATGGCAATCACGCCGGCCAAACCTCACTTTGCCGGCAAAGTAGTGGTCCTGGTGGACGAAATTTCGCAGAGCCAGGCGGAGTACACCAGCATGGCGTTTCGCGCTGTGCCTGGCGCGGTGGTTGTGGGAAGCACAACCGCCGGAGCGGATGGCAATGTGTCGCCATTCGCGTTGCCGGGCGGGCTGAACACTATGATCAGCGGCATCGGCGTCTTTTATCCGGACAAAAAGCCAACACAACGAGTTGGGATTGTTCCTGACGTCATAGTGCGGCCGACGATTGCAGGGATTCGCGCCGGCCGCGATGAGGTACTGGAGGAAGCTTTGCGGCAGATTCTGGGCAGCACAACGTCTTCCGATGAGATCCAGAAACTGGCCCGGCCATCAGCACCGTAGCGGTTGCGGAACTCACCCTGAATTTCTCTCGTAAAAACCGGGCCTTTGTACAGGGATGAATGGCAGAGCAGCCCGTTCCCTGCAAAGGCCCTGGTTTTGCCTTCCTGCAGCCTAAGACACGCTGCGGCGTTCATGGAGAACAGGCATTTATAATTTCCTGTCATGCGTACGGATTGGACACGGCAGGAAATCGCCGCTATCTATCGTGAACCGTTGCTCGATCTTCTTTTACGGGCGCAAAACGTTCATCGCGAGCACCACCCTGCCAACCAGGTGCAGATGTGCCGGCTGCTTTCCATCAAGACCGGGGGATGTCCGGAAGACTGCGCTTATTGTCCGCAAAGCGCGCGCTATTCCACCGGCGTGGAGCGGCAGACGCTGATGAATTGCGACGAGGTCCTGCCTGCAGCGCGTCAGGCCAAAGCCGAAGGCTCGACCCGATTTTGCATGGGCGCTGCATGGCGGCAGGCGCCGCAAGGCCGCGAGTTTGAGTCGGTGCTGGAATCAGTAAGGGCCGTGGCGGCGCTGGGCATGGAAGTTTGCTGCACGCTGGGCATGCTGACGGAACCGCAGGCAGTACAGCTGAAAGAAGCGGGTTGCACGGCTTACAACCACAATCTGGATACCTCGCCGGAGTTTTACGGAAACATCATCAGCACGCGCGTTTACCAGGAACGGCTGGAGACGATTGCCGCCGTACGCAAAGCAGGAATTACCGTCTGTTGCGGCGGGATACTCGGCATGGGCGAATCGGAAAACGACCGCATCGGGTTGCTGCATCAACTGGCCACGCTCAATCCGCATCCGGAAAGCGTGCCCATCAATATGCTGGTGCGGGCACCGGGCACGCCGCTGGCAGACGCGCCAGATCTTGATCCTCTGATCATGGTGCGGGCGATTGCCAGTGCGCGGATTCTCATGCCGCGCTCGATGGTGCGGTTGGCTGCTGGGCGCAAGCAGATGTCGCGCGAGGCGATTTTGTTGTGCTTCCTTGCCGGAGCCAATTCCATTTTTACTGGCGAAAAGCTGCTGACTACTCCGAATCCTGGACAGGATGAGGATGCGGAGTTATTGGAAGAATTGGGATTGAAGGCGATGGGGTTGGAGCTACCTGCATAGAAATAGTGTTGCTTGCCTTTGATATACTAATATACATATAATTATATGGAGCGGGAGTCGCCGAAACCTTTACGATGGATGGGGTCATTGCTTAAAGACCTAAAATCCTTTCCGGTTGAGGTCCGTTCTGCAGCGGGCTATGCGCTTTATGCAGTGCAAAGCGAGAGACTGATCCTTCTGCGAAACCTATGAAAGGCTTCGGCGGTGCCAGAGTCATGGAAATAGTGGCCCCATTTGCCGGTGATACGTGGCGCATCATCTATACGGCGCACTTTCGGGATGTCGTTTATGTGCTGCATGCATTTCAAAAGAAATCCAAGTCTGGAATATCCACTCCAAAAAGAGAAATTGACTTGATTTACCAGCGCCTGGCTGCCGCTCAAGAAGATTATGAGATGAGGAAGCAACAAAAATGAAGACCCGAAAAAATACTAAAAAAACCAGCATAACTGAAAGCAGCGGCAATGTTTTTGCTGACCTTGGCGTGCCCAACCCAGGCCAGGAACTTATGAAAGCACGCCTTACTCTGCAAATTTACCGTATTATTCAGGAACGTGGCCTGACGCAAGCGCAAGCTGGAAAAATCCTGGGAATTCCTCAGCCGCATGTATCCGCGCTGGCGCGTAACCGTTCCGGCAATTTTTCCATCGGGCGTCTTATGGAGTTCCTGACAGCTCTTGGCCAGGACGTGAAAATAACCGTAACTCCAACACACAAACAACAGGGGCAAATGTCTGTTGTAGTAGCTTGACTCCGGGTGCTGTGTTCTTCTATTTGTTTTGCGGAG
The DNA here is from genome assembly GCA_035279585.1 of Candidatus Angelobacter sp. Taxonomy (GTDB): domain Bacteria; phylum Acidobacteriota; class Terriglobia; order Terriglobales; family Acidobacteriaceae; genus Angelobacter. Next base: position 6,655 of record DATEHN010000044.1, on the reverse strand, counting down.
ATAAACCATGAAAGCCAGGATTTCTTCCAGCGTGTTTTTTCTTCTACTTGCTACGATTCCCGCGGCGGCCAAAGACATTCACGCCACCGTTGTTTATGACGATGCCGCAACCAACATTACTGCGGCACGCGAAGACGCAGACCAGCTTTGGATCACCACAGGAGACCTCAAGCGGGCCACGCGATTTGAGGTAAAGCCGCAGGGCGTCTGTCGCGACGAGCTGTGCTTTCCGCTGCCCAAGGCGCGGCAGCAGGATTTTCTGCGCAAAGAAGCAGGCACGAGCTGGTTCAACATGACAGCCTTCGCCGCACTGGTGCATCAGCCGGTGGCGCATGATGCCGCGCTTGAAACCTGGTATTTCGGGCTGCGCGCAGACCAGCGCCAGGGATTGAGTTCTCTCGAGGCCCCGGACTTCACGCTGCCGGACATCAACGGCAAGCCGCACTCGCTCTCTGATTTTCGCGGCAAGAAGGTTTTTCTGGTGACCTGGGCTTCCTGGTGAGGGTGCCGCTTTGACCTGCCAGGCTGGCAGGCAGTCTATGAGCAATTGAAGGACAAAAATTTTGAGATCGTCTCTGTGGCGCAGGATACCGGCGGCGTGAAAGATGCCGGCCCGTGGATTGATCCGCTGAAGTACGTGGACAGCAGGCCGGATTTGCCCAAGGAAACCATTGAGACGGCGAAAAAGACCGGCCCGCTGACCTACACCGTGCTGATCGATGAGAAGCACCTCGTCTCCAAGCTGTACAACATGGTGAACGTGCCAACCGGCGTGTGGATTGACGAGAAGGGAAGGATTGTCCGGCCGAACGAGGTGGCGTTTGTGGATGACAGGTTCAAAAATTTCAGCGGGCTTGATTCTGCGCCGTATCTCAACGCGCTGAAAGACTGGGCAGAGAAGGGCGACAAGAGCGCTTACGTGATGAGCGAAGACAGGCTGCGCGAGAAACTCTCTGCCAACGATCCCAACATGGCGCAGGCGGCGGCTGAGTTTGGCCTGGGCGAGCAGCTTTATAAATCCGGACATCCTACGGAAGCCATTTCGCACTTCAAGGAAGCCCAGCGGCTCAATCCCAAGAGCTGGAATTACAAGCGGCAGGCCTGGGCGCTATCTGACGCCAAGCGCGATTACGGAACCAGCTTTAAGGAAGAGGTAGACAAGATCGGCGGGAGCAAGGTGTATTATCCAGCGCCGGAGTTGCCGGGGGAGAAAAAACCGGAGTAACGGTTCGGGGCCGAAGAGCACAATCCAGCAGGGACCAGTACGCACATTTCAATGTCGCAGGAGAGTTCCATGCCCAAGGTCAAAGCCAACAACCTCACCATGAATTATGAGCAGCAGGGGAGCGGAGATCCGCTGATCCTGATTCCGTATTTGAGCGCCGACAATGCCTGTTACGCATTTCAGGTGGCGGAGTATGCCAAGCACTTTACCTGCATCTCACTCGACCTGCGCGGGACAGGTGAAACGGACAAGCCTGAAGGCGCTTATTCCACTGAGACACTGGCCGACGATGTTGCCGCGTTCATGCGGGCCGTGGGAATCAGCAAGGCGCATATCGCAGGGCTGTCACTGGGCGGGGCGGTGGGCCTGTGGCTGGCGGCAAAGTATCCGGGCAACGTCCAAACGTTGTCAGTGCATTGCAGCTGGCCCAGGACGGACCCGTTTCTCAAAACCGTAGTGCAGGGCTGGCAGACATTTGCCAAAGCGGCGCAGAGCGTCCAGCAAATGGTGATTGCCGGAATCTTTCCCTGGTGTTTTACACCGGAGCTGTATGGCGCCAAGCCGGACTATATTCAAGCGCTGGTGGATTTTGTCCACAGCCGGCCGGCCCAGACGGTAGAGGCGTTTCTGCAGCAGTCGAATGCAGTGATTGGCCATGACGCAATGGCACAGCTGGGCAGGATCACAGCCCCAACGCTCATCACCTGCGGCGAGAAGGACCAGTTGACTTACCGCTTTGCAGAGCCAATGAAGAACAGCATTCGCAATTCCGAGCTTTTGATTTTTGCCGGATGCGCGCACGCACCAATCTATGAAAAGGTGGATGAGTTTAACCAGAAGAGCTTGCGGTTTTTGCAGGCCAAGGTGGGAGCAGGGGCAGCGTAGAGCATTAGCCTTCAGCACTCAGCATTCAGCATTCAGCCCTGAGACATTATGGCGGGCGTGGAGAGGTGTGGTCATCCGAATAAGCTGTAACCCGGCACAGCCGAGGGCGGCTGGGCCACACGATTCTGGTTAGGTGCCGGCTAATAAAACAATTGATGCCAAGCTTCAGCGCTGGTATATTCGTTTTGTATTCGCACCATAGACGCGGCTAAAATGGCGCAAATTTAAGCTTTAAACACCTGGCCTTCTGGCCGGGTGTTCGTATTTATGGGCTGTGGCACATCAGCCGATGGCAGATGGGTTGCAAATCGCCGGCGAAGGCGCCTGCGGTCCAAAATTCGTGGTTTGGGGTTGGGATTGGATCACCCAAGGGAGACCCAAGCGTCACCCAAGGGTCACGCCTCGGTCACGCAAGGGACACGCAAGGGTCGAATGGCGGAAGTGGTTTGTTTGCAATGAAGGATGAAAAAGGCCGGGTGGGGTGCGCGGAGCGAGCCCACGAATCGGGACATTCTGGAAATCGGGACAGCGGGAAATCTCAAGAGCGGAGTTGTGACCCTCTGCCGACGCTCTCAGCATTGGGTCATCTGGGGTCGGCTGGGGTCAAATGGGGTCGAAATAGGGGGTAGGGGTAGGGGTGTCTTGCAATTTGGCAAGTTGGTGATTTCGGAATTGAAAACCAAGGGCTTAAGCTCTGACAGTGAGAAAAAATATACCCCCGAATACCTCCTGAAAAAGCCAAATCAGGCGGCAGAGGGCCACAGAATTCGAGTGATCGGAAAGAAAAAGCTTTACCACGGATTAACGCAGATAAGCGCGGACCGGAATTGCGGATTGCGAAACCGAAAATCCGCGCTTTGATTCTACGGAGCAAGTCAGGTGGACAATGTTTGTGCGCGGTCGTATAAAGTTAGGTTTCTTTGAAGGAGCTTCCATGCGTCGTCCAGCTCGTCTTCTTTTCATTGTGCTCTGTCTGGCTGCTACTATCGCCGCGCTTGCGCAGGCGCAAAAGCGTTCGATTACTGAGAAGGATATTTTCCAGTTCAATTGGATTGGCGATCCGCAGATTTCACCTGATGGCCAGCGCGTGGCCTTTGTGAAGGTGACGGTGGATGAAAAGAAGACCGGGTATGACACTTCCATCTGGAGCGTAGCCATTGACGGCAACGAGCAGCCGCGGCGCATCACTGACGGCAAGCATGATTCTTCTCCGCGCTGGTCGCCGGACGGCAAGATGCTGGTTTTTGTGCGCACGACTGAGCCGGGCAGTTCCGCCGGTGGTGGAGCAGGCGCGGGACCTGCAGGCGAACGCGCAGGAGCGCCGCAACTTTACATGCTTCCGGTGGGCGGTGGTGGCGAGTCATGGAAGATTACTGATCTGCCTCGCGGGGCCGGCAGTCCGGTGTGGTCACCAGACGGCACGATGATTGCCTTCGAGAGCGATACATCTCCGGAAGACCTGGCCAAGCAGCACAAACACGAAGCAGCAGCCAGAGAAAAAGTTGAAAGCAAGCCTGACAAGAAGAATGGTCCAGCGGAAAAATCAGAAGCTTCCGCCATGGGCAAAACGGATTCAGCCGATGCTGACCATGTGAGCGATGTGCGGGTGATTACGCGCTCAGTCTATCGCCTTAACGGCGCAGGCTACCTTGATTACAAACACCCGCAACACATCTGGGTGATCGCTGCGCCGCAAAGCTCAGAAGATGAAGTAAAGCCAAAGCAGCTTACCAGCGGCAAATATCAGGAAGGAAACATTCTGTGGTCGAAGGACTCAAGCACCATCTACTTCACCACGACCAAAGTTGACGATCCTTCCTATGAACGGCCACATGCTGACGTTTACTCCGTGGCGGCAACCGGAGGCGAGCCGCAGAAGATTGTTTCCATTGATATGGCGCCGCGTGAGCTGTCACTCAGTCCGGATGGCAAGCGGCTGGCCTTCTGCGCTTCAGTGAATGAGCCGGTACAGTCTTTTACGCAGCCTGATCTCTGGGTGATGGACCTGGCGCCCGATGCCAAACCGCGCAACCTGACTGCCAACTATGACTATGACGTGTGCGGCGGCGTGGGCGGCGACCAGGGCACACCGCGCGCCAACGGAGGCAACCACATTTTATGGACGCCGGATGGCAGCCTGGTTACGACCGTTGCGCGGGAAGGCCGGGCAAATCTGGTGGCGTTTGATTCGTTGGGAAAAAGGCAGCCCATGGAGATTACACAGGGCAACCAGGCGGTGGAGCACTTCAGCATGAGCGTTGATGGATCGCGCCTGGTGGCGCAGATTTCAACGCCCACCTCGATTGGCGATCTATTCCTGATGACGCACGGAGTGCCTGAGCGCCGGCAGATTACCCATATTAATGACAAGTTGTTTTCTCAGCTTAACCTGACCGAGCCGGAAGAGATCTGGTACACCAGCTTTGACGGCAAGAAGATCCAGGGTTGGTTGCAGAAGCCGCCGGACTTTGACGCGAAGAAAAAATATCCGTTCATCCTTAACATCCACGGCGGCCCGCATGTTGCGTATGGTTATATCTTTGACCATGAAATTCAATGGATGGCAGCCAAGGGCTATGTGGTGCTATATCCAAACCCGCGCGGAAGCACGTCATACGGGCAGGAGTTTGGCAACATTATTCAATACCATTATCCCGGCGATGACTTTAAAGACTTGATGGCGGGCGTGGATGAAGTGTTGAAGCGTGGCTACGTCGATCCTAAAAAGCTGGGCGTGACCGGCGGTAGCGGCGGCGGACTGATGACTGACTGGGTGGTTGGACACACGGACCGTTTTGCCGCAGCGGTGGCGCAGCGCGATATTGCCAATTGGGCGGCATGGTGGTACTCAGCGGACTTCACTTTGTTTCAGCCTTCATGGTTCAAAGCGCCGCCGTTTCAGGACCCGCAGGATTATGTGAATCGCTCGCCGATTACCTACATTCAGAATGTGCACACGCCGCTGATGCTGGTGCTGGGCGAAGCCGACTTTCGCACGCCGCCGGTTGCGGGTGGAGAAGAGATGTTCCGCGCACTCAAGTTTCTGAAACGTCCGGTAATCATGGTGCGCTTTCCCGGAGAATCACATGAGCTTTCACGATCTGGCCAGCCATGGCACCGCGTTGAGCGATTGGAGCATATTGTCGGCTGGTTTGATAAGTATTTGCAGGGCATATCCAAACCTGAATATGACGACGTTGGTCCCAGCGAGGTCAGCGTGAAGCCAAATGAGCTGCCGGGCAGGCATCACCCGAATCAGCCGCCGGAGCCAACGCCGCTACGAAAACCAAACTGAGAGTAAGGAGGAGTTCTACTTGTGGTTATAGCATTCCTTGGCTGCGCCGATTACAGACCGGTCAGGCCACTTGGCTCTGAGGTTCTGGTTCTAAAGATTCAATACGAGTTGAATCTAAACGGTTATGAAACCTTTTCAAATTTCGCTACAGCATCTGAAGAATCGAACGTTTTTCCAACGCCACAGCCTGACCATCATTACTTCGGCGATTCTTGTGCTTTGGATCGTGCTTTACAGCCTGAGCGATGAGAAGCGGCATCTCGGCTCATTTTTTGGCAATGCGATCGCAGATTGGACAGGCGTAGTCGTGATGGTGCTGGCAACCAAGTATCTTTATGAGCGCGGATCGCAAGAGAGTAAAAGTCCGCGCCGCAAGTGGCATAGCCGGTTGCGTGAGATCTTGCATGAGCATTCGCTAACGATTTTTCTGGTGATCACTGGTGTGGGCTGGGTGCTGCTGTTTGCGCACTCTGATTCAGAGTCAAAATGGGGACAGGTGGTTGGCAATATTGTTTCTGAATGGACGCAGATTCTTGGCGTGGTTCTGTTGACGAAAAAGCTGGTGGAAGTTGGGTCGAAGGAGAGCAAGGGCAGCAAATGACGGAAATGGTTTCCTTCTTCGCGCGACCGCAATTCGCAATCGTTCAAATTTTGGGTTCGGCTCGTTAGGCGTAATCTCTGTTGCTTAACGGTTATTGGAGTTTTCAAATTCTTGCTCGAATGTTTTGACTCGGCCAGGCTTGAATCAGATTATCGTTTGAAAGTGAAACCTGCACGAGACACCCGAAATCGCAAATATGTGCCTTTATCAGTAAAAGGGTGACGTTATCGATGTGCATCTGTTAAACTAATAAAAGTTATCCAAGGCCCCGGTTCGAAAGAACTGGGGCCTGATCTTGTAAATCCAACCAAGCTGGGGACGTAGTTCAGTTGGTTAGAACGCTGCCCTGTCACGGCAGAGGTCGCGAGTTCGAGTCTCGTCGTCCCCGCCAGCTTTTTCAACAACTTACCGGAAGCCGGCATCTGGCGCAGCTTTCCAAATCCTTCCCCGTGGCGGACGCATTCAATCTGCCTCTGGGGCACCGGTTCTTATACTGTGAAGGCGGGCAGCAGTTGCTTTTTACAGAAAACGAGACCAATTCTCAGCGCCTGTTCGGCAGCCCGAACGCCACCCCTTACGTAAAAGATGGAATCAATGATTTTGTCGTGCAAGGGAACTCAGATGCGGTCAATCCTGAGGCGACGGGAAC
>DATEHN010000043.1:0-4229 GCA_035279585.1 Candidatus Angelobacter sp. | reverse complement strand
ATCTCGAAGAGATTTCATCAAGATTGCCGGGGCCGGCAGTATCGCCGCTGGAGCGCTTGGTCCTGCATTTCTGTTTCCTGAGCGCGCCGCCGCGCAACAAAAGACACTGAAAATCGGGCAGTGGAGTCACTTTGTTCCCGCCTATGACACCTGGTTTGACAACACGTTTTGCAAGCAATGGGGAGAAAAGCACGGGACGAATGTTACCGTGGACCACATCAACCTGAATGAGCTTCCGGCGCGAGCCGCGTCAGAAGTATCGGCAAAGAAAGGGCATGACCTGTTCATGTTCCTCTCGCCGCCGGCCGCCTTTGAGCCGCAGGTGCTCGACATGACCCATGTGTACCAGGAAGTGGAGAAGAAGCACGGCAAGAAAATCGATTTGGCGCACAAGTCAACCTACAATCCCAAGACCAAGAAGTATTTTGCGTTTTCCGATTCCTATGTCCCCGATCCCGGCAACTATTACAAAGAATGGTGGGCGGATGCAGGCTTCCCCAACGGACCGAACACCTGGGACGATCTGCTCAATGGCGGAAAGAAAATAAAAGACAAGACCGGGCATCCGGTTGGAGTCGGCCTTTCGCAAGAACTGGATTCGAGCATGGCCCTGCGGGCGCTGCTCTGGTCGTTTGGCGGTGCGGAGCAGGATGAGCACGGGAACGTGACCATCAACTCCAAGCAGACAATTGAGGCGCTCAAGTATGGCAAGTCGCTGTACCAGGAGACCATGACGGCGGAAGTCTTTACCTGGGACCCTTCGTCCAATAACCGCGCCATGGTGTCCGGAAAGACGTCGTACATAGCCAATGCGATCTCGGTGACGCGACAGACCGAGAGGGACCACATGCCGACCGACAGCCACATCATGATCTGCAAGGCGCCGCAAGGGCCGGTACGGCGAATCGCGGCTGAGCACGTGATGGATTGCTACGTCATCTGGAACTTTGCGGAAAACAAAGACGGCGCGCAGCAATTCCTCATCGACTACATTGATTCGTTCCATGATGGCTTTACTGCGGGGCAGTTTTACAACTTTCCGTGCTTCCCCAGCACCGTGCCCAAGCTCAAAGATGAGATTGCGAATGATCCCCGGGCCACTCCGCCAAACAAATATGCAGTCCTTGGCGATGTGCTCACCTGGGCCACCAACGTCGGCTATCCTGGATATGCCACGGCCGCAATCGACGAAGCGTTTCGCGCGTGGATCATCCCCACAATGTTTGCCAAGGTAGCCCGTGGCGATGAGACGCCGGAAAACGCAGCCAAGGCGGCTGAAGAAGAGTACAAGCGTATCTTTGCCAGATGGAAATAAAACGAAGGGGACTTGATGGCGGTTGTTCAAACCAGGAACCTGACCAAAGTATTCAAACAAGGGGAGATCGGAGCAGTCAATGATGTGAATCTGGAAACTCGCGAAGGCGAGTTTCTGGTTTTCCTGGGCCCTTCGGGTTCCGGGAAAACCACACTTTTGCGGATGATCGCCGGCCTGGAGACACCCACGGCCGGCGAAATCCTCATCGGCGGGCGAGTAGTGAATGACCTGGCTCCGCGCGAGCGCCGGATCGCGATGGTGTTCCAGAGCTATGCTTTGTATCCGCATCTCAGCGTCTACAAAAATATTGCCTTCCCGCTGAAAGCGCAAAAAGTCCCTAAAGATGCACACAAGGTAAAAGTAGAATGGGCAGCTTCACTGCTGGGCATCCGGAGCCTGCTGGATCGCAAGCCGCGCGAGCTTTCCGGTGGGGAACGCCAGCGTGTTGCTCTGGCGCGTGCCATTGTGCGCGAACCCTCGGTGTTTCTGCTTGACGAGCCACTATCAAACCTTGATGCCAAGCTCCGGGCCAGCGCGCGCGAGGAGCTTGAGCGCTTTCACCGGCGCATCGGAACCACCACGATCTATGTCACCCACGATCAGGTGGAGGCCATGGCTATGGGTGACCGCATTGTGGTGCTGCATAAAGGTTACGTCCGGCAAATTGGAGCGCCAACCGAGGTGTATGACGATCCCGCCGATACGTTTGTGGCGACCTTCCTCGGCTCGCCGCCCATGAATCTGCTTACGGACACAGATGTGATTGTGGGCTTTCGTCCCGAGCATTTCCGGGTGGCATCTGCAGTTACAGATGCAGACAAAGTACCGCTGAAATTCCAGGTGGAAAACATAGAGTATCTGGGAGCCGAGTGGATATTGTCTGGCGCTCTGGTAGGCGGTCGCTTTAATGGAAAGAAGGCAGTGTCACGCCTGCTCTTTGGCCACGAATTTGAAATCGGAAAAACATACGATTTTGCTGTGCCGGAACGGCGCTTAAAATTTTTTGATCCCGTCACCGAGAAAAAGACTGCGGCAAGGAAGCTGGTATGGCAATAAAACCGGTTGACGGCGCACAATCCCAGGCAGAAAAGGCCCCTCCGCTTTCGCCGGACATATCGGACAAGGTGAAGCGCCCCAAATGGGGCAAGGTCAAATCTGCCGGCGCAGCGCAAAACCCATTGCTGGGCGCGGCGATGTTTGCTCCGGCGGTGCTCTATCTTCTGGCGATACTGGGTGGCCCTTTTATCCTGGCGGTGATCTACGCCTTTAGCGATATCCGCATTGGAAGCACCGAGATGCATTGGGTGGGGCTGGAGAACTTTCGCAGCATCCTCCAAAGCCCGGCCTTCAGAACATCAATAGAGAACTCGTTTATCTTCACTTTCTGCTCGCAAGTGATTGTGATTATCGGGTCCACGATTCTTGCCGTCGCCCTGGAAAAGAAATTCCGCGGGCGCAGCATTTTCCGTTTCTTGATCTTACTGCCGTGGGTGGCGCCGATCTCGCTCGGAGCTATCGGCTGGAAGTGGATACTGGATTCTCTTTACAGCGTCATCAATTGGGTCTTGGTGGCAGTGCACCTTTTTAAGCCGTATGAAGCTCCCATGTGGCTGGGCGAACCTCATTTGGCGATGGCATCCGTAATTCTGGTGCAAAGCTGGCGGCTGCTGCCCTTTGCCACCGTGATCATGCTTGCCGGGCTTACGGCGATTCCCAAGGAGATACCTGAAGCCGCCGCCATTGATGGTGCGGGCTTCTGGCGCACTCTATTCGAGATCAATATTCCAATGATGCTGCCGATTATCAACGTCGCAGTATTGTTTGGAATTATCTTTACGTTTACTGACATGACGGTGGTTTACATTCTTACCGCCGGTGGGCCGTTCGATTCCACCCAGGTGCTCCCATCGTATGCGTACTTTACGGGAATTTTGGGCAGTGATTTGGCGGCGGGCGCTGCAGTGTCACTCTTTTTGGTGCCCGTGCTGGTCATCATTGCATGGCTCATGCTGCGAACCGCACATCGCGCGGAGGTCGTCTGATGAGCAATAGACGTCGCCTATGGCCCGCGCTTCTGCGGTTGGTTGTGCTTTCAATCTTTACCGTGCTGCTCGCCTTCCCCTTCTACTGGATGGTGATTACCACCTTCAAGCAGAACAACGATCTCTACGATCTCCAGAGCAACCCATTCATCTTTAACGCAAAGCCAACGTTTGACCATCTGCACTTTCTTTTTGGCCAGACGATGTATCTGCGCTGGCTGGGCAACACAGCGCTGGTCGGCCTGCTGGTGGTGGCCATAACGCTGGTGCTTGCCATTCCTGCTGCCTACTCTTTGACGCGCCTGACCGGACGCTGGGGGCAGCGCCTGGGCATCATTATTTTCCTCACATACCTGATCCCGCCGACGCTGCTCTTTATTCCGCTCTCAAAAGTTGTGGCGGACCTGGGCTTGCAGGATACGATCTGGTCGCTGGTGGTGGTCTATCCCAGCTTCACTGTGCCATTTTCCATCTGGCTTCTGATGGGCTTTTTCAAATCCATTCCGCGTGAGTTGGAAGACGCGGCCATGGTGGATGGGCTGACGCGCTTTGGCGCCTTTGTGAAGATGGTGGTACCCATTTCAATTTCCGGGATTCTGACCGTGGTGATCTTCACCTTCACGCTCGTGACCCAGGAATTTGTTTACGCGCTCACGTTCATCTCCACCGAGCCGCATCAGATGGTGGGCGTCGGCATACCAATCTTTCTGATCCGTGGCGATGTGTATTACTGGGGATCGCTGATGGCGGCGTGCCTCATCGCCAGCTTGCCTATCGCGTTTCTCTATAACCTCTTTCTAGACCGGTTCATCGCTGGATTTACCGTGGGTGCGGTAAAAGGATAAGGCGCTGCTGCAAATTGAGCCGTCAAG
>DATEHN010000042.1:0-115825 GCA_035279585.1 Candidatus Angelobacter sp. | reverse complement strand
TATCTCCATGGTGCACTCCGGCAGCGCAGTGGCAGGGGTTGAGGCCACGGCGGGCAAGAGCCAGTTCGGCTTCTACTATGGCGGTTTCTACTTCCAGGAAAACAACTTTCCCGATCCGACCAACCCGGTTCCGGGCCGGACCGCCGGCTTCGGCGGACCGAATTCTCCTAACGCCGCCAACAGGGCGATCCAGGAAGGGACAATTGACTGGACGCAGACGTTCTGGAAGAACCCGCAATACGGGGCGGTGCTGCTGGTTACGCAAGCTTCTTACGTAACAAGAGCTCCGTGGTTTGTGGCACCGGGCGCGCCGAAGAACGCACACCTGGGAATGGGATATCTGAGTCTTCGCTATGTACTGCCGTAAGAACTGCAAACAGAACTGAAACTCTTTACCAAAGCGCCGGTTTCCCCGGCGCTTTTTTATTTCTTCGTTCAAGCTTGCTGCTAAGAAACCAGAGCACAGCAATAGCTGCGTAAGCAAATCACCGGCTATTGGCGGCGTAAAATGAGCTGTGGCGTCAAGGGTGTTGTTTCGCGTTCCTGCGTATTTCTTGTGCTGCATGGCGGCTGCGGTTTGGCTGGCTGCTCAGCAACCAGCTTCTATGCACGCTCGCGTTGAGTTGCTTGCAGAACAGGCGACAATGAAGCCTGGCTCTCACGTACAACTGGGCGTTCACTTTGTTCTGGAATCTGGCTGGCACATCTACTGGATCAACCCCGGTGACTCCGGGCAACCTCCAGATTTGAAGTGGCAGCTTCCGCCGGGTTTCAACGTCGGACAGATCCAGTGGCCGCGCCCGGAGCGGATGCAGCCAATCCCGCAACTGGCTGATTTTGGCTATCACGATGAAGTCTTGTTGCCCGTCACCCTCAACGTGCCTGCTTCCGCCAAAGAGGGCGAGTCCGTGCAGATTGCTGCTGATGCCAAGTGGCTGGTGTGCCGCGAGGTCTGTATTCCTGAACATTCTTCGCTGCATCTGAGTTTGCCAGTGGCGGCGACTGCAAAAGAAGATCAGCAATCCGCGCCCATCTTTGCCAGAACCAGCAAGCTCTTGCCCCAACCAATCCCGCATGGCTGGAAGGTGAGCGCAAAATCCGGGAAAGACGGTTTTGTGCTTTCAGTGCTGGCGGACAAGCGAATCGCGAAAGCAGAATTCTTTCCTCTTGAACCAGGGCAGATCGACAATCCGGCTCCGCAGAAGCTTGAGCCGCTGCCGACTGGACTAAGGATCACGCTCAAGAAATCTGATCTGCTGGTGAAGCCCATTCCGGTGCTGCGCGGCGTGCTGGTGTTGCCCAATGGTCCGGCCTACACGATTGAAGCGCCTGTACGCCAGTGGATACAATGATTGCGGGAGAAAAGCATTGTCAGGAGGCGTGATGAAGAGCCTGCGTAAATCTATTTTGCGGGTGGTTGTTGTGGCTGCGCTGGTTGCGTCAGCATTTGCGGTGAAAGTGGGAGACCCGGCGCCCGGCTTCACCGCGGTTGACAGCAACGGCAAGCAGCAGAGCCTGGCGGAATATAAAGGCAAATATGTTGTCCTGGAGTGGCACAACCAGGGATGCCCTTACACCCGCAAGCATTATGAAAGCGGCAACATGCAGCACCTGCAAAAAGAGTGGACCGCCAAGGGCGTCATCTGGCTTACGGTAATCTCCTCCGCTCCCGGCACGCAGGGTTTTGTTACGCCCACGCAGGAGAATGAATACCTCAAGAGCATGAAGGCCGATCCCACGGCCGTCATCATGGACCCAGGCGGATCACTGGGACACCTTTACAGCGCCAAGACCACGCCGCACATGTTCGTCATTGATCCCAGCGGAACGTTGATCTACAACGGCGCTATTGACGATCACCCAACCACCGATGAGTCGGACATCGCGAATGCAAAGAACTATGTTTCTCTTGCGCTGACAGAGGCGATGAGCGGCAAGCCGGTTACCGATCCTGCCACGCGTCCTTATGGCTGCTCAGTAAAGTACAAGGACTGAGGCCGCGCGACACTCATGCGCCTGCCGCCATACCTGGCTGAAGCTGTTCAGGAGGAGATCGGCCAGATAGAGGGACGCCGGCTGGCCCAGGCTGCCGCGCAAATTTCCCAGTGTTACCAGGCCGGAGATTTTTCTTCTTCCGCCATCATGAATAGCGCGCAGCGCGCTGCATACCTGGCGGTGCGTTTGCCGGCGATTTATGCGGTCAACCAGCGCATATTTTCTGAGGTTCGCTCGCTCTCTCCGCAGAGCGAGATCGCGAGCGTCCTCGATCTCGGCGCTGGGCCGGGTACTGCGTTCTTTGCTGCCGCTGAAATATTCCCGGAACTCCAGCACGCCACGCTGCTTGAAGCTGACGATGGTTGGATTTCTCTGGGAAAGAAGCTGGCGGCGCACAGTTCTCTTGCCGCGGTGCGTGGGGCGCAATGGATTAAGCACGATTTGCGCTCCGGGTTTTCCTGTGATGGGCATGATCTGGCAGTGATCTCTTACGCGCTGGGCGAACTCAATACCGCCGCTGCGGAAGCTGTCGTCCGCAAAGCGTGGTCTTGTGCGCGGCAATTTCTGGTGGTGATTGAGCCGGGAACGCCACGCAATTTTGCCGGCATCAATGCTGCGCGATCTTTGTTGATCGCGAACGGTGCGGAGATTCTTGCGCCTTGCCCGCACAAGCATCTCTGTCCCATGGCCGCCAGAGGCGACTGGTGCCACTTTGCCCAGCGCATTGAGCGCACCTCCCAGCATCGCCAACTCAAAGGCGGCGCGCTAGGTTATGAAGACGAGAAATTTTCTTATCTGGTGGCCAGCCGCACGCCTTCAGCGACGCAGCTTCCGCGCATTCTGCGCCATCCCGGCAAGCACAGCGGCCATGTTCAGCTTGAGCTGTGCATGCCGGATGGGCAGATGGAGCACAGAACCATCACGCGATCGCAAAAGCAGGCTTACCGGCTTGCCCGCAAGGCCGCGTGGGGTGACGTGTGGAAGAATGACCGAGAGAAGGGTGCCTCGGAAAAAGAGTGATCCCCGCAAAGAAGATCAGTGAATTTCCTTTTCTCGCGACGCGCTGCTCTGACATCATAATTCCCGGTATCGCCAACACTTATGCCAAGCGCAATTGTCTCCATTTTCACCAAGCCGCCGGAGCCAGGCAAAGCCAATGCCGGCCTGGTTCCTGAGCTTGGCGCTGAGCGCGCGGCGGAGCTGGCGGAAGCGTTTCTGGAAGATACGGTGGCCATGGTGCGCACGCTGGATTGGGCGGAATGTATTATTGCCGCCGCTACGCGATTTGAGCGCCCGTACTTTAAGCCGCATGAAGTCTGGTTGCAATCGGAAGGCGATATGGGCGAGCGGCTGGAGAAGGTCCTGAGGCTGGCGCTGAAGCGGCGTGAAATGGTGCTGGCCATTGGCGATGACACGCCCAACCTGCCCGCCGCTCATCTGGAGAGCGCGCGCAAAGCGCTCAGCACCGCAGACGCCGTTCTTGGGCCTTCGCTCGACGGAGGCTTTTACCTGATCGGCCTGAATGATTGCCCGGTGGGCCTGCTGGCTGAGATCCAATGGAGCCACTCCACCACGCTGGCTGCGACTACCGCCAAGCTGGACCAGTTCGGCATGAAGACCGTACTGATTGAACCCTGGTATGACATTGACGGCCACGATGATCTTGAGCGCCTGCGCCGCCAGTTGATGGGCGATCCTGCGGGCGCGCCGAAGACAGCGGGGTTTTTGGATTGCTTTGAGAAAGCGAAATGACAGTTTTTCTGGCCGCAGTTTTCAATTTTCGATCTTTGGGAATGCCGAGGTAGTGTCTCAGTTTTTGACAGAATGTTTCAAACTTCTCATGGTGAGCGAAGCCCGAACGATCCCGCGCGGCGCTCAGCATGACAAGTCTGAAACTATTGGCAAACCGAGACACTACTGTTCCCGGCAATTACTTTGCGATTCCGCGTTGCGTGGTCAAATACGCGGCAAAGCTGCCCAGCCAGTGGCCGCCTTCATAGTGCTCGCCGGTTACCGCGGCCAGCCCCGCGCTGCGATGATCGGCAGCGGACTTTTCCAGCGCGGCCAGCCTGCGGTCGCCTTTGGGAAGTCCTGAGGCAATGCCTTCCAGCATCCACGCCCGGCTCAGGTTCAGGCCATCAATGTGGGCGAGCTTGGGGTCAGACTGGTCTGGAGATTTTTCCGGCTGCAGCCAATCGCCGGACCCATTGCCGGGAAGCTGGGGAAGAAAGTTGTGCAGCCACGCGGCAAATTCATTCGGGGGAAGCACGCGCCGCATCACATCGGCCTCAGCAAGACAGGGAGAGAGAAAGTCTTCTCCAGAAGGCTCATAGGCCAGCGGACAGGCTTTATCTGCCAGGTAGAAGTCGCGCGCCTTCCGGAGCAGGAGATCAAGAAACTGCTGGTTGCCGGTGCTGCGCGCGTAATCAATGATCAGGCCCAGGGCAAACGCGGTCTGGCTATGCTCGCCGGAGCGCACCGGATGACTCAGCTTGGGCAGCCAGGTTTGCAGGCGCTCCATGGCCGCCTGCTCCAGCGGTTGCAGGTTGGCTGAAAGCTCCGCGGCCATTGGATCATTTGGGTCAGTCTTTTTCCACTCGCGCAGCTCCACGGCAAGCTGCAGAAGCCAGGCCAATCCGTACGGGCGCTCAAAGCTGGTGCGGCCCTCGGCGTTGATATAGGCGGCTTCCTGCTGCAGGTTTTCTCTGGTCAGGCTCTGCTGCAGCGCCGCGCGCGCTTCAGCGGCAAAGGACGCGCTGGGAAAAGTCCGGGCCAGCCGCGCCAGCAGCCAGTGACCATGCACGGACGAATGCCAGTCATAGCAGCCATAAAATGCCGGGGTAAGCTTGCGCGGCGGCGCAACATCAGCATCACTGCTCATGGAGTGCGCGATCTTGTTGGGATATTCCTTGTGCACGCAGGCCAGCGCCAGCCGGGCGAAGCGGGAGGCTGTTGGCTCATCCAGATTGTCTACGTGCAGCGAAGCGCTAGCCGTGTTCGATGAAGCGGTTTTTGACGTCATACTGTGGGCTTGCTGGCCATCCACCCGGGTGGTGGCGATGACTAATGAAAGCCCTAGAATAACAGCCAGTTTTTCCATGCAGTTCAATGTAGCACGGGAAATTCCGAACGGCGGCGTTGTGAGCAACCTGAAACTTCTGATTTTTTCAGAGTACAATTTTCTTGAAGTTATTTCCGTTTTCCCCACGCATTAAAAAGCTCGTTGCTGGCTTTCCATTCGTCTTCAAATTGGAATCTCTTGGTCACAAGATTGTTTACCATCCAAACCATGCTCGTTGTGCTGCGAACTACTTCAATGATTTCATCATCGCTGTAATTTGGCCGCAAATCATTGCCCTTAAAACGTCGCCCAAGTTGGCTCACCCCGCCATGGGTGTAGCTGTGTAGTACACGGCGCGCCTTGTCCATGATTCGTTCCAGCAAGCCATTGAGCCCAAATTCTTTGTCGATTCGCGGAGCAAGATCCTTAAAATTGACTTTGTAATCGTCGCTATAAAGTTTTTTTACCTCATCATCGGTGCCCATGACAGCAAGGTGCGAACGAAGCACCACCTCCACAACTGGGCGCACCAGCGCAAAAGCCGAGCCGTAAAATTCGGTTGAGAGAAGTGAGAGTATTCCCTTGTGAAAGTCAAAAATAAGAGACCAGTATCCGATTAGGAGAGTTTCTCGGTCACCGGTTGGGCACTGCCCCTTGCGAACCACCAACTCTTCAAGCTGCGCGCCCAACTGTTCTGCGCTTTCGATTTCGCTTTTTACACTCATGCTTCTACGCTTTCGGCTCGTTTATTACTTTTTCTCTTTTCCCTCTTCCTCCAACACAGCAAGCCCAAATATCGACGCAGCGGATAACGTTGTAATGCTCAGTGTATGTCCAGCATCACTTGCAAGCACGGCCTCCGAGCGTTCACGGGTCGGGGATGGACGTGGGAAAGAATGCTGGAACGCTTTAACGATTGGTAATAAATCCTTCAGCATCGCATCCAGTTGCCATTGCTTGAATTCTGAGAATCGGCGCTCAGTACAATGCTGTAGATATTGTGAAATCTCCTTGAAGTGAGCATCTTCTATCTTTCGCGCGGGCGCTTGGATGGCGGCCAATTCGGCACTGGTTAATTTCCTGTTTGCCCACACTTCCGGAGCAGCAGTACTCAGGTCAGAATACTTCTTGCCGGTTTTAGCAGGTTTGGTCATGCGCTTTTTGCCGCGATGTTTTGCACCGCTAAAGAATTCAACCAGATTACGAAAATGCAACAGGAAGCCTTCAATTAGAAGGTTGTGTTCTGGCTCCGATCTCTTTTTGTTTTGCGCTAGCTCATCGTGGCAAAATTCCAGCATGGCTATTTCGTACCAGATAGTACCGAGATGTGACTTTTTCTTAGACCGTTCGTAAACGCTTATATCATCCATTCATTTTCGCTTCTTTCTGGTCTTGGATTACCCGGGGTAGCAACCAATTCCGGCTTGCTCTTAAGGTATGCTTGCATTTCCTCGGGTAACTTCAGATAACCAATGCTTCCGCGCGTCGTCATAATACGTAATATTCCAGATTGCCCAAGCGCCTGAATTTCAACGCGATTAAGAGACCACGTTTCTACGCCATTCGCTTCTTCCAAATGCACTTGAAGAATATGTTTTTCATCTACAGTCAACGAATGAAGGCGCCCAATCCATCGCAGCCTTTCTTTACGGCGTTTTCTCCGCTCGCTGAACGAGTTCCATGCCCACTGCCCCGGAAATGTCAAAGTGTAGAAGCCGGATATCAGCATGAAAAACCAAATCAACCCTGAATAGTGCTGTGCTAACGGCGCGAGCGCAGCTATCCAATTCCCGAACAACAGAAGTGATAGGCATACAAAGAAAACGGTCACTGACACGCGCGGCGATAGAAATATTTTTTCAAGAGCTTTAAGAACATCGCCGCCCGTTGGAATAGGTGTAGTCACAGAGAAAGAATACAGCTACTTAGGGCAGAGTTCTTGGGCAAATTGTCGCTGTCGACTCTTTGCTTCAGGTTTCCTCCAGACTTCGCTTTCACTAAGTACGGAAACGCCGAAGCAGGGGGAATTGAAAAATAAATCGAAAACCCTAGCCGCAAAGGTTTTCAGCGCTATAAATCGAATGGGTGCGCCTGTATGCAGTTGGTTTGGGTTCGATTCAAAGGCGAAAAGTGACCGCGATACTTGGTACAGATATAATGGCCTAATCGTCGGATCTGAGATGGAGCGCCTGCGTAATTTGGTTAGATGTGGGCGTCGATATGCGAAACCCGTAAGTTGTTGACGGGCCTGTAGCTCAACGGTTAGAGCAGCAGACTCATAATCTGTTGGTTGTAGGTTCGAATCCTACCGGGCCCACCACGGTTTCAAAGCGTCGGCAATTTTGCTGGGCCTGGCCCTGACTCCAAGAACTCGCGAATTGCCGCAACGATAAGGTGAATGCGGCCAAACTTCAGCACTTGCCGCCAAGGTGTCATAACAATTATTCCTCAGCTATTTTTTCTTCTGCTTTGCCCAACGCTTCTTTTGTGCTTCTGAAATCTTTTTGCGGGCTGCTGCTGAGAGCCGGCGTGGGCCTCTTCTGCCGTTCCTGCCAATTCTGTTAGGGTTTCCACCTTTTAGAGCGGCAATGGCTTGATCTAAACGGTCGCGTCTTTCCTCTAGTTGGGCGATAAGGGATTGAGTGTCCAAAGGCGTTGATGCCTCCTTCAGATTTATCTTATTTGATACCAAGGGTTATAGGAATTACCATTCGTTTTTGGAGTGAGTATGCCAGCAAGAAAACTGATTCCAGCCCACAAACGGCGAATGAATCAGCTCATTGGGAAGACACGGCGATTCTTCAATACCCGGCAATATTACGCTCGTGGGCACATCTTTTTGGACAAAGTGGTTCTCGCCCACATCTCGAAAAGCCTTAGCGTAGCGCAAGGGGTTATGTGCCTCATTGACGCAGGACTGGCAGAAGAAGCATTCGGCCTGTCCCGGACGATGGTGGAAATAGCCCTCAACCTGCGATTCATAACCAACCGCTATTCCGAAAGACGCGCCAAACGGTTTGTGCATTACTTCGCCCGATGGAAAATGGAATTGATACGCAGGACTTTAAAGCACTACAACGCTTCAGCCAAGGAACAAGGCGTTACAGTTACATACACAAAACCACAATTGCGTAAGATGATGAAAGACTACAAACAACTGCTTAAGATTGCGCGCAAGTACCCCAATCGTACTTCCTGGACGGAAACAAAAAACAAGAAAGCCAGCAAAGGTGGCGTGTGGCGCATGGCAATGGAGCCTGATCGATATGAAACTCTTCAGGGCGCACCGTTCAAATGGGAATTTGATTACGATTGGATTTATTTTTGGACTTCTCAATATGTTCATGTGTCGGCAATTGCTTTAGACAGCCATGTCGTTCTACCCCTTGAGCCGTTTGAAATGAATCCTGCTCCATGTCGGGGGAAGCATACGGCTGCGTTGGCAGTTTTTAATGTAGGAATCTACTTGCACAAAATCCTCTTTATAGGGTTTAGAGCGATTGGACATGAGTATCCCGAGACATTGCATGAGCCTTTAGGCAAACTCCTGCACGAGATGGCGAAGGCATAATCCCCACGATTTTAAAGTGTGCGAAAACGAACAGCGCTACGGCGAGGCTTTGTCAAGATGGCCTTTTTCGCGCTGGACTCACAAAGAAGTGTGCGCTAGGATGCGACATCCCCTATTGCTCAAGTAGTAAAAATCTCGATGAGGCAAAGGCCCGGTCGGAGTGGGATCGCCCGCCGACGAGGGTGGGACAAACCCACGCCAAATTGGGATGGCTGGGATGATAGGGGAGGGGTAAGGGGGAGTAACCAAATTGTAAATTGTCGATTGCCAAAATTGGCAATTGGAAAGCGACGAGGGGATTAGAGCATCGCCGAGATCGCCGAAATCGCGCGACATCGCCGTCATCGGAAAAGCCAGTTATCGAAGATCAGCGAAGGCCATGCTATCCGAGGTAATGGATTAGGGCCGCCATCAATGATCGAAAAGCAAGCTGATGGATTTGGGTAGGCAATGAAAATCCCGCCCAGGCGGGGGTGATGGGTTCTTTGACAATTTATGTTTCCCAGGGGTGCTGAGGAATTTTCCGAGGACTGCTGAGGGTAGGTTTGCCTAAAAAAACAACCTTACCACGGATGAACACTGAGAACACTGATAAAAAAAGTCAATTTTGTCAGAGATCCTATCGGAGCATTTTGATCAGTGTTATGAGTGTAAACAGTGGTAAATGCAATTCTTGGGCAAAGAAGCCGAGGGTTTTCCAAGTACGCCAGACACCTATTCTTTGCGCATTTCTTTCAGGTCAATCCCCAACTGCTGGCACTTTTTATAAAGATGGCTGCGCTCAAGGCCCAGAGCTTTTGCCGTGTTGGTGATGTTCTGGTTGTGGCGCCTGATCTCATCCAGGATCATCTGCCGCTCCACCTGCTCCACGCGTTCTGCAAGCGTTCCGGCGCCGGGCACGGCAGCGCCTGTTTCGCTGCCGGCCTGCATGGGCAGCGCAGCTTGCACGGTGGCGGCGGTCACGCGATTGTCTTCTGCAAAGAGCAGCAGCCGCTCCACCACGTTGCGCAGCTCGCGGATATTTCCCGGCCAGGCGTGACGCTGGAGCGCAGAGATAGCTTCAGGATCGAAAGCGATTTCTTTCCAGCCATTCTGCTTGACGATCTGCGCGGCAAAATGCTCCACCAGCGCAGGAATGTCCTCTGGTCGCTCACGCAGCGGCGGCAGCGAGATGGGGAAAACAAAGATGCGATGAAAGAGGTCCTGGCGAAAGCTGCCTTGCCTGACCTGCTCTTCAAGCTTGCGATGCGTAGCCACCACCACGCGCACGCTGACCTTGATGGGCTTGTCACCGCCGATGCGCTCGACCTCGCCCTGCTCAAGCACGCGCAGCAGCTTGGCCTGCATGGCGAGAGGCATGTCACCAATCTCGTCGAGGAAGAGCGTGCCGTCATTGGCCTGCTCAAATTTTCCGATGTGACGCGAGGCCGCGCCGGTGAATGAGCCTTTTTCATGGCCAAACAGCTCTGACTCAATCAGCTCCGCCGGCACGGCGGCGCAGTTGAGCGTGACGTAGGGCCCATCGCGGCGGCTGCTTTTTTCATGGATGGTGCGCGCGATCAGCTCTTTGCCAGTGCCGGTCTCACCCAGGATGCAGACACGCGTCTCACTGGCGGCAACGCGCTCAACCTGAGCCAGCAGCTTGCGCATCTTTTCGCCGGTAAAGACGATTCCCGATCCGCCGAGTTGCTGACGGAGTTGCCGGTTTTCCTGCTTGAGCCGTTCGATGTGCAACGCGTTCTGTACTGTGAGCAGCAGCTTGTCTGTGGAGAGCGGCTTTTCCAGAAAGTCAAGCGCGCCCAGCCGCGTGGCTTTTACCGCCATTTCAATGTGCGCCTGGCCAGACATCATGACCACCGGCGTAGTCACGCCCGCGGCCTTGATCTGCTCCAGCAGCGCGAGGCCGTTCATCTGCGGCATGACCACGTCTGAAAAGATCAGGTCAAAGGTTTCATTCTTGACCATCTCAAGCGCTTTGACGGGATTATCGCAAACCGTGGCTTCATGTCCGGCGAGCCGGAAGGCGCGCGAAAGCGATGCCAGCGTGTTGGCGTCGTCATCGATGATGAGGAGGTGGGATTTCATGGGTGACTGTATTCGGAATTGAAGTCGATTTCTGCGATCCGCGTTTTTTGGGAATCCCGAGCGTAGCGAGGGACCCCTACCGATTGAAAGAGCTCAGGAGTGAGATCTTTCCAGGACAGATTGCTTTCAAGAAATAGAGCAATCTTTTTTTCGCGGCGGAATTTTTTGACCTGCAGCTCTCGTTTCGCCGCGACTGCGGATTGGGTATAAGTTTCAAAGTACATGAGCCTATCAACCTTATACTTTTTGGTGAATCCGTCAAAGCTGCCTGATTTGTGCTGAAGCATGCGTTTACGCAGGTCATCGGTCAAACCAACGTACAGGGTTCCGCGCAGGCTGGCAAGAATGTACACAAAGTAGCAGCGTTGAAACTTTCGTCGCGAATTCTGCTGCGCCTTTTTCATATAGCCAAGCATTCTCGATGCAATAGCGATCCCTCGCTACGCTCGGGATTTCAGAAAGAAGAACGGTCAACTTGTTCCATCTTCTTTCGCCATGCCATGATCCCACACAGGAACCTCCACATGAAACGTTGTCCCCTGGTCTTTCTTGCTGCTGACGCTGATGTGGCCGTGATGGTCACTCACGACCGATTGTGCAATCGCCAGCCCCAGGCCGGTGCCGTGCTGCTTGGTTGTGTAGTAGGGCGTGAAGAGGCGGCCGCATTCTTCCGGCGTCAATCCTGCGCCGGTATCTGCCAGCTCAAAGACGGCAAACTTTTCATTCATGAACGTGCGAAAGGTCAGAGTGCCGCCTTTGGGCATGGCGTCAATGGCATTGAGCACCAGGTTTTCTACCACGCGCCGCAAAAGCACCGGATCGCCGCTTACCTGGGGAACGTCGCCCAGTTGGAGCTCAGTGCGTATGCGTGCCGGATCGCGATTGAACTGTACCTGAAAGAGCTGGGTTACGCTGCGCACCATCTCATTCAGGTCTACTGGCTGGATTTGCGGCGCAGGCATTTTAGAAAAATCGCTAAAGCGGCCAATAATGGTTTTGAGATTAGCAATCTCCGCCAGCAGGGTGCTGGTGCTTTCGCGGAAAACTTCGTCAAATTCCTGCGGCGTGTTTTCGCGCGCACGCAGGAGGTTTTCCACCGTGATCTGCAGCGGGAAGAGTGGGTTCTTTAGCTCATGGGCAAGCCGCCGAGCCAGCTCACGCCACGCAGCCACACGTTCGGTTTGCACCAGGCGCTCTCGCTGGCCGATCAACTCTTCGGTCATCTGGTTGAAGGCCACGGCAAGCTTGCCAATCTCGTCTTTGCCGGATGTTTGTATTTTTACGCCCCAGTTGCCCTGGCCGATTTCACCCGCGGCCTGGGCCAGGTTTCTGATGGGGCGGCTGACGCGAGCAGTGACTATCCCGCTGACAATGACGCCAATAAAAACGGCCACGCCGGCGATTACGAGGCTGATGTTGCGGATGCGCTTTTCCAACATCAGCTCGCGCTCAAGGGAGTTGCCGACCAGCAGCACTGCGGGAACACGGTCAGAGTATCCGGGAAGCGGAAGAGCATGAAGGATTTCTTCCTGCGGCAAGCCTGGGCCTGAATCCACGATGGTAGAAGCTTCATTGTGCTGGTCCAGAACTTTCTGGATCAGCGCCGTTACTTTCGGTGAAGAGAGGTCTTCTTTGGCTGGGCCAAGCAGTTCGCCCGGACCTTGTTCAGGTGCGCTATAGATGGAGACGCGCAAGCCTTCAGGAGGAGAGAGCGCTTGCAAAACAGCATCGAGCTTGCGTCCGCCGATCAGATAAAAATTCAGGTCGTGGATGTGCACCGGACGCAGGCACAGCATGGCCAACACCGAGCCTTGCGGCGTTTCCACGTGCCGAAGGAAAGCGTGCTCCGGCAGCGGCCCGGGACGATCAAGAAACCAGCGTTGTTTATAGCCAAATCGCGCCGGCCAGTGCGCAGAAGAGATGATGGTCCCATCCGGCGCAATCAGGTCAAGAAAATCCAGGCGCTGCGTGGTTGCGTAGGTTGCCGCTTCATTCACATAGTTGGCATATTCGGCGCCGTTGGCCAGTTCGGAAGTAGTGCGCAGCAGCTGGTCTGAGCCGGCAATGGTTTCCACGCCGCGCGTAATCTCATCGCCTTCATGCTCAAACTCGCGGCGGAACTGGCTTACCAGCGTAGCGGTGCGCTCTTCCTCAACCAGGCGAAAGGCTTCATGGGCCCGCGTCTCAATCAGCCATGCTGCCGCGCCAACGCTGGCGGTGATGCTGATGGTGACAAGAAGAAGCAGCTTGGTCTTGAGTGACACCGCTAGTGCGCTCCTTCCACCCAAAGCTGATCAAGCTGCCACTCGCCGGTGGCAAACTGTTGCCAGTTATGTACCGTATTGTTCAGCCAAAGCGCCTGCGGCAGGTGCGCTATCGGGATGACACGATGGTTTTCCAGCAGCTTGCGCTCATCTTCAAACAAATCTTC
Source organism: Candidatus Angelobacter sp. (assembly GCA_035279585.1). Lineage (GTDB taxonomy): Bacteria > Acidobacteriota > Terriglobia > Terriglobales > Acidobacteriaceae > Angelobacter. The sequence continues at coordinate 102,682 of DATEHN010000042.1, read as the reverse complement.
CGGGCGCGTTGCCGCCAGGATCGCCGGCACTGAGTCGCCCAGTCCCAGATCGTCCGCGCGGGCGGCAAGCGCAATGGAAGCTTCCACGGACTGCATGGGCAGACGCAGCAGCACAGCATCTGCGTTGATGGAAGCGCGCGCCGCCCTGCTGTTGACGTGCGATTCCGCATACGGCTGAACGACAATTCCGGCCTCGCGAGCATCTACAGCGATCCGTTCCGCGACTAACTTTAACAGCGGATCAGCAGAGTCATAAGCCAGCATGATTGGCGTGATTACAACGTAAGCAGCCGCGTCGGTGCGAATGTCGCGGGCGCACTGGAGATCAGTGGAAGCCGGGAACATGAATTCATATCCGGTGAGCCACTGCGGCAGCAAACCGGATGCCGGCGTTCCTCTGTGCTGCAACAAGACGTTGTTGATGGCCGTGCGATTGATGGTCAAGCTCAGAGCTTCACGCACCCGTGCATCCACTGGGTTGCGTCCGCTCCGCGAGGGAGAATCGCTCTGCAGGAACACTACAGCCAGCAGATCGCTGGGTTTGGAAAGCGCCACATATTGGCTGGTCTGCTCCAGCGCCCGAATCTGGTCAATGCCGATCTCAGCCGCTGAATTTGGGGCCAATTGGCGGTCCAAAAGCTGCTCGCGCAGTGACATGCCCATTTGAAATTCAATTGTGTCAGGAAAGGCGCGCCCGCCCCAGTAATCGTCGTTCACGCTGAACTGCGCTCGATCTCCTGCCCGCCACTGGCTGAGTTTATAAGGGCCGGTGCCGAGCAAAGTTACCGTTCCAGTGTTATCGACCTGGCGCTTGATAATTGCATACCGCATCAGCGCCAGCATTTCCGGCATGTGTTGAACGGGCGCAGGCGTGTCAATCACCACGGTCTGGCGATCGGGCGCCGAATATTTCCACGCAGAATTGCTCCTGGCCAGGCTGGCGGCAACGTCTGCGGCGGTCAGCACTGTGCCATCAAAAAAACTCGCTAGGCGCAGCCGGAATTGCCATGATCGCTTGAGCTGGTCAGAGCGCCAGGATGATGCCAGCTTGGGCTGCACGCGCCCTTCACTGTCAATTGCAGTCAAGGTCTCAAAAGCCAGCGATGCCATGCGGTCACGCGCGGCAGGATGATCGTCCTCGCTCAATGGGTCGATCGACATTACCCGGTCATGCAGCAATACGTGCACAGCTCCGCCGTAGCGCGGGCGCGAACTGGCATACGCGCCTGCGGCCAGCAGGAGCAGGCTACTGATTGCAGATAACCGTAAGAGTAAACGCTTCATATTTGCCGTTTGCTTGCGAGTGCATCACTCCATTCACAACCTGGTTGTAATTGCCCGCCGTCCACAAGGCCTCGACGTCACCGGAAAGATCAACCGGCGCGCTTACGGGCAGCGCTTCATGGCCGGTAATCTCAATCGCCTGCACGCTATCTGGACGGACTGTATCTGCGGGCGAGCTGGCCAGAAGCTGCCAGCCTGATCCGCAGTTTGAGTGCACTGCGGCCACTGTACTGCCCCAGCCGTTGTAAGTGGCGGCAGGCGCAGCAAGATCATTTTGGAAAAGCCGCGCGCGGCCGTCAGTGCCGGTAAAGAGCCACATGCGTTGCCCGCCGTTTTGCCATGCCGCGCCGGAGAAGAAGGGAACAACCGAAGCTCCGGCGCTTTGTCCTGCCAGCAGGCCGCTAAAGAAATTGCGCCGCGGGCTAAAGAATGCCACCAGGCCGGAATCTACCGGCCAGGGATCATCGCTCTCACGGCAATCAAGCGCCGGCGGAGAGATGGTACCGCTGCAGCGTGTTCCGGGCAGAAAGGCGTCAACGTGGCTGCCATGCACCTCAAGCCTTCCGCGCAGGTCACGCGGCCACGGAGCCTGGTGCGGAATTCCCAGAGTCTGGCGCGGACGCCACTGCCCTGAATCGTTGGCGTAGATGGAAAGCTGGCCCAATTCCAGGATCAGCAGGTTTTGGTTGTCCTGATAAAAGTCCAGGATTTGCGCTTCCTGCTGCCACACCGGAATTTTGCGGATAGTAAGCGTCGGCGTACGCGATAACGAAGCCGTTTGCGTGCGCGCAATTTTTTTGATCACCACCTGGCTGCTTGTGCCTTGCTTCACTGTGGCGAGCCAGACATAGCCCTGCCAATCTTCAGAGAAGGCAATTTGTATTTCAGCCTGTGCCTGTTCTGGTTTTGCCAGCCGGGCATTCGCACCGTGAAATGCGTTCAGGATTGCGTTCTGCAAGGACTCCTGGGTGTCAGAAGAAAAAGAAGAGACATTTTGAAAGCCAATGGAGACAGAAGTTGAAGGGCCGATGCGGGAGAGAATTTGCTGCACAAATTCATTGGCCGAACTCGGCAGCGGCTGGGCTTCCTGCTGTGCGGCGAGCGCTGCTGGAACGATGAACAGCAAAATCGCGCACAACCATAAATTGCACAACCCTGAATTGCGCAACGCTGGATTGATGGCAGTCTTTGGCATTATGTGGCTATGGCCCTAATTTGACTGGAAATTCCAGCAAAGTGCAATCAGGGAAAAACTTTTGAACCATTGGTTGCATGAGCGTAAAGCTATGCCTATTTTCATTGAGGAACCCTGACCTTTCGTTATCAGTGTCATCGCTGCCCATCAGTGGTAAAAGTTTTTCCGCCGGGCTGGACTGCGGCCGCGGCGGCGGCACGCAAATCCGGTTTTTCCCGGCGGAAACTTTCAGCCTGTGCCGAGCGGGTTCCTGTGGTCTGGCTCACTCTGTGCCGCTCGCCCTCGCTGTGCGCCACCACTTGCCAGGCAGCGAAAATGAGCAGCAGCCAGACCACAAGAAACGCCCTGTGGCAGTGTCCAGTTCAGTTGCGGTTCCACGGGCGCCATTGGGTTGATGGCAAGCCTCGCGGAGAGCTTCTTCCAGCCCCGATGAAGTACCGGAAGAAGCCGGAGCTATAAGCCGCAACTGGCGGTGGCACTGGACAACCTGATAAAACTTTTCCAATTTCCCGATCCTCCAATTCTTTACTGCTGGGTGGTTTCAACCGTCGCCACGTTGGCGGCAGCCATTTGTGCTTCAGCGCTGTTGCCGGTTTGGCTCGCCAGCGTTTCAGCGGGCGCTGCCGGCTCGGCGAGTGCCTGGGCGATCATGGCGTCGCGCTCGCGCCTGACCGTTACCGTGTCACCAACCCGCACCAGCGTGTAAAGCTCTTCCACGTCCTGCTTGCGCATACGGAAGCAGCCATGTGACGCCGCTTTGCCGACGGAACTCTGCACGTTGGTCCCGTGAATGCCGTATCCCTTCAGGCTCAGGCCCATCCAGCGCGAGCCGAGCGGATTGTCTTTTCCCGGAGCAATCTCCTTTTTGCCGTGGCGATAGACCGGGTCTTTGGCGTGATTGATGATTACGAAGTCGCCGTCGGGGCTGGGAGTGCCGCGCGTACCAACGGCGATCGAATAGACCTTCAGCAGGTGGCCATCTTCAAGAAGCGCCAGCTTGCGGTCGGCAATGCTGATGACGATCTGGCGTTTATGCGATGCGGCGACTGCGCTGGGTAATTCAGCGGCCAGCGCCAACTCTAAGCCATGGCCCTGGTTGAGCGCGAACTGTTGCGCGCTGATTGCAGATTCTTGCGCGCGTGCTGTTTTTTCCAGTTGTTCCTGCTGGCGGCGCAGCGATGCACTTCGTGCCGAAGCCGCAACGTGGATGCTGGTGAGCGCAATAGGTACGGCCGCCAGGGCCATCATGATTTTGGAAGTTCTGCCTGAGATCGCAACCAGCCGCCGCATGTTGTTTCTCCTGTAACCCCGTGTTACGCCAGGAGAAAATGCAAGGCGGGAGCCAAAAACCTAAGCTGTTGAAAATGAACTATTTGCTATAGGTTGTGCTTATGTTTGTACGTGTTCGACCAAAGACAGTGTGGCCTGAGTGACACGCGACGGCAGCAAAAAAATGGGGTCCCGGTAGCCATCCGGAACCCCTTAAGGAGCGCAGCCTGGAATTTGGAAGACGTGAACGCTTTACGCAGGAACAATCCTGTAGCGATTCAAGTCCAGCGAACTTCATGCTGCACATATATAAGACACCCTAACGGATGGGGCGGAACAAAAAAATTACAAGTAGAAGGAAGCGGCTGTAACTCACTGTAGATGAAGGAAAAATCGGGGGGCAGAGTTGCCCTGAGAGTGAGAAGCTAAAGGCTAAGTGCTAATGGCCAGTGGCTAGAAATAGTAAAGGCTGTGACATTGGTTATGCTCCAACCATCAACTCCTGCGAGGGAGCCAACAGCCCGGACGCATGTACCGTCACAGCCTTTGATGCGATCACTGCTTTCGCAGTCCCTGACCCCAACCGGTTCCTCGCAGAACCTGTCGGTTTTTTCGGGTCGTGGTGTGCTTCGAATTGCTTCGCTGCACCTGATCACTCAGTCTACTTTGGACCAGCCACGATTTATTTTGACTGACCCTTTCGACCGTCGACGTGAGCCATCCTAAACGAGGAAGGCGAAATGTCAACGCCCATGATTTGTGCAAACGCAGATTTTTTTGAGTGTTTGCGAGCTGGTTAAAATGCAGTAAAAATGCGGCTGAGAGGCATTCTTTTTTGCGCGTCCGCCTTTTCCACAGCGCTTTCCACAGAATGAGATGCCGAAATGGGCTTGACCCAAGGTGCGCGAGAACCAAATGAATCTCTTGACGGAGGAACCGCATGTGCCTCATTGTGTGTCTTAAGGAAGAAAACCGGGGAAGAAAACCGGGAAAAAGAAACCGGAGAAGATCCCCGGGAAGAAGAAGAGCGGACAGCAAAGACCGGAACGAACCCAGAGAGGTTGGATTTGTCAGATCTCATTGCATACGTTGACGGCGGCTCCCACGGCAGCCCGGGACCCTCTGGCATTGGCGTATTAATTGAGAAGCCCGATGGCGAGATGATCCGGATCGCCAAGTGGATTGGCCACCATGACAACAACGTGGCTGAATACGCAGCGCTGCTGGAAGCTTTGCAGCGGGCCGTTGACCTGAACGCGACTTCTCTCAGCGTCTATACCGATTCTGAACTGGTGGTGAAGCAGATGACGGGCGAATACTCCTGCCGCAGCCCGCGTCTTTACTCCCTGAACTGGATGTGCCGCAAGCTGGCGCGCACTTTAAAGTTCTGCATCTCCCACATTCCCCGCGAACAGAACCAGGAAGCCAATCGCCTGGCCAACCACGCTGTGCGGTTCCGCAGAGAACCTGCTTTGGAAATGGAATAGCGAACCGGCGCTTCCAGATCCGGCAAAACCGCAAAGAAAAAAATTTTATTTTAGTGTTCAGGGTCCGGTATACTAGGCGAATGAAAAGAGAAAAAATAAAAACGCCTATGCACTTCAGAGACGCCATCAAGCAAATTATCAAGGTCCTGCGGGCGCTTTTACCAGGAAAACGCCTTCCTCAATCCAACAATACCGAAATCCTGCCGGATGGTTTTCAAGGCAATGGAGGTGTTCAGGAAAAACAACCGGTGAAAATCACTTTCCTGGAACTCCAATCCCAAATGGAACAGGAACTCCAGGCCCTGAACCAATTACTCAGGTCCTGAAATCAAGAGTAATTGAAATCGGTGCCAGCTTATTTGTCGCTGGAGAGACTGCTTGAAACATTTGCGGCGGCTGTATGCAAAGTGGCCCGCTCATCATCGTTTTTTCGCAAATCGTCAAAGAAGCGGTGAAGCTCAGGATAATCTTTCGGCTGAAAAAATAACCATTCATATTGAAAGTGCGCTTGAGCCGCAACTCAGTTCCCTGGTTCTCTGCGGAAAGTTCATAAGCAGCAAAGGCATCTTTTCGGCTGGATTTGTTTCCAGTGGAGTGAAAGAGAGGTTCCGAATATCCGGTTATGGGGCCGCTTGAAACGCGGCCCTAAAAATCAGTGACTTGAGGCTGAATAGAATAATTTATGCTGAATAGCATAATTTTATTTTGAACCATCTAAGTTATTGTACCTAAAGACTCAAATCGTCATATATTACTGAAGTTAAGTTTCACCACATGAAACGCTATGATACCCTTTTGCGTCTATTGGATAAGTGATGTCACCCCAGAATCAAAGACGCCTCGAACTCCTACGCACAGCTCCTCTAAATAGCTGGATTGCGCTCTCTGAAGATGAATCGAGAATTGTTGCCACAGGCGCAACTTACTCGGAAGTGGTTGAGCGCAGTGAGAGTGCTGGCGTTTCCGATCCACTCATTCTAAAAACCCCGGAACAGTGGGCTCCAATATCCGTCTGAATGCGCACGAAGATAGCTTACAAAGCCTCTCCTGATTCATTTGGGCCGTCCGGCTCGTATATTTATACGGTAATACTGAATGTCCAAATTGCGCTTCCGCTGCCGAATGCGCCACGAACCAAGAGATTTGAAGCAATAGTGGACTCAGGGGCAACAAGGTGTCTTTTTGACGCTGATGTTGCTACACACTTGGGACTAGACTTTAAATCTGGAGAGATTGAGGTTACTCAAGGAATTGGGGGTAACGAGACGGTATATCTTCACCCAATCACGCTTCATATTCCCGGTGGGCCAGTAACCACCAAAGTAGGCTTCAAGGAAAAATTACCTGTCGCTGGACTTCTTGGAATGAAGGGATTTTTTGAGTTTTTCCAAATCTCTTTCGATCCAGATGCTAAGATTTGCGAAATAGAGCGTATCTACAGGACGTAATCTAAAAATTAATAAGAACCCCGCCTTTCGGCAGGTTCTGTTTTTGGGTGTCACAGTGTTACAAAATTCAGCTCTGGTTAGCGGAGTATGTTTATCACCCCAATGAGTAAATTTAGTAGTTTAGTCGTGGGTAGGGTTGCCTCACCTGCGCGGTCTCGGCCAAAAGGGAAGTTTCCCCTGCGCGGGCCCGGGATTGCTGAAGAAACTACGCCTTGGCGTGCTCGTAATACTTGCCGATAATCATCCCAATCTCCACGGCTGAATTGGGATCGAGATCTACAAATTCAAAGCCGGCATACTGCTGGTCTGAAAAGCGGAGGCGCGCATTCACGCGGACGCGAATATCCTCTGACGGCTCATGGATGGTGAAGGTGTAGATCTTGCTGTCTTCACTGTAGGTTTTTTCCGGCTCCATCATAAAGCCGCCGCGGGCAAGCTGGCGCAGCACGCCGGTTTTGCGGCCTTTGGAGTCCAGGACCAGGACCTGGGCCTGATGCGTGATGTCCACTCGCTCAAACCTGCGCCGTTCCTCAGGATTCTGAGGATTTTGAGGGTTCTGTACTTCTTGTGTCATTCGATTCTTTCCCCAAACGCACTGACGGGATCGATGTCCACGGGCACATCTTTTACGTTGGCTAGGGCTGATTTTAACTCAGAAGGCATGGAATCATACTTCTTAAACCATTGTTCAGCGCGATTCCTGTCCCCTGTGGCCTCAATTTCCAGCAGCTCCTTGGCCAGGCTGGCGACGGCCGTCTGCATTTTTGTGAAATCAATTGCATATTTGCTGGTCTTGGGATCGTAGGTGATGGCGCCCTGTTCAAGAAAGTAATTGAACTCCATCATCTCCGCGGCGCCATGGGCTTCTGCCACGCCAAAGCGCACGGTACGGAAAATTCCCGCCACGTGAGAAGCGTAAAATCCCTGCGCTTTCTCTTTGGGAACCACGCCTTTATCCATGAGCCAGTTGAGCGCGTAGAGGCCCACGATATCGGCTTTGGCTTCTTCCAGACCTGCATACGCCGGCCCAATGGATTCTCGAATGTCTGCCTGTCCTGCGCTGGTGTGCGCATAAGCCGGGCCAAGACCGTGGCAGATTTCATGCATCAGGACCACGGCGAGATATCCATCCATGCTGGCCATGGCGGCCTGGTCTTCACGCATCAGGACCTTGGCGATTGGAAGCACCACGTAGTTCACGCGGGCATCCATAAAGTTTTTGAAGAAAATCTTTTTGGTGCCTTTTTCCTGGTGGATGCGCGGATCGTTAGGCAGATTATCTGCCACGGCCTGGTAGCCATGGCGCAGGTCGCCGCCACGGAAAGGAGTATCCATCACCTCCATGGGAGTGCTCTTGCCCTGCAACGATGGCCGGTCTTCCGGCGGCAGGGGCAGCGCATCCTGAATTTCTGGAACATATTTCTTGAATGTATCCAGGCTGGCGCTTTCAGCATCATTGCGGATCATGACCGCAGCGCCGTAAGAGGTCTTTACGCCCAGCAGATCGTCAAGATAGGTTTCATACGGAGCAAAGATAATGTCGAACTTTGGGTTATCCAGTTCCAGCCAGGCAATGTCACTCTTGTAATAGTCGTCAGTAAGCAGGGCCTCAGCGCGCAGGCGCAGGAAGTTGGCAAAAGCTTTGTCTGGGCTGAGCGCAGCAGCTTCACGCAATGCATTCGCCGCGCTGGTAAGCCACGGCTTGTATTCCACATGATAAGGAACAGCAATCAGCTCCGCGCCCTGACGTTTGATCACGGTGTATGGACTGTAAATCTGGGCCTTCTTCTCCGGATGCCTGGCTACGTAAGCTTCAATTTCCTGGCGCGTGATTCCCGCAGGATACAACGCGTGGCCGGGAAGAAATGGATCACTGCCGACGAAAGGCTTGTTGTTCTCCAGCAGGTCATAGCGGCTTCCGTTGATCATCAGAAAGCGGCGGATCTTCTGGTTCATTACCTGATTGCAACCCAGCAGGCGTTTGTACAGCTCCAGGCCCTTGGGATCGCTCTGGCGCCAGTAGATGTTATCCAGATATTGCGCAGCCGCCACCAGCTTATACACCATGTTCTGTTCCTGGATGCTCAACCCGTTCACGCTGAAAGGCATGGAAACCAGCTTGAACTTGGCCACCTGGGCGGCAATATCTTCATTAATGTTCTCGTGCAGCAGGCACTTATCTGCCGCCTTGGGCGGAGGCGCAGCGCGGCGGCCTGCCTGGGCCTGCATGATGCCGGAAACAGTCACAAGTAATAAGAGGACGGGAAGCTTTTTCATGGGATTGATTCTAGCAAGGAATCGCCGCCATCCAACCCCACTAAAGAACCGGGCTTGGCGGGAGCCCCGGAATCGCCGTGATCGCGCGCCATCGGCGTGATCAGGGAGAGAAAATTCTAACCACAGATTTTTTGGGATGAAGATGGACCACAAATTACGAGAAAAACATCGCGAAAAATGCCTGGATGCAAAAACTGAACGCAGATATCTGTGTGAATCAGTGCTATCTGTGTCATCGGTGGTAAGGTTTGCTTTTGCAGATGACGCGCGATGCCGGCGCTCAAGTGCGATCCCGGCGATTACCTGTGTCTCCGTGGTAGATTTTGAATAGCGATGCAATGCGCTCCCCAAACCCTTCTTATTGATTGCGATGACACTCTCTGGGAGAACAACATCTACTTTGAACGGACGATTGCCGATTTTATTGAGCGCCTGAACCACCAGCACATGAGCCCCCAGGAAGTGCGGCTGTTCCTGAATGAAGTGGAGCGTGAAACCATTGTGGAGCGCGGATACGGCTCGCACAGCTTTGCTCATTCACTGGTGAAGTGCTTTGAGCGGCTGGCGCAAAAGCCCGTAACGCCGGAGTTGCATGAGTTCATCTGGGGCTTTGCGCATCGCGTTTCTAATTCTGCGCTGGAAATTATTTCGGGTGTGCCGGAGACGCTGGATTATCTCAACCGCCGCGGACATCACTTGATCGTGATGACCAAGGGCAACATCACCGAGCAGGCCGGGAAGGTGGAGCGGTCTGGGTTGAAAGAATATTTCAATGCGGTAGAGATTGTCGCGGAGAAGAACGCTTCTGCTTATAAAGATGTTGTGGCCAGGTATGAGTTTGAGCCGGAAAGTACATGGATGATCGGCAACAGCCCCAAGTCAGACATCAATCCGGCGATGGCCGCAGGCATCAACGCCGTTTTTGTGCCGCACGATATGACATGGATCCTGGAGCACGAGAGCGTGAATGCGGTCCCGGATGGGGTGCGGCTGCTTCAGGTGGAAAAGTTTTCTGATCTCAAAGAGCATTTTTGACGTCAACGCATCCCCAATTTTCTGCTGTACAACATCGGAACATTAATTCCATTTCGGAACCGATTTCTGAATTAACGAAACTTTCATTCCTCACAAAACCTATTGCCGTTTCTGTGCTGTATGGTATCGGGAAGCCGCCAGCGAGTCTGGCTTGCGGCGACCAAATATCTGTGGAGGAAGAAGGCTGAAATGACGATCAAGATGAAGCGCAGCATCCGCAGAACCGCAGCGTTGATTGCAATTGTTTTGGGCAGTGCCAACCTCTTCGGCTTCTGGTCGGCTGAAGGGCATCAGACAGTAGGCGACATCGCACAGCAGTTGCTTACCCAGCAAGGGCAGTTTGGGCCAGTGCAGGCCATTCTGGGCAACCTGACCCTGGCGCAGATTTCCACGTGTCCAGATGAGCTACGCGCATTTCAATCCAGCGGCACGGCCATGAGCGCGGTTTGCAAGCAGGTGTTCACCACGCCAACTCCGCCCACCAACACCAGTTCGTGGCATTTCATTGATATTCCGGTTTCGCTGACCAGCCCGACGCATCAGGACGTGGTCACGGCGTGCGGCTCAGCCTGCGTGCTTACGGAGATTGACGCCTGGGGCGCTGTGCTGGCTGATACGACGCAATCGAACGCGGAGCGCCTGCAGGCGCTTTCGTTTGTGGTGCATTTCATCGGCGATCTCCATCAACCTTTGCACTCTGCCACGCGCGGGAGCGACGCGGGCGGCAACGCAGAGAATGTGAGAATCGACGGCGGTACAACCAGCCTGCACCATGCGTGGGACTTTAACCTGGTGAACGACATCAATTCTGATCCCACAGCGCTTGCGGCGAACTTAAGCCCGGAAATCGCGGCGGCGCAGGCAGAAGCGCAGACCACGCCGGAAGCCTGGGCCATACAGGCATGGGGATTTGCCAAGAACGTGGCTTATGCTGGAATTCCTACCAGCACTACCACGACAACGACTCTTTCAGCAACATATATTGCCAACGCGGAGCCAGTAGTGCGGCAGCAGCTTGCGCGCGGCGGAGTTCGCCTGGCGCAGTATCTGGCCGGCAAGCTTCCAAGTGGAACCCCGACTCCCACTCCCACTCCAACTCCGACTGCAACTCCAACTCCGACTGCAACTCCAACTCCAACTCCAACTCCAACTCCAACTGCGACTCCGACTCCCAGCCCCACGCCTACGCCAACTCCTGGCGGAACCGAGCTGTTGGGCAACAAGGGATTTGAAGCTGGAGCAGCCAATCCATCACCGTGGGTTCTGACCTCAACTCACACTCCGCTCGATATCATTAACGGCTCGGCCTCAGAGCCGCCGCATTCAGGAACGTTTGACGCCTGGATGGACGGTTTCGGAAAGACCACCACGGACACCGTTCTGCAAACGGTGGCAATCCCCTCTACATCCACTTCAGCCACGTTTAGTTTCTGGCTGCATGTGGATACCGCTGAGACCACCAAGACCAGCCAGTTCGATACTCTGACGGTCCAGGTGCGCGATACCAGCGGCAACGTGCTGCAAACGCTGGCTACGTTCTCCAACCTGGATGCAGCCGCGGGCTATAAGCAGCACAGCTTCAACCTGAATGCTTATATCGGGAAGACGGTCCAGATCTTTTTTAAAGGCGCAGAAGACTTTGAGTTGCAGACGTCTTTTGTGCTGGATGATTGCTCTGTGCAAGTCAGCCCGTGATCGTTTGCCTCTTGCGTGGCGGGCAGAGATGTCCGCCACGCGGCGTTTTAACCCTTTTACGCCGGCCGTAACCAGATAGGTCTGGCCGCCTGTCCCCGCGTCTCTAAACTCTTTCCCAGCAAACTTTTTCATGTTAACCACACCGATACGCAGCCCTTTCTTAGAAAGAATTAAGCTGTTACGCTAAGGTGCTCTGGGCGTTTGCGCCGCTCGAAAAATTGGCCGACTCTTTCTTTACCAGCAGGCCACCGTTGCTCGCCTCCCAGGTCCTGGCCGAACTGGGCCCCGTGCTCACGGGTGAGCGAGACCTTTCCCAGACCGCCGCAGGCGCGCTGGAAGTGGTGATGGCGGCCGTTCGCGCCGGCTCAGGTGCGCTCTTTCGCTACCAGGAAAAACCGGCCATGCTGGCCTCCATTGCCGCATCGGGTTTTGTTGTCTTTCCCCAGACTGCGGTCTTTCCACTGCTGCCGAAGCACGTTCACGCTTTGACCAACACTCCAGGGCCGCAACGCATTTCGCGCGAACGCTGCGATACGTTCCTGAGTTCCACCGGCAACATCTCCAGCGTGTGGTTCCGTTGTGTGGCGCCGCTCCGCGTGCGCGGCAAGTTGATTGGAGCGCTCCTGCTGGGCGAAAGGGAAGAAGGCGCAGAGTACACGCCGGAAGTCCTTAAACAGGTATCCGATCTGGCGCCATTCATCGCGCTGGCAATCCATAATCACCAGCTCATGATGTCGCTGGAAGAGCGCACGGCAGAAAACCTGAAGCTGGTCGCCTCTGTCCATTCCTTCTGGGACGATGCGCTGGCCGCCTTTGCCGCCACCATTGATGTGAAGTCAATCCAGATGCAGGGCCACAGCCTGCGCGTGGGCCGCTATGCCGCCGGCATGGCGGAAGGGCTGGGCATGAACGCTGCAGAGATCAGCGAAATGCGCGCCGCCGGATACCTGCACGATATCGGCAAGGTGACGGTGGATAAATATCTCTTCAGCAAGCCAGGCGCGCTGGAGCCGGGCGAATTTCAGGAGATGGCTGACCATACTGTTCAAGGGCACCGCATTGTTTCTACCGCGCAGTTCCCATGGCCCAGGATTCCTGAGGTGGTGCGCTCGCACCATGAGCGCGCGGATGGCTCCGGCTATCCTGACCACCTGCATGGCGACGAGATGTCAACCCCGGTAAAGATTGTGGCCGTGGCAGATACGTTTGACGCCATGCTGAGCGACCGTCCTTATCGCAAGAAGCTCTCTCTGGGCGAGGCCGCTGCGCAGTTAAGCTGGCTGGCCCCGGCCAAGCTGGATGGCGAAGTTGTTCATTCCCTGCTGGTGCAGCTCCGGCGCGATGCCGTGAGCCAGGTTGCCCCGCCGCGTCCGTGGTCATTGCCGCAAGAGAAGTCGCGCAAGATGTTCCTTGATCCCAGCGTGCCTTGCAACATTTCGCCCACCGATATCGACCACATGGTCTCCGAACTCAATCGGAGGATGACGCGGGGACGGGTGACGCTCACATAGGGATCGATTAGATTTTGTGCGAGACATAAAGTCCCGACTTTATAATTGCTCGAAATGACCCGTCATGAAAGAGCCGCTCAAGTCTGGTCTTTGTTGGTGTACGCCGCGCGTGTTCAGGAAATTCTGAGTTATACGGCGATTGAAAAGATGACAGGAATACCGAGACGTGCCCTCGGTGGAATCCTAAGGCCGATTCAGCGCTACTGTGAACATCGCAAAATTCCACTTTTGAATGTCATAGCAGTTAGCCAAAAAGACGGTCTACCCGGTGATGGATTCCATGGCAACCGCAAAGATCCGGCTTCAATATTTCAAGAACAAGCCAAAGTATTTCTTCATAATTGGGATAATCCGCCGAGCCCAAAGGATTTAGAAAAATCCGACCACTAAGCTTCCTTGTTCACAGAAATAGTTTCGTAATTGATTCGCTTAAATAAGTGAGCTACAGTAGCAAGTGCACTTGGCAAGTCTCCGACCAGCAGAGCCGCAACAAGAGCCCCAAAGCACAGTGCCTGTGCCACAGAGCTAGTCAGAGCGGGAAAGTGGTTGCAGTCCTCTGCTGATTCTTGGGTGAGGTTGGGTGAAATTGGGTGAAACAAGGGGAGGGGTAGGAGTATCCGGAAAATATGGCTCTACCCTGCGCCAACGAATGATTTTTAGCTGAGATTGAGCACGGAAATTGGGTTAAAAACACTGAAATTGTGCCTGCCACGCAAGAATCGGCAGAGGGTCACAGGACGAAGAATCACTCCGTGTTTCTCACAACCTTTCATTGAAATCAGGGTTAATATCCTCTGGTAAGAAGAGTTCCTGGAGCGTCTAATGGCCGTTGCTCGTAAGCAACTGATTCTGCTGGGCCTTATTCTGCTGGCTTCCACCATGATCCTGGCTGCCGGCGATAAAAAATCCAAATCCAAAACTTCTGATGCGTCTGCCACCGTGCCCATGGAAGGCGATAAAAGGATCGTCCATGCGCTGAACCGCTTTACCTTTGGCGTTCGTCCCGGCGATGTTGAGCGCGTCCGAGCCATTGGGCTGGAGCAGTGGTTTGATGAGCAACTGCATCCGGAAGAGATCAACGATAGCGCGATGGATGCCCGCCTGGAGCAGTTTCGCACCCTAAAGATGAGCACGCGGGAGATGGTGGAAAACTTTCCGCCCAACCAGGTGCTGAAAGCGGTTGAGAACGGGCGCATGTCTATGCCATCAGATCCGGCGAAGCGAGCGATTTATCAGTCGCGGATTGCAGCCTACCAGCAGCGCCAGGAAAACAAGCAGGAAAAAGGCGCAGCGGCGAACAACGCAGCCAATGACGCAGCCAACAATCCAGATCAGCCCACAGCGGCAGCAGGCCAAAAAGATACCCCGGCAGAGATGCGGCTTGATCCCAGTGATCCTCACCCCAACGAGCTTCATCCCAACGAACTTCATCCCAACGAACCTCAGCCCACACAGACGCACCAGCCCACGCCGGAAGAGCAAGAGCAGCGCAAACAGCGTGAAGATGCGATGTATGCCGACATTGGGACTACCGCAAAGCCTGCCAATGCCAACCACCCCGCTGCGGCAAACATCTCCGATTCCGCTCCAATGTCTTCAACGGCAGTGACGCAGCAGGAGCGCCAACAGCAGAAGCGGCGTGAAGATGCAATGTATGCCTCCATTGAAGGCCCCGATTTGCTGCAGATGCCGCCGGATGAGCGCTACAAAGCCATCATGAAAATGTCGCCTTATGAGCGGCTGGACCTGGCGCGCCGTTATCGCGGTCTAAAGGGCCTGCAATTGGTGGAGGGCATGACGCCGCAGCAGCGCGAGACAATTGAAGCCATTGTGCAGCCGCAGGCGGTGGTGGGCGGCGAGCTTTCTGAAGCCAAGATTCTGCGCGCTATCTACAGTGATCGCCAGCTTGAAGAGGTGATGACGGATTTCTGGTTCAATCACTTCAATGTCTTCATCGGCAAAGGGCCAGACCGCTACATGCTTACCGCCTATGAGCGTGATGTGATTCGTCCGCACGCCTTGGGCAAATTTAAAGACCTTCTGGCAGCTACAGCCAAAAGCCCGGCCATGCTGTTTTATCTGGATAACTGGCAGAGTGTGGGGCCGCACTCAGAGCTGGCGCTCTATGGCAACCAGCCCCGCATGGTGCGCCGCGGGCGTTTTGTGATGTTCCCGCGTCCCCTGCCGCAAAAGGCCAAGAACCGGCCCAGCGGCCTGAATGAGAACTACGCGCGCGAAATCATGGAGCTGCACACGCTCGGCGTGGATGGCGGCTATACCCAGCGTGACGTAACCGAACTGGCCAAGGTGCTGACCGGCTGGAGCATTGACAAGCCGCAGCTTGGCGGCGGCTTCCGTTATAACGACCGCGCCCACGAGCCGGGGCCAAAATACATTCTGGGCCGCAAGATCAGCGAGCGCGGTGAAAAAGAGGGCGAGGAGATGCTGGATGTGCTGGCGCATCATCCATCGACCGCAAAATTCATCTCGCGCAAGCTGGCCATGCGCTTTGTCTCGGATAATCCTCCGCAAAGCCTGGTCAATCGCATGGCGGAGACCTTTGAGAAGAAAGATGGCGATATCCGCGAGGTGCTGCGCACCATGTTCCACTCGCCGGAGTTCTGGGCGGGAGATGCTTATCGCGCAAAAATGAAGACGCCGTTTGAATTTGTGGTTTCAGCCGTACGGGCCTCTGGCGGAGACGTGCAAAACGCGCTGCCCCTGGTGCAGATGCTTAGCCGCATGGGCATGCAGCTCTACGGCATGCAGCCGCCCACCGGGTATTCCATGAAAGCGGAAGCCTGGGTGAATTCTTCCGCGCTGCTCAACCGCATGAACTTTGCCCTGGCGCTTGGCTCAGGACATTTGCCGGGTACAGCGCTCGACCCGCAGTCACTGATTCATGGCCCCGCTCCGGCCGATGCTGAAGATGCGCTGGCCGCCCTGGAGCAGGGAATCCTGGCGGGGGATGTTTCCCGGCAAACGCATTCAGTGCTTGAAAAACAATTGGCCGATCCAAAGATTTCCCGGCGCAAGCTTGACGATCCGGCGCAGCCGCCAAATTACGGAGCGATTGCGGGATTGATTATGGGTTCGCCGGAGTTTCAGCGAAGGTGAAACTAGCCATTAACCATTAGCCTTTGTTTTTTAGATACGTGCAGGATTGGCTGGAAGGCGACAGAAGAAAGCCGTTGGGTTAAACAGAAAGAGCTAAAGGCTAAGAGCTAAGAGCCAAAAAGCCAACGTAGAGACGTAGCATGTTACGTCTCCGTCGCAGAGATTTTAGAAGAGGAAAGACATGTCCATTACACGCAGAATTTTTCTCAAGAACGGCGCCCTGGCCATTGTGGGCACCAGTGTTGTCCCCAGCTTTTTGACGCGGGCAGTTTACGCCGCTGAAACCGCTGCTCCAGGCTCAAAGCGACTGGTTGTGCTTTTCCAGCGCGGCGCTGCCGATGGGTTGAACATTGTGGTCCCGCATGGTGAGCAGGCGTATTACGCCATGCGGCCAAGCATTGCCATTCCGCGCCCGCGCACTGGGCAGGAGAGCGTGATCGATCTGGACGGCTTCTTTGGCCTGCATCCTTCCATGTCCGCATTCAAGCCTTTGTGGGACCAGAAACACCTGGCCATTGTGCACGCTGCCGGCTCGCCGGACAACACGCGCTCGCATTTTGATGCGCAGGACTATATGGAATCCGGAACGCCGGGCGTCAAGTCAACGGAAGATGGCTGGTTGAACCGCGCTATTGCGGGCATGCAGGAGCCTGATGCTTCGCCCTTCCGCGCCGTGGCCATGGGCGGCGCGCTGCCGCGCACTCTGGCCGGTTCTGTTCCGGCGGTCGCCATGAGTGATATTCGTGGATTCACTGTTGGCGGGCGCGGGCCCAATCCCAGCGTGGCCAGCAATACGTTTGAAGCCATGTATGAGCAGTCAGTCGATACGGTTTTGCACGGCACCGGCAATGAAACTTTTGGAGCGGTCAAGATGCTGCGCTCGGCTGATCCGGAGAAATACGCGCCTGCTGCCGGGGCGAATTATCCGCGCGGAAAATTTGGCGACAGCCTGCGCCAGGTAGCACAGCTCGTCAAAGCGAACCTGGGTGTGGAGGTTGCATTTGCCGACATTGGCGGCTGGGACCATCACGTGAATGAAGGCAGCGTGCAAGGGCAGATCGCCAACATCACGCGCGAATTCTCACAGTCGATTGCTGCGTTCTGGACTGATCTGGGCGACTTGGCGGAAAACACCGTGATCGTCACCATGTCAGAGTTTGGGCGCACGGCGCGGGAGAACGGCAATCGCGGCACCGACCATGGCCACGCCAACGTAATATTTGTGCTGGGCGGGCCGGTGAAGGGTGGCAAAGTTTACGGCCGCTGGCCGGGCCTGCAACAAGGCCAGCTTTATGAAGGCCGTGATCTGGCCGTGACCACGGATTTCCGCCAGGTGCTGAGTGAGGCCGTGGCCAATCATCTTGGCAATAAGCGGTTGGCCGGCGTGTTCCCGGGATTTGAGAAGAGTGATCCGCGGTATTTTCTAAGATATCTGGGATAACAGCGATCGGCTATCAGCCAACAGCTTTCCACTCCCAAATAATGTGCTAACCTGTTAGCACTTTGCCAGTCTGATAGACGGATACGATTGTCCTGCCTGGAGAAGAGCCATGGATATCGCTGCGTGGACTGAGACCCTCTGGAAAGACCTGCGTTACGCCGGCCGTCAATTTGTCCGCAATCCCGTTTTTACGTTGGTTGCAGTGGCGTCGCTGGCCATTGGGATTGGCGCCAACACCGCCATCTTCAGCGTGCTGAATGCGGTCATGCTCAAATCTTTGCCGGTCCACGATCCTCAGACCCTGGTAATGCTGACGGATCCGAACCAGTCTGGGGTGAATTCCGGTCTCAACACGGGCGAACGGGGCATGCTGACGTACGCCGAGTTTACCCAGATACGTGATCACTCTACGACTCTTGCGAGCTTGTGTGCGGTCCAATCGGAGATGGACCGGCAGCAAGTGAAGATCGGCGCCGGAGCGCCTGAGGATGCGCACTCCAAGCTGGTATCGGAAGAATATTTCTCCGTGCTTGGCGTAGGGCCGGCGATTGGCCGCGTCTTTCATGGCGACGATGCCAGAGGCCCTGGCCAGGACCCCTATGCCGTCATCAGCTATGACTATTGGCAAAAGCGTTTTGGCGGCAACGTATCTGTCTTGGGCACACAGATCAAGATGCTGGGCACAACTCTTACAGTCATCGGCGTGGCCGCACCCGGTTTTACCGGAGAGAGCGTAAGCGAGAGGCCCGATTTCTGGGTGCCTATGATGATGCAGCCCGTGGTCATGCCGGGCCGGGACTGGCTGCATGAAGACCTGAGCCAAAGCATGGAGAAAGTAATGTGGTTGCAGGTGTTTGGCCGTCTGCAGCCGGGAGTGACCCAGTCTCGCGCACAAACTGAGATGGATGTGCTCTTTCGCGGCATTATTGAAAGCGGATATCCGGCCACGCTGGCCCCAGAGACACGCAAGCAGGCGCTGGACCAGCACATCAAACTCCGTGACGCGCGCACCGGCGCTTTTGGCGGCCGTGATGATTTCAAACAACAACTGCTGGTGCTGCTGGGCGCGTCAGTGGTTGTCTTGTTGATTGCGTGCATCAACGTGGCCAACCTGCTGCTGGCTCGCGCAACAGCGCGCGGCAAAGAAGTGGGAGTCAGGCTTTCTATTGGCGCGTCACGCACGCGGCTGGTGCGCCAGTTTCTTACGGAAAGCCTGGTGCTCTCGGCTTTGGGCGGGACTGCCGGTTTCTTTCTGGCCTGGGGCGCATCGCGAGCGCTGGTGGTCTTGCTCTCTGAGCGCCGTCAAGACTTTGCACTGGCGCCGGGGCTCGACTGGCGGGTGCTCGCATTTACAGCCGCCGTTACATTCCTTACTGGGATCGTTTTTGGCCTGGTGCCCGCGCTGCGGGGCACTCGCGTAAATTTGAATGACACGCTGCGCGATAGCGGACGCGTTACCGCTTCTGGCGGCAGGCTCAACCTGGCCAAGGGCCTGGTGATTGTTCAGGTGGCATTTTCAATGCTGCTGGTGGCCGGCGCGGGATTGTTTCTGCGCACGCTTTGGAACCTGCAGTCAGTCGGGCTGGGCTATCAGAAAGAGCACGTACTCATGCTGAACATGGATGGCCCTAGCGCAGGCTACAAAGGACCGCAATTAACCAATCTCTGGCACGATCTCACCGATCACCTGCGTGCTTTGCCCGGCGTACAGGGCGCTACCTATTCCCAGAATGGCCTGTTCAGCGGCTCTGAGTCGGCAGACGAGGTTGACGTGGAGGGTTTCACTCCATCAAAAAACAACGAGAAATTTTCCCGGTTTGACAGTATTGGTCCGCAGTATTTTTCCACTGTCGGAATTCCATTGCTGCTGGGCCGCGAGACGGGCCTGCAGGATACAGCGGCATCGCCGCACGTATGTGTGATCAACGAGGCGTTCGCCAAGTTATTTTTCAAGGACCGCAACCCCATTGGCCGCCATATTACGGAGAAGTTCGGGGACAAGAAGAATGTGATAGAGGTAGTCGGCGTTGCCAAGAATGCCCGTGACCATCGTCTGCGTGGCGAGGTGCCGCCGCGCTTTTACATTCCCGCAGACCAGGGAATGTATGGTCCAAACGAATTCGCCAATTTTGAGATACGCACTGCGGGCGATCCGGAGCAGATGATTGCTTCAGTACGTAAGGCCATTCTGGGCGTGAATGAAAATCTGCCAATCGGGAGCACGCGTCCGCTGGTGGAATCGGTTGACCGCACCAACGCCCAGCCCCGAATGGTGGCGCGCCTGTGCTCCATCTTTGGCGTGATGGCCTTGCTGCTGGCGGCGACTGGACTTTATGGCGTGCTCTCTTACGGCGTGGCGCGACGAACCAATGAGATCGGCATTCGCATGGCCCTGGGCGCAGGTAAAGGCCGTGTGATTCAGATGATCCTGCGTGAAACCGGCGTCATGATTGTTATCGGCGTGGTGGCCGGCGTGATCTTTACCGCCATTGGCGTGCAACTCATAAAATCAAATCTCTATGGTTTGGGCGCGCTGGACCCGCTCGCCGTAGCTGCTGCTGTGGCGATTCTGGGTGTAGTAGCTTTGGTCGCCGGCTATATTCCCGCTGCACGCGCCGCGCGAGTAAATCCGACGCAGGCGCTGAGGCATGAATAGCTTTTCTGAAATCCCAAGCACAGCTGTTTCCGAAGTCCCGGGCGAAGCAAGGACTCCCTACCTTCTGAGAAGCTTTTCTGTAATCCCGAGCGCAGAGGGAACCATATGGACTCAATTCCGCTAACGGTTATAAATCCTGAAAATTCTCATGAGGGTAGTGATCCCTCACGCGCAAAACTGGCGCGTTCGGGATTTCAGAAAAAGCTTATTCATACGCCAGCGCATCAATCGGGTCTTTTTGTGCTGCCTTAAACGCCGGATAGACTGCGCCCAGCATAGCCCCGCCAATCGCAATCAACGTAGCATAGGTTCCCCACTTCACGTTGATGGGCAGTATGCGCAGCGTCGGGAACTGGTGTATCAATCCAATCCGGCCAATAGTGCTGACAATGAAGCCAACAAGAATTCCAGCCACGGCCAGCAAGAGCGTTTCACGCAGAATCACGCGTACAACGTAGGCTTTGGACGCGCCCAGCGATTTCAGGATCCCGATTTCCCGTGTGCGTTCCATTACAGCGGTGTACATGGATTGAAAGATCACGATGAAGCCGATTATCACGGCAATCCCGATGACTACCCTGATAAACATGTTCAGGCCAGGGATATTGTCTACCGAGGTTGCTGCCAGCCACTGGCTGGTGGAGAGGATGTTGTAGCTCTCCATGCCGGGAATTTTCTTCATCTCGTCCACGGTTGCATCGGCGTCTATAGGATTATCCAGCTTCACATAAAACATTGAAGCTTTATTTTGAGCTCCTATCAGCTCCTGCATGGTAGTGATGGGTATAAAGCGCCGCGCACCGCGTCCGTGTGGCGTAATTCCGCAAACACGGAAGCTGTGGTTGAGCACGTTGACCGTATCGCCCACGTGCACCTTGCTTCCTGCGGCAAATAGATCGTCAACGATCATGTCATCGGGGCCGGTGAACGGGCCGCCTTTCAGATACCGCATGGGGCCGCCTACAGCCTGAAATGATTCCAGATCAATGCCGTAAATAATCTCGATATTGGTGGTGGAAATCACCTGCATTACAACGGGAGACACAGCGGTAACGTGCGGTTGTTTGCGCAGAATATCCGCCACCTTGGTTGGCACTGGCGCGCCGCTAAAGGCGTTGAGGTTTGACGATCCAGGAGGCCTTACGGTAAGGTCAGCGCCAATTCCCACCTGGCGCTCGCGATTGTCCGCCAAAATGCCCAGGGCCAATCCTACGATAAGCAGTATCAGGGTCACTTCCACCGCTACGGCGACGATGCTGATGATGGAGCGTAACGGACGGTAAACCAGATTGGCCACAATCATCTTGTTCATAGGTCATTTCCCGGTGAAAAGAATTTTTTGCTTAGGCCCAGCGATTATTGCGGTTGCTTGCCGTCGTTCTCTCGCGCCGCGGCTGAAGATCGCGTATCCAGGTTAATCAGCTGTGAACCCGGCGGCTGCGTGAGCACAAACTGCTCGTCAGTCAGCGGCACATTTACATCCAGCTTCACCATGTTCAGCACCAGCGAATATCCCTCAATGGGGCGCTGGATTGAAACCATGCCCGGAAACATGATGCCGGCCTTGTCAGAAAAATTCTCGTAACGCGCAAAGGTGACCAACTGGCCCTGGCGATTATAGAGGTACTGTTCATGGGGCAGCAGGTCAGTCCGGCTAAAGACGATTTTGCGCGCAAGATACGGGCCGGATTCGTCCTTGTCGATCACCAATACGGTGTACGCTGCCTGCTCCGCCTCTTTATGCGTTTTGGGGTCTTTTACCAGCTCCGTGGTGTCTTCCAGAACAGCGATTTCTCTTTCAGGATCAATCGCTTTCAGCAGCAGCGCGTCAGAAATATGCTGCGGACGCATGTTGTAGAGCGGATTGGGTGAGGGCTTTGACGGCTGCCGGGTAGAGCCTACAAAAAACTTGTTCTGCGGAGGCAGCGCCAGCGAGAAATTATTTCCGTTGCTCACCATGTCAAACATGTGATTGTGCACCACAGGCACCAAGCCAATCATGCGCAGCATTTCCGGCTTGCGGACCAGAATGTAGCCTGAGATTTGCGGATTGTCGGTTACCTTGTTTTTCTTCTGCTCAAGCACTGAGCTGTCAATATCCACCGTTGCTTTCAGGGTCTTCAGCTTTTCCGCGTTGCTGTTGTTGGTCTCAAGCAATTGGTCCAGGGTGGCTTCCCGCAGCGTGGCTGAGCTGGACCGGATCTTTACCGGGTGCGATGTGCGGAATCCGCAGCCACTTAACGCCAGGACGGCGAAAATCGACAATAGAAAAGGGAAAAATGCTTTACGCCAATGAAAAGACATCACTTCGTTCGTGTTCTCACTTATCTTTGGATGCACTTTTAGTATATCGGAGGAAGTGAGTTCATGGTTGGGCTAGACCACGGCAAGGCGCGACATTTTGCGGCAGCGTTTCCCGTTAGTTAACGGTTGGCTGCCTGCACGGCCCGGCGATAAGCCTGCACATTGCTCGCATGTTCGGCATCTGTTCGCGCAAAGCGGTGGTGCCCCTGATTGTCACTGACAAAATAAAGATAGTCAGTCTGGGCAGGGTGCATGGCCGCCAGCAATGATGCCTTGCCGGGATTGCTGATTGGCCCCGGCGGCAAACCGGCCTTGCGGTAAGTATTATAGGGCGAGTCAAAATGCAGGTCAGATTGGTGAATTGCGCCGCTGTAGCGGTTGTTGAGCAGGGCAGCGTAGATCACTGACGGATCAGTGGCCAGCACCATGTTTTTCTGCAATCGATTGTAGAAAACGCTTGCCACCTCAGGCCGTTCTTCCGGGGCGCCAGTCTCTTTTTCCACGATGCTCGCCATGGTTACTACCTCATGCACGTTCTGGTTCAAGCCTAGCTCCTTAGCTGCCTGGCGGAAGCGCCGAACCATGGTTGCTGCCATGTCATGCAATGATTGCGTGCGGGTGAAGTGGTAGGTATCGGGAAAAAGATAGCCCTCCAGGCTTGGCGCCTGTGGATCAAGATCACGCACCAGGGCCGTATCAGAACGAGCGATTTTCAAAAAGTCGTCGCGCTTGCCCAGACCTGCTTCCTCTACGGCAGTGGCAATATCAAACATGTTGTAGCCTTCCGGCACCACCAGGGTTTGGAAGTAGATATCGCCGTGGGCAATGCGGTCATAAACCTCGCGCATGGAAGCGCGATGATCAAAAGCATACTCGCCCGCCTTCAGCGGCTTGCGTCCATGCAGGTAATGCCACAGCAGGAAGGCATACTGGCTGCGAATGATTCCGGCATCAGCCAATTCAGCCGCAATGCGGTGGGCAGACGAGCCGGACTTAAGCTGTACCAGCTTTTCCTGTGTTGGACCGGCGGGTAGCAGGAGGCCATAGGCCAGCCACGCAGCCCCCAGCACCAGCGCTATTGCAATTAACCTGAAAAGAAATTTCAGCATGAATATGTCTTACCGCCATTTTAACGGGGAACGCCCAATCTGCCGCCCAGAACTGCAAGCTGGGAGCGTCACGAATGGTCAATGACCTGGCGGCTTTCGGCTTCTTAAATCTTTAATGAAGTTTGAAGGTGAATCCCGGGTGCGGAGTTGCTAGTGGGCTCATCTCAGAGTTCCAGATGAGCCACAGAGTGCAGAAGCAAACGGCCTAAAGATTTACTGAATGTCGCGCGCCTGCATGAAGCTTTGCAGGATCAGCACTGCCGCCATGCGGTCCACAGCCTGCGCGCGTTTTTTAATGCTTAATTCAGCTTCGCGCAGCAGGCGATTGGCCTCCGCCGAGGTGAGCCTCTCATCCCAGAGATGGACAGGAAGCTGAAATCGCCGCCGCAGCTCTTCCGCAAATTCAGCCACTTTCTGCGATAGCGTGCTCTCCTCTCCGCTCATGCGCAGCGGATTGCCCAATACGATCTCGCACACCTGATATTCACGGATGGTGCGTTCCAAGCGGCCAAAATCTGCGCGTTTGTTCTTGCGCTCCAGCGTCTCCAGCCCCTGGGCAGTGATGCCAAGAGGATCAGAAACAGCAAGGCCCATGCGGCGGGTGCCGTAGTCGATGGCCAGGATGCGTCCGGGGAGGCTCACGCGGCGATTATACGGGGAAAGTGCATCTTACCTTGAGCATGGCCACCAACCGCATTATTCCGCCTGCGCCGGAGCAGCTCAATCCGGAAGAGGCGCCAGACAACCAGCTGGCGAAAAAGGAGCTGCAAGCCAGGCAAGAGCGCAAGTTGAGCGCCATGCTCCATGCCGGCGCGATTGCCCAGATCGTAGTTGGCGCAATCGTTGTGCTGGCTGTCTGCTATGTGGCCAAGCTGGTATTGATTACGCTGATGGTCTCCATTCTTATCACCTTCATGCTGGAGCCGCTGGTAAGACTGCTGGAGCGTGTGCGTTTGCCGCGTCCTTTGGGTTCAATCGTGGCGATTTTGCTGCTGCTGGCCGTAATTTATGGCGCCAGTTATTTCTTTTACAGCCGTGCTGTCAGCTTTGTTCATGAATTGCCCCAATATTCAGACAAGATCCGCAGCTTGCTTTCCCATGTTCGCCAGCAGACCAGCGACCTGGAAAAAACCGCGCAGCAGGTGATCCCCCAGGAAAAAAATGAAAAAAAGCCCATACCGGTCACGGTGCAAAGCTCTCCCATGAAAGGGCTGGTTACGCAGAATATCGGCGCGGTGACGGAGATAGCTCTCACGCTGATTTTTATTCCGTTTCTGGTCTATTTCATGTTGAGCTGGCAGGAGCACGCGCGAACAAAATCCGTACAGCTCTTTCCCCAGGAGTACCGCACCACGGCGTATGTCACGCTGGGGCAAATCTCACTCATGATGAGGAGCTTTATCGATGGCAATCTGGCGATTGGGCTCTTCATGAGCATTGTGAGCATGGTTGTATTTGGAGCGCTGGGGCTGCCTTATTTTTACTTTCTTGGTTTCATCAGCGGTTTTCTCAGCCTCATGCCTTATCTTGGCATTGCGCTGGCCATGATTCCGCCTCTGGCGGCCGGTATGGGCGTTTTGAGCGGTACGCGCCTTCTTATCGTCGCAATTACTGTGCTTGTGCTGCATCTCTTTGCCATGAACGTGCTCTATCCCAAGATTCTGGGTAAGCGCTTGCAACTGAACCCGCTGGTGGTCACCGTCTCACTGCTGATCTGGGGATTTATCTGGGGCGCCATGGGATTGATCTTGGCTGTGCCCATTATGGGTGCTATCAAGATCATCTGCGATCACGTAACCTCACTCAGGCCAATTGGGGAGTGGATGGGAGACTGAGTGGAGTTAGTTGATCGCCAATAAGAGTGGCGATTTAAGCCAGGCGATGATTTACCAGAGCAAGTATTTTTATGTGCAAAATGCCACTATTTTTGTGGCAGAATGTCATTGTCAAAGTCTACAATTTTAATTGCATATATGCACCGCAAACGCAAAATATTGACCAGGCAGCCAAAAAGTACAGCCGGGGAAAGGTTCCGGCCAAAGTCGGAATCGTTGTTTGCTTCCGAGCCCTCTGAATATGGTGGATCCGCAACGGCCCCAAAAGTTGACCCAGGCGGACGCGGGCTGCTTCCCAACATAAGGAAGAAGCTAGGGATCCGAGACGCGTTATCGGCTGAAGTCGACCTGATGACTCTCGTGGAGTCCCGGCTTCCAGTGTCAGTTGTGTTTGACCTGATGCGGCATGGAGTTTTGGAAAAAGAAATTTATTCTGTCATCGTGCCGCGCCGTACTCTCCAGCACCGCCGCGCACGCAAAGAAAAGCTAAGCCGCGAGGAATCAGAGCGGGCCGTGCGTCTGGCCAGACTTGCGACGCTGACGGAGAGAGTTTTCGGAGATCGTGATGCAGGCATGCGCTGGCTGCGGGCGCCCAAGAAACGTTTTCATGGGCGCACGCCTATGGACATGATGGCAACGGAAACCGGCAGCCGCCTGGTTGAAGAGACCTTGTACCAAATTGACGAAGGCATGGCCGCATAAAAGTGATCTTGTGGCGGATCAGCAACTCTTCAGACCTGTCCGGCAATGGCGGCCTCAAAACTTCAGCTCGATGGCATACACGCGGTCATAGGATTGTTTATCTCTCATCTTCCCCATCTTCAGCTCTGCTCGAAATTCTGGTTCATCTGGAAATAGAAGACGACCATTTACCGCGTTTGTACAAGCTTCTGGAAATCCAGGTTCCAGACGGCGTCACTATTGAAAAGCTGGAAGATTGGGCGACGCTGCCCAAAAACTGGAAGAGAAAACAATCAATGACCCAGGCGCTTGGGGACCAATGGCTGAAGCGTAACTCCTCTGCACTGTTGGGCGTACCCTCTGCGCTTGTGCCTCATACCCGCAATTTTCTTCTGAATCCGCAGCACAAAGACGCTGCACGAATCACAATTGTCTCTATTTCCAGACATCCTCTTGATCGCCGTTTGCTGCAATAGAAACTGCGAACAGCCGGCAAAGCTTTGTCTGAAGTTATTTTGCGGAGTGCTTTTTGGCAGCTTCGTCCAGGAACTGTTTTTCCAGCGCCAGCACTGCATCCAGCGAGATGGAGCTGATTTCGTAATAGGAGTTTCCTTCCACCCACATGACACCGTAGACGACAGGCCAGGAAGGTCTGGTCGAAAATTCGGCCACCACCCTGGGCCCCATCAAGGCTTGCTGCCATATGCCCTTAGGCGGGCCGGTTTCAAGGATCTTTTTGGCGAAGGCTTTGCGGCGTTCCAACTCCTGCTGTGCGCGCTCCGGTGAAGAATAGGAAGATCGGGAATAGTTCAGACGCGAACAGTCCGGTGCTGCATATCCAAGAGCGGAGTAGCTGCCAATGTGCGCGCCTTCCTCGCTCTCGCCATCGGCAATAAAAAGATTTGTGAATTTGGGTTCGTTGTCAGAGGTTCCGGACGCGAGGCTTTCGGCACAGTTGGGCGAGCGATAAACGAAGGTGCGGATTTTTTCGTCGCGGCTGCCGATCTCCCACAATTCCAGCCGTCCCGGCGCACCGCCTGGACGCAGAAGAAACTTGCCATCGGCACTGAGATGGCCTGCCGGGGTGTCCCATGACGACTCAAGAGCGCCTGTCTCCAGGTTCCATAAACGAAGATGGTCTTTATAATCCGTGGCTGCCAGAAGATGGGACTGGACGAGCGTCAAAGAGTATTCGAGCTCGTCAGTATCACCGTGGAAGAATGGCAGTTTTTCCCCGTCAGCAATCTTCCATACCCCGACCTCACGGCGATATTTGTAAAAATGCTGCTTAGGGCTCTCCACCGGCAAGGTTTGCGCTGTTTGGGCGGCTATCCATTCGTCTTCATGGACAAAGAGCAGCCTTTCCGCCTCTTGCTCTTCCGGCAGTTTAATCTGCCGTCTAATGGCGTTTGACCGCACGTCCCGTAGCGTGATGCCGCCCGTTTCACTCGTCGCCAGGAGCGTGCCTTCATGGTTCAATGCAAGTGTATGGCCCTCCATCCGCTGGGTGATAGACGCAATCACAGTTTGTGCGGCCACATCCCAAACTGTTGCGTTATCGAAGTCATTCGCAGCCAGGCGTCTTCCGTCGCCGCTGAAAACAATGGTCTCAAACTTTTTCTGTTCGGGATTGACCAATCGTGCAACCACATTTCCCGAGGCGAGGTCGAAAATCTGAATGGTATCGTTGACCGGAACGGCGAGGCGGGTTGAGTCAGGGCTGAAGAGAAGGGGATGACCGAATGGTTCGGACTGAGGAACGCAATCCAGCAATTGTATGCGCTTGCCGCCTGCAACATCCCACCAGAAGAGCGCCCCGTCTTCCGCCAGGGCCGCGATGCGGGTGCCATCCGGGCTCAAGGCATAGCCCACAATATCTGTCTGCTGTATACCGGCGCATGAAGCAAAGCCGCGAGCGAAAAGCACAACCAAGAGCAGCAAGCCGGCAAAGCATCGCAGAATTGCATTCATGTGGAAAACTCCCGTCATGGGAACGCCGGGCCAGGACTATTTTGCACCAGAAAACTATTGCGGGATAGGCCTCCTGCCTATATGAAAGACCGCCTCCGCCTTCAACCGGCATCGCTCCAGCGTTTCCTGCATCTGCTGATGTAGTGCGGACATCTGCTCTTCGCTGGCGTCTGGCGGAACTGAAATAGGGCTGCTGGCATAAACCGCAGCCCGTGAGAACGGCTTGGGGATGATCATCAGGTCCCATGAGTTCAAGGTCCATGCGCGCTCAACGGCAACGTAAAAGCATGAGATTGGGAATCCGGTCTTCTTGGCCAACAGGACCGGGCCGGGTTTGGCGACATAACGCGGGCCGCGTGGACCATCAATGGTAAAGACCGCCGGATGGCCCTTCTCTAACTGATCGCGCATCCCAAACAATGCCCCTACAGCCCCTCGAGAACTGGAGCCGCGGACAGCGATGAATCCCAGCTTCTCAATAATGCGGGCGATATATTCACCATCAAAGCTGCGGCTGGTCATCACGGCAATTCGATTTCTGCGGAATCGATAAGTGGCGGGAATCACACAGCGATGCCAAAAGCACCAGATGGAAGCTGGTGCGCGGCCATGCTCGTCAGAAAGGCAGCCAGGCTCAGGGATAAACTCGTAGCGCAGCGTTGCGCCGATAACGCGGATCAGAAGAAATCCTGCCCAGGAGATAAGCCAGAGCTTTACGCGATCACTGAAAGAAAAAGAGCGGGCCGCCGGGGCGCTCTCGCTCTTGATTTCAGTTTGTGCGGGCAGGTTCACTCAGGTGATTTTACCTGTCCGCAATCTGGTTTTATGCGTACTTGATCCATTTTACGATCTCCGGCATGGTGGGCTTCTTGCCGTACATCAAGATGCCCACGCGGTAGATGCGTCCGCAGAGCCAGATCATGCCGTAAATGGTGGCCACCATCAGCGCGATGGAGAGACCGATTTGCCAAACCGGAGTATCCGGTTGCATGGCGATCCGGCTGAACATCACCAGAGGCGCGGTAAAGGGGAACAGAGAACCGAAAACAGCGATGGAAGAATTCGGATGCGTGAAGATATTGGTGATGAAGACGATTGCGAGGATCATTGGCATCATCACCAGAAACTGCATCTGCTGGGCTTCTTGCTCAGAGTTCACCATAGAGCCCACGGCGGCACAAAGAGTGCTGTACAAAACGTAGCCGAGCAGGAAAAACACGATGAAATAAATCAGCAGCGTGGGATTCAGAGCAGCTTTGATTTGTTTGATCATGCCGGATTCAGCTACAGCGTAACCGGCCAAGGCAGCCGCGGTTGCCGCCCAGATTCCAACCTGCGTCAATCCCACCGCGCCAACCCCAAGAATTTTACCGGCCATCATTTCGCTGGAGGTGGCAGTAGAGAGCATGACCTCCATAATGCGCGAGGTTTTCTCCTCCAGAATGGAGCGCATTACGTTGATTCCGTAGAGCAATACGGTCATATACATGACCATGACAATGCCCAGGGTGGCGATAAACATGGTCTGGGGATTGGGCGCGTTTTTCCCCAGAGGACTTACAGGCTCCACATCCACCGGCTGAAGGGCTGCTTCAATGTCGTTTTCAGTCAACCCCTTACTCTTGAGTGATTGCCGCCGAAGGGCATCGGTTACGATCTGGCCGAGAACGCCGTTTTCAATAAAGCTGGAAGTGTCACGCGTAACAAAGTCAAGCTTATGAGCAGAGATGGCATCCGGCGTGGCCCAGAGAAAGCCGTCCAATTGCTTGGCGTTGACCTTCTGCGTCAGGGCGGCGCGTTCTTCCGGCGTGGCCTTCGTGCTTACCTCCACGCTGAAGTGGGTCTGCGGCAAGTCTCGTTTCTTCCCCAATTTGTCTTCCGGCTTAGCGGGCGACTGGTCCTGCTGCTGCTCAATCTGGCTGCGGATAGCCTCCGCTGTATCGCGGTCGGCGGCCACCACTACCATGCTCTTGGTCTCGTTTCCGCCTCGGGTCATCAGGAGTGTCGGCAGCACCGTGACCCCGAACATCAATGCCGGAATGAACACTGTCATGATGATGAATGAGCGTGAGCGCACGCGCTCAAGGTATTCGCGCTTGGCAATGATTAGGATGTTATGCATCGGTTTTGCCCACCGTATTGATAAAAATTTCTTCCAGCGAAGGTTCCATCAGCTCAAATTTATTTACGCGCGAGCGGCCGGCCACCATGTGCAGCAGTTGCTGTGCGTCTGCTCCCGGCGCCAGGCGGACTTCAACGTAATTGCCATAGTTGTTGTAGGTGCTCACCAGCGGGTTCTTTTCCAGAAAGTCGCCGTTGCCCTCATACTCAATCTGCACGTTGTTCTTGCCGTATTGAGACTTAATGGTTTTTAGGTCGCCTTGCAGCACTGCCGTGCCTTTATTGATGAGGCAAATGCTGTCACATAGCTTCTCCACCTGGTCCATGCGATGAGTGGAGAACAGGATTGTCTTGCCCTGTTTCTTCAGGTCGAGCATTACGTCCTTCAGCAACGTGGCGTTGACCGGGTCAAGGCCGAAAAACGGCTCGTCCATGATGATGAAGTCTGGGTCATGGATGAGTGAGGCGATAAACTGGATCTTTTGCTGCATGCCCTTGGAAAGCTCTTCCACTTTTTTCTCATTCCAGGCATCTATCTCCAGGCGCTTTGTCCACTCCAGCGCTTTTTGTCGCGCTACCGAGTTTGAAAGCCCGTGCAACTCGCCCAGAAAGATGAGCTGATCGATGATTTTCATCTTCTTGTACAAGCCGCGTTCTTCCGGCAGATAACCGATCTTGTGCAGGGCTTTGCGTTCAAATGGCTTGCCAAAGATATTAATTTGCCCGGAATCGGGCGCGGTAATGCCGATCATCATGCGGATGGAGCTGGTCTTACCGGCACCGTTTGGGCCAAGCAGCCCAAAAACCCTTCCTTGCTCAATGCCGAAAGAAAGGTCATTCACGGCCACAAATTGGTCATAACACTTGCGAACTTTGTTGAGTTCAATGGTTAGCATGAAAAGAGATTCCTGCCTCGGATGTAATACGCTGGGATGGCTTTAAGGTTACACGATTTCCAAATATTGGTCGATCCAGGCACGGACCTTGAGGCGGCGCTCATCATTGGCATCAAAGCGCAGGCCGTAGACTTTGTCAGTCTCACGGTACCAGCAGACAGAGGCGCGAACGCTCATCTTCTCCAGGCCTGGCAGGCTCAGGAGCAGGCGGAAAGGATCAGATTTAGGCAGCGGCGCGGCAGAACGCACAGACATGCCGCCGGAGCTGACCTCTACGGTAGTTATCTTGGTTCTGGCTTGCGAGTCGGTTTCAATCTCAGCCTGGGAAACCACAGGTATCCGTACGTAACGCCTTAACTCGTGGATTACAAGCAGATGCGTTGCCCGCACGATTTTCAGCACGCTCTGGCGGTCCAGGGGTTCATCCAGAACGGCATTGATGCCATAGCCGGAATAGCGGAGCGCTTCCTGGGTGTTTCGGGCGATCCCATAGAGCACCATGCGGCGGTTGGAAGGCGAGTTGCGCGCCGCTTTCAGTATCCGGTCCGCATCCGGATCGTAAAGCCGAAGCACGCAAGCCTCAAATTTCTGCCGGTGGAAAATCATGATCGGGTCGCCTTCCAGCGGGACAATGCTGATGCCGAATTGCCGGAAGCAATCACCCAGGAATGAATTACATGCCGGGTCAATGTGGACGCTGGCAGTCCTGGCTGTGATCTTTCCCGGTATGGCCGCGACTGAGGTGCTGCTCATGGCTTGTTATGGGCTTAAACTATCTGCTGGTAGAGAATTCTTTTTTCATGCTCGCTGAAGCTACCCGGTTTCGTCCTGCTTGCTTGGCAAGATAGAGCGCGGCATCCGCCGCAGCCACCACTTCATCGCGCGTAACCCCGTGCGCCGGATAGTCCGCCACACCGCAACTGATAGTTACCGCGCGCGGAACGCCCGGGAAAAAGTGCGTTTCCACCTGGCGGCGCAGCTTTTCTGCTACCCGCATGGCGCTTTCACCCGTGGTTTCCGGCACCACGATAGCGAACTCGTCGCCACCGTAGCGGCAAACCATATCCATCTTGCGCAGTTGTTGTTTGAGAATGGATGATACCGCACGCAGCATTTCGTCGCCCAGCAGGTGTCCAAATTCATCGTTCATTCTCTTGAAGTGGTCAATATCCAGCATGACCAGTGACATGCGTCCCTGGAAGCGGCCGGCGCGCTCCAGCTCTTCAACAATACGCATTTCAAAATAGCGGCGGTTGTGGATGCCGGTAAGACCGTCAACGTAGGCAAGCTGCTTCATGCGGTCAAAGTTGTGCGCGTTCTGAATGGCGGCAGCACAAATGTCCGCCACTGATTCCAGCGGTTGAATGTCTTCCGGCACAAAAGCGTTTCTGCGGGCGCTATCCAGCGCCAGCACGCCCAGTTTTTCACCAAAGATGATCAGCGGCACGCACATTTCAGATTGCGTCTCAGCGAAGCCGGCAATATAACCTTCCACGCTGTTTACGTCGTTTTCAATTACGCTTCTGCTCGTAACCAGTGCACGCGCGGCCAGGCCGGCGCCGGCGCTGAGAATGGATCCCATTTCCAGGTTCGGGGTCAGGCGGCCTTCATAGGCGCGAACGCGCAGGGTATCGCCCTCCGCCAGCAGCACAGCTACATGATCAATACGGAACCAATCCAGCAACAGGCGGCACACCACGGTAAGCAATTCGTCCAGGTCAAGAACGAGCGTCGTCTTTTTGGCGACGGCGTTAATGGCCTCAAGCTGTTCGGCCCTGCGCCGTTCCATGGAATACAGGCGCGCATTTTCTAGGGCCATTGAAGCCTGCGTGGAAAAGAGCGTGAGCAGGTCGATCATCTCAGGATCGAAAAAATTCAGTTGTTCGCTCTGGAAATCAAGCACGCCAACAACCTCATCACGCACCAGCAGTGGAATGGCGACCTCAGACTTTGTTTCAGCTACTTTCTCAAGATATCGCGGGTCTTTGCTCACGTCAGGCGAGCAAACCGGCCTCTTGATCTCCACCGCCGCCCAGGTCAAGCCAGTGCCTTTGGGGACGCGATACCCGATATCCAGATTGCTCTGCCCCAGATGTGCTCGGACAAGGAGATCCTGCCCGTTTCTATCTAAAAGCAGGACGGCACCGTTCTGTAATTGAAAGAAATCACGGATGATAGTCAGGATGCGGTTCAGCACCTCATCCAGATCAAAAGTGGAGAGGATCGCCTGGCTGGCGTCATACAAGATGGCGATCTTTTGCATCGATTCGAGCAAGGCGAATCAATCTCCAGTGGAAAATGAACCACGCAGCTCCCGGCTGGATGAACGGCACCTAGCTGCCGGAGGGGGATATGAGCTCTTACCTGGCTTCTTAATTACCCTTGATTCTACAGCGGAAAGCCCGCTGGGCCAATGTGATTTTAGTCACCATTGATGAATCTTTAGTTATCTCTGCGAGTCCCGGGATTGGTGAAACGGTATGTTCCTTTTGAGCACTAATACCTAATAAAATGCTTACTTTCAGCGGTGCGTAAGCTTCTATTGGTTCAAGCAACAAAAATCGTCCAAATCGT
This sequence comes from Candidatus Angelobacter sp., assembly GCA_035279585.1. Taxonomy (GTDB): domain Bacteria; phylum Acidobacteriota; class Terriglobia; order Terriglobales; family Acidobacteriaceae; genus Angelobacter. The sequence goes on along the minus strand of DATEHN010000042.1, from coordinate 68,776 downwards.
ATTTTTTCCGATAATCCATAGCCGTTTCTAATAATTCTTAACGTTTTAGCAGGTCGATAGGCTCGTTGATATCGGATACACGGAAGTAACGTGCTAACCCCGGGTGCTTGCGAGCGACTTCCTGGTACATGGCATAAGCCACGTTGCGGTAGGAAAAATGCCCTGCGGCGCCACTGCGCAGTTCAGAGATATAAAGCGCCTCAGCAAAATCCATCTTGAACAGCGTACGCTTGCGGTAAGCCATGGGCAGCAGATACAAAGCTGCTCGTGGAACCTCCCCGGCCTTCTGGTACGCCTGCATCACTCTTTGCATGGCAGCGTTGTACCGCGTTTCCAGACCTGCGGTAGAGATATCTGGCGGCGTGTCATGGCCGTGCAGGTGGGTGAATCCCTGCTCAATCTGCGTGCAGCGGCGATGGCGATGCATATCGCGGAAGCCGCCGATATCCATGAGGATGTCAAACTTGAACTGCTGCCCGGCATGAAATGAGCGCAACAGCTCATCGTGCCGGCCGCGATGTCTGATACCGAGATCGATAATCTCACTTCGCTGCGCCGCCGTCAGCGCCTGCACCCGCTCCTGAATCTGGCGATACGAGTAATGGCTGGCCGAATAGATGAGCGTGGTGGCCATCTCAACTTCAAGCGGGCCGTCTTCCACCAGATCAACCAGCGGAGCGTGCTTGATGGGAGCGCCGGCCATCAGCTCTTGGGCGGCCTGCGCCAGTTCATTGCGCGTCTGGATCTCATACTCGCTGGGATTGGCGTACTTTACCAGTGTTGGCGCAACGCGTGTGGGCCGCAAGAGCTGCTGTTCTGCCTTGGTTCCCAGCTCAGGATTTGCGGCCTTGATCTCTTCCACCAGAGCGCGCAAAGATTCCGTCTGGACGTTGTAAGCCGCATCGCTTGCGGCTTCTTTCAGCAGCGCACCCAGGTGGCGAACTTCGTCATACGGGCTGGAGAGCAGGCGGGCAATCTGGGTCTCCAGGGTGCGCGCGTTCACAATCTGCCCCAGCGAGGTGTTGGTGGCCAGCGGAAGCAGATAGCGTGAGTTATCAAACGCTCGAGCGCGCAAGGTGCGCGTGTACTGGTCTTCCGCCATGCCCTCTGGACGCGGCACCTGCCCGGTGTAATAGCGCAGCATCTCCTGCGTGAAGGCATCGTATTCAGAGAAAAGAAAGTCGATGGTCGAGCAGTAATCGGCCTTGAGCGCGTCGTTCCTGCCAACGTCAGGGCCGGCGAAATCAGGAATGAAATACCCGCTCTTCTTAAAATTCTGGTAGCGCGTGGAGCGCTCCTGACCATCCCAGCGTTGCTCATCCACCAGAACAATCGCCGCTAGAATAGACAGCTTCTCAATCGCAAAGGCCAGGTGCGCCAGATCGGCGATGGAGCGATGGCCGTACTGAAAATAAAAAGTATTGAGAAATTGCTCGGCTTTTTGCTCGTTGATCTCCTTGAGCGACTCCTTCATTGACAAGGCCGAGCGCGAGTACTTGGCCATGGCATAGGCTTGGACCTCAGGATCGACGCCATGCACGGCAAAAACGTTCACCTGCGGGCCGGAACTGGCCCCATTCTTCTCTGGCGCGAGCGGCTTGGCGGTGATGGGATCAGGCATGGGGTTTTGATTTTATTCCGCTTGCTTGTGGAATTGTTATTTATGTACGGAATTCCAGATATGATCTTCGATAGGCCATGCAACAAAACAGAGAAAAACGCCGCTAATGAATGCCACCGGAGTGAAATCATGAAAAGCAAACTCTAAAACCATAAGCAAAATAAATATGCAGAAGTATCCAACTGGGCCTATCTTGATTTTTCTCGAAATGCCAGGTCCCTGGTCGAATTCAGATGGTTGCGTTTGCATGGTATTTCTGATTTTATTCCATTCCATCAATACCGCCGGAAATACATCTTGTGAGCAAAAAAAGTTTGTTGCATACGGTCACGGGGATCAGGCATCCGGCTTCTGGGCGTATGACGTTGCTCTTAACGTCTTTCTCAAGCACCTCATCGATGCCGGCAAGCGAACAGGCGAACACAGCATGGCTCTCCAGTGCCATCTTATGATTGGCGCGTCGCATGCGTTTCCGGATTATGGACTCACTCCTAGACTCGACATGGCTGACGGCCAAGGAACAGACTTCCTCGCACTCGCGGAGCTTGCACCAGGCTTGCGGTCCGAGATGAAGGAGTCGTCTCCTGGCTTAGGTAAGATTTTCTGCAGATTATTGCTACTCTCGTGCTCTTTCCACAGGCATAGGCTGTTTTTTAACACGTTCTTAACATTCAAGACCTGTTTAACAGGAGTAGAAATGTTAGCTTATTATCAGGGATAAAGGCTGTCACCCCGTCTATTCGCCCAATTGGAGAAGAAAAAATGCGAATTGTCCAGCCGCCGTACCGTGTTCAGATCACGCCGCAGAGTGCCGGCGCGCCCAATTTATGGCGCTGCGTGATTGAGCAGCAAGGTTCCGGAGAAGTAGTTGTTTTGCATGAAACCGCGCGCAAAGAAGATGCCCGCGCGTTCGCGCTGCTGGAACTGGCCCGGCTTGATCCTGCGGGCGCTACGCAACGTCGGCCTGTTGCCGGAGAGTAAGCTCCCGATTTCTGATTCCTTAAGTCCTTACCAGTGCTCCAGCGTCTTTGATTAAGCGCGCGTAGAGTTGTGCGCTCGCGCGTGGTGTGCGTCTCTGGGTTGCCGGATCTAGCTCAAACAAACCGAAGCGCAGATGCCAGCCCTCATTCCATTCAAAGTTATCGGCCAACGTCCAATGGAAATATCCGCGCAGATCAACGCCTTCCGCCAGCAGCGTACGCATCTGGCTTACGGTTGATTCAATCACCCACGGACGAATTCTGTCATCTCGGTCAGGCACGCCGTTTTCAAGGATGTAGATGGGCTTGTTGAAATCGGCAAAATGCTCTACGGCATTGCGCAGCCCTTCCGGATAAGCTTCTCCATACGGGACCTCAATGCCGGAATCGCCCTGCGGCTTGTGCGGAGGCACAGATATTTGAAAGAACAAAGTCTTCGGACTTCGCGCCGCAAAGCCCACGCGCAAGCGGCTGTAATAGTTGATCCCGACAAAGTCGCAGGCGCCTTTCACCTCAGGCAGCTCTTGTCCAAACTTGCTGAAAGGAAATGGCGCGCGACCATTGCGAATGCCTTCAGCAAAATTGTCATTGAAGCGGCGCTGGATAAAGCCGCAGAGCCAGCGGTCCAAAGCGGACTGCGGACGTCGCGGCTTGAAAACCACAAAATGCTGCGCCCAGCCAACATTGGCATCTGCTTGCAGAGAATGAATAGTGCGATAAGCCGCCGCATGGGCCAGACAAAGATTGCGTGTAACGCGACCTGCCTGAATGAAGCGGCCCTTTTTACCCGGAGGAAATTCTCCTAAAAAATAACCCAGCGATGTATAGACATTAGGCTCATTAAAGGTAACCCAGTCGCAGCAAAGATCGCCCAGGGCCTCAACCACACGTCGAGTGAATCGCTCAAACAGTGCCACAGATTCTGCAGCAGCAAAAGCGCGCTTTGCCTCAAACCACAGAGGATTTGTGAAATGATGCAGGGTTACAAACGGTCGCAAGCCACGCACGCGCAGGCCAAGCAGCATCTGGCGATAGCGCGCCAACGCAGCTTCATTCCATTTGCCTTCTTCCGGCTCAATCCGGCTCCATTCCACTGAGAGCCGCAACGCATTCAGGCCAAGCGATTGCGCCAGGTCAAAGTCCTGCTCAGCGTTTTGCCACCAATCACAGGCCAGACCGCAGCAATCTTTTGATTTGATCTTTCCCCGCTTCTCCCACTCTGCCCATTGATTGCCTGCGTTTCCGCCTTCCACCTGGTGAGAAGACGTAGCTACGCCCCAGACAAAATCGGCGGGAAAGACGGAACTTGGCTCGTGAGGGTCTGTGTCCATTCTTTAATTCTGGATTTTAGACCTTCTGCCGCCAGTATCCGTGGTCGTGGAGAAAATAATTATCGTTCCAGGAGTTCACCATCGTCTTTAGAAACATGCCTACAATTTTCAAATGGCCCATGCTGCGGAAGCGGCGATTCGTTGTCTGAATGCTTCCCCGCACAATGCCGAACTTGCGATTACGCACCTGCTTGCTCAAAAGATAATCTTCCGCGTAGAGCGCGCCTTCATTGAATCCGCCCAGGCGATCAAACGTTGCTTTCTCAAACAGCATGAACATTCCGGTGCTGAAGGGCTTGACCAGCAGCGATCCGTACTGCGCGACGTTGTTCAAAAAGTAGAGCGACCGGTCGCGGGCCGTGCCCTGCGAGCACCAGATGTTGGTGGTAACACAGTGCAGCCGGCGCCGCTCCGCCAGTTCTATGGTCCGGCGCAGCAGTGTAGAATCTTCCAACTCCATGTCGGCGTCGATAAACAGCACATAAGGCGTTGTGGCTCGGCGCGCACCAGCGTTGCGCCCCACTGAAGGCAAGCCGCCGGGAATTACTTCGATATTGAGCCGGCCGGCAAACGACATCGCCAGCTCCTGCGTGCCGTCAGTTGATCCGGCATCAGCCAGGAACACCTTGGTAAACTTCATCAGCGGATAATCCTGCCCGCACAGGGATTCCAGCAGGGCCGGCAAAAGCCGGAATTCGTTCTTGGCTGGAATCACGATTGTCAATTTGGGTTGCGTATTCATGGATGGCAACTCCTTCCGAGTTGACCGTGATGTAGTTGCATTTCTGGTCAACCCACGCGCCCGAGTTGTAATACTCAACTCCATCCCGCACTCGGGCCAGCGGAGCATGGGTGTGACCACAAAAAATGCGCTCAGCTTTGCCAGGTTTTGCATAACTGAGCGCGCCGTGCGCTACCTGCTCTGAAAGACGCAACCATCTGGTGTTCAGACGGTCCAGGTAACGGGCAAACCGTTTGTTCTTGGAATCCAATTTTTGCAACTGGAGAAAAATCAACTGGCCGACTTTGCTGAGAAAGGCGTTGCGGACGGCAAAGCTGTCAAACTGATGGCCGTGGATAGCCAAATGCCGCTTGCCGCCATAGTTCCACGCATACTCCTGATAAACCGGCACACCCACCAGGTGCGACATGACCTCAGTCAGTCCGTGGTCATGATTGCCTTCGACCCAAACGACTTCAATTTCATGCCTTGGATTGGAGAGCTTGCGGATATATCCCAGGAACTTCCAGTGCTCTTTGGTCAGGCGGCGGAAGTTTAGGTCGGCAAAGATATCGCCCAGCAGGATGAGCCGCTTGAAACACAGCGACTGCAAAAGCGCCAGCGCATCGGCTGCCCGGCTTACATCTGAGCCCAGGTGCAAGTCAGAAATAATGACCGTATCAAAGCAATATTCCAGCATGCACCTTATTTGTAGCAATGGCAGGTTTCAGTCGCGTGAACGCAATATTAAATCTATGTAAATAAAGAGGGTTGTGAACCAAGCAGGTTATCGCTTGCAGAACAGTTAGTTGTGGAAATCACGGCCTAAATATGAGCGCGAGGGCTTAACATGGCAACCACCTTACCGGGCGCTTTTGGCTTGGCTTGCTTCTTATTTTGGCACTTTGGCTTGACGGCCTTTAGCCAACTGTCTAGGCTGTCAACGCTTAGATCATCATGCCCATCAGCAAGCAAGCCGAACGCGCGGGTTTGGCTCTGCGGTCGCATCTTGGCCGGTCAGCGCTGGCTCAACTCCACAAGCGCAAGTTTGATCCTCTGCAAGTCTTGCTCCAGGCGTCAAAGCGGCACATTGCCCAACTTGTGCCCATCAAGTTCAAGCTGATGAGCGAATCACCTTTCGTATTTTTTCGCGGATCGGTTGAGATTATGGCCGCCGATCTGGGCCAGGCGCGGCACACGCAGATAGAAGTCCAGATGTGTGGTGATGCGCACGTAAAGAACTTTGGCTTCTTTGCCACTCCGGCTTCAGAGATTGTTCTGGACATCAATGATTTTGACGAAACCCAGCGCGGCCCCTGGGAGTGGGACGTTAAGCGGCTGGCCACCAGCATTATTCTGGCGGGGCGTACTGCCGGCGACAAAGAGACTTGCTGCAAAGAAGCGGTGCGCGGTTTTGTGGGCGACTACTGTGAGTGGATCCGTCGGTTTGCCGATATGCCGGCGATTGAAGTTGCGCGGCACCGCATTGTGCGCAACCTTCACGATCCTGCCATTAGCACCGCTCTTAAAAAAGCTGAGCGCGCCGGCCCGCTGGTGAGCTTGCGCAAGCTTACGCACAAAATAAAGAACGGCTACAGCTTCATTTACAAACGGAACTCCATCTGGGACGTGAAAGGCGCCGAGTCGCAGGCCGTGGTTCGCGCTTTGGCGGCTTACCGTGGCACGCTCGCTCCTGATCGCCAATTTCTCTTTGATCGTTACGCAGTGGCGGACGTCGGCTTCAAAGTGGTGGGCACCGGCAGCGTGGGAACACGCGATTATGTTGTTCTTCTTTTAGGCAAGGAATCCGGCGATGCTGATCCGTTGTTTCTGCAGGTAAAAGAAGAGCCGCCTTCAGCTTATGCCGGATATTACAAAGACCGCGCAGCGCCAAGCCATCAAGGCGAGCGTGTGGTGCAGGGCCAGCGGGCATTGCAAGTGTATTCAGATTTGCTGCTGGGCTGGTGCTCCATTGGCGGCCGCGACTATCTGGTGCGCCAACTCAATGACCATAAGAGCGCTGTTGAGCCGGAAGATTTGCAAGGCGAACGGCTGATTGAATACGGCCGCGTCTGTGCGGAGCTGCTGGCCAAAGGACACGCGCGCTCCGGCGACCCTGCAGTTTTAGCAGCTTATTTGGGTCATCCCGAAAAAGCAGAGAAGGCGTTGGCCCGGTTTGCCCTGGCTTATGCAGAGCAGGTGGAGGCAGATTATGAAGCTTTCCGCAAAGCTCGCAAGAAGAGTTTTGTGCAGGATGCGGTGAAGCTGGCAGACCACGTACAAATTTTCCGCTAAAAAGAAGCTCGTCGTCCGCTAAAGAAAGAACCTCATCATCGGCGAATTCAAAAAATTGGGCCCGGAGGTCAACGGGCCCGTTCAAGGAGTTGTTCGAGAGAGAAAAATCAGTTCCGATGTTCGTAGTGATGAACAATTTGTACTCGCCCGGCTTTAAGTGAAGATGAACGGCGAGTTAAACTTCATTCACAAACTTAGCGCGCCTGCCTCTGCGGCTACGCTCAAGCACTCGGCCAGTGGCGACGGCTTGCCCGTCAAGACCCTGTGTTACACTGATAAGGTCTTCCTGTAAGCCCATCTTTTTCATTCCAAGCAAAGGGCGCGTAGCTCAACTGGCAGAGCAACTGACTCTTAATCAGTAGGTTGAAGGTTCGATTCCTTCCGCGCTCACCATATTTAAAGGACTTACAGGTTCCTGCGATCAGCTTGCGATCACTTTAAGTGCAAGTCCTGCAACCTTCGATGCTGCCTGGCTCATTTCATCCGTCACAACGTCTCCGTAAACATTCATGGTCGTTCTGATGTCGGCATGGCGCATGAGCTTCTGTTGAACCGCAACAGTGGTGCCCACAGCGTCCAGCCATGAACGGAATGTATGCCGAAGGGCGTGAGTTCCCAGTCCGCCAATACCCGCCGCCGCGCCTGCTTTCTGGTACACGCGCCATATCTGGTCGTAGGACCATGGCAAGCGTCCAATCTGGGCAGGGCTTGCGAATATCCAGTCTTCGTTTGTCGAGAACTGGGTTGTCTGCTTCCACGCCTTCAAAACGGCCAGCAGTTCACGATCAATAATCAACTGCTTTTGTGATTCTGCCGTTTTTACGTCATCCACGTTCTGACAGACGATGCCGCGTTCAACTCTCAGCTTGCTGTTGAGCCAGTCCACGTCCGACCATTTCAGACCAAGACATTCGCTGATTCGCAAGCCAAAGCAGACGCACAAGAGCGCCAACGTGCGGAACGGCTCTTGAAGCTGCCGAGAAAAACTGTTGAACTCTTCCACGGTGAGACTGCGGGGTTTCCGTCGTCTCTTGGTTGCGCCCCTGACCGTCACAAGTTGCATGGGATTGCGCTGGGCCGGTATGTCGCCCCGCCATTGCGCGTAGTCCCACAGCACACTCAACATTCCACGTATGTGAGCCTTGGACTTCGGGGCCAACGTCAGATTGTCGAGCCACAGTTCCACTGGCCGTGCTTGTACGTCAGAAAGAACACAATCTCCCCACTTGGGCAGAATGTGAATCCGCAGCCAGATGTCATACGACCGGCGCGTATCAATTCGGGTCGGCATTTTTTCGACTCTGTATTGTTCAACCAACGTCTTTACCAGTGGTGCCGTGTTGACCTGTGTTTTAGTTTGGGTCTCTGTATCAAACGTCAGAGCTTGTCGCCGCGCTGCGCCTTTCGTTGGATATTCCTGCAACGTACCGATTAGCTTTGACCGGCGCTTGCCGCCCTGGCACCACAGGTAGTTCCAGGTTCTGCGCCTTTTATCAAATACAACGCTTCCGGTTTGAAACCGTGCTGCCCTTCTCATTAAGCCGTCCTTTCCGGGCACACGGATGGCGTCGACAGTGTAACTCCTGTGTGTTGGGTGGGGGCCAGACGCATCAGCTTTCCTTGAAGCAGGCGTCCAGGTCGGCCTGGCGGAATCGCCAAGTCTGGCGGTGAATACCTGAAAGAACGTGGCCTTTTACTTTGCCTTGCCGCGCCCAGGCCAATAGCGTGCGGGGTGCGACTCTGAGATAGCGGGCAGCTTCCCCGGATGTTAGCCATTGTGAAGTTGGGGTTGAAAGTTCAGTGGCAGAAAATGGTGTGACTTGATTGTTCAATCATTGAAACTCTGTGGCTGCCGCATAACAGCCTTTGCTGGCGTCTCACGCCTGGCTACCGAGCAGCCAGTACGCCGGAAATATTCCTGACACCGAGCGCATTATGGCAATTCGATGTGAGCAATCCAAGACTTTTTTGGGGAAGGTCCGTACAAAGTTCTGTAAACGAGTTTGTGAAAATCTGGGTGTCACTCATCAGTAAAATGGAATACTGTTTTCGTTAACGACAATGGAAAAAGGAAATGCCATTTCGGCCTGGGCACCCAGGATTGCTATCGCTATGTCTGGTGGAGGATTCCGCGCCTCTCTTTTTCATCTCGGTGTTCTTAAGCGTTTAGCAGAACTGGGCTGGCTCAAACGAGTCGATGCTCTATCAACGGTGTCAGGCGGAAGCATCATAGGGGCATTTTTTGTTGTCAACTGGCAACGCTGGGTCGAACAAGGCGCAGATGGTCCCGCCTTTGACCGTGTAATTCTGAATCCCTTCGTTCAACAGTTGCGGACCAGAAACTTTCTTCTTGACTGGATGAAGACCGCCTATCAGTGGCCGATAAGAAAATTGTATGACAGAGAGTTTACGCGTACCACAGCGGCGGCAGAGTTGCTGGATAAATGGTTCTTTAATGGCCTCACCTGTGCGCAATTGCCCGAAAGGCCATTTCTTGTACTCAATTCCACTTCGCTCCAATCGATTAGAGCATGGAGATTCACGCGGCATGGCCTGGGAGATTCCAGGATAGGCTACGGCGAATGGACCGATGGTAATTCTCTTCCATTGAGTACCGCTGTATGTGCAAGCGCGTCGTTTCCACCAGTGTTCCCACCAATGAGAATCAGAAAAGATCGTTACTCTTTTTCTGCTCCAGTATATGGAGAGACCAACGCGCCCCATTTCGAGTTCGCTGCACTGACGGATGGCGGTGTTTATGACAATTCAGGCATGGAAGCGCTAATCAAGCCGACCGATCTTCCTGGCTCTCAAAGGCTGTTACCAGCAGAGTTTTTGATCGTGAGCGATGGTGGTGCTCCGGCTACTTATGGTTTCACAAGCCGTGGCATACCGGCCCTGACGCAAGGTCTCTTGCTGTACCGGGCGGACGCCATTGCCCGAGAGCAGGTCACCGCTTTGCGGACCCGCATGTTCATGGACCAACTTTTATCGAAAAAACGCCAAGGCATGTTGGTAAGTCTCAGGAGTGCAACCAATCGCATATCGTCCAACGACTTTAAAGCTTACTGCGAAGCTGTTCCAGGTCATCATCACATTCCAGGTGATCTGCTGCCACACATTAGAGCAATCAGGACAAGCTTAGACAGGTTCAGTGAGGTTGAAGCGAACGCCCTGATGTATCACGGCTATCTGATGACAGACTGCTTCTTATGGTGTTATCGCGGAACTTTCAGTTCAGAATATACCGTGCCAGAAAAACCAGAGCCATCATGGAAATTCTCATTTTCTGACGAAATGACTGGCTCGTGGAGCAAAGAGCTGCCGGGATCTCGGCGTACCGCCCGTATCAGATAGTCCAGATTATCCGATCAGAATTCGGCAATCCTTCTCAGCAATAATGAACATGACTGCCGGTCGAGCATCTTCTGACATGACGCCCGACAACGTACTTAGGGCAGCCTTGTCGTCTTTGCTCGGGGCCGCGCTATAGCCATCTGGATGTGAATGCCATTCTCCTACATATTCCAGTCCACCCTGCGTAACCGAATCGATTTCAACCCTGCTCTTGCTTAGACCTGCGGTCCCGCGTATATAAACAGTCGGCCACTCCGTGCTGTTTGATGGTGACGGAAGTCCATCAACGACGTAGATGATCTTTTGCTCCATATCAAAGCTCCCGAACAGAATGCCCCCAGTCTCGTTCGGCAGCCGCGCAGCTCGCCATGCTTTAAGCTGGAGGAACAGAAAGTCATCCGTAACAATTCTCCATCCTGAATTAGTTGAGACCACGGGCGAGGAGATTGGAACATCAAACCGTCCAACGTTTGAGTCCATATCAGACCGCCACACGGTAATTTGTGGCTCTTCATTGGCCAGAAACTTTTTAATAGCTGAGCTTGCAATGCCGCTGTGCATGGCTACCAAGTCTTGAGGCAATATCACGCTGCGGTCACGGCAAGCGTTGGCGTACCTAAGCGGTGCTCCGGTGCGGAACAGATGGCCGACCATATTCTTATCCCGCCAGAGTGCCCGGTAATACATCATTTCAAGTTGGTCGAGCCTGATTTGTCTGTCCTTTGACTCCCCCAATAGAACAAGATCGCGACCAGATGGGCTGAGGAAAATGGAGACGCGGCGTCCACCTTCGTCATTCTTAGCCAGCTTCCTGGCTACGGCAACTGTGGCTGAGCAATCCACTATTGCCTCGGATTTCTTTATCGTTGCGTCAATGGCTTCCTGGTCGCTCCGGGAATCCAACAAATCTGCCACAATAAATTCGGTTTGATCTCCAGGAAGAATTGCCTTAGCCAGATTCGCCATCGCCATGGCTTTAAATTCGCCAATTAAGCCAGGCAGAGCATGACGTGCTGCATTGTGCGGTAGGTGCAGGTCTCTATCTAATAATGTCCAACGACCGTATCCAGCCCTGAGTAGGTTTACAAAAACTTGTGATCCAAGAGCGCCGACGCCGACAAAGAGCATCGGGCTAGAATTGTCCGGCGTGCCATTGAATTGCGCAGCCATTTCTGGAGAGAGTGTTTCCAGTCGTCTGAACGGAACAACAGAAATCTTCGCAGGATCAACGGTGCCAGCCACACCAATCAGTCTTCCGACCGTATTACCAAGTTTGGCTGAGGCTCCCAGCAGCATACTCAATTCGTCTACCGACTCATGGGTAATGAACGCGAGCCTGTCCCTCCATTCTTCCGGCTCGCCTTCGTTACGAGCCTTTGGCAAGTCCACTAAAACAGCCATGATGGTCTGTTCACCGGTTCGTCCGCCCAGGTCGAGGTATTGCCGCATGGCCTCTTGGCAGGCTGCGACCACATCAATTCCGGCTGTTTTCAGAAAGCCTTGGAGATCGGCAAGGGTGCTTGGCTTTTTGCGAATGAGACCGTGGGTTTGCACGTTGCCGACAAGATACACGGCGAACATCGAAGCGGAAGCTGGTGTAGTTACACGCTCCAGGATAAGTATGGTGTTGGTCCTTCCGGTGAACATCCCGTGCCTCAAAAAGAGGTACTCTCCCGGCTTTACGTCCTTCAGCAATCCGTTGGGAACGATGAGTTCGGGAGCGCCCGCTTCCATGAGCGGTTCGAGTGGTTGACCAGGTTGATGTAAATAGCCTCTAGCTGTCCTTGCAAGCCAAGTTCTGACATCCTCTATAAAGCGGACTGGACTCCATTTGAAGCCAGTCTCGGCAAACGCGTCCTCATATACGCACAAAGACTTTGGAAATTCCTGCTCACGGAGATTTAAATGAGGAACTTGCGGAAAATCCTCACGCAGAGCGAGGATGTCTGGCGATGAGTCAGGTGCGCTTGGAAATGCGATGGCGCACACTTCAAACTTGTGAATATCGTTGACTGGATACTGTGGCAGCTCAACTTCGAGTTCAACAACGAGATAGTCAACCCTGGGATTATCCCCAGTTCTGCATTCCAAAAGGCGCACGTATGGCAGTGCGGGCAACGCCTGCGCCAGGTCACGGGCTTTAGACGTTGCCAGCTTGCTGATGGCGATTTTTCGCTTGCCGGGAGCCGGGAGGAGCTTATCGCTCATCGTCTGCCCCGGCACGCGGCGCGGGACGGCTCATGACGGAAGCCCCACCGCCAACTATGCTCTTGAGAATCGTGGTTCCATAGCCGTCAATTTTGATGACCAGCGGCTCCGGCTTTGAAACACTGGGATGTTCCATGGTCACCTTGAATTCACCGTTCTTCGGACCGACAACCTTGTTCTTGTAATAATTCGCTGCCTGCCGGTGCGGCGGCTGGTCGTCAGAGTCATCAGACGGAATCGGCTTGCTTGTGGAGACGACGACCGCGCTCGTCTGCGCCTGGTCTTCAAAGAGCCACTTAGTAGCGCTGGTTGGCTTGGTTTCCGTCTTGCCTTTATCGGGACCGATGGAGCCATAGCTGCAATGATGCGGCAGCTTAAACACATCCCATTCAAGGCGTTTGTCATTCTTGTACATGCGAGTCATTTTGACGATGGCAGCCCACAATTCACAGGACGTATCCGCGCTCATCATTACACGCACTTCACGCCCGCCGATTGCAAACCACGCCTGCATTACCAGTGAGCAATCATTGCGGTCAATGACCTCACCGGCATCGGTGCGTTCCGCGAAAGGGCTGTGAACGAAAAACTCAACGCCATCTTTGTCCTTCGACCAGCCGGGCACGAGCTGACCGGCGTCCGTAATCAGGTGCTTATGGGCGTCAAAATCCAGCTTTTCCTTTTTCATCCATTCCTTTAGCCGGTCTGGGCGAGAAAAGACACGGATTCCCTTTTTCTGCTTGAATCTGTATCTGGCCTCAGAACGAATAACCCGCGCATCATCATCCAGTCCCTCTTCAACCAACGCAGCCGCTGGAACCCAAAGCTCACTGATCTTGGGCCTGCCTTCTACCTTGTATTTTTCAGCGTGCTCCAAATAGAAGAATGATGGCGCACCACAAACATGATCGTTGTCCAGGTGGGTAAACGCGACCACTTCATATTTATCTTTGTCAGCCTGCTCCAGGTCTTCCATGAGCAGCGTGGGCAAATCGCAGCGCTTGTCCTGGTCGTCATCAGCGTTGCGGACGTTGGCGTAATCAAAAAGGATTTTGCGACCGTCATCCAAATCCATGCGGCAGCAATCGGCATTGCCGAGCGGAAAAAACGTCAGTTTGTGCATATACCCTTCTTCGCTATTTTTGGGGCGTGAGTGCCCGACTTTTCCCTGGGAAATCTGGGTACAACTGTCTAAGGCGGCGGAGGGTCAAACAGGCCAGGAATGGCAGTTCGGCACGGCGTCGTACATGGCAGTACAGCCCAGTACCAGGTAGTCTACCACAACATAATGCGCATGTAAGTTGATCGTTGTGGATAAGTAGGCCTATACAACAGATGGAGCCCGGCTCTATAGGTTGTATGTACCCAAAGATTATATACAAGATATGCTTTTACTGAGTTTTCGCCTACGCCATTGCTATTCAAGCAATCATTTTTCTTGGAGACATTTCGGGACAATAAACTGATGTGCCGTTGGAGTGAAGAATCTGTGCGGGCGCACCGGCAGGAGAGTCGGTCTACTTCTTGGCCTGGATTTCCGGCCTACCATCATCTAATAGGGCCATCATTTTCTTACTGTCGATCTCTTCCGCCTTCGCTTTTACAAACATCAGTCTGCCATCGGCTTTGCATTCCAATCCAGCAACATTTTTCGCACGAAGGCGTGTTACGTCATGGGAGAGCATCTGGCAGACGCGGTTCATCGGTCCATCAAGACCCGGATCAATCACGATCAGTTTTGCGTCCCGATTGTATTTGCGAATCAGATCGTTGAAATGGTCATCAGAAAAGCCGAATGAATAGCCAAGAATCACAATGGTTTTTGCAGCCCTCAGCGTGCGTCCGCACTCATACCATCTTTCCAGATACTCAGTGCTGATGACCGGCTTCATGGCAAGCGGCGGCACAAAAGCAGGAAGCGTCACTTCCGGTGGGTCTTTCGTCCAATCGGCCTTAATTCCACTGATAAAGTCACGGATTCTCACCAGAGTATTTGCCTCTTTGATCTGTACATTGTCCCGGACATATTCTTTCGTGTGAAACCGAATAAATGATCTGCTGTCACCGTGAAAGTAACCGTTCTTTGGCTTGATGGAGGAATCAAAAAAATCCGTGTAATTGAAGGTGATAATTCCTCCGCCCGGACCAACCTCAGACAAGGTGTTATAAAAAGACCTAGCTTGATGTGTTCGCCCCAAGTCTTCCTTGTAACGTATGTAGGCCCAGAATAACCACGCCATGTAAAAATACTTTTTTTGGTTTGAAAGATGCTTGGTGAAATATCCGATAAACATGCTGCCCAACAGCTCCTCAAAATTAGACAAGAGGGCGATCACTTCCGCAAAAGCATCCAATTCAGTTTGTGTGAGACCTGGGATCTCATCTGATACCTGGTTTAAAAGAGTTTTTATTGCCTGACGCACTTTCGGACGAAATGCTATGTGATCCGTGTCGATCATAGTGTCATCAACTCCAGGCTCTCCTTCTCCCGCCAGAGCAGATAATCTTTCGACTAAGGATTCATCCAGTGCGTTTCCCTCAGCGATCACTGCCATTTTGGCCATCAGTTCTTTTATGGCCGCGACGTTGGCGCTCTCTGAGTCAGGATGCTTCGCCAGAGCCTCCCGAATGATTGGCAATAAATGCGTGTGCGACCCCAGTAATTTTTGTCCAAGATTCTCTGCCTGATCGCCGCTATAACCTCTTAAATCAAAGCGCAGAGGCTTGGCGTGATCTCTGATCGCCTTGTTGATGGCTTTTCCGGCCCCATGTATAAAGTCATCCAGCTCTTGAAACAGTGTGTTTAACAGTGGCAAGCCAAAAACCTTGTCCACTCCGGCTCCAAGAACAAATACGACATCGGAGCTGGCTTTTCTAATCTGCTGTTTAGCTTCGGGCATTGTCGGGCTTCTTGGTTCTCATTGATTCAAACTACCCAGGTATTTTAGGGCTTCATCCAAACAATCTTTGTCAGGCTTGGACCACCTAAAATTTCCCTGGTGCCACGTCTCATACGTCTTCTTGCCAAATCTGTCATAGACGGTCACGACAACATCGACAAATTGATGCTGGTTCGTTTGGGCCTGGTAGTACGTGCGATTCACCTGTACGGTGCCATTGAAACTACCGCTTTGGTAACCGTTGCTGCCGTAGCTATTGCTCGTTCCAGATATGTTGGCTGTTGATGTCTCGGTGTGAGGCACGTAAACGACATACGGCCTAAAGCCCTGGGCTGCGGTCCAAAAGAAGATGTAGTCAGCATTCTCGCGGTGCTTTGTGTACCAAAATTGTCTGGGCAATTTGCCGTTTTTAACTTCTTCGTGGCGACGGATCATATAGTCGCGTTGATTCTTTGTCATCCAATCGTCCGTCACATTGCCGTTTGCAGAATCAACGTTGGAGATCAGAATGAATTTACACTTGGGGCATTCCGCGTCACGCTTGGTGCGCTCCGCCTGTATTTCATCTGAGACTTGCGCCTGGTGTTCTTCAACCGGAGAGGCAATGTATTCTGGCGCTGGGGGCGCTTCGATCATCGCGAGTACAACATTGTCCGGCACACCAGCATCTTTGAGACCCTTCAACGTTCCGGGGCTTGTGTCAAACCTACAATCGGATGATTTGATTTTCGCGACGATGACATCTGCCGAAATATTGGCTTTTACCAAATCCAGGACATCACTGTTCATCAGCGGGGCTGAATGCGGCTGTTGTTGCCCAATACCAACAACGGAGAATAAACAGATGAAAAGTGCGGGAATGAATACCGAGACAAAGCCGTGCAACTTGCGCATTTGGCGCTCCTAAATACCTGATAAGGGGCCTAAGGGGGTATGCCGCGAAGTTTATCAATGCGGCGGATAAAGGCAAGGGAAATCAGGATCATTAGGATAAACAAAGGTAACTGGCGTCAGATTTCGTTTGTAAAACTGGAGCACTAGCGGTATCTTTTACGCCACACCCCTTATTTCTGGCCGGAGACTAGTTTATGAAAGTCACGAGGAACCTCCTCGTTATCCTGCTGTCCCTCGCTCTGTCAATTCCCCTATTCGCTAAAGGTGGACATGGTGGTCGCTCAAGCTCATCACATAGTCCTCACGCTTCCAAAAAGTCTCATGCCTCTGGAAGCCATGACGGCCACTATCAGGGCGGTCACGGCTCTTCCCACAAGGGCGGTCACTACAAGAACAGCAAAACTGGCAATCACAATCGGGACCGGAAACACGGCACACCCAAATAAGAGTTCGAGGAGCTTATGCGTACCCGCAACGTCCTACTTGCATTCCTGCTGGTAGTCGCAGCGCTTCTGACCCTTCAACATCGAATGCACCGATTGCAACCTTGCGCAAAGGGCAGACAGTTACAGTCATTGAACCGGAGCCAACTGATGGCTTTTATCACGTCAAGACAGCAAGAGGCTTGAACCGCTTCCTTAATGGGATAACCCTTTAACGTTATGTCCGCGACAAGAGATTTGCTTATTGGAACCGTTGCCAGTATTTTGGCAGCGCTAATCCTTCCTCTTATAGGAGTTGTGGGAGTGAAATTCGCGCTGCCATCCTTGCGTCTTAACGTGTCTCTCATCGAAGTGCCTGCGCAGTCTCCGCGAATGCTTACGATGGTGAGACGACTAATCGGCAAAGCGCTCTTATTTGCCATTCTGCTTGCGCTCGCCATGGCAAGCATTGATACGGAACTTGAACTGGTGCAAAGCTTTAGAGCTGCCTCCTCCGTTAGTTCGTCTCAAGCTGCTTACCCGCCCGATTTTTATTTTTCAAAAGCAAACACAGCCTTAACTCAAGCGAATCTTCAAGCAAATACACGATCAATAGGTACGCAAACTCAAATTGCATTGTTACTTCAAGAGGAGCAAAATCAGACCCGCTTAGGATCAAAAGATCAACAACAACAAATCAAGACCATAACTCAGCAGCAGATTAAACAGCTTTTGGAACACGAATCTTCACAATCAGCATCGGAATTGCTAGAAGCACAAAAGGAAGCAGAATTCTGGAGAACCAAGGCGAGTCTCATAGCAAGCACCCCTGCCCCATTAAGACAAAGCTGGTACGATTTTGCCGGGATTAGCGTTTCCGAAGCACTGATATGGGGGATTTTTCTCTACGGGTATTTGGGTTATATCTTCAAAATGAATCGAAAAACCCGTCCCTCTCTTCAATCAGGAATGGCTGCATTGGTTGTAATTCTCATTGTCTCAGTAATGTCCTTGGCGCAGATGAATACCGGTACCCTGCTAATCATTGAGGCTTTGTTATTCTCAAGTGTGATTTACATCGGAAGTGAGAGACATCTGCGTGTTCCAGAAGTCCTTATCAACGCGCCAAATCTCATGTATCAGCGCCTTTTCTTGGCTGTGGGTCTCATAGCGGTAGTTGCTCTTACGAGTTTCGGACTGCTAACTGCTGTGGCTGGAATTGGCATGAAGGAGTTGATTAGCGATTTGGCGAGTAGCGATGATGCCCCGGCTTGGGCCGCAGCTCTGCCCTTCTTAGCGATACCAATAGGATTTGTTTTTAATTTCATTGTGGATTTTTTAGTTGCGTTCGGAGGGGCCATATTTTTAACGAGCCTAATATCAGCAGATCATCAGAAGAGTGTGCCTCAAAACGCCGGGTTCGAGCCAAAGCCCGAATCTATAGCAGCAGCTAAGGCAAATTGAGAATACAAACCGTTACTTCTCGCCAACGTGGGCAGAATCGCCGAAACGAAGAGTGTGCTGGCCCAACACTCCCCTAAAACAGATCAGAGGGAAACATTATCCTCGCCGCAGTTACTGAGACCGGTGCTGTTAGATATTATGCCCGTTATGATGTTGTGTCTCTTTTCCGAAATCGCTTTTTCGATGGAGGTAAACCAGGGCTTTAGGTTTGTTGGTAGAGCACGAATCAGCTCATCAAACGCAAGACCCGCTGCTGCATCTGATCCGGATTCCAAAGTCCGTTAAGGTTGCCTCTCGTGCTGGTGATGTGTGCCAGCCCCTTGTGAATGCGTCCTGTTTCATCTGTAAAAGGCGTCGGGCCTTCAGGTACCGGGAGAAGGACATCATTCGCGGAACCCCGCGCCGGAATCCGGCGTGCTTGCGGAAGCAGGCACCAAAGCAGGAAGGCGCTCTGCTGATAGCGGCGTCGATTGTCGCTGCAATCCGGCTCCGGGGAGAACCGATCACACATTCACCGAAGGTCACTGCCACGGTCTCCGATTCCCTGCAATTGGCCCGGATGGTGATGGCGCGGCTAGAACGTGGATAAAGCATCAAGAACGTGCCCCGCTGTTATTGAATGGTTGATGACAGTGACTCTGTCAGTCCATGCCGGGTATTTCCAATCTCAGCTTCCCACCGGGGTACCGGCTGCAAATGAACCTCGCCGTTGTCGTATCGCCCAACGGCCTGAATCCAATTCGCTGGCAAATTAATGTCCAGAAGCCGACAATCGTGAAAAAGGTGCATGGATTCTGGTAACAGCACAGGTTGGAAAGAATTGCTTTCAGAGTCTCTCAACCAGTCCATCAACGAACTTTCACCCATTAGTAACATGTCTCCGACGAACTGAAAACCCAAGTCAATCGTTTCAGCTTCAGGAATTTGTGTTTGGAAAACTATGCCGTCTTGAAAATTTGAACTCAAGTGACAGCGCTTAATGAATGCGCAGAATTCTTGGCCCGAAGCAACAAAAGTCTTCTGTTGGAATTCTATGGAGCACCCTTGGGGTATTTTGCATCGGACAATCGTGCCGGAGATGCGAGACGTAAACTGACTTTTGAATCGAGCATCTAATTGAAAGTCCCGCTTAATAGACTCTACCATTGGCTCTATTTCCCACGGCTTAGGGCCAAAGGTATGATGCCCTGCCATGTGGGCTTCGATGAACATCGCTGTATCCAATGCGTAGGCAGGTAGGAGAAGGCATCTCTTGTCATCAAAATACGAAAGAATCCAATCACCAATCGCTCTTCCGAGATCACAAATTGGAAGGTCTTCTACCTTTACGGGGATGCGTTTTGTACCGTGCCACATTTCGCAGTGGAATTCTTTCAATTCCTGTACAAGCGCGATATATCTAGCAGCATCCTCTCGACATAGATATTCAGGTAAAGAAAAACAAAGCCCGATTAGCTTTTCGAGCAGCGTCCTGGTTGGTTTATGAGCTTCGATACGCTGTGAGGCCCACCCCGAAGAAAACAAAATTCGTTTTCGCACAGAGACTTTTTCGACCGACTGCTCCGACCAATTACCTTCAACTGTTCTCCACCTGCGAATATTTGCTGCTTCGCGTGCTTGTTCGGCATGGATCACGCCTTGGCAAGTTTTGCAGTACTTGGTTTTGGTAATGACAGGCGAACCGCATTTGTGGCAGTTGCCTTCCGGTTTTCGCTTAGGACTTGTGGAGTTATTGTGTTTTGCGGCGCATGATCGGCTGCAAAACTTAGGGTTTTCCGTAGAGGTGCCACAGACAATGCAGTTATTCATGTTCCTAGGGATGATATGCCAAAACGGCCTGTTTGCGCATATTGACTGAGGTAGGATCAGAAGTGAGGAGGTGGCTCCTCTCATGGTCAGCGCTGCCCAGGTCGCGTCTCACGATTTTCACTGACCGCAAAGGGTTATACCCAGACAATACGTTCTTCTCCTTAAGGGAAGCTGCCCCTAATCCCCCATCGGGGCATTCTCTTTTGCTTTTCACTTCACTCAAGGAAGATTTCAATGAACCATAGGCTCATTAAATACTGCGTCGCAATGCTACTTTGTGCTATCTGCTCGGCCAACGCCTCTGTCGGTGACAAACTGAAGGACATCGCCAAAGAACCCGCCAAACCTGTACTGGATGAGATTGAAAAAAAAGCGCAAAATCTAATCGCCCAAGGACAACAGGTCGGAAATGGAATAATCAGCCACGGCGGAATGGAACTTGATGCAGCTACAAGAAGTGCAATTCTCGGTCTAGGCGATGATGTCGGAAAAACAGTCGAAAACCTCACGGCTGGTGAGCAAGCGGTAATCATTTCATTGCGCGAACTAGAGACAAAGGTTCAGGGTCTTAAAGATACTGCCTATGATCTCCGGGATACCACTGTTGTCGATCTCACAGAGTGGGAAAGCGGATGGATTTTTGCTCACACTCCAGATTTTTTCGTTCAATCAATAAAAGGAACCGCGCTCCTGCCACAAGCAGGTAACTACCACATCACTGTTACCGCCTACGGGTTTGGCCAGTCCAGCGACTCCAAGGCAGAAATAACGGGTTCGGTGGATGGGAAGCCGGTGAAATTTGCTGATGTCGATCAAACTTCAGAGCGCGGCAATGCAATTATTGGTCTGCCTAACGATACATTTTCATCTATGTTCTCCAAAGATTCTCTAAAGATCGTGACATTGGATCTCAACGTCACAATCTCAAGGAAACATTTCTTTGGATGGAAAAGTCATAGCTATCAGTTTCCGGTAAAGCTCTTGTTGTACCCGGCCCAGATAGCTGCTGCCACGGTTCACGTCACAGCCCCGAAATTTGGATGGGTAGCGGTACAGGATGTCTTATCCGCCCCGATCATTACCGCAGATCGTGATGGTTGCAAATATTGCGATCCATCTTGTGCCGCCAATAACGCCTTGGATGTGGTAGTTCCGGGAGGTCACAATCCTCAAATTCCAGGAGATGAGCACATTACGTCTGCTCAGCTAGAATGCACTTCTGGTAGCATCTGTGCGTTCAATTGTCGCAACTCTGTAAATGTCACAGCAAACGGCACCCGTGCGGTTGCAAGTTGGTCTACCAGCAGTCATCCCACACAGTGGTTTCTTCGTGGCAAAGTTGAGCAGTGGCAGCAAACCGGAAACACTGTCTCGGATCAGGACATCAAACTGAATATCGACACACCGATTGTCATCAACTTGCCTGAGAAATACTCTCTAATCACTGTTGATGTCACTTCATTTACGAAACAGAAATACACCCTCGTTTTGCCAACTAACGACTCACATGGCACAGTTAGCGCAGTAGTCCAACCTGCTACTCAAAACCTGGTTTTGTCTGCCCTGCTGCCGTCAATGTACTGAAAACCCAATCTCCCATCCTACAAAATTAGGGATGGGAGATTCCCTACCTCCTGGCAAATCATTGTGTTTTCTACAACATAAAACTCTGTAAACGAGTTCGCCAAATTTCAAATAAGTCGACCATTTTCATTGACTTAACCGGGTTAAGGAGCGATCCTGTGTCTCCCCATCAAGGAGAACAGTAGGAGAATAACTCATGAAAAAGACCTTCATTATTATTGCGGCGATTATGTGCCTGGCCCTGGCCACGGTCGGCTGTGGCAGCGGCGGCAGTAAGACACCAACCACGCCGGGGCAGAAACTAGTGGACCCGTCCGGCAATTGGAAAATGTCATTCACGGACACAAACAACAGCACGTTTATCCTGTCCGGGCTGTTCAGTCAGACCGGCGCAGTCGTCACCGGGCTGAGTTTTTCAGAGGTTGGCAATCAAGCCCCAGGGTTTCAGTGCGCAGCCCAACCGGACATCAGCATGACCAACGGCATCGTTCAAGACACGAACCAGTTTAGCGGCGACCTCCACGGTAACTTTGGAACGATTCACTTTGCCGCCACACTGAATGACCCAGGTACACACGCAAGCGGTACTTACACGGTGACGCCGCCCGCAAGCGGAAATTGCCTGGGAGTGTCATTGACCGGCACGTTCACCGGCGATGAAGTGCCATCCATGTCCGGTACCTGGAGTGGCACGATTACGTGCACTCAGAATTGCCCAGTCGGTTCCACGTCCGGCAATGTTTCCATGACTCTTGTACAGAACGACGCGACCGGCGCAGTCACCGGGAGCTACACGGTCACCGGGTTGCCTGGACTTACTACCGGCAACATCGTGCCTGATGTGAACAGCCTGCTCAGCGGAGCCAGCATTCAGCAGAGATTCCTGGACAACAACGGTAACACCTACGTTCTCGTGGGTGGACCATTGAACACTTTCGGGACGGCGGGCGTCGGGCTGGACAGGACGTTCCACGGGACTCTACTGCAAGGCGACCCGACTCAGCCTTTTTATGCGGTGAGCATGAGCCACTGAGCGGAGAAATGCTTGACCGCGTTCGAGAAGCACTATTCCGTACAGCAGATCGCAAAGTTGTGGGGATTGAGTGACGACACTATTCGCAGGATTTTTCAGAATGAGGCTGGCGTAGTGAAGATCGGCAGTCCAGAAACGCGGAACAAGAGGAAGCGCTTTCAGCTCAGCATTCCTGAAAGCGTGATGCAAAGGGTCTATGCGAGGCTGACGAGATGAAGAAAATGGCTGTCACGATGACGAGCGGTGAACGGCAGAACATCTACCGCCAGATGTTCCTGATTAACCGCTCGTTTCATTTCATTGTTCTGAGGCTGGATAAAGTAAAACATCTGATGTCCAAGCAAGACCTGAAAGACATGATTGGATTGACGCAAGAAACGCAATTGGAGATCAACACCGCTGTTCTCAACACACTGGAATCCATCGAGCAGGACGATCACGCACAGTTCGGCAGGGTACGGGCCGCTCTGGAAAAAAGATTGAGAACGCCGTTGCCAGAACGGCGTCCAAAGAAGGTTAGGAAGCGGCAGCGATCTCAACGCTAATCCGGCACTGCCCAGGCCACTGGGCAATTGCCCTTACCGCCTGTACGAGCTTTTCTAACTCCACACTCCCACCTGGTGCTTCATTGACGACAAGCCAAGAATCTCCACAGCCTGGGCATTTGTGGGCCGTTCGCGATCTGCTGAAATCCTCCCGCAGTGGTACGGTCATCTCTATGCTACAAGTCTTGCAGTGGAAGTGAAACCCGGCGATCTCGCCAAGGTTGATGAGAGTTTTTGTCTGATTGGTCATAGTCTCCTAAAAGGAAAAGCGGACCCACAGGCGGTCAGGTTCTACACGCCTGGGTCATTCGGCCCGCTAATTCTTTACTGTTGCGCGTAGATGACCCACGCAGTCTGTGTAGCCGTGCCTGCATCCGTGTTGACGTTGATGAAATCGCCCGGATTCAGTCCGCCATAGAACTGTTGCTGCACCATCTGCTTGTCCGCAATGGATGACGGCGCGACAATCTGGTTTGCGTTGGACGGAGAACTACCAGTAGGAACGGCGTTGATGCTTACAGTGCGAATGCCCAGGCTGGCGTTCCAATACCACACGAACCCGCTTTGCGCTAAATTCAGAGCGGACGGGAAGCCGATAAACTGCACCGTCTTTCCGACCGGGACAGTAAACAACGTGTTATTACCGGCTGAAAGACTGAAGAGCCGTGCGTCATTGATGTTGGCCGTCGCGTCAAACTCGATGATAGATGCCCAGACGCTCCCGCCTGCGCGATCTGTGTTGACCGCAAAAGTCTCGCCCGCATGGAGCAAAAACGGCGCTTGCGATTGGCTGCGTCCGGCGCTGCCCACGGCCAGGGCGTTGCTGATGAAATCAAACGTATGGTAAACGCCGCCGACCTTGGCCGCCGCCAGGCACGTAATCGTTCCTGTGTTGCCGGTCGGGTTCGTCAGGAGCGTGTCCACCACCAGCGCCAAACGATTTGTAGGAACAGTGTATAAATCATTGTTCCCGGACGAAGCCATGCTGATTGAATACGCCTTGGGATAGAGCGGGTTGCTAATCGGAATATTGATCGCGCCAAAGCTGAGAGTCGTGGAGCCGGTTCCGCCCCCGCCGCCGCTCACCGCCTGCCATGATGCACCGTTGCCGATATAGAGCGTATTACTAACAACGTCCACGCCTAGTGCGGGACTCTGCGAAGGAACAGGTGCAGTTGGAGACCCGCGAAAAATATAATCGAATGACATTTATTCAGTCCTCTGCTGCTGCAAGAGCTGGAGCACGGTTGGAACGATCAATTTCGGCGTCAATCCTTTGCTCAGCAGCCGTGCCACCAAAGCACCGGCTTCGGGATGCGAAAACAAAAAGTGCAGGCCGAGAGCGATGGAACCGCCCGGAACCGCATGACCGATTGCAGCACCGGCGAGTGCACCGGCCCCGCCGCTGCTCAGGTGACTGCCAATCTGCATGGCAATTTCGCCCAGGGTCTTTGCACGGGCCGGGTCGGCACCGAGCTTCGCAAGATCGAAGAGGCTCTTGGTTCCTTCTTTGCCGAGCACGGTTTCCAAATCCTGTTTAGGGATTTTCTGAAACGCTGCGTTCAGACGACCTTGCAGTTTTGCTAGGTCGAGAGTCCGCGTAGCACCAGAGATGTCAGAAGCGGCTTGCGGTGAGTCGAATGCCTGATCGATCTTTGAATGCAACTGTTCGAGCACTTTCTTTGAACGCCAGGCGCTGCGGGCATTTTGCAGATCATCTGGCGATACTTTGCCCTCAGCATTCTTGAAGATAGTGTCGATCTTGCCCTGGGCATCAGCGGCTGCCTTTTCGGCTGCCTTCAGATCTTCCATGGATGTTGCGCGACGGATGACTTTGTTCGCGGAATCCAATTCGTTCTTGGCAGTCTGGAAACCGTTCCCAGAAATCTCATCGAGCTTCTGGAATACAGGTTTGCTTGCGGCTTCCACGGCCTGGGCAGCGTCTTTGAAGCTCGTAATCGTTTCTGGAGCCTTCTGGCCAAACTTCTGGACTATCGGCTCGGCAGAATCGCGTGCGACATTTGCGATGACACGCTTTGCCGGTTCCTGGTTAGCCTCGGCCAACTTTGCTGCCGTACCAGCGCCTTTCCACTTCGGCATTGTCTCAAGACTCTCGCCTGCTATCTTTTTGATGACGGGCTTTGCCAGTTTCGACAACTCGCCGAGTCCTTCGCTTCCGGCATGAGTCAGGAATCCAGTTCCGGCAGCCGTTAGAACGTCGCCAGTGTCACCACCATGAGCGGCTTCCTGTCCGGCACTGACCGTTGCTGTTCTGGTAGCGCGTAAGCCAGCATTGATGAGCTTGGCAACCGTTGGGCTTGATTCGCTCAGTTTCGCTATCTTGGTTGCTAGTCCGAGTTTTTGTGCGAGGCTCAAACTCTTCAACGCCTCCTCGCCACTCAAAAACTCAAGCAAATTTTCTCCCCAATAGCCGACATTCTCACCGAGTCCTTCTGGTTTAGTTTCAGCATCAGTCGCCGGTGCCTCACCGAAGATGCCACGGGGCTGCCCATCATCAGTGATAAGGTCGCTGAGATTTTTGTGCCGCAAGCCGAGCTTGTCGGCTGTCTTTCCTGCAAGCTGGCTGGTGCCCGATAGAGTTTGAACGAACCCTTTGTTAGCACCGCGAATGACCGCGCTGTGCTCCGCTGGATCGTAAATCTTTTGCGTTGCCGGATTGAAGCTGGCACCACGGGCTATCTCTCCAGCAGTGACCTCGCGGTATTTGGACTCGGCCTGGTTGTATGTGTCGTTAGTGAACCCATGCTTTGCAAGAGTCTGGCTGTCTGGATTCATTCCCAGAACTTTCCGCCAAAGAGAGCCTTCACTAGTGGCTGCCTGGTAGCGTTGCTGCTCAGATAGTTGAGTCGGTTCCTGCGGATCGTGACTGACAACTTGCCAGTCGCTCGACTGACCGGCAGGCTGCGCCGATGGCTGCTGAGCAGGCGTCTCAGAGACCACTTGCCACGGATTGTTATTCTGATCTGCCATTACTTCACCTGCACTGGCTGCCCGCCACGCAGCGTCCATACCTGGCCGTTTGCGAAAGTCGTATCCACGCCTTCTTTCAATAACGAAGCGGGCGGTCCCTGAGTATTCTGCGTATTCGATACGCTTGCCGGCGTTTCCTGCATCTGCTTGTAATCGGCCACAGTCACAAGCTGATCTTCTTTGGCATAGCGCTGCATCACTTGATCGATGGAGTTCAATCCACCGACGAACTGATCTGAGTTCATGCCGGATTTCAGCATTGCGCCCATCTTGTGGAGAATCTCCGATGAGAATCTGCCCGTGTGAACTTTGGTCGCAGCGGACTGCAAGAATGAGATGTCGTCCAGGAACTTCTGCGCCTCGGCATCGCCGAATCCGAGCTTCGCCAGCCCGGCTTTTGAGTTGCCGAGCAGCGGACCAACAAGGTTCGGATTCTTCTGCACCGCAGCGCGGAGATCGGCACTGATAGCAAGAGCCTGCCTCGCTGTATCGCCCGTCTGCCGTTCATTTTGTGATGGTTTGTAGAACGACTGCATGTTCTGCGGAACAGGACGGCCCTTCGCATCCACCAGCATTGAATCCGGGGCATTAGCCAACGTTAGCCGCTCACCTGTGATCGGGTTCACGCCGGTCTTGAGCATTGCTTCTACGTCTTTGCCCTCGGCGACGGCACGCGCTCTGGCCTCTTCGCCGGTTTTACGCGCACCCTGCTGCTGAGAAAGTGTGAGGAAGTTCTTGGCTTCAGTTATCTGGTCCTTGGTGAACTTGCCAGGCGCTGCGATGACTCCATTCGCCTTTGCTTCCGAATCGATTACGCTGAACTCGGTCGCAGTTTTCTTGTTGGCGGCAATCTGATTGTGTACTGCTTCTAATACGCCCCAACCGCCGAATGCTTGAGCTACTGCATCGACAAATTTTGCATCGCCGTTTGGCTGCATCTGGCCGGTTTTTGGATCACGCTTGTCGGCACCCATTGCCTGGAGCGACTCAAAAATATCCATGCCATGCTGATTACTATGGCTGACATACTTCTGGAAGCGCTGCATTGCAGCATCGACGCCGGGCTTACTGAAATCGACCGCTGCAGGAATTTTGTCTGCATAAGGCGTACCAGCGAGTACCTGCCGAATGTCACCCAATCGAAAATCAGCAAGAGTGTGAGCGGCAACAATTTCATTCGCCCGTTGAATCGTGGACAGCTTTACCTCAACGCCCTGGCTGATCTTGGCATTCGTCTTTGGGAACCCAGGGACATTTGCTGCCGAGTAGCGATCCCACATTTCCTGGGTCAGCGGCACCAGCGTATTCGGATCTTTCACGATCAGGTGGGTGGCTTCCCAACGACTGTTGCCGTCCTTATCGGTTACCTGAACCCGGCCAACAATGGGGCCGATCTTGTCAGTGGAGTTCACCTTGCCGGACTTCATCGCATCCATCAGTTCGGCCTGCGTCATCGGCTGGCCATTGTTATCCAGCAGTGCAGAATCGATGTCGAGCACACCGGAGGCGCGATTGATCTCTACCATCTTGTCAATAGCATCGGCTCCGTACTTTTCAGCTTCGGCAGTGTTCAAAAGAGTGCGAGAGTTAATTTCAAACGTTTGCGCTTTTCTGGCGAGTGATGCACTGCGATTTGCAAACTCCTGCTGGGCCAAATCTTCTTGGCGCTGCTGTGCCTGCTGCCGCTGGCCTGCCACTAGGTTAAGACCGGAGAGTCCCGCTGTCCCTGCGCCTTTGCCGCGCCCGCCAGCCAGTCCCGCCAGACCGCCTTCTAATGCGGTAAGAGCAATGGCCCATCCAATGCTTTTAGAATCGAGCGGAGTCTGGGTGACTACACGATTTCCATTCTCATCGTAATGAACGGTACTGCGTGGACCGCCCGCCAGAGTCTCCGCGATGCTCCGAAGCAGACCGGCCTTTTTCACTGCCGGATGGTCGGCATGTTCGTCAGTCTGGGCCGATGGATTGGACAAGATCGGCTGGCCATTCTGCTGCTGCGATTGCTGCGGAGCAGCCGGAGCAGTGATATTGCTGGGTGGACTCTGAAACTGTGGAGCTGGGTTCTGGGCGGAGTCCTGTGGCGTGCCTGCGGCCTGCTGCTCAGGAGCTGGTGGCGGAGTGTTCCCGCTGGGATTGCTGATGCTGTTGGTGTCGAAAGTTTCCATGAATTCCTGTTAATTAAAGCTGACAGTGAACGCCGGTCCACTTGCCACGTTCACCACAGTAATGCCGAGTTGAGCGGGCATGTGAACGTCAAAGCAAGTTCCAACAGCCGTCGTGGCCGGGCTGACGAACAATGCCGTGCCGGAGCCTGAAGTATTGTCGAAGATAGTGAACGAGGCCGTTCCTGCTGTCGTAATGGACACGCGGCACAAGCGCCCAGCGCCTGATTTCAACGTGGTCGTATTTGAGCCGGATGCGATAGCGGCGCTGAATTGGCCGCCAGTGGCAGCGAGTAACTCGCCGATTTTGCCTGCTTGCATTGATGTCTCCAAAAAGATAAAGGCCGGAGTTGAGATCGGGCTGCTCGGCCCGTTGGCGCACTCCGGCCTTTGTGGGCACTGCGCCAAACTGAAAATAAAACGGTCCACGCAAGACAATGCGTGGGCGCTGCGTGAACCGTGGTTAGGAGGATGCGCCCAATGTTGAAATTGTTAGTGCGCCGGAAGCTGGCTGAGATCAATCGGGCCGGTGCCGGAAATCAACCAATTCACCGAGCCGACAGCACTCGTGCCATCGGAGTTCTTGCACAGAGTTGCCGTGTACACGGGAGTTCCCGCAAGCTCATCGCTGGCCCATACTTGAATCCCAGCCGGAACCTTTGCACTCGCATCGAGCTTGATGAGGAAGCTACGGCTCACGACCTGGCCGCCACCTGCTAAGACCAGATAAATGCCCTGCTGCTGCAAGGTGAATATCAGAGAACCATTAGACAAGAGATTGCCAAACTGGTCCTGAAAGCCAACGCTCGAACTAATAACCTTCATGCTTTCGGCTCAACCGGCAACCATTTTTCTCCGTCGAAAACGTATTCGATGCCGCCGTGAATCTGCGTATCACCGCGCTTATTCCGAGGCGCTTCGACGGTATGACTGGCAGAAACAGCGTCATGCGTGGTCCAGGTTTTACCGGGCGATGGCTCACGGTAAGGTACGGTCAGACTGTTCAAATGCTCTTGGTAGCTCATTGATAGCGGCTCCTGCTGAACTTCGGCCTGCGGTCGCCATCTCTGGTTACCCACATGCGAAAAGCCTTCTTAAAGTCATCGCTACTCATGTGCTCAATCTCGCGCTCGGTGTACTTGCGCGGTTGGCCAGTTTGAATGTCCCAGCCGTCAGTGAGTCCGTCATTCACCGGCTCCGGCTCAGTTGGCTGCTCGACAACGGGGGCCGCCTGTGGTTCTACTGCTGGTGGCTCTTCCAGCAAACCGAAATGGCGGAGTCTTTCCACAGCCTGCGAATAACAATGCCGGTCTGCGATCATGACGCCCTGGGTCAATAGGTAGTCCAGGACCGCGTCTCTATTGCGCTTGGATTTGTAAAATTCGGGGTGTTCAGCGACAAAGGCTTCGGCTTCGCGGGAACTGAATGCCTTAGCCTCATCCAGAGACATACTTTTTCCCGCCATCGAAGCGGGTATGGACCAGCCCATGTCTTTTTTGCCAGCGATTACTTCCGCCTTTTCGAGATCGAATAGCTTTCTGTGGTTCTCGGTAAGCTGAGCTTCGGCCTCGCGGAGCGGGCGCTGCTGGTCTTCTTCACTACGACGCTGCTCTTCGGCCTCCTCGGCCCTGACTTTCTTGATGGTCGTGGGCTGGTATCGATTCCGCCCGTGCATTGAGGAAATGCACTTCGCCGCGCCGGTATTAAACTGTTCGTGCTTGACGGGAACGCCGCGTGCCCCGCATTCCTGGCAAGTCGTTGCATAAACCGGCAAGCCATTCTCGCTGCGCAGTATGCCGGTCACTTCCAGGCCGCTGACGACCGTGCCAATTGCTTTTGCTGTATACGTTTTCAAACTCTCATCTCCCTTTGCCCCTGCTGATGATCTATGCTGTCGCAGCCGCAGCATTGGCCGTGGTGGCAATCTTGTATTGCCTACCGACCAAAGCCGGTAGCGCTGCGAGACAGCGCCGAGTGTTTTCGTGCTTGTTCGCCGTCTGCTGGCAATGCTCTTTTATCGCTGTTTGGCACGCATTGTGATCTGCCGCCACGTTGCTATCGATGATGTGCGTGGAGAGCGTTGCCTCGTCGTCGCAGCACTGTGCGCCAATCGCTAGCTGCCCGTCAGACAACTGCCGGTAATGCTCGAACTTCGCGGAATGCTTATCGAAGACGTGCGTCTGGCCAACCAGACCTGAAAGCACCACTTTCGCTTGGAGCATTTCTTCATGCTGATTTGCTACGCGCTGGATATGCCAGTTGACGCTTTGCTCAAATCGCCCAGGCACATCAAAGATTGCCGATGCCATGGTGTGCCAGCTCGTATGAACCGGGTCGCCGCAGCAACAGGCCGCGACGGCAATCTGCCCATCCGGCAGTTGCTTGTAGTGCTTGATTTCTACTGCATGACTCATTAACTAAAGGTCTCCAAAAGCTACAGAACCAACCCGCGCCCGCCGATACCGCTTGGTCCGGTCGTGCCGCCAGTCGTCCCGCCGCCCGTACCAGTGCTGCCAGATGCAGAGTGAATCTTGCCGACGATAAGGTTGGCGTCGCTGTTCACCTGTCCGCCGAGAATGAAGGCGATGCTGTAAACGACTACGCCGCCAGAGAAGGTAGGATCAGCGGCTAATATGATCGTGTTGCCGAATAACGTTGGGTCCACAGACCCGGAGTTGTACGACAAGCCGCCCGGAGCGAACTGATTCGTGTTTGCCGCAATCGTGATGGGCGTGGTCAACCCGTTGTTCGACAGCGTTGTTGTCGAAAGGGACGAAAAGTTCGTGTTCAACGGATTGTTGTGAAACGAACTCGCCAACTGGCTATTGCTGTTCGCGATGGCATTGCTAGTTACCCCTGCACTCTGCGCCGGTGTCAGGTTGGATTCAACGCCCTGGATGTTGATCGCCGAGACCCAGTAAAACTCTGTGACGCCGTTTGGCTGGTTGTCCAGCACCACAATCGGGTGGCCGGTATTGGCTGGGTTGTGCGGAATGCTCTGTATGACCCTGGCCGTAGCGCTATTGTTGGTTGTTGCCCGATAAACCTTGTAGCTGTTGATCGTCGCTGTTGATGAAAGCGGCAGCCGCACCTGATTGAACGAAAATGTGTAGCCGGTCGGAATCGTTGCCAATGGTGAAGCAATCGATGGCGCTGGCGTCGTCTGAATCAGCACCGGCGCGGTCGCAACGGTCGGCGTAGCGTTTAATCCAGCCCCAGATAGGCTGATGGGCTGCGGCGGAACGATTCTTTGCTGTGGAACACCAGGTAGCCTGAAATTGACAACCGCATCCGGGTTGATGATCGCAGTCGTTGGAAGCTGAGAAACAAAAAACGGGCTTTTTAGCGGTTGCGTGTCAACCGGCAAAGCGGCTGGAGCCGGTCGTAAAATCGGCTCCAGGTCTCTGGTGTCAATATCAAGATTCATCGCCATCTCTTGTCCCTCAGGTCAATCCATTCCGGCATGGTCGTTAGCTCACCATTTCTGTTGGCTGGAAACAATTTCCGTCCAGCCGGTGACTGAATGTTCTCTACCGAAACCCGACCGGCCAAAAGTGGCAGGATTTCTGGACGAGGAGGATCTCCGCATTCAAGTTGAATTAGCTCCGCGATCTCAACTACTTTCTTGAGTTCGTTGCAGATCGGGCATAAAAGCCGGGAGTTCCTGGTCACGCTCATGCTGCCACCTTCACAGGGAGCGGCACGCGGGGAATACCAGGAACGCCGCGCTTTATGCGCTGAAAATATCTGTGTGGGATAAGTCGCCGCTGTTCATAAATCCTGCCGCAGCGATGAGTGATCTTCGCCGCATCGGGAACCTGCGTCGTGCCCTCAGCTAATTGTTGCCACTGAGCCAGCAGTGCCGGGTCATTATTCAACGCCTTTGCGGTCGCACGTTCACAATCTATGGCGAAGTGAATCGCCTCGGCGTTCAACTTAAGGTTCGGCCTGGACTCGTCGTCAATGTTTACCGCCGCCATTGGCGATAAGCTGCGAATACGCACATAGGTCGAAGCAACCTGATGAAAATGACGAGCTAGTCGTTGCCGCTCGGATTCGGGCCGTTCAAAACCTTCCTTTACATTCATCAAACTCCTGCATTGAAGTGTCCGGCGCGGCACTCAATTCCGCGCCGGACCAAAGAGGGGCCGGTTCTGGGGAAGCCGTTGTTGTGCCCCTATTGGTTAAGGGCGCGAGGCCAGGGCGCGAGGACGAGAATGTCCGCACGTTAGCGATAAATTTTTCGTATTGATTACGAAATCTGGCGAAACTGGCTGGGGGACATGGCATTCTGTGCAGAACGCCTTAGGAATGCCCGACGTGCCTGATTCCTGTTCTTCTAAAGCAACAGCATGTGCTGGCTCCGGTTGTTCTTCAGCATCTCCGTCATCATCCGGCTGTTCAGCGACCGCTAAGACAACCGGGACTTCTACGTCTTCGTCCACCTCTGCGTAGAAAGGCTCATCCACGTAGAAATCTTCATTTTCGTCCAGGACTAGTTCTCCGTTGTGGATACCCAGCCGCTCCACGTCGATGTCGGAAGACCGCTTCAGTTCGCGTAACTTCTTTTTCCGCCACGTCAAAGCCCGGAATTTAGCTGACGCATACAACCGCGTGCCCAGGGTCGCCACGCCGGGCACCATGAGAGCTTCCAAATGCTCAAAGGCCCACTGCCAGACAATATCGGCCAAATCATCGGCCATTTGTCCTAAGTTATTTTGATAGTCGGAAAGGTCCAGAGCTGTTTTAAGAACCGACCGGATGCCGCCTAACACCTTCCCGTGGTACTCCTTGCGCAGCTCATAGAAGAAGCGGAACTTCTCTATGTCTGGCCTGGCGGCTTCGACTGCCCATGCCACATAGGCAGCGTCATCTTCCGGGTCACCATTGTACTCCGGCAAGCGTGGAACGAGCTTTTGGAGGATTCGTTCGCCATCTTGGATGAAAAGGTTTGTGCCGGTCAGAACGGCATTCAGAATGTTGCCATGGTTCTTAAAAAAGAGCGCCTGGGAGGCGCTCAACTTATCTTCGGCCTCTACAGGCCGTGCTTCTATATCGTATGTCATATCTCCTTTTTCTGGATTTTTACTGCGTCGTTCTGAGCTGCTTACAGCGCGTTCACGAACTGCTTGAGCTGCTCACCGTTGAGATTCAAGCCTTCGTCCACGTACTTGCGGGCTTTTTCCGCGAAATGATCGCTAGGGTAAGCCTTTTCAACGTCGGCTGCCATGGCGGCAGTCACATCGATCTTCTGTTCAGTTTTTGTGTTCATGTTGTTTGTTTCCTCTTTGGTGGCCATTATCCTGGCCGTCGCCGTCGCGTACTGATGCGCCCTGGATGGATCAAACTGGGCGTCAATCTTATGCGCTGCGAATTTCTTGCCGGTTCGCAGAATTGCCTGCTCAACCGCTGTATCGGAATAATGCAGCCAGCGAACTGCGTCTTCAGGCGCTGGCGGCGGCAGATGCGGCAGAACGATCCGCCAGGTCGCCAGCAAGTCATCGATTCTTTGAAGTAATGTCATGCCGTTGCTCCTTGTGAAAATCTATCTTGGAATTCTGGCCAGCCTAAAAGCCGCCCTGACTCGGCGTCACGATACGCCTTTTCCCGTTCGCACCAGGACATGCCAAGGTCTTCGGGTGCGGCCAGCTTTTTGGGCGGTCGCGGCGTATCGTTTGCGTGATGCATGTCATGAGTCGCGGCGTGATGCATGTCGTGATGCATGGTGTGAGTCGCATCATGAGTCGCGTCATGAAGCGCACACGCCGGTCCCTCTGCGCTCCGCTTTGTGCGCTGTCTTGATTGATTCATTGAGTCGCACACTGAATCACTCAGTGAAGCGCACACGCCTGGTAGGGGGTTTTCTTTTTTCTCTTTCTCTTTCTCTTTCTTGTTATTGGGAGCACCCTCTAGCGCACCCTCTGGAGCACCCCCTAGCGCACCTTCTAGCGCAGGGTTGATGTACGTGATGTCGTTAACATCTCTGGTATCAAGCGCTTTCGAGATGTCTGTCTGGAGCGCACGGTACTGACCAGTTGTGGGGCGGTAGTTTCCAATCCAAAAACGGTAAACGCGGGTCGAAAACGGCTTGATGTCTCGAAAGATGTAGCGTTTTTCTTCCAGAGCCAACAACGCACGCTTAGCGGCGTCGTAAGACAGCTCGGGCAAGTATGCGCGTAATGATGGCGCATTTATGGTGTAGCTGCCAGTTGAAGAGTCGGCCAACATGAGCAAGACTATGAAAGTCAGAGCTTCGTTGTTGGTGAGTCGTCCGTCCTGGATGTGGGAAATGAGTCCGCGCCGGAGTGGGATGTAGCCCGAAAAGTTCATTGCGCAGACCCGTTCTTAAGGTCGCGCATTAACTGCTCGGCTATTTCTGGGTGCTTTAAAACGAGACGGCGGACAGCTTGCCTGGCATTGCGGCGTTTCACTCGAAGCGCCAATACGCTGGTGTCGCTGGAATATTGTGCAGGATTGTTTGCCACGTCGATGTGATGACGGATCTTGGCGTAGATGTCTTGGGGGGATGTACCGCTAGGTGGGCGCAGAAAGGTCTGCAAAAAGCGGTCGATTGAAAAAGTCATTATTCTGTTTCTCTTTTGTTCTGGGTCTTGCGTCGGTATGCGCCGGATGGCGTATTACCGGTACGGGGCACAGGTGTGCCGATGAACTCTATAAACTATTCAGTAGAAGTGCTGAAGCTTCAAAAGGTAGGTAGGTTTGTCTAGTTTGACCTATTGTGGCGTCTGGATTCGCCTGGGTTGCAGCATAGTTGGCCTAGCAGCCAATCTATTATTCAAGCTGCTATTATATATCAAAATCCCAAAATGTCAAGCGTTTTGCCTGTAAACGATTGAAACTACGATGAATTCTGTCTTTTGAAAACCCGGTATTTTTAAAGACACACGAGGGCTTTCCTCCCGTCGAACTATCCCTAGAGCAACTAACCCAGGGTGACCAGCAGTCAAGAAATGCTGATCTGTAAGGAGAGTGTGTCATTTTCCTTACAAAGTTCTTGGAATGCCTATTGGCGGAGCCGCAGCAGAAACCCCCGTCTGACTGGGTGATGACTTCCCCAGGCGCTTTTTGGTTTCCCGTTGGATGGACGTTTTTGTTTGTTCGACTTTGATTGACCGGGACGTAAATCTATGCCCTCGTTTTAAGTCTTGTTTATTCGATTCATGGTTCACGCCCGTTGTGGTTATCGCGGTAACGATGGATTAACATGAATCGAACAAACAAGACAGGGGATCGCTACTGACCCGTTGCCCGGAAAACTGCGTTTACACCGCAGAACGTCCTTACGTTGCTTCGACTGTACAGCATGAGCGTCGTTGCTCACCGATGTTGAAACGCACGCTAATCGCGCACGATGAGTGACTGTCATCTAACCCCGGTAGACAGTCTACTGGGGTTGAACTTCGGTCCCGTGAGATCGTTACTCATCAGACCGCTCAGCTTAGGATGCCCTTCCTTGCAGATCGCGTGCATACGTATAAATCTCTTGCCTGGCGGCTGGGTCGTCCAGGATTGCGGGGCTGTTCTTGATTACCCGGCCTGCTACTGCTTCCAATGACAGCGTGACCGGCACATCACGCAACGGAAACTTCTGCCGCAGCGCGTTGAACTCACTGATCGCTGCCCACATGTCACCGAGGTATACATGCCAATCTTTCTTGGTGACCACGGGATTGCATACCTGCTTCGACAACTGCTCAAGCCGGTCATGGTCCGGGTGCGGCGTGAGCGACTCCACGAGATCCCCTTCACTCAGGGAGGCCCACCGATTGCCAGCCGGGCGCAGTGACCGCCAGGTTACGGCGGCTTCGATACGTTGCTGTATAGGGAGAGCCTCATTAGCGGCGGTTGCCAATAATGACTTCTCATGTCGGGACTGTGCCAGCTTCCGCTTCGCTCCCGCCAAATCGGTCGCTACGAGCTTGGGGAACAGCTTGGCGATTTCGCTGTCCGGCTCCGCTAAGTATCGAGAGAGTTCGGGGTCGTCGTCAGCTATGCCGGTGCTGTCTCCTGGATTGGGTTTGTGGGTTTGAAGCGTTTCTAATTCCGCCTGCAATGTTTCAATTGATGTTGTCACTGGTCTCCTGTTGTTGTTTCAGCTTCCTGATCTTGCGCCGCAGTAGTGCACGCCGGTTTTGCTTACGCCGTACTTCCTTCTGGTGAAGCACACGTTCAACAAGCTCCTGCTTGATACGCCGGAGCTGTACGATCTGCCTGACGCTCAGCCATCGTTCATCCACGTCGGGGATGAGGCAGCCATAACATGAGAGCAAGACCTTGGCGCACTCAATGCGCTCAATACGCGAGGCACGCGGGTCTTGAAGGACGGCCATCATGGCATTCGAGATTGGGGTAAGTTCTTTTTTCATCGATCTACTTATTAAGGGCATCAGCATGAGTCAGCACCCGGTACAGCAGGATGCGGAGGTATGGATAGTATCTTCTGCGGTCAGTTCACCTATTAGGACGGCGCTGGATGGGACCCAAATAAGGGACCCTTTCTGTCAGCCGGACTGGGCCAAGCTGCCGGGCAAGGTGGTCACCGGGCGGACTCCCTGGCCTACCCCCTCCGACCGAATTAACAATCCTTCCTACCAGGGACGTTACTAACCCTTCTACTCTCCTACACTTGCAGCCGCTGACCCTGCACCGGCAGCCAGGGATAGAGCAGCACAGGACCAGGCATGACGAGCAGGGGAAAGCGGAGCGGGGTAGTACCGGAGCAGCTCAAAATGTACTGATTAGTAAACAGGCAAACCTGTGCTCTGTAACTGTTGATACAGCGAGGGTTAGCAAGCGGCAAGTTACTGGCAATGTGACAATACTTCGTAATGTAACATTCTCAAGTGAGACTATCGGTGGCTATCAGTAACGGTCGGTGTAAGCCGGGCCTGAGACCGATAAGTACTGCTAGAAGGACCGATAGGAAAGGGACAGAACCGGTATGGAG
This sequence comes from Candidatus Angelobacter sp., assembly GCA_035279585.1. Taxonomy (GTDB): domain Bacteria; phylum Acidobacteriota; class Terriglobia; order Terriglobales; family Acidobacteriaceae; genus Angelobacter. Next base: position 31,491 of record DATEHN010000042.1, on the reverse strand, counting down.
TGCATAAGTGAAGCTGCCTATCTGTGCGTGTTCACATGCCCGCTCCGCACTCTTTACGCCAATGGCCTGATAGTGAAGGGATAGGGACCGTAGAGGGACAGCGAAGGGACAAGGGTAGAGGGGTTAGCGTAATAGGTGCAAGGACAGACGAACATGGATAGGGATAGCTGTCTCTCTCGCCCTGTAGCTCTCTCATCAATGGCCGGGTTTTATACGTACTCGGTGCGCAAATGTCGACTTGACATTACGTATTTAATGTCGCATGATCCGCACATGAAATACATGACTCGCCAACAGGTGCTTGCCCTTCTCAGGGTCGCCAGGAAAGAATCTGAACGAGACTTCCTTATGATCTTGCTGGCGTACAGGCATGGTCTGCGTGCGTCTGAGGTCTGCTCACTCACGACCAGAGATTTCGCTGACGGCTATATAACGATTAAACGGCTCAAGGGCAGCCTGAAGACCACACACCCCCTCTTCAAGGCAGACGAGCCGCTCCTGGACGAAAAGCGGGCCGTTGCTGCATGGTTAAAAGCGATACCGAAGGGCGGGCTGCTCTTCCCTATTACGCGCCAGCACTTCCATCGGCTGTTCCAGGGATATTGCAAGCAGGCGGGCATTCCCAAGCCATTGGCACACCCGCACACGTTGAAGCACAGCGTTGCCATGGAGCTGGTCAAGAAAGTCGGGATTCAGGATCTACGGCAGTTCATCGGGCACAAGAGCCTCAACAGTACCGGAATGTACTTGCGGGTCAGCGATCAGGAAGCGAGTGCGGCGGTCGCAAAAGCCATGGATTTCTGATCTGGCTACCGAGGTCACTTAATGAGCTTGGCAATCCCGGAAAGAAACTGTCCAAATGCAGGCCATCCCCAGGCTATTAGCCCGACGCCCACGGTGACGAGAATGGACGGCCTTCCAGGGATTTTTGTGACGGCGAAGAACACCCGGCTTGTCAGCGGCCAAAGCAGCCTGTTCAAGATAAGGATCGCCAGCAACAGTAGATTTACAAACACCCCAAGGATAAGCGGGATCATTGTCACTGCCGTAACATGGGCAACAGCTAAGATTCTACTGTTGAAGGGATATATCAGTAGCAGACAAAACGAAGTTGTATAAGCTGCAAGTACCAGCACAAGAAAAGCACCTGTCAGATACACGTTATAGCCTAGCTTTTTGAAAGGAATGAGCAATAACCCAATAGGCACTGTAATGAATGTGCACAAAATGCTGATGCCTACCAATTGATAGAATCGCAAATCCGCCTGCCGCCACAAATCAGAACGCCTAATGAAAAAGAAGACGACGGCGCAAATAACCGTGTGTCGAATTACGCTCCGCAGTATCTTATCTAAAACCACCAGGGCTTTGGGAAATCGCGATCTGATAGCCTCTCGCTCACCGATTTGCTGTTTAGTGGCTGTTATCCAGCTAACGTGTAAGTCGAGAGCCTTTCTCTTTGTATCATCAAGTTTTATCCACCATCCATCAAGAATGTCTTGGAGCTTGCGACGCGACGCATCCAGTCGCTTTTGCTCATCATCGAAGAGAAACACACCAAAGCAGAACAATACAAATCCGATACATATAGCCAACACGCGGGCAATCAGGGCTTGAAGAGCCACGCCGAACCTCGCACCATGGGATGAAATGAAGTTCGGAGATTGTATCGCATTTTTCTTACAGGGACAGGATCAGGTCTGGCTGGTTAGTATCTAAGAAAATCTCAGATCAGCAGGGGTACCAAGAAGTGATGCCCCCTAGCCGCTAAAAAATAACGTAGTCTTATCTTTCATTTCCGCCAGTGTGTAATTTTTTGCACCGTCTTTATCGTAGCAATTCATAGATTTTGGTCTGTATTTGGCAGCTCTTCATAGTACAATCTCCGCCCAATCGGCCCTCGTTCCATCTCCACTAGGAAGTAAGCACACAATTATGGCAAGCATTTTGATCTCACAACCCTCCCCTGAGAAAAATGAAAACGATAATAAAGCAATCCAAACCCGCGTGTTGAGCGCAGCCGAAGAAAAACATTCGCCATGGTATAGGAAGGCTCCGATACTCATCAGCTTGTTCGCATTGCTTGTCACAATCACGAATGCTGGCTGGACCTATTTCACTCAATACAAAAAGGATTTGGCGCAGAAGCACGATAATAGACTTTCACAGCTGTATCAGCTCTCGGTAGAAATAATTGACGTGGATAAACAAATTAAAGATGGCTGGGCGAACAAATCCTATATTCAGGGAGCCGATTTGGGAGCCCTCCTTAATGTCAAGCGGGAGGTAATGATATCTCATGCCAAGTCGCTGATAAATGAATTGGGCAATGATGTGCCGCCGGAGATACTTTATGAGATTGGAGAACAGGAAGAGACCGACCATGAAATGCAAGAAGCCGAAAGGCTTTATCTCCAGGCAGAAAAAAATGGCGCATCTGGTATCGTAAAAATTAGCTGCATGCGCAGCCTCGGCTCAATATACATGACACCAGATACTGAAATTACAAACTTGAGCCGGGGCCGAAAGGCGTTTCATGACTTATTCACAGGGGAATTAGGAAACAAGACAGATTACATGTCTATTTACCAACGTGCTGTTGCTTATGTAGCATTAGCAAAAGTCGAATATAAAAACAAAAATGTGCGCCAAGGTAACGAAGCCTATGATAACGCAAAGCGCGAGTATGAGTCTCTACCAGAATCGGATACAAATCATATAAATGGGATTAAATCAGTCATTTATCAGAAACGAGCTGATTTTCAACAGACTCCGATTGCGTCAAAGTTGGCCTCTGGCCTAATGGGAAAGTGGAAGAACGTCGGCGGGCACCCCAACTTCTTGATGAAGGCAACTACCCAACAATTAGGAATGGTGATCGGAACGCTGCAGATCGGTTATAGCGCTCCAGTCGATGCGGCCTTTGTGTTGGAGGATGAAAATAGCGCAGAAATCATATTGCGCCCTCGCTCCCAGTCTGAAGATTCAACAAGTTTCGCCCGGCTGTACTTGAATCCCGATGGAACAGTCATTGGTGGCGAAATACTTAAGACCCACGATGTCATTAGGCTGTCGAGGGTACAGCCCTGATATTTACCATGGAGCGTATCCGGGACGGGGAGATTACCATTCAAGAGGCCAAACGGCAGCTAGGGTTCAAGCAGGTCCATGATCCATGGATCGTGATCCATTAGCTTATCAGGATCATGATCCAAAGAGTCATCGAGACCCATTGACTCCTTGTTGTGCCCAACTTATTGTCGACGCCGTGCCCTACATACGAACAAAATGGAACAAGGGAATTCGATACAGCTACCTGGTTCATGGCATCCGAGTGGATGGCCGGGTTCAACAAAAAGTTCTGGCTTATCTCGGCCAGCACAAGACCGTCCTGGAAGCATACGAATATTGGGCACGCCAACGTAAGACGCCTGGAAAGAAAATCCACGCAGAAAGGATGATGAGGAAGTTGAAACCTTTCCTGCACGTATAAAAACCTGCCGGGCTGTCCCTGCCCAGCCTAACCGAGAACAAACGGTGCTAGAGGACACCGATTATGGCCACTTCAGTATCACAATCAAGATCGCGTCGAGCACGTAGCGGCGGAGAAAAACACTACATGCCGGTCAATCGCGGATTCACGCACGGCACAGCCTGGGCTGCCTTGTTTCACGCCAGTATGGACATTTGCAATCGTTACGGCCTGCCTGGAGGAGGAGAGCAGTGACATTCACCCTTAAAACTGCCATGCTCCAGCGCGTTCGGAGCTATGCCAAAGAATCAGGTAAAAGCGCCTCTACCGTCGTAAACGAGGCCATGGAAACCTGGTACGAGATGCACGGTGAAGTCGTACTAGGGGCGATGATTAAAAGAAATTCGCGCAAACGCTCGATAAGGTAAATAATCCGGCTGTTGGGCGACCCGCACCGCCCAGATAGCCGAGCCAAACTTTCCTAGATACAACCCGCCCCTTTACTCACGGCAGATGATGTACGGGTAAGCTCCGAACTCCTTACAGGTCCCGATAAAAGATGTGAGGAGCCAGTAGAGCTGCACAAAATGTGGGGTTGGCGATTGGCCTCTTTGAATCTCAGCAAACGCCTCAACGAGCTGATTTCTGCTCAGCAGTGTTGTAACAATATAGACCCTCCCGATTGTGTCTGGCATTGCGATAGCCTGGTTGACCGTTTCGGCTAGCATCGCAGGATCGATGCCGATAACACGTTGAATCGCTGTTTCGACACCGCCACTGCGGTATGGCTGTTCCCAGCTTGGCAGCTTTCTCTCTATGTCTTCAGGCTTTGGATTCATCCGCCCAAGATTCTTGGACGCTTGGCTGACCAAGTCGTGGAGGGGTGACGCTCCCAGACCAGCTTCTCCGTGCTTAGCATGATAGAAGCTAAATGTATTTGGCCGCACCGTATTATTAACACCGAGGAAGTCGGCCCACTCGTCTCCCAGATCATCGCAAATCAATATCTCGCCATTCTCGCGAATGTTATTCACGATCACGCCAAATATAGAATTAGCATCGAACTCCGTTTGGCCTGCGGCAAACTGTCCTTTTTCATCTATCGCGCCATTAAGTGCCGCGTTCGTTTTGATATGCCGTAAGAGCGCCTCCCCGTTAGCTAAAGCATTGTCCTTGTAAAGCTGACCCTTTAAATAAACAATCGAAAGATCGCTGAACAATACCGTGATGAGGTCTTCGTGGTCGATATACCGCTTGAGGGTCACACGATCAGCATCGTCTGGAAGATTTTTCTGCTCAACGTAAATATTGTCTATCTGTGGAATATCCAAATGGCGCAATGAAATACGGCTTTTGCTGATTTTGATCTCGCCAACTTTTTGCTGATCGTCAGGGTCAATTACTCGATATTCGTCTCGGACTTTTTGAATATTGAAATTCTTGTCCAGAGCGGCAACAACAACATCTATCTCATCTTTGATTAGAGCCTCAGCTTCTTCTTCGTTGCCGTGCACCAGTCGAATCCCTTCACTCTCATCAAATATCGACTCTTCCAACGATCCAACATCCACCGCGATGTATCTGGGCTGTAATGTAGGAGTCATTGATTCGAGGGTTATGGAACGAGCGAAGGACTGGATAAACGGAGCAAGTGGAGCACCATTGTTATCATCCAAAAACCTGTCAATGTATTGAATTGAGTACTGAACCATTTGTTCATAACCTGATCGGTCTGACCGGGTTGCTATTTTGCCAGTGCTGGGAGTTGCCGTAACTCGCTGCCCCGCATTCCTTACTCGAAATGTGCTTGCTACAAAGCGGTTCGCCCCGGCCAGAGACATCACATTCGCCAAGTTGTATGCTTCAATTCTCTTCTTCTTCACAGCATGTTTGGAAATCGTCATGTTCCGCAAGTCAACCTGCTCAAATATGACATCTTCCTGAGCGATAGCTGATTCGAGTTTGTCACCGCCGATACGTTGAAGGTATTTCGTCTTGAACTCAGCCGGAAAATCCAGGTGAGATTTAAATAGAACGGCATGGTCTCGATATTCGACTAACAAGATGAAGCCACAAATCCTCTCCTTCATGTAATCGTCGGGAAGATCGTGCAAGAAAGAAGGAGTCCGCTCAAAATAGAAACAGATGGCAGACCAGTGTGCTTGTCCAAGTGGTTCTTTGACATGGCGAAAGACATTGCGGTTTGTAGACGTATCAGCGGCGTCACGTATGTCTTTGAAAGCTTTCGCAATCTCTTTTTTGGGCAGATTCGCTTTCCTTTTGAAGAAGTAGGCAGATTGTGAAGCTTGTAGCCAGTCGATCATTCTTTCCTCAAGCCATGAATAGCGGGCCTGGATGGCCCAGCACAAAGATTCAGAAGGGGGTGTTGGGGCAAAGCATAATCCAAGATTGGTAGCTAAGCAATGGACAAAATTGGGTTACGACCGGCAGAATTTGAGGACCGCTTCTGGTCCACGGCGGAGAAAGATTCCAATGACTGAGACTACAAAGAGTCTTTTTGAAGTCTTTGAACGACTCTTAAAGAGACAACGAAGCCCCATAGCCGCCACCCGTCAGTTTCGCGATTGGAGGCATGACCGCCACATCTTGCCCAAATTGCAAGAGCAACTTGACGCCGTACTTGTAGCCCTGCACAAATTTGAGCCTATTGTCTACAACACGCAGGGAATCCTAGATGATGGCACTGACATTGCGGTGAGATACAGAACATCCAACGAAGGCGATGAAGAGCAGGAGATTATTGGGTTCCAGGTAAAATCATATGGTGATCTGTCCAAACCAGATTACATGGAGAAACTGAAGGCGCAAGCCTTTGATTCAATCAACAAAGTGCGGGGGCTGAGTTATTACTACATTCTGCTGTGCACCGATGCTGAGGAACACGCAAAGAAGATACAAAACATCAACGCAACATTTCGCAGCACCGAGAAAACGAAGATCATAGAACCGAGATTAGCGTACACGTTCCTAAAATCCCCTACGACAACAGCTGAGGCTTTCGTTAAACGGACCATGCAAGCTGAGGACATCGTTTATCGGAAGGCGCTGGACTCGCTCGGCCAATCGAGCCAATCGGCGCAAGCCCTTGCAATCTTCCTCGCTATAAAGGCTGTACTCACAGGGCAGAAAGAGTTCTCCCACACTGAGATAGTCAGTGATGGAGCTTTGCGGCGCGTATACGACGACCTGAGAAAAGAGCAGGCTCTTTTGCTGGAAAGCGCCCAAGATGATGAGGCTTCAGGACTCGTTGAGGAAGACGTGGAAATAGAGGATGAAGAAGATTCTTATTTTTATGAAGATGACGAAGAGGTGCTTCGCGTGGCTGAATTCGAGCCGCAGATAACTGAAGACCTTGAAACCCTGGAGGGTGATTTAATCGACAGAGACACCGGTTCAGGCACATTTGGTTTGAAGACAGACCAACTGATAGCGCTGAGTGCCGTCATTTCCGACGCGCTGGCGAGATACGATTACTCGGAGAGCGAGCTTCGAGCCTACATGTTAAGCATTATTGGGATCTTGGACTAGGCCATTATGCTCCAACTTAGAGCTAATAGTGGGCGAGTTTCCTGCAACAATTTTTTCGATTTTGGATCGCTATTTTCGCGATCAGTTTGCGATCAGTTAACCTGATTACCGCTCATAAACAGTGCTTTTTATGCCATCCGTGTGCTTCTATGTTGTTGAATTTGCGTTTCAACGCGGATTCGATTCCTTCCGCGCTCACCATCTAAAATCAGGCATTTAGCGAGAGTGCTAATTTCTCAGATTAGCCGACTTTGGGGAGTGCTGATTTTTGCGGCGGAAATTACAAGGCCAATCAGTCTGGTGAGATATTCCGCGCTTCCTTTGCCACTTGGAGCACAATTTCCTCCAAATCGGTCCCCGCAACGTCGGCAATTTTGAGTTGCTTGCCAATACTTCCTGTGTGCTGGCTTTTGAAGAAAAATGACGAGCCAGTTGCGGGGTCAACGAAATGAGCTACCACAGACTGTGTTTCAGGAATCGGGAAAAATGCCGAGAGGTCACGCCCGAGAACTGCTTCACAATTGCTTTTCGGAAAGTAATTCTCAATCCCGTAACGCCGAAGGACATAAAGCGTTATCGCCTTGCCTAACAATCGCTCGCGAGCCTTTTTCGCCAGGGCACTTTCTGGCCGTTTCGATTTTGAAAGATCACGCCCTTCGTCTCCATCCATAATGATTACGGCTCGTCTGCAGCCATCAAGCCACCGTTCGGGCTCTTCTTCTTTAACGAGGTTTGGCCAGCCAGCCACATAATCAAGGGTCTCTGCGATATGCATTTCACCTAGTTCAAGAAACAACGAACGAAACGCAGGCCTGTCGGATGGGCCTTCACAAAAGACTTTCAAGGCAATCATCGACGTCGAGCCCTTGAGTTTTGCAACAATGACATCAAAGGGTGTAGATCGAATGCGTGCGTGCCGGGCTTCCCGTTCATACTCAGACACCAGCTTAATCAGCCCTCGCCGCCAAGCCGATGGAGTTTGAGGCAATTGATCTTTTATGACTTTGGCAACGCGATTTGCGTCCACTTTTTTCAAAGCAACCGTAACAACTTGCGACAGATTAGGGAGCGCCAGAGCTAACGTTTTGGAACGTAAGTACACCAATTTCTTCCAAGCAAATTTCTCACGAATTCTGCCCAGCCAGTCCAAAGGGGATATGTCTGGCAACTGAGATTCTCCCGCTTTTATCTCGTTTTCATCACTCAAAAGTTTTGATAAGGCTGCTTCAATTGTGCTCCTATGTTGTCTATCAACAAGCGCGTTAAACGCCACTTTTGACACATCTTTATCATCGCTCTTTGTGCTTACCTCTTCGAGGACAGTCTCGATCCCTGAGACCTTAGCGATGAGCTCAATGGCATGCCTCCGAGCATACGAGACTTGTGTGTTGTCCAACGCCAGCCGTTTGAGATTCTCTATCAAGCCCACACACGGATATTCAGCAGAAACCATAAATGACAGAATGTTCGAAATGACGTGCGGGTTTAAGTCCAAGCGGGATAGGAGGGCTTTTATCAGATTATCAGCGGCACCGGAAAACCCATATTTCTTGTAATACTCAATGATGCTGTGCTCTGGCCAAGCTCGCAGCGCTTGCACTAGAGTTGTATCCACAGGCAAACGGAGACCATAGTGACCAACGATTTCCAGGATAGGATTCAACCAAGTTGGAGTTGTCCAGCTACTGCCTTGATGCGTGATGTTGTTTTCCAGGTCGAATGCCACTAGGTTCTTAGAGATTTCGATTGCAATCCATTCAGATCGAACTGGCTCAAGATCGGGCCAGTCTGCTTTGTCCAAGGCGTGAAAATGTGTAACGACTTCCCCAAATTTATTACTCACGGCAATTATCGAATGGTGTTCTTCAAGTTCGTTCTTTCGCTTCCGTGCTTTTTCTGATTCTTGTTTTGCATATTCTTCCGAATATTGATCTTGGGCCTCGATAAAGCCACCTGATGCAGGTGCGAGGATCACACGAATACTCGGTTCTCCAATGCTTCTTGCCAACCGGCTAATCAGTTCTGGCCCTCCGGACGATGCCAACCATGCGGCAATATCGGGTGTGAGAAGATTCGCAATCGCTTCGGAATAAAAGTTAGGGAGTTTGGCTATCGCGATGAAGTGAGCCAAGACAAGTTTTGCGAGTCCATCCGTGCGGCGTGTTTTGTGTATTGCAGTCAGGAATTTTTGTATCAGATTGTGGGGTGAGGGATATACGTGTTGAACGTCAAGCGTAATTATGATATCTGCGCTAATCTTTTCGAGTTCCTCGTCCCAAAATTCAGGGATCTGCTCAATGATTGGATCAAGGTATGCGTCTACGCGGCGCGCCTCAAACTCCCGCGGGTGGTCACGCAAATATTCTAAAGTGACATACACAGCTTCTCGTGAGTGGAATTCCCTGAAGTGGTAATATGCAGCACTCAGCATCGCATCTGTTTGCATGAGAATCGGCATCACTTTTGGTATGTCCTGTGGGCGAGCCAGGCTACCAATCACGTCAGCGAGGCTGATGTGGAAGGAATCATCTGGTTTCAGAACTGCTATTAGCTCATCGATTGCACGATAATCAGCTGAATTTACCAAAGCAATGATTGCGGCAGATCGCAGGGGATCAGCTCTGTGGGTTTCTTTTGCAATTCCGAGTGCAAAAGGCACTATCTCCTTACGTCCCATGACCCCTGCAAGCGCGAGAGCGTTGGCTGCTTCTGCTGTATAGGTAGAGGAAAGCTTACTCAAGAGATTCGCCAACACTGGGGGTGTGATAAATTGAGCAACCCGTATTGGACGAACGATTGGATGGTCGATAATTAGCTCACCATTGCGGTTTAAACCGTTGATGAACGCTGAGCATAAAGCGGTCCGCTCAGCTTCAGGAAATGCATCAGGAGAAGCAGCGAACATCCACTCAGGGTGATTCCGCGTAAAGTATTTTCTTACAGATGAATTTACCTCGGCCAGATAACTTATCGCGTTCATCCAAGACTCGTTAGGAGTGTCATCGTCGTGGAAAGCCAGATCCTTTACTCGATCTAGGGGTTGGGTTTCGAGCTCCTCGGCTGCCAAAAATTCGCCATACGATCTCATTTGAAACGCGATGCCATTTGAAGTTCTGATGAGTATCGAGTGCGAGAGTTCATCAAGAATTTGTCGTGCGTCACTTTCGGGAAGATCGATCGCCTCAAGAAGCACGCGCAAAGCTTCGCCATCTGTGAGCTCATTTCTGCTGTATGTCTCGCAAGCAGTGCCCAACATCCTCAAGGCTCTTCTCTGCAGTCGTGCCGTTATGAAATTTCGGGTTCCGATCAGCCGATCGATCATATAGCTGACATTCTCAAACCGGAGCGGGCTTAGTCGCCCCAATTCCTTATAGCGCTCGACCATCACACCTAGAATGAACGGGTTTCTGACTTCTTCATTACATCTTGCCTCTGTAACGGCTCTTACAAACTCGTCGGCAGAAGCACCCAGGGATTGAACGAATCGGCGGACGTCTGCGTCACCAAACTCCAATATGTGAAATATGTTGCTTTTGTATGGGAGAACCGTTGGATTCTTAGCATGAAATGCTTGACGAGATGTAACAACGAACGTCGCCTCTTGAGCGGACGTAACCAGCCCCGAAACATCAGACGTGAACTGTGCTAGAAAGTTGGAAGGAATCTCATCGAGGCCGTCGAGTATGTAAGCTCTCTTGACATTCGCATCATCAAACAATTCAGAGGGGGTATTTGCCTTTAAAAGGGCAGCAAGATTTCCTCGGTAGCTCTTCAACAGAGCAGGTATGGGGATCCTGAGTCCCTCCGCCGCGAGACGATGCACGACGGCTTTGATAAGGGTTGATTTGCCTGAACCCGGCTCACCTAAGATGAGAACGCGGGCGTGTTGCAAAATTCGTTGGAGATCAGGCTCTCTTTCACGAAAAACACCCCGAAACCGAAATGCTTCTTCTGACGAATACTTATTCCAGGTCTCCGCTGTTGAGAAACGACGCTCAATGAAGAGAGTTTGAGTCCCCCATTCAAGCATCTTTTCAAGATGTGCCCGGAGCTTGGAGTTCGTTGTTATTGCTAAGATTCACCTTTCTTGCGATTAGAAGAGATAAGGCGGAAAGCCCATTGTAACAAGACGCTTTGGTTAAGAAGTTGCCCGTTGTTCATTGATTCAAAGAGTTTTTTAGCACGGTTGTTGAGTCGAGCGATGAATATCTACTGCTAATAGTCTCAACCGCTCCCTTCAATTCATCCATCGTAAGTGACCATATCTCGCTGCCATCTGCACCATTGTTGAGGGTGACCAGCCGACGATTTTAGCCACCTTCGCAAGTGGAACACCTGCACCGATCATGCGTGAGCAGGCAGTGTGGCGCAGATCATGGAAGCGGCACACGGGTGGTTCAATCTCATCTGCCCCGTCAGGCCTGATCAATCACTTGGACTCCAGGAACTCTCGCCCCTTGCAATTATTTCGCTCTTCATCCTTGGTGTCGCTGATTCTGCACCTGGAGCAGCAACGATCTTAGGGCGTAAAAGACGGACGGACATTCAGCGTAATCGGCACGGTGTGGACGACTCCGGTTCCATTATTTCCGGTTGCAGTCAAGGTCAGGGTGTATGAGCCGGCGGGTGTAGCCAGGATAGTGTTGCTGGGATTGCTTCCACCGCAGGTAACGGTGCTTGCAACCATCGCGGTGGCACAAAGCGCCAGCAGTGCGCCGCGTACGCCCCGTTTACGTCCCGCTACAAGAGCGATTCCGACCGCGAAGGCAAGAGACCACCATAGGCCCCCGCGTGGACCACGCAACAACGCGGTGGGCGGCGGTGTCCCGGTGGTGGTTACCGTGACGTTAAACATCTCACTGGAGTCGCTGCCCCCGATGGAAGCGGCGGCAAGGGTGATGGCAGGTTGAACAGTACATGCGGCTCCCTGAGGCGCCCCGCTGCATTTCAGTGCGATGGTGCTGGGGCCGCCGGTGGCCACCAGCGGATAAATGGCCGTTCCGCCGGCAGCCGTTGAAGTGGCTACCGGAATGTTGTTCTGCGCCAGGATGGCAAAGTCTCCCGGGGCCACGTCCACGCCAAATCCCTGCAGCGGGATGGTATGCGGATTTCCCGGCGCGTCATCCTGCACTACGATTTGCCCCGTGCGTACGCCAGAGCCGGTGGGCGTGAACACGACCACAAACGGGCCCAGAGTACCGTTGGGCGGAATGGTTGCAGGCACGGGGGCCGGAAACAAAGAAGTGAAGGCAAATTCCGTACCTGAAATCGTCACGCCGGAAACGTTTAGAGGCGCCGTACCGAAATTGGTGATGGTCAAACTTCTGCTCTTCAACAACCCGTTCACCATGGTGGTGTCGTCGTCCAGGCCGAAGCCGCTAAACATGAAAACGGGAGCGTTGGCTTGCAGGCAAAAACTCAGGGTAGGGAATAGAAGTATGGCCAAACTAAGCTTGTGTATAGACAATCGCATTTTGTCCCACCTCATTTGAAGCGAGAGTGCCGGACACCAGTCTAGACCCAAAGGTGAAAGCCAGGCAAGGAAACCTGGTTGCTTTGATGGACAACCTAACTGCACAGCCAAGTGCTTCTTAGGCAGTAGCTTGAAGGTTCAATTCCTTCCGCGTCACCCTCTAACCCGCTCACTAATCACCAGTTATTTCTTGCTCTTCTTCCTTCGGCGGAAGCGCTGTTTTTTAGTGTGCCCAATTTTGTGCCCACCCAGGCGAGAGATGGCCGACAAAACCGCATCTTCTGACCGGCTAAATTTTAGCGTTCTACACCTCGCATCAGTGTCTTGCACATTTCGCATAGAACTACGGCGTGGCCGACGCCGGAATCAGCTTATGCTTGGCCAGCAGGCTGCCGGTGGCATGGTCCACTTCCGCCAGTGCTTTCTGATACGAGACCTGCGCCTGCACCAGGCTCTCCTCAGCCTGGGAGAGCTGGTTTTGCGCGTCGAGCACGAAGAAGATGGTTTCGGCGCCGAGCTGGTACTTGCGCTCTTCCGCAGCCAGGTTTTTGGCGGCCAGTTCGCGCGAATCCTGGGCCGCGGTAATCACCAGCTCCGCCAACTCAAGATTGTGCACCGCGTTTTTTACCTGTGAGCTGATAGTCTGCTGCAGGCTGCGCATCTGGTACAGGTTCCGGCGCTTGGAAACCAGCGCGGTGCCGAGGTCAGCCGCCGCTGAGCTGTTGCGGATGGGAAACCGCATCTGCAGGCTCACGCCGTAGGTGGGAAAGCTGAAGCCCCCAAGCTGTGAGAGTGAATCGCCAAAACCGCCATTGGAAACCAGGTTGCCGGCGCTGTCAAAAACAATGCCGCCCAGGCCGTTGCTGGTGTAGCTGGCGGAGAGGTTGACGTCAGGCCGCAGATTGTTGACGGCGAGCTTGGCATTGGTGTCGTCGATGGCGAGCTCCTGGTTTTGTGCTTCGATCTCCGGCCGGTTCTTGAGCGCGTCGGCCAGCGACTCCTGCAGGTCAACGATCTCGAGCTTGCCGCTGGTCTCGGCAGTGTCAGTGAGTTCAAGATCGAGGGCGCCGGCGCGGGCGTCAAGATCGGCGCCAACGGTCTGGCGCAGCGTGGTTTCCGCCTGCTTAAGGGCGTACTCGGCCTGGATGACCGTCACCTTGCGTTGCGCTACCTGCGATTCTGAACGATAAATATCGAGCGGCGGCAGCGCGCCCAACTCAAGCGCGCGTTTGTCACGCTGATAGCTGGCCTCAGCCAGCTCCAGGGATTTCTTCAGCACATCGAGCGTTTTGCCCGCCTGCACCACGTCCCAGTACTGGTTGATCACGTTCTGCACGGTGTCATTGAGCTGGGCTTCAAAGTTCGCCCGCGACTGGCGCACGCCCCGCTGCGCGATGATGATAGGCGCGCGATTGGCAAAGAGTCCAAAGTTGCGCAGCAGAGGCTGGGACAAGGAAAACGTAAGCCCGGAATTGAACGCCGGGTTGACTGTAGCGAAGCTGCTGTTGGTAGTAGAGCGCGTGGTGGAAAGACCGACGCTCACGCTGGTGCCGGTAAGAAATTGCTGCGAATATCCAGCACTGGAGGTTTGTGTGAGCGTGCTCAGCGTGGAGGCGCCGATGAGCGAGGTGTCGCTGGGTGAAACGGAGCGCGTGGGCGCGAATCCGGCGACAAAGAGCGGATCGAAAGGCGCACGGGCGCGCAGCACGGCAAACTGTGAGAGATCGAATTGCGCGCGGTTGACGTTCACGTCACTGTTGTTCAGCAGCGTGAGCAGAATCGCGTCCTCCAGGCTCAGGCGCAGCTTGCCGTCGAGAATGAATTCGTCCAGGCGGCTCGGCCCCTGGACCTGCGTGGGCACTGGCGGCCGTTGGAATAGATTGCCGGTTGGCGTTTTGGCGGGCGTGAATTGCGCAGAAGCGCACAGCGAGAAAAAGAGCAACGATCCAAAAATGCAGTTGCGAACAAGCATGGCGATTTCCTGGTTATTCGTAGCGAATGGCCTCCACCGGATCCAGCAGGGCAGCCTTGCGCGCAGGATAGATCCCGAAGACGAGCCCGATGGAGACGGAGAAGGCAAAAGCCAGCAAAATAGAGCTGAGGGTAGTAACGGTGGACCATCCGGCCAGCCAGGCGATCAGGCGCGACATGCCGAAGCCAAAACCAATGCCGATCAGTCCGCCCATGAGCGAAATCAGAACGGATTCCACCAGGAACTGCCGGATGACGTCGCGCCGGCGCGCGCCCAGCGCGCGGCGCACTCCGATCTCTCTCGTGCGTTCCAAAATGGATGCGAGAAGTATGTTCATAATCCCGATTCCACCAACCAACAGGCTGATAGAGGCGATTGCGACCATGACCAAATCAAAGATGTGCTGGGTCCGCTGCTGCTGCGCCAGCAGTTCAGCAGGTGCAATCACGCTGAAGTCACCGGCATCGCGGTGAGAGATATCCAACAGCGACCGCACCACGTCCGCCGTGGGCAGGGTATCCAGCGCGGAGCTTAGCTGCAGATAGATGCCGTCAATCTCATCCTTCATGTTGCTCCGGCTGTCCTCCAGACGGAACATGGCGGCATACAACGGCACATAGATCAGGTTGTTCAGGTCCTGCATGGGTACGGACTCAATGGAACTCTGCGCGCTTAATTGTGGCCCCACAACGCCGATCACATGGAACCATGCTTCGTTGATCTTGATGTATTGGCCCACGGCTTCCGTCTGGCCGAACAGGCTCAGCTTCGCGCCCTGACCCAGCACGGCGACCGGCGCGGCACGATCATTTTCAGAATCGTCAAAGAAGCGCCCCGCCGCTACTTTAAGATTGCCGATGCTCCGATAATTCGATGCGACCCCATAGATTACCGGCATGTCGTGCTGCGGTTTGGGGATCATTCTGCCTGGCGTGAACCGCTTGCGCGGCGTTCCCTGCACTACCCCTGTGACGTTCGACCGGATCACGCGAAAATCGCGCAGCGTAAGGCCCATGGAAACCTTGCGCACCTTCTGCATATCTTCCCAGGCATTGGCTTCGCGCGCTTCCACAATTACGTTGCGCACGCCCATCTGTTCGATCAGCGCCATCACCTGCGCGCGCGCTCCCGCGCCAATGGAAAGCATGGCGATCACCGCCGCTACACCGAAGATCATGCCCAGCATGGTCAGCAGCGAGCGCAGCTTGTGCATCATCAGATTTTCAAAGCCCAGGTTCAGGTCAACGAAATACTGCGCCCATGCGCGCCATGTAAGCAGCGCCTCCGCGCGCAACATCCACTGCCCGCTCATTGTCCCACCGCCAGTGACGATGATGTCCCGCTCTTCCGCTCTTTCAGCGCCTTCTCCGGATTCACTAACGCGACTTCCGTTCCTTCCGCAACGTTTTCAAGAGCAACCCGGTTCTCCGTGCGAAACTTGATCCTGGCTTCCACCGGCTCGAACTTGTCTCCGTGCTTCACGTAGATCACCAGCTTGCCGTCTTTATCAAAAACGCACTGGCTGGGGACATAAAGCTGGTCTTTGATCTGCGTGCCTTTTACCAGCACCTCGGCCGATGTTCCGGGCCGCATCTCCGCCGCGTGGCTGAGCAGATCAAAGGTCACGTCGAAGCGGCGCACAGTATCAGATTCAAAAGCGCTGCGGGAAGCCATCCCAGCGATCGTCTTCACCTTGGCCGGGAACACCTCATCCGGCTGTGCGTCCATTCTGATCTCCGCCGTCTGGCCCAGGGTCACGTTGGGGCGGTCATTCTCAAAGACCTTGGCCACGGCTTCCATCTGCGAAACGTCCATCACCTCCGCCATGAACCGCCCGGGATACACCAGATCGCCTTCGCGATACTCCGGCAGTTGCATGCCGGGGAACATCATGCCTCCTGCCGCATCCATGTTTTCCTTGACCGAGACCAGGCCGTCGATCGGCGACTTTACCTTCATATTGTCAATGTTGTGCTGGGCCTGCTGCATGCCCAGCAGAGCCGTGTTCTTCTTTTCCACCAGCAGCGCGAGCGCTGCCGTGTTCGAAGCGGCCCGTGAATTTACGTCCTGTTCCAGTTGCGCCAGCTTGCGCTTGGCTTCATCCAAATTCAGCACGTTCTTTTTAGCGTCGATCTCGCTTACCAGCTCGTTGCGGCTGACCTCAAGCTCGGCGCGACGCGCGTCAAACCTGGCCTTCAGCAATGCAACCTTATCTTCCGCTGCTTTTACCTCTCCATCGGCTTTGGCTTTGGTGATCTCCTGCTCCGCCTCCTCAAGTTGTGAACGGCTCTGCTCCAGGTTGAACTCCTGCTCGCTGGGATCGAACTCCACCACCACGTCGCCGGCTTTCACCGCCGTACCGGTCTTGAGCAGATGGATGATCTGCAGCGTGCCGCTGACCGAAGGCGCAACCACCATGGAAGAATGCGGCGTATGCAGTTCCGCCACGGTGTTGATGTCCAGTTCCAGCGTGCCTTTTTGTACGCGCGTGGTGGGGACCGTCTTGGCCGCGGGCCTAAATTGCTGCAAAGAATATGCAATGCCCAGCCCCAATACCAGGAGAGCAGCAACCACCATAACGGCGCGCATCCATTTCTTTTTCATGGTGACTGCCCCTGCGCCTTCTGTTGCGTTGGATCTTTGAGCGCCACTGTTTCACCTGTCTGCAGTCCGCTTCCAATCAGCAGCTCTCCCTTGCTGCGCCGTGCCACTTGTACCGAACGCTCTTCAAATTGCGATCCATGCAAGACGTACGCCACCGAGCCGCCGTCCTTTTCAAACACAGCATCCGGCGGAACAATGATTCCGTCGGCGATCTTTTCCACCGCAATGCGCGCGGTCGCGCTCATGCCGGGACGGATTCGCGAGTCGGCATCCAGTATCTGGATGGCGATGTCAAAGTTTTTGACAAAGGGCCATGATGAATAATCGATCTTGGCCAGTGGGCTGATCTCGGCCACCTTCGCGTGGAATTCTTTATCGGCGATGGCGTCAATGCGCACCGTGGCTGTTTGCGCGAGGTTCAGCCGGCCGCGATCGGCTTCATCCACGCGCGCGCTGGCGCGTACCACGCTCAGGTCAGGCAACTCAGCCACTACGGCGCCGCCCCAGGCTCGGTCGCCTTCTTTAAAGTCAGGCGTAGAACCGCCGGTCATCCAGCTACGCGCGCGGAAGTTCGGCATGATGTTCACCATGCCATCGGCCGGCGCGCGCAGGGTGAGCGAAGCAATCTGCCGCTCCGCCAGGCGCACGTCAAACAGAGCTTTGTCGCGCTTCAGCTTCTTTGACTCGATTTCCGCATCGCCGGAAACTTTGGTTGAGGTGCCTTTCTCCTGCAGCTCTTTGAATTTCTGCTCAGCGTCGGTGAGTTTCAGCCGCGTTTCAGCGCCGTCAATCTCAGAAAGGATCTCCTGCTGGCTGGTATCCAGCTTGGCGCGATCAACATCGTAGCGCCCTTGCAGCACGTCCGTCGCCTGCTGCTCCTGGAGCAACCGGTTCTCCGCCCGGCTGTGTTCGATATCCGCCTCCGCCGACTTGAGCTCTGACTTCTTCTGCGCCAGCGTATTCTCAAGCGTTGAGGTATCGAACTTCACCACCACTTCGCCGGCTTTCACCATGGTTCCCGTGGGCGCCAGCTTTACGATCTGCAGATCACCCGCATTCGACGGCGCGGTCAGTTGCACGGATTGAAGGGCCTTGATCTCGCCGCGGACCTGCACGTAATCCACAAACTCGCCGCGCTTCACCTGCGCCGTGGGCACGCGTGGCGCCGCCGCGCGATGCAGCGTGACCGCCCCAACGGCGACTATCAGAAAGCCTGTAATTACAAGCACCGCTATGTCCTTGCGGCGCAAAAAAAATCGAACTGGAGCCAAACCTTTCATCAGCTCGGATTCCGCAACAAAACGTCGCCTTTCTCCACTCCGGAAATAATCACCTGCTCCACGTCATTGACCGCGCCCACCTGGACCTCACGCCTGGCATAGTTTGTGCCGTTCCTGACCAGGACAAAATGCGTTCCGTTCTCAGTTACAACGGCGTCCCTCGGCGCCACCAGCGCACCGGGTTGGCGGTCCAATTGAATGTCAACGGCAGCGGAGAGGTCCGGCATCAGCTTTGCGTCGGTGCCATTAATGGAGAAGAGCACAATAAGCGTCCGGGCCTTCCCGGAAAAAGCGCTGGTCTGGGCCACCGCCGCAATGCTATCAATCTTGCCGGAGAAGGAGAGTTCTGGATAGGCATCCAGGCTGATCTGTACTTTCTGCCCTACACGCAGCTGCTCAATATCGGCCTGGTTCACGCGCGCCCGTACCTGCATATGTCCGGGGTTCACCACTTGCATGAAAGGAAAACCGGCGCGGACCTCATCGCCTTCTTGCACATCAGACATGGTGCCGCCCTTCCACATTGAATTGATCACCGCCACGCCGTCTGTGGAAGCATGCACCAGCATCTTCTCTGTGTTCGATTGGGACCATTTCATGGCCATGAGAGCGCGGTCACGTTGTATCTCCAGGATGCGCAGGTCGGCTTGCGCAGCCTGCCGCTTCAGGTCGAAGGTCTGTGTCAACTGCTGGTAGGTGGCTTTTGCTTCTTCCAGGCTTTCCAGGTTCTTCTCCGCGTCAATGCGCGAGACAATCTCGTTCTTTTTTACTTCCAGTTCCGCTGTTTTCAGCGCATCTTCTGCTTTCTTGAGCTCGGTTTCATCAGCTGCCCGCGCCGCAGCCTGATCAGCTTTCATTTTTTCAATCTGCGCAACCAGACCTTTGTATTCGGCTTCTTTATCCAGAACGTTTTTAAGTTGTGCCTGGCGATCAAATTCCACCAGCACATCACCCTGGCGTACAGGACTGCCGTTCTTGACCAGGCGCGTGATGATCAGTGTATTCAGGCCCTGTCCTGAAAGCCGCGGCGCAGCAATGGTATGCGACTCCACTGCTTCTACAATCCCGTTCACGCGCAGCGAATGAATGAAGTCCTTCTGCTCCACCACGGCGATTCGAGCGGTTTGGTTTGCCTCCGCATTCCGCCGGGCGGCATTGATCTGGCTAAAGAGCACGAGAGCGGCGACTACAGCGATTGCCGTGGCAGATGCTACTATCCAGCCAAAATGGCGTTTGCGTCCTGGTTGGGGCGTTCCCGGTTGGAAAGCCGGTTCGGGCGCTCGGGCAGGCTCTATGGCTGGAGCGGGCGCGACTTCTGCTGCGCTCAACAATAAGGATGGCTTATCCAATCAGACTGCCTTTAAGCGGACCAACTGCGCATAATCAGCTCAATCCATTTTCTTTACACTGACTATTTTGGACACATAACTATAGGTCAACCCTATATCGATAAACAACGAGCTTTTCTGCTTATTCGCTGAAAAATTTAAACTTTGCCGGCACCTTCCATGGGCGTTGCCGCACTTGTTGAACGTTTCTTCTGCCGCTTCTTGCGGAATTCGGCCACCAATCTCAGCAACCTAGCAGATTAGCAGTTTCTAATTTTCAAAATTGTAGCCAGTAAGCGCCGCAGAAATCCGGGAAATTTCCGCACAAATCGCAAGGCAGCGAATAAATCTTTCAGGAGTAATCAAATAGAAACAGTCGGCTTCAACAACCTTCATTACTTTGCCGGAATTGAATCTTAATCAGTAGGTTGAACGTTCAATTGCTTCCGCGCTCACCAAGCTTTTTAGAATCAGCACTGGATTACGCGGAAGCCGCATTGTTCAGAACATCACGGGACAACTCATTTGAATCAGAGTGAAGAGGCTCTGGAAAATCATCAACATTGGTCTGGTCGCATACGTCCATCGCCAGGGCGACTTTCGCATGACCAAAGAATGTCTAAAATCGCTTTCGGATGTACTGCACTTTCGCCGCATTTTGCTCGTCAACGCATGGCGGAAAAGGGCACTGGCAAAGAACAGTACCAGCGAAGCAGGTTATCCGTCTTGTGGCATGATTTCATTCCCCAGCATCAATGTGCTTCAGGCTCCGCTTCAGCGCGCCGCAGGTCCAGCGCAACTCGCTCCCCGTTGATGAGAACGATACTGCGATTGATCAGTTCCTGCCCCGTGCAATCGTACTTCTCATAGCAAAGCAGCGCTGAAAACGGGACCACGAACTCCACTGACTGGCTGCCGGTCTGGCCCGGTCCGCGGACCGTGGTACTGAAGTCAATGCCCTCAAATTGAGGATTGTCATGAAAGTATTTTGCAGTTGCGCGCAGCATGTGGGAAATATGCGTGTCGAACGCCAGGGCGGTGGTGCGATATTGCGACGACGCTGGTGATTCCAGGTCGGTGGTCATGTTCAATTGCAGGTAGGCGCCATTGTGAAAAGCAATGAAGGCAGGCGGCGCGTATTCCACAAAATGCGCTTGCTGCCTCAAGTCCCCAGCCAGGCGCTGGATCGTGGCCCCATAAGTGGTCTGGAGTTTTTCCAGTTGTGCGGGTGAAACTTCAGGCGCGGAGTTTTTTCGTTCCCTTATCTGGTTGAGCAACTCGGATTCCGGCAACAGCTTGCTGCTGACCAACGTTCCGGGCTCGACAGGTTCTTCAGACAATGATTTTTTGGGGGCCGCTCCACGATCGTGGTGCGCGACATAACTATCTTTGACATCGGCCGGCGCATCGTCTCCGGTCAGCCATAGTGAGAGCGGCTCACCGTTCAGATAGACTGCGCTTTCCAGGATTGCCGCCTGGCGGGTCTCTACATCCGTCGCTCTGACCAGCCGTTCCGCCACTGCGCGCGGGAACATGATCATGACATTTTCCGGGCCTTCAGTGTTGACCTTCAAAACCTGCTTGCGCACGTGGTGCGATATCTCAAAAGCATAACCGTCAAAGGGGACACTCCGGTCGATCCCCGCCACCGCAACTTTCAATAGAGGGAAGATCACATCTTCATAAGTCTTCCGCACCCGTTCGTTGCCGGTCATGCTCACATGGGAATAAGAGATGTAGTAGTTACCCGTGATCGCAAGCACGGTCTGGCCATCGAAGGTCTCAAAATGGAGAGAACCCTGCGGTAGCTGCTTCTGCCGCACTTCATCAATGTCCAGGGCCTGACTGAAGTAAAACGGGTACGGAAAATGGAGCTTAGAAAGATCACTGGAGAGCTGTTGCAGCTCATGAATATGACGCTGCTGCAACAAGCGGGCGGCAGGATCGGAAACTCTGCCCAGCGGCAGCACTTGCGCGCCGGCGGAAAGAGCCATTACTCCGAGCAGGACTGTGAACGAAAGGAAGCGGACTTTATTTACCATATTTTACTCCTGGTGTCTGGTAAGGAGGATCTGCAATGGCCCGAATGTAAGCAACCACTGCGCGGATTTCCGCCGGCTTTAATGTCGCGCCATAGGCGGGGTTCTGCGGAGACTTGCCCACGGCCTCTCCACCATAACTGATGATGTTGATCAACTCCGAATCCGAAAGCCGGTTCAACGTTGCGCCGTCAGTGAACTCGTGCGGCGAGGGCGAGAGATTATCAAAATTAGAGACGCGTTCGGGGGATGATTCCCGGTCGTGACAACGAATGCAGTACTGGTCGTTAATGGCTTTGCCCAGCGCCTGCTCGTACCCCAGCGCGATCTCGCGAATGCTCAAACTGGCGGCGCCGCCATTTGGCCCAGGCGTATCGGCGATCATTTGATAGTCGCCAGGATTAAAACCTAGTTGAACGCCCACGCTGACCTGACCGCTGGAATCCGTCAGCGCCTCTGCCGGCGTGAATTGCATTCCGTCGCCACGGAAATGCACCAGCGCTCCGGTAATAGGATTGCCGTCAGCTCCGTTTACTTGCACGACGATAGGTTGCGGCAACGTGGCGCCCACCTGCGCGATCTGTTTGCTGCCGCCTATTTCTACGATCTGTGTTCCAAATGCTTTGGCATTGAGCTGTGTTGGTGCGGAATGCCCGCATCCGGCCAGAAGCGCAGCCGTGAGGACGGTTGAAAACCCGAGGAGCTTCACTTGCCACCTCCCGTTTTTGCCTTCAACGTCATAAGAAAGGCCGTGAGATTGCGGGCGTCGTCGTCTTTCAAGTTGAAGTTGGGCATCAGCGTTCCCGGGCGAAGTCCGCTCGGGTCCTTCAGCCATGTGTAAATCCATGCAGGCGTGAGTCGGCCGCCGACCCCTGCCAGCGCCGGGCCAACGTAACCTTTATCCGTTTTGTAATCCGCAATGTGGCACCCATTGCAGCCATACCTGGAGTAGAAGAGCTGTTTGCCGGCAGCGGCAGCAGCCGGCGTCAACGCGTGCTCGTCGATCGTATGGGAATCAAGCCCCGCCCCTTGATACGCCGACTCAATGTAGTCAGAAAGCGTCTTGATCTCCCCCTGGCTCAAATTGAACTTCGGCATGCGACGGATCAGCGCCGGGCGCAGCGTGTTTGGGTTCCTGAGAAACTCCTCCAGCCATGCTCGCTGCACCGCACTGCCTTCACGCGTGAGATCGGGCGCCATATCGCCGCCGTTGCCGTTGATGGTGTGGCAGCTCAGGCAACGCAGGTCATCCATCAGCCGGCCTGCCTCGCCGCCGGGACGATAGTCAGAGCCATGTGCCGCAGCGGTAATCAGCTCCTTGGGAAAGCTTGCCGCGCGATCGGTCTGGGCAAG
Source organism: Candidatus Angelobacter sp. (assembly GCA_035279585.1). GTDB lineage: Bacteria > Acidobacteriota > Terriglobia > Terriglobales > Acidobacteriaceae > Angelobacter. The sequence continues at coordinate 8,421 of DATEHN010000042.1, read as the reverse complement.
CAGCGCCGTAGTCAGCGAATCCACCTGCGACTCGCTCAGCGTGAACTTCGGCATCTTGAGCGCCGGCCCAAAGGAGCGTGGGTCATGGATTTTCGCGGCAATATAGTCGGGAAGGTTGTGCTTCATGCCCGGAGCAAACACCACCTGTGCCAGTGCCCGGCTGCCAACACGAGTAAGATCAGGGGCAAAGTTCTGCGGCGGAGCCACACCATTGATTTGGTGGCACGCGGCGCATCCGCTCTCAGTAACCAGCTTCTTGCCGTGCGCGATGTTGTCAGCACTTGCGGCTGAAAGATGGACATCCGCAAGCAGGTCACTGTCTTTTTTATTCAGCAGAAAATTGGAGAGCAGCGCGATCTGCTTTTCGTCGAGCCGGTAATGCGGCATGCGCGTGGCGGAATCGTAGTCGCCGGGATTGTTGAGCCAGCGATGCAGCCACTCGGGATTCACCTTGTTTCCGACCCGGGTCAGCTCTGGTCCAAGCGTGCCGCCCACCAGATTTCCTGCTTCATTTTGTACCGCATGGCAGGAAGAGCAGAAGGATGCGCCGTAAAGCGTCGCTGCCTGCGTGGCGTCGGCGGGCGTCGCAGCCGGCTTGATGGGCACGCTTGCGGCGGCAGATGGCTTACTCTGCGCGATCAGGAACGCGGAAATATCCGCAGCGTCCTGGTCACTGAGCTGGAAGTTCGGCATGGTGGCCGAGACCGCATAGGCCTGCGGATTTTTGATCCAGGCGTAGATCCATTCGCGGCCCGTTTTCTCCGCAATATGCTTGAGCGATGGCGGATCATCGGTGGGCTTCAGCACCGTGCCGTCCGGCTGCGTGATGTTATGGCAATGAGCGCAGCCCTCGCTCGCCAGCAATTTACGCCCTTCGTTCAACCGCGGCGTGCCGGGCAGAGAATTCAAGTGGCATTGCCCGCATCCAGATTCTAGATAGCGCGCCGGCAGGAGCGGCTGCTCCCAGGCTTCAGTTGTGTAATGAGCATCTTCTACTGAGGTTGCCGGCCCCTGTCCGCGATGGCAGATGGCACAGCCAAACTGGTTCACGTCATGAGGGATTGGCGGATGTTTTCTGAACGGCTGCGATGTCGCGCCGATCAGTGCGCCGTTCATGTTTACGTGGCAGGTTTCACAGCGGTCCACCACACCCAGCTTCGCTACCCACGTCTGGCGAATGCCGCCATGAAAGCTTTTGACCAGAGTTCCGTTCTGACGTTTGCCGGCCAAATCCAGATAGGCCTTTTGATAATGACGCCAGTCGCTGAAGTAATTTTTACCCGGAGCAATGGCGAGTGAAACCAGCAGAACCAGGCTGACCGCACCGAAGGCGGCAATCTCCCGCAATGATGGCCGGCTGCGTAACGGACCCGGTTTGTTATCTTCTTTCAAGCAGTTCTCCCGTCTTCAGCTGTTCTTCGGCAGGACCCAGGTCCATCCTGGACCGCGAAAAAATGTTCCCACTGCAGTCAAGACCATCAACTCCACCAGGAACCAAGTCATGATCCAGAACGAAATGGGCCGGGCCACCAGCCAGCGCTGCCAGCATTTTGGCGACGCCGGAGAAAACCGTGAGGATGCAAGCAGAGCGGCGCTCACGATCAGCGTGGGAACAATCGGCATGAGCAAATCCAGCGTGCGATCCAGCTTCCCTACGGCAGTTGCGCTGTGCCCGAGCTGACCCATTGCAAATAAGGCGAAGATCACCACAACAAACCCGATCACCGAAGCGATGACCAATTTCCGGCGGCGAGGATCGGCCCAGATGCTCCGGCCCTCAATGTTGATGTTGAAATAAGGAATCACCACCAGCGCCGCAACTACCACTCCGGGGATCAATACTCCCGCAACTACTGGAGGAAAATAATGCAGCAACTCCTGAAGCCCCAGAAAATACCAGGGAGCCTTGGCGGGATTCGGCGTGTGCATCGGGTCAGCAATGCCTTCAAGAGGAGCATTGGCGATCAGCGATACCCAGACGAGCAGCAGGAACACGACTTCCAGAGCGATCACGAAGCGCGCCAGCGCCCCAGGGTAGGTCATTACACGCGCATCATCCTGCGTTCTGACCTGGGGTGAGGTACGGCGGAGGATGAAGGCGATCCGCCGCGGGTTCTTCCGCACGTCTGACTGCAGTTCAGCCTGCATCTTCGGGTCAGCTCCGGCCGGATTGTTAGTGTCGCCGGTCATGATTTCTTCTCCGGAACGTAGAGTCCGCCATCCTTGCGGATGCGCCAGAAGTGCACGGCCACCAGCAGCACAGCCGTCAGGGGCAGGATCACGCAATGCAGGACATAAAAGCGCAGGAGCGCGTTGGCATTCACCTCATTGCCGCCCAGCATCAGAAAACGAATCTGCTTGCCCATAACCGGCACAGCCTTAGCGATGTTCGAACCTACGGTGACGGCCCAGTAGGCCAATTGGTCCCACGGCAGCAGATAGCCGGTATAGCTCAGCAGGAGAGTAATGAGCAGCAGAAAAACTCCGATCACCCAGTTGAACTGGCGCGGCGGCCGATACGCGCCGCGATAGAAGACCTTGAACATGTGCGCGAAGACCAGAAAAACCATCGCGTGTGCCGACCAGCGATGTAGATTGCGCAGAAATACTCCGGAGGCGACGACAAATTGCAGGTCCTTCATATCGGCATAGGCTTGCGGCACCGAGGGATGGTAATAAAACATCAGCAGGATGCCGGTGACCACGAGAATGAAGAATGTGCTCAGGGTCAATGCTCCCAGGTACCAGGTTGGACTGAAAGCCAGCGCGCGCGAGCGGATCTTGACCGAGAACAGATGCAGGAAGATATTTTGCTGAACGGCCTGCGAGCGATGGAGATTGCTGGAGCCGCTGCCACTACGGAAGATGGTCTTCCATACCTCGCTGCCGCGTACCCGTTCGAATTCTTCTTTGAGCGTGATTGCCATGGTTATACCTTCACGAATTCCTGTTCCTTGAGTACCTCGGAACGGTCGACCATCAAATATCCGTCGTCGCTGAGCCATACTTTGAGCCAGGGCAAAGGCTGCGGCGCCGGGCCGGCGATCTTCACACCATCGCGATTGAAGCGGCTGCCGTGGCAGGGGCATGCGATCATGTCCAGTTCCGGTTTCCATGCGGTCAGGCAGCCCAGGTGCGTGCAGATGGCGCCGAGCGCATAGAACCCCTTGGCGCCATTGATCAGGTAAATCCCGCTTTGCGGATCGAGCGTGACCGTATTCGGCGGAAACTGGTCAGGCTTGCCAGCCTTGATGATGGGCGACGCCTCAAACAGCACGTTCGGCGAGAAGTACTCATACGTGAACAACCCTGTTCCCACTGCTGCCACGATCAGCGAGCCCATACCCATCTTGGCGAAGAACTCCCGCCGGTTTAGCTCTTTGTCTTTCGTGGCGGCCGGCGCCGCAACGGCTGCTTCAGGTTTTGTTGTGGCATCGCTCATTTGTCGCTCCTCAAATCAAAAGACTGGATTGGAATCAGGCCGGTGCTCTCGGCTGACCGGAAATGGAACGCTTCCATGGTGATCTCATTGACCGGGCATCGCAGCGCGCACAGTCCGCAGCGGATGCAGCGTGTTTCATCTTTCACCATTACCGCGCCGACAACATTTTTCTCCTCCAACTCCTTAACCGCGATGCCGCGCAATTCAATTCCGTATTCGGACTCATGGCTCTCCAGGTGGGCCAGCACCGGTTGCGGGAATTCAACTTCCTGAAGGGGAACCAGTTCCAGACACTGTTCCGGGCAGACATCGACACAGCCGCCGCAAAGGACGCACTCGGTGCCGTCAACTTCAGTGCCTTCAAAAACCGTATTGATCCAGCAGTGCAGGCAGCGCTGCGCCTCTTCCATTGCGGTCGCTTCGTCAAATCCGATCTCGACTTCCGTTACGCCGGTGCGCCGCTCGAGCGGCAGCACGGGAACAGATTGGCGAGCGATCTCCATGTAATTGGTGATCATCTGATGCCGGTCCAGCACTTCGATTTCCAGCAGCGGATCAGCATGCTTCTGCTTGCGCAGAAATTCGTCGATTCCCACGGCGGCGCGTTTGCCGTCGGCGACGCTGTCAATGATCAAACGCGGGCCAAAGACGCAATCGCCGCCGGCGAAAATTCCCGGCACAGACGTCATCAGGTTGCTCCGGTCCACGGCGATCAGGCCGCGTGGAGTAATTTCAATCTTGCTGCTGCCGAGAAAATCCAGATTGGGCGACTGGCCAACCGCCAGGATGACCGTGTCACACTCGATCAGAGACTCGCTTCCGCCCTCAAATTGCGGGCTGAATCGTCCCTGCTCGTCAAAGACCCGGCTGGTACGGACGGTCTCCAGACCGGTGACCCGGCCGTCTTTCCCGGCCACTTTATTAGGACCAAATCCCGCATGGATAATCACGCCTTCGGTTTCCGCTTCCTCGATTTCTTCCAGCGCGGCCGGCATTTCATTGCGGCGCTCAATGCAGACAATGTGTACTTCACTGGCGCCCATGCGCAGAGCGGAAAGAGAGATGTCCACCATCTCGTGAGAAGCGACAGCGGTGAGGTTTTTGGCCCAATCTTCCGTCTGTATCTGGTGCTGGCGCAGGACCTCGCGGGCAGCGGAGCGGGCAACATCCATTGCGACGTTGCCGCCGCCGATCACTACGACTTTCTTGCCGATGGTGAACTTGTAGCCTAAATTCACGTTCAGCAGAAAATCGATGCCCTTGTGAACGCCATCGAGATCCACTCCGGGAATGGAAAGATCGCGGCTGCGGTGCGCGCCAACGGCAATCAGCACCGCATCGAACCCCTGCGAGCGAAGGTCTTCTATGGAGAAATCTTTTCCCGCACGCTGGTTGAGCTTCAGCGTGACGTCGCCCGTCTCCAGAATCTCTCTCACCTGGGCTTCTACCACGTCTCGCGGTAAACGATACTCGGGGATCCCGAGGTAGAGCATTCCTCCCGGCACTGCGGCGGCCTCAAAAATGGTTACTGAATATCCCATGAGCGCGAGATCATGGGCCGCGGAAAGGCCCACGGGACCGCCGCCGACCACGGCCACCTTGAACGGCAGCCTGGGCTGCGCTTCCGTTGTGGGGCGTTTCAGGTTCCTTGATTCTGGGCCATAGCGCTCAGTAAGGAAGCGCTTGAGCGCACGGATCTGAATGGGGCGGTCAATTTCCCCGCGGCGGCAGGCCGTTTCGCAGGGATGAGCACAGACACGGCCGCAGATGCTGGCCAGAGGATTGGGGTCGCGGGCGAAGCGGTAAGCTTCTTCAAAGCGGCCTTCGGCGATCAGCGCCACATACCGTCCCGCGTTGGTATGAGCCGGGCAGGCCATCATGCAGGGAAAATTGGTGTTGAGCCAGTCCCGATCTACCGTTTTGTTTGTAAATCGCTTTTGCATACGGCCCGCGCCTGCCGTGGAAGGAGCAGGATGTGCTAGACATCCTGCTCCTCCTGTAGTTACTGCAAAGTGAATTCGGCAGCGGTGTCTCCGCTGACGGTGAGTTTTTTGGATTGCGTCTTCTTGCCTTCATGCCAGGCAGTGACGGTGTAGGCGCCATCGGGAACGTTAGGGATATTGAAGGAGCCATCGGCCGCGGTTTCAGCGAAATAACCGCTGGGGACCACGATAATGAAACCCGACATTTCCGGGTGCACATTGCAGAGCAGCGGCACAACACCGGGCTCAGTGAATTTGAAGGGCTTTTTCTGGCCCTGCGGCCAGGTGCCCATGTTGTGGGTTTTTTTCTTGTCGCCGGCAATCGACGGCCAGAAAACGTTATGCTGGACCTGGTCACTGTTCAGGAACTCGACCGTGGTGCCGACCTGCACGACCAGGATGTGTGGCTGAAAAAGCAGGCCTTTCTGGTCGATGACAATCGTCTTGTCCGCGACTGGTTGTACCGTGGCGCCTTCCAGATACACGACTGACTTGCCCGGTGTAACCTTACCTTTGACCGATCCCGCCAGGCAGAACTGGCCGGCCAAAAGTACTAATGCGATTGTTGTAAAAATGCGTTTCATGTCTCCTCTTTTCTCGCTTGGTTAGAATACGTACTCCAGCGCGACCACTGCTGTGTTGGTGCGGAAGGGCTGCACTGCAGTCGGCAAGCCGGTAATTGGGTTGGTAATGACGGTCACGTACTGCTGTGGCCGCCACTGATATTCGAATGAGGCTTTAATGTTGGCGTGAATCAGAAACTGCACGCCCGGTGTAAAGCGGTTGCGGGTGCCGTGGAACGGCAGAGCAAACGGCGTTGATGTGTTGAACGCCAGGCCGTTGATGCGGTCGTCCCAGGAGTTCACGGCGTCCCAGCGCATGATGGCCATGAGCCAGGGATGGATCAGGTAATCGGCTTGCATGAAGCCTCCGGTAAAGGTGGCCGGCGCTCCATGAGCAAAACCGACCGGCTGAGGCCCAGCAGGATCGATCGGGATCGGAATGATGGTTCCAGTCACGTCCACCGGCAGCCGGTCCGCATCATGGCCGTACATGAATAGTCCGTAGAGGTTTAAGGTCCGGTAGTTGAAGCTGAAGTCTCCGCCTGCGCGATAGAAAGGTTCGCGCGCGGTCAGCACAGCGGGGTCCCCAGCCAGGGTTTCACCCGTGAAGCGCTGCACGGAGCGGCCGTAGAAGTAAAAGGTCCCAAGATTTAAATACGTGTGTTCACGCGGTCCACTGGCTCCGGCAGCCTGAATGGCATGGCGGCTGGCCGGATCGCGTTCCATGTTGAAGCGATAGGAAAACCGTGCGTAGACGTCCTTGAAATTGGCATCAGAGGCGAATCCCGCGGGCGACGGAACAAACGAACTGCTGTTGTCTGATTGGCTTATTCCGCTGGTGTCCTGGTCAATGATCGCCAGAGAGTAATGATAGCCGCCGTACTGATGTCCTCCGCTGAACTCAATTCCGTTCATCGCATCGGCCATGGTGAATTGATTGTTGACGTTGTGCTGTACGAAGGCCGGATTCTGGGCGCCCAGGTTGGCCTGGTCCCAGATATCGTAGCCGCTGATGTTGATGTTGCGCGCCTGGCTGAACGGAAGGTCCAGTTCAAAGCGGCCGATGCGAACGCTCAAGGAATCCTTTGGCAATTTGACGATTCGCCCTAGATTGACGAACTTCAAATAACCGTCACCCAAGCCTCCAGCCGCGTTGTCACCGGACACGCTGAAGTCTTCATCGACCCAGAAAGCTATGTCGCTGCCGAAGTTGCCCGCGGCAAAGATGCTGAACAACCCGCTGCTGAAATCGGTTTTTGGAATGAACGGAGGAACTGTTCCGGCGGGAACCAAAGCATCAAAATTGCCGCGGTTGCCGCTGGTCTTCTGGAAAAAGGTGTTAAAGCGCAGCCCGATCGGGGGAATACCGGGGATGGTTCCGGGCCAGATGGCTCGCGGAAAAAGTTCTTTTTGTGCGGGCGCTCCCAGCAGTGTGGGCGCGATCTTGATCATTCCCTCGTCGTCCGTGGGAAATTTGAAACCTGCGTCTTTGAAGGCCTTCCCAAAGTCGTTCAGCTTGGGAAAATCAACGTGGCAGGTGCTGCAGGAAGTTTGGTACTGCCGGGCAAACGCTGGGATGGCATGACCGAATTCCGGGAAAAACAGAAATAATGCCAGGCAAGCGCACGCGATTGCTGTTTGCTTGTTGTTTAAGCTCTTTTTCATGAGAGCTCCCCCCTCGCTAGATCTGACAGCAACCTTGCAGCTGTCTCTTGACGCGCAGATCACAACTGCAGTGTGATTAAGCTATCGAGGCGGATATTACGGAATCTCAGGCGCAGGCGATGTGATGGATATCACAGGCGCAGTTCAGTGGTCGCAGGGCAAAAGGACGCCCTAAAGCCCCTTTTGGAGGACTCGATTACCGCAGTGACGCACGCTTTTCGCTGGCCCGTCCCTTCCCCAGACCCCATCCCTGCTGGAGAATCAATAATGAGCTGCGCAGAAAAACCAAGTTTCGGAAACTGTGGGAAGTGAGGTTGTCTCACGTGGCTGCTCGCTTGGAGCTCGGTAGCCGAACTCCGCCGTAGACGTAAGCCCTTTACCAAGATGATCTAATCTAAAGAACTGGTGCACAAAGCCTTGGAGGGTCTCGGCTGCTGCCGGTTGCGGATCCCTTAGCAACCTGCTTTTGTCGAGAACAATCCGCGACCGTTGCTACGCGCTCTGATTCGGCGTAGGTATTTTGGATGCCGACAAACTCCATCGGTACTGGTTTTGATTTGGCCACGGCACGCGCCACCTGCGATCCCAGGCCGCCATCGAGCAGATGCTCTTCAGCAGTCACAATCGCTGCTCCGCGCCACCTGGTCTTTGACGCCTTTACCAAACCTGAGCTGCTCAAGCGATGGCTGGGGGCCTTTGGCGGCTGGGAGCTTGCGGTCTGCGAGATTGATCTGCGTGTCGGCGGAAAATATCGCTGGGTGTGGCGCAA
>DATEHN010000041.1:0-56688 GCA_035279585.1 Candidatus Angelobacter sp. | reverse complement strand
TCATACGCCCGCAAAATCTTGCCCCGCAGATCGTCGGAATAGGCTCGCGCCATAATATCGTTTGTCGTCGAGGAGAACTCGCCAATCCCAGTCTACCTCCCGCCGCGAATCTCGGATATAACTACTAAGGAACCGCTTTAGGTAAGCTCCACTGAAGTCTACTCCTGCCAAGTCTGCGCCTTGCAAATTCACTTGGTGCAATTTCGTTCCATTGAAATCGGCTCCGCGGAGGTCTCTTTTGGATAAATCAACACCGCTAAGATCGGGCTCGACATATAAGTTTTCTCGCCGCCATTTGCCCCAGTTTGTGATTCCGTCTTCCACTAAAACTTTCAAGTGACTCTCGTCCGCCACAACTCACTCCTTGCTAAAGCTGATTAATCTCGCGCATTCTAACCCAGCTCCTGCATTAAATCCGAACCCCATCCCCATGGACCGCAACCGCCCTCGGCTGCGCACCTTGGTTTTTCTCCCTTCTCCGCGTCTCCGCGGTGCGCTTTGCTGTTCTCATGGCAATTTCCCCAATTCAATCACCTCCACCGGACACTTTTCCCAATTATGTTTCCAGCACACAATCAAATCGCACTTCTTGATGTCATGTTTATGCCTCAAAAAATTCCGGCTGTATAGTTCAATCTCCGCGTTCACCTTTTGCCATACTCCCGGAGCCACCTCCCGCCACGCCTCGCAATCCGGATACCCCGTCCGAACCTTCACTGCCACAAATCCCAGCTCGCGCGCCTTGGCCCCAAACAAAAACACCACTGCCTGCTCGTTGTCCGGCTCGTTCGCCAGCGGTCCATCCACCATCGGCCTTCCATACGTCGGACGGTCTTTCATGATCTTTGCTTGCCCCGGCTTCCACGCCGGTAATCCAGCTTTCCCATTCTGTGCGATGAATCTCTTTCCCGCCCTACCCGGACTCTTCAGTGCGCCGCCCTTCACCATGTCCAGCACGTCGCGCCACTTTGTTTCCAGGCCGTGTTCCTGCGCGTAGAGCATCATCCCCAGCGGTGTCTGCTTCCAGCTTCCAAAGCGCGTGAACAGCGGCTGCACGCTGAACTTCCCGTGCCGCTCATACTCTGCCACCGTCGGCAGCTTGCCGATCTTGCGTGCCACGCCGGCCCAGTCCTTGAATAGTGCCTCCATTGCCACCGGATGCCCGCTCCCTTGCCGCTCCAGCCCGCACTCGCGCACTGCCTCTGTGTACGTGCCAAAGTGTTTTCGGATCGCCCGCCGCGTCACCTTCATCGTCCGTTGCAGCTCGGTGTAGCTTGGCGCGCGCCCCAGCTTCTTTGCGCACTTGCGAATCCCATCCATGATCCTTTGTTTCTCCGTTGCGTTTTCTATAGTCTTGCTCACGGCATTCTCCTTCTTCTTGTAGTAACTGAACTTTGGGCAAACTAAAAAAGCCACCTGGCCGGTGGCTTTTAAAGTTCGTAAGTTTTGGGGTTGGTTTTCCGGTCCCGGCGATCTCGCGCGATGGCGGGGTCCCCGGCAAGCCCGGTGTTGGCTTGCGCGGGTGGGATGGCGGTGATCCCGGGGATTCTTCCGGACTGATCGTCATTCGCACGCCATTACGATGTCGATGGGCAGAAATGAAAAAGCCACCCGCAGGTGACTTTTGATAACCCAATCAGCGTTTTTAAGCTTTTAAATTGTCAATTTTGGCAGTTCCGGCGATTTTGGCAATTGCCCAGACACACTTCAACGCCGGCGTGGCTGGGTTGTCGGGCAGGCGGCTAAGAATCAGCCGCGGACCAACGACAAAGGTTGCAGGCCTGCGGGTTTGCCCCCTTATACACTTACCACAAGGCTAAGGACAGGCTATCTTCCCCCCGATGCCGCTCTCGGTCGAGCTACTACACTCTTGCATTATAGGCGAAGATCTATTCGCTGTCAATGAAAAAACGAAAGTCGGCATGGAAAAATCAATCAATACACAACGTACACTCTTTCCGGGACACATTCTTGATGGAACTCAAGACCTTTGACGCCATTGTCGTCGGATCGGGTGTTGCAGGAGGTGCAGCGGCACAACAGTTATGTCAGGCCGGACTACGCGTTCTGGTCTTGGAGTCCGGCGGAGCATCGCAGTCTGAAAATGAAGAGCCGGCTGTTTCGAATAGTACTGGCTATCAGGTTCAAAAGCGTTGTTACGCATTCAGTGCGCGCACCAGCAACTGCTTTGCCAGCGATGTCGAGAACCCCTACGCCACGGCCCCCGATTCGCCGTTTTCCTGGATCAGGGCACGCATTCTCGGCGGAAGAAGTCTTCTTTGGGCGGGGCATTGTTACCGCATGGGAGATGAGGACTTCACCTCTGCGCTGCAAGATGGCGTCGGAGAAGCGTGGCCGATTCGCTACCAGGAAATCGCGCCATACTATGATGAAGCAGAGCGCCTGCTCCACGTGCGTAGCGAAACAAACGATGCCTACAGCCCACAGATCAGGAATCTCACCGTGGCGGCAGACCGTCTGCAAAAAGCAAGCGGCGCAGGATTAAAGCTTGCTCCCACGCGGATCAGCCACAATCACCATAAATCAGGCACGCCATGCATTCACTGCGGCTCTACTTCTGAAGCTTGTGTTCGCCCGGTAACAAGCTCTGGTTCCACGTTAGCCGCTGCCTTTAGCACAGGCCGGCTCACCTTGTGGACGCACGCTCAGGTACACACCGTGATCGTCGATTCGCGCGGAAAAGCCACAGGCGTCGCAGGGATCAGGACCACAGGCGAGCACTTTGAAGCGCGGGCGCGAGTTATTTTTCTTTGCGCCTCAGCGCTGGAATCTACTCGAATCCTTCTGCACTCCTCTTCTAACCAATTTCCCCATGGGCTTGGCAACTCCAGCGGAGTGCTGGGCCGCTATCTGATGGACCATGTTTCGGGAATCATCATCACCGCGCTCTTCAAAAATGATGGAGCGTTGCCGCCGGAAAACCACCGCGCTGGAATGTTCTACATCCCACGATGGCAAAACCTTCGCGGAGACCGCTCTCCTTCTTTCTTGCGCGGCTATGGATATCAGGGCTTCATCATGCGGGCCGATCATGATCTTCTGCCCTGCGGACGAACCACTAAAAGTCCGCTGATGCAAAAGACGATGCAAAAGCAGCCGGATTATGTCAATCGCACTGCTGTCCGGCTGGTCGCCTTTGGAGAAATGTTGCCCTGCCATGAAAACTACGTCGAGCTAGACAGGAATGGCGCAAAAGATTCGCTGGGAGTTCCAGTGCTGAGAATTTCTTGCCGTCTTGGCAGGAACGAACTATCAATGGCCAGTGACATGGTATCTTGCGCTGTCAATTATCTTGAGGCGGCCGGCGGAGAGATCACCGATGTGCAGAAAATTCCCTGGGAACCAGGCCTGGCCATTCATGAAGCGGGAACATGCCGGATGGGCAGCGCGCCTCAAACATCAGTGCTAAACAGATTCAACCAATGCCATGAAATTTCCAACCTGTTTGTCACGGATGCCGGTTGCTTTCCCAGTGTCGGAACACAAAACCCCGCTCTAACCATCATGGCGCTGACCATACGGGCTTGCAGATATGCAATAGATCAGCTTCGTTGTGGAGAAATCTAGCAATTTATTTCAGTTTGCTCCAATCAAAGAGGATGCCGCCCGTTTTGCCCTTCGCGCTTTCCGCCAGCAGATACGCCTCTTGGGCCTGCCGAGGATCAAATCTGTGGGTCACCAAATTGGCCGTTGAAAAACGTCCTCTGGCCAAATGCTGAAAAAACAAATCAAAGATCTTGCGTTCATCTCTCCATTCCGGATCTGACTGCGCATGCAGATCGTGTGCTCCCACAATGCTAATACCTCGCAAGACCAGGTCCGATGTTAGGTGTTGCTCTGCCGGAAATCCAGTATCGCCTAAGATGATGATCTTCCCTAGGTCAGCCACCAGACAAAGCGCGTTGGCAAGAACAGCGGGATTAGCTGTGCAATCAAAAATCAGTTCTGGGCGATGTCCACCTAAACTCTTTATGACTGAATCGATTTTTTCTTCCAAAGCTCCGGCAATCGTGCTCGTAGCCCCACCTTTGCGCGCCAATGCCAAACGTTTTTCATTTCTGTCGATCACAACAATTTCAGAGGCTGCAAAGTTTGCTGCCCAGCGAACAACCATCTGTCCTAACGGCCCCGCGCCAATCACGGCCACTCTTGCTCCAGTCTGAAGATTGGCGGCCAGCAGGCCGGCAAACGCGATCTTGGCCATCGCAAACCAGACCGCTTCCTCGTCTGAAACGGTGTCTGGCACAAAGGTGATCTGCGTTTTCTTGACCACATGATGGCTGGCATGTGGCGTCCGAACTACAACTCTATCTCCCACCTTGGCGTGGCGGATGTTCTTGCCCACCTTTTCTATCTGGGCAACGGTGGCATAGCCCGGCAGAAATGGATACTTGGCCCACGACTCCCAGTGTGTACCACGCTCAAAGCGATGGCCGAACGCTGTTAGCTCTGTGCCTGTGCTAATCAGGCTGATGCGACTACGCAGCAAAAGACTGTTTGGCGTTAGGGCAGGTAACTTTGTCTCCTGAAGTATCGCTTGGCGAATCCCGGTAAAGACAATTCTTAAGGACATAGCTTTATGACAAGACTGCCATTGAGAGCGCACCCTTAAATTAAATTGGAAAATCTTATCTTAACAATCCTTTACAAATCTCAACTCGCCAGCGAGGGGCAATCCTGAATACACTCCGCTTTACTAAAAACAAAATTATGATCACTCAATCCTATCGAGCAATAACTTTAGCTGCACTGGCTATTTTGCTTGCCGGTTGCGGAGGCAACTCCACCAAAACTGTCTCGCAGTCGTGTACGGTGCAGGCTTTGCCGCAGGAATTTGCTTACCAATTGGGTGCCAGCGGTGACGGCACTACTATCTCAATGTTTGCCCTGAATCCCTGCACTGGGTCCATCTCATCGACAAGTCCTTCCACTGCTCCAACCGGAATCTCCCCGGGCCAGATTCCGGCGGAAGATATGGCCGTCGATCCTCTGGGTAGGTTCGCCTACGTGGCGAACCTTGTGTCCAATGCCTCAGACCAGGCTACCATCGCCATGTACACCATTAATCGCAATACCGGCGTTCTCACGCCTACCACGCCGGCCACTGTTTCAACGGGCTTTTTCCCCCAGGGCATCACCGTTGATCCTACTGGAAAGTTCGTTTACACCGCCAATAGTGATGACAACACAATTTCCATGTTTACCATCAATGCCGGCACAGGCGTTTTGTCTCCAACTACGCCGCCCGCGGTCGCCACTGGCTGGGCGCCCGGGTTTCTCACGGTTGATCCTTCAGGACGTTTCCTCTACGTTACGAATCGCGACGACGGAACCATCTCCATGTACACCATCAACGTCGCGACGGGAGTCTTGTCACCCACCTCCCCGGCCACGGTGCCGGGCGGAGCAGACCCTTTCGCAATCATCGTCGATCCATCCGGCAAGTTCGCTTATCTTGCAGACAATTTAAACGGTATGGTTGGGCAATTCACCATTAACCAGGCCACTGGAGTCTTGACTCCGATGATGCTGCCTTCAGTCCCGGCTGGGCAGGGAACCACGGCCGTTACCCTGGATCCTTCGGGCAAATTTGCCTATGCCACCAACCGGCTCGACGGCACCCTTTCAATGTTCATCGTGAACCCCGTCACCGGAGCGCTGACTCCGAATACCACGGCAACAATTGCGGCCGGACGGCTGCCTTTTCGGATTCTCTTTGATCCTTCGGGCAAGTTTCTTTACGCAGTCAATGAGGAGAGTGCGACCTCGGTTTACACCATAAACGCTGATGGAACGCTTACGCCCGCGGGTGCCACGGGAGACGCGGCCATAGCTATGGCCATAGTTGCCATCAAGTAGAAGATGCCATCTTCTGCGGAGCGGCTCGGGCACGACCACCCGTAAGTACATGGCACTGAGCCTTCTCGTCACTTCTTGTTAAAATCTCATATCAGAATGCTTGACCAGGATCAAATATTCGTTCCTCGCCATCGGGCGCCCCGCATTGTTGCTGGCTTGTGTTCACTTTTCGTGCACCTCGCCGTACTTGCTCTGGTTGTGTTCTTCTATCGGATTTCTGGACCAGCCATCGTGCACGTAAAGAGTCGCGCCACTCAGATTGTTTCAAGCCGCAATTACCTGGCATTCAATCCTGCGCAGTCCAAGCCAACCCGGCCAAGCATCCTTCCTGCACCCGTCCATCAGCGCAAGCGGAAGTTGCCCAAAGCGGAGGTCGCAGCCGATAGCAACGGCGATTCCGTTGCGGTCATCCGTGAGAAAGCTAAAAAATTCACAGCGGGGTTGGTGCAGAATTTCAAGTTCCGTACTACCTACGGCTTCATCCCCAACGATGAATATTCGCTTGCCATCCAGACCGGGGGCGCTCTTCCTCAGATCCCTGCTGCCGATCTTCCGCCGCGTTACGAACAGTATCTTGTAGTAGAGGTCACCATCAGCATCGACGGTAAGGTGGTTGATGCGCGCCTCATCACCGGCATGGTAGATCAAAAAGTTCAGGCTAAGGTGCTGGCAGCCATCCGGGAATACAAGTACATCCCGGCCAAGCACAATGGCTCTCCCATCCCATCTCAGGTCGATATCGTCGTCCACGTCCCCAGCTAACGCTCATTGGCATCAGTACACTGTCGCGCTGATCGCCTATAAAACACGAATGCCCCATCTTTCTGCGTGTTCCTCGCCTTAAAAAATGGGGCTGGGTCTTAATTTCTGTTGCGATTCAATCTTTCCCGCTCCACTCCATCCAGCGCGCGCCATAGCGCCTGCGCGATTCGCTCACCCGCTGCAAGAGCTTTCTGTTGGCTGTCCACGTTTGTCGTCTCTTTTTCCAGTTGCTCATTCCATACGCGTGCGTGGTGCACATCTGCCGTCTGATGAAGAGTAAAGTAGCCGCAGGTTTTTGCATCAGCGCCATACATCTCGAACAGGCCCCGCGCTTTCTCCTGGGCAATCCGCGGTACCTGCGATTCGTACGCGTAGAACGCAGCCAACGCTTCCGCCGGTGAGCCTTCGCGCGCGATGCTCTGGAACGTCTCAATCAACTCTTGAATTTCCGGCAGCGGCTCTTCGCCTGCCACCATGGCGCGATCTGCTCCCATCCCTTCAGCAAAATCCAGCCACAACTCAGCATGGCCGTCTTCACCGGCGCGGTTTTCCGCCACTGCCCGGGCCAGTTTGCCCTCAAGCTGCGGACGAGATTCAAACATCTCCAGATAATCCGGGAACGCCGCTACGTGGTGAAAATACTGCATGGCGTAATGCCGAAGGTCTTCCCGCGTTAGCTCGCCCATGCTCCACGCGCGATAAAACGGATGCGTCAACAAATCGTGCCGGGTGATTCGAAAATCAAGTTCCTGGTGAAATTCCAGAGTGTTCATCGTATGTCCTTTTGCCTGGATGGCGACCAAGCAGAATACGCGAACGCGGCCTTGGCTTCAACTGAAGCATGGCAAAATTCATCCCGCGCACTGAATATCCTGCATTCGCGCGCTACGATCTCTTTTCACAAGCGCTTTAACTGATTTCTGCTCCCACATTGCTGGCGGCTCATCTTGTGGCCGAATTCGGCCAGTCGGGCTGGTTGAAAAGCACCATTTTCATTGCACTGTAGGAAATGATTGGGCTTAAATCACGTAATACCACGTCAAGGCTGTTGGCCCCATAAGTGCTTTAGTCTCATATTCGGATTTATTTACTTTTATTGTTAAGCAAGACCTGTCCCGGAGGAAATGTGAAAGCAGCGCAATTCTTTATAAAAAAGTTTTGGGCATTCGCCAGCAAGCTGCAGTTTGTCGGCTTGGCGATGATTTGTGCCCTTGTGCTCTTGGCTGGCGCGCAGGACACCCGGATGAGTCCTTACCAGGGCGAAGGCGATGGCGTCAATGTTGGTGGGAAGTGGTACGCTTTTCGCTCTGAAGACAAGATGACCGCAGCCAGGAAGGTCCGTTTTGAGCTTCTTGCCGATAATTACTTGAGCACCAGCAACGATTACAAGCCGCGCATTGAGCTGGTCTGCACCAATCGCAAATACACTTATGCCGATTTCAATCCCGGCATTCCCTTGGGTCCGCCCAACCGTCCTGGCTTTTGGGGCCAGCCCCAGATCGAAGTTCAAGTCCGCGTGGATGACACCCACCACTACCACGGCTGGAACTGGGTCCGCGACCGCTTTCTCTCCATGGACAAAGGCACCACGCGCGAATTGATTGGGGCGCACATCTTCAAGGTGCAAATTCCTGGTCGAAGAGGCCCGGAGATAGCGGAATTTTCACCCGCTGGACTTAATCTGGCCCAGGTGAGGCTGGCCTGCGATCTTACGCCCAAAAAGCCCAGCAAAAACTAACTCAGGCACAAACCAGATTAGTTTCGAAGAATCGGCGGATTGCAATCGGCCCAAACGAGCCTGATCATTCGCTCTCCAGTTCACGCAGCAACTTGCGGCTGCGCGCCTTCATGGCAGCGGTGCCGCTCCGGTTTGCCTGGCGCAAAATTTCAATCACCTTTGTTCGTAGCTCCGGTTCATCTCTTGCCAGCTCGGCTAGTCCTTGCAGCGCAAATGTCCGCACGATCGAGCTTCGGTCGTCGAGATATTCAAGTAAGCTCGCTGCGACACTCAGGCGCTCTTTGGGAGTTGATGCGATTTTCGGCGCCATCGTCGCAAGATGCCACCGCACTTCCTGTTGCTCGGTTTCAGCAATCAGTCCCAGCAGCTCTTTTCTATATGGTTGAAGCAACTGCGGACTCTGCCTCGTGACTTTTTCTACCGCGTCTGCCGAGCGCATTCGTACCACCGCATTGTTTGACCACAGCCCCTTGATCAGCGCGGAAAACAGCTTTGGGTCGGCAGCCACGGCGCCTGCAATCTGGCCGGATCGCCCAATGGAGCGGCGGTCGCCGCCTTTGAGCAGAGCAAGGATGTTCGTGCGTGTGATGGCGGAAACCGGAGCCATGGCAAATGTTCACCCGATGCTATCATCGTGATGTAGCCGGTGGCGGTTCATTTTGCAAATCAATCTAAATATTCGCTGGCCCCAGGCAAAAAGAAGGATGATCTACTAAAGTATGCCGTCTGCATCGCTCCCCAAGCCATTGACTGAGGCTCAGTATGTAGCTCTGTCAGAGTTTCGCTACCAGCTTCGCCGATATCTCCGCCACATGGAGGAGCAGGCGCGTTCCAAAGGCCAGCATCCTCAGCAGTACCAATTGCTCCTGGCGATTAAGGGACTGCCTAAGCCGCAGATCCCCACCATTTCCACGCTGGCCGAGCGTATGCAAATGAATCACAACAGCATGGTTGAACTCGTAAGCCGTTGTGAAAAACGCAAACTGATTCGGCGCTCGCGCTCCAGCCATGACCGCCGCCTGGTCACTCTCTCTGTCACTGCCAAAGGTAATTTGGTCTTGCGCCAGCAGGCGCGCGCCTCGCGCCAGGAATTGCTCAGCGTCGGTCCGCTCCTCGTGGATTCACTGCAAAACCTCATGCCCAGCCGCTCGGCCAGGGCTTTGCGTTAGAAATCCGTCCATAAGCCCATTTCCGGAGCCCACCTGGCCCTTCCGTATTACTTTGTAAGCTGCTTTTGAATCAATGGCTTCTGCCCGCGTAAGAATTTTCTGAAAAATTCCGGTTGCCTTTTCTGCGTGCTCCGATGTACTCTTTTGCCTCGAATATAAATATCGTGACAGGATATATTCATGACACGATATTAATACGACACGACATTGTTTTAAATAATTTGAATACCTGCAAGATTTTAAGGAGCCGTATCAATGAACAATAGCCAAGATGGTTTCTTTTTGTCTCCCAAAGCCTCCAAAGCCCGGATCAGGGAAGCGGAGAATGCCCGAAAAAACCGCGCTGAACTCGTAAAAGCATATTCTCAGGGCAAGGTTTCCCGCCGCGACCTAATGAAGTGGGGACTTATCACGACTGGCGGTCTTCTCGCCCCGATCCACGGCCTGAACCCTTTTGTCGCCAGCGCTTATGCCGATGGTGGCGACAACATTCCTACCGGCGCGCCGCCGAGTCCGCTTTTTGGCGTCCAACCATTTACTCAGCCTATGCCGCGGTTTGATGTTCTGCCGCGAGATCCGGTCTCATCTCTCAACCCTGCGCCGCAGGCTGAATCCAACCAAACGCCGCAGCCAGTGCCGGAAAGTCTGGGTGGAGGCTTTGGTCCGATTGAAGGACGTCCGCCGGGAGCAATTTGGGCACATCAGCAGTTCAATCTTCTGCCTCCGCAGGTGGCCATCTCCGCCACCATGGAAGGCGCCAAGGTCAACACGGTTTACAACCCCGGCGTTGCGTCAACTTTCAATTCCGGCATTGATCCAACCGTTCCTTTCAATCCTCGCTTTCATCCCAATCTCCCGGACCAGGGGCCGCTGGCCTTCTGGACATACAACGGCACCTTTCCGCCTAAACTCATGCAGGTGCGTTACGGTGGCGATGCAGTTCTGTTTCGCTTGAGCAACAAGCTTCCGCCTGACTTCACTCAGAACGGCGGTTTCGGACGTATCACTATCTCCACCCATGAGCACAACGGGCATCATGGCGCGGAGAATGATGGCTTCACCGGCGCGTACTTTTTCCCCGGAGAGTTTTACGACTACCACTATCCTGTAGTGCTTGCCGGCCGAAACACCATCAACACTGATGCAACCGACCCACGCGCCGGCGGGCCTGCTGACAACGGCGGCATCAACAAGATTGCCGGCGATTGGCATGAGACCATGAGCACGCACTGGTTCCATGACCACATGTTCAGCTTTACCTCGCAGAACGTGTACAAGGGCATGGCGGGCATGTTCAATATCTACAGCGCGCTCGATCGCGGCAATGAAGAGTTGAATGACGGTGTAAACCTGCGCCTTCCCAGTGGTACGGCAAAGTCCTGGGGCAATCAGGAATATGACGTGAACCTCATGCTCGCGGATAAAGCCTGGGACCAGGATGGCCAGCTCTTCTTTGACATCTTTGATTTTGATGGCTTCTTGGGCGATCAAATGACCGTGAACCTTGTTTACAAGCCGTTCTTCGAAGTTGAGCGTCGCAAGTATCGTTTCCGTATCCTCAACGGAGCTGTTTCACGCTTCTTTAAAGTTGCGCTGAGTGACGGCTCGCCCATGATCTTCATTGCCAATGACGGCAACCTCATGCCCAGTCCCGTGGTGCTCACCCAACTGGATGAGCAGGGAATCGCCGAGCGTTATGACGTGGTGATCGACTTCTCGCGTTACAACATCGGCGATAAAGTCTGGATGGTGAATCTCTGCGAACATCAGGACGGAAAAAAGCCCAGCCAGGACCTGACGCTCGCTGACGCTCTTGCCGGCAAGTCCTCTGATCCTTGTATTGGCAAGTTTCTGGAGTTCCGCATCGTGCGCAATCCGGCGTCGCCCGACGTAAGCCAGGTGCCGGCTACGATGATTCCCAACCCTGACCTGTCCAATATTCCTGTAACACGGGAACGCGTCTTTGAGTTCGGCAGCGGCGGCAATCAGGATACCAATGATCCCGTCTCTACCTTCTTTGGCCCGTGGGGCATTAAGACAGACAATCAGGGCCCAACTCTCAACGCGGATTTCGGCCGCATCTCCGCTGCGCCCAAGTTCGGCACGCGCGAAATCTGGACGCTGAAGAACGGCGGCGGTGGATGGGACCACCCGATTCACATCCACTTTGAAGAAGGGCAGATTTTGGCCCGCAACGGCAGCGCCTCCAACGTGCCTGCATGGGAGAAAGGCCGCAAAGACGTATATCGTCTGCGTCCGGGCGGCAGCGTCACTCTTACCATGCAGTTCCGCGACTTCGGCGGCATGTTCATGGAGCACTGCCACAACACCGTCCATGAAGACAATGCCATGCTCTTGCGTTGGGAAATCGATGATGCCGGTGGCGCATTCCTCAAAGCGCTTCCGACTCCGATTCCAAAACCGCAAGGGGTAACGTTCGAAGATCCGGACGACATTCTCCCTACTGCGTTCTAAGTTGTTTGTCCCTTGGAGAAGGTGAGGACCGGTGGCGGTTCGTCTTGTCCGCCGGTCCTCTATTTGTGCCGCTGCAAAAGGAAGGAGTTCATCATGCGCCGGATATGCTCGCTTGCGATTGCTTTAGTTGCCGTATTCATACTTTTTGCTCTTACCCGGACACCTGTTGCCTCAGCCGGAACGCGCTGGGGAGCAAATTATTTTCCCAATGTCCCGCTCGTCACGCAGGATGGCAAGACCGTTCACCTTTATGATGACCTGCTGAAGGGCAAGACCGTCCTTGTGAGTCTGTTCTATACGCAGTGCCAGGATTCATGTCCTCTGGAAACCGCCCGCCTCCTCCAGGTGCAGCATCTCCTGGGAGATCGCGTGGGAAAAGATGTTTTCTTCTACTCCATCAGTATCGATCCTGAGCATGACACGCCCTCAGTGCTCAAGGCCTATGCTGATAAATTTCATGTCGGCCCCGGCTGGACGTTTCTTACCGGAACCAAGGCCGATGTCGATCTGGTCGCCCACAAGCTTGGCCTGTATTACGATCCCGGCCTGAACCGTGACGGCCATACGGTTGATCTTATGATCGGAAATGAGCCCACCGGCCAATGGCTGCGCAATGCCGCCACTGATAATGCGCGCTATCTCGCTAACAATATCAGCACATTACTCGATGGCTGGAACAGTCACAAGGCTGAAGCGCCTAAGAGCTACGCGCAAGCGGCGCCGCTCAATGTCACAGACAAAGGCCAATATCTTTTCGCTACCCGTTGCGCCGCCTGTCACACCATTGGGCATGGCGTAAAAATCGGACCTGATCTCGCCAATGTCACCCATTCGCGTGACCGTTTATGGCTCTTGCGCTTCATCCAGAAGCCTGACGAACTGCTGGCGGAAAAAGATCCGTTGGCAACATCGCTCTTCAAGCAATACAAGGAAATCCGAATGCCCAATACTCGCCTGGGACCGGATGACACTATATCGATTGTCAAATACCTGGAAAACCAGGGCACTGCGGAATCACATCCGGCTGGTCAAGCCGCTGTGAGCATCGGCGGGGAGGGCAAAATAACGCCGCAGAATTAAGGCATTTGAGCCAAAAGGACTTTTCCCCTCGTAAGCTGCGCTTACCGCCCTATCTTAGTGGAGAGGGCTCCTTTAAAAAGGAACTCCTCTCCCGGGCGGATTGCAAATCTATTTCTTCACCACCCCCAGGCAAATGAATTTTCGCAGTCGGGAGCGCAAAGCGATTTCCTGGTCCTCCCGTTCGTCTCCAGTTCGAATTTATTTTTGCCATAAGCCGCCGTCGTTTCATGTTTTGCGGGCCAATTATTTAAACCAGTGCATCAAGTGTTAGAGCGCACTTTACTTCTATAGGTTTAAATGGCACATCTGAACATGATGCAAGAATTTGCAAGGTCGCATGCATGAGGATGAAGTGGTCATTTCCCAAATCGGAGCAATAAAAGTAATGAAATCACTTTGATGAGTATCGTCTTAACAAAATATAAGCATTTTTTTACTTGCTTTCCTCAGGAGGGAAGAGAATACTTTCAGCAACACAGCTTTCGGAAAAATCAAAACTTTTCCAGAAGTTAATTTTTGGTCGACGGATAAAATCTATGCGTCCGGCAGTCCTTTCTATCTCGGCAGAAAGGGTGTTGGCTCCTATCCGCAACGCGGTTCTAGCCCATGCGGGATACGGGGTCATACCGGTGTCCACAGTTGACTCTGCGCTAAAAGTTCTTCGTGATCGTCATGTCTGTGCGATCGTAATTGCCAACACTATTTCCCTTTTTGACCGTCGTCGTGTTTGTTCTGAAGGCCACATCCGCCACATTCCATCGGTCGTCATGGATCCTTATGATCAGGCCGCGGATGATCAGTCTGAACTACACGTAAATCCCCTGGATGGACCTGAAGTTTTTCTCGATGCTCTCGCCACCTTGATGCAGCGCGACCACCAGCTATGCGTCGCCGCAGGAAATCTTGGCGGTGCTGCCATGCGCCTGGTTTAGACCCTCAAAGTAAGCTGCTGGTCTCCGCTGCCTGCTAAACTGGCATAGATGTCTGCCAGCGTGCGCCAACCTTCGCCAGAAACCGCTGATTCCAGCCCGCAACTCCTGGCGGAATTGAATCGTGAGATCATCGCCTGCACGCTCTGCCCGCGTCTGATTGCCCATTGCCAAAAAGTCGGACGGGAAAAGCGCCGTGCTTACCTTAATTGGGATTACTGGGCCAAGCCGGTTCCTGGTTTTGGCGATCCGCAGGCGCGCCTCCTGATTCTGGGCCTTGCGCCTGGAGCGCACGGCTCTAACCGCACTGGCCGCCCCTTTACCGGCGATGGCTCAGGCAACTTTCTTTATCCAGTGCTGCACAAAGCCGGCTTTGCCTCGCAGCCCAACGCCACACACAGCGGTGACGGCCTGCGCCTGCTTGACGCCTATATCACCGCCCCGGTCCGCTGTGCTCCACCGGAGAACAAGCCCACACCGCAGGAGATCGCGACCTGTGCGCCATATCTCGATCGCGAATTTGCCGCGCTGGCGAACATAAAAGTAATCGTAGTGCTGGGCAAGATCGCCTTTGATTCCTACCTGAACTATCTGAAGCGCCGCGGCGCGCTGAAATCCAAATCAGCCTTCTTCTTCGGTCACGGTGAAACATATCCGCTGCCCAATGGCCGCACACTGCTGTGCTCTTACCATCCTTCACTGCAAAACACCCTTACCGGTAAGCTGACGGAGAAGATGTTTCTGGATGTCTTTAAAAAAGCGCGCCGCTTGATTCAGAAATAGGTGGTTGAGGAAATTCAAAGGTGTTCTGCCTCATCAAGAAAGCTTCGGCCCCGTATGGCATTTCAAATATTCCGCTATTTCCTTGGCGACAAAGTATTCCTGTGCTGGCCCAAAGCAGAAACTGCGCAATTTCTGTAACCAGGTTTTTGGCTCTACTTTGCGAAAGGTATAGTAAGGATGATCGGCCAACTCCGGTGGCCACATCACCCGTGATGCCCAGCCCGTTGAACCTGTAAGCCCGAATTGCAGTTCTGCCCTCAGCTTTTGTGCCAGGCCTTCGAACGTCACATCTCGGCCATCGACATAAAACGAAATTGAATACACTAAGAACTCACCATTCTCAAAGGTCCAGAAATTTAAAAAGTAATCGTCGCACGGCCCCTCGTCGGTTGTGTATTCCGCGATTAGCAGGACCGCGTGGATTGGCATTCTCCAAACTTCGCGGCCGTCTTTTAAAGACTGCAGTGAGTCTTCTTGAATTCTAATGGCAATGCGTCGAACTGAATCATCGTTAGCCACGGCTCATGCGGCTTTCTCGCTCCCCTTGCTTGCCAATGCTCCCTGCAACATCGCATGCACCTGCGCTCTGGCTGCTTTGGTTGGTGGCGTGTCTGCCAGTGCATTGATGCCCATAAATCCGTGGATGGCTCCCAGATAGCGCGTACAGGTTACCTGCACGCCCGCTTGCGTGAGCTTGCGCGCGTAGGCCTCGCCTTCATCGCGAAGGACATCGCATTCGCCTGTGATCACCAATGCTGGCGGCAGGCCCTTGAGCTGCTCCAGCGTGGCTTCCAGCGGACAAGCCGTAGGCTCGTGCTCAATCGCCGCCCCGCCGGTGTATTGCTGCCAGAACCATTGCGATGTTTCGCGGGTCAGAAAATATCCCGAGGCGAACTCCTGGAATGAAGTTGAATTAAAAACATGCCCTGTGGCTGGATAGATCAAAACCTGTGCTGCGATCTGCGGTCCACCGCGCTGCTTCGCCAGCAGACACACCACCGCAGCCATGTTGCCGCCGGCGCTATCACCGGCCACTGCCATCTGTGAACTGTCTAAGTTCAATTCGCTTCCGTGGGCCGCCACCCACTTGGTTGCTGCAAAGCATTCTTCCAGCGCCACGGGATAGCGCGCCTCTGGCGAGCGGCTGTATTCTACAAAGACCACGGCTGTGCCTGTGCCGTTGGTCAATTCGCGCATGTAGTAGTCGTATGTGTCGACATCGCCCAGCACCCATCCACCGCCGTGAAAGTACATCACTACCGGAAGCGCACCGCTGCTGCCTTCGGGACGGAAAATCCGCAGTTTTACATTTCCGCCTGAGCCTGTCGGAATTGTGCGGTCCTCCACTTGGGCCGGTTTCTTGGCCAACGGCGCCAGGTTTTGCCCTTTTACATACATCTCGCGTGCTTCAGCCACTGACACCTGGTTGACCTGCGGCCGTCCGCTGCTCACAAGAAAATCAAGAAACCACTGCGTTTTAGGATCAAGAACAGCCTTTGACGATTGCGGCATAAGCCCTCTTTTCTCAAGCTGCGCTATTCTTCATCCTTATCTTTCGATGACGCCGTGGCCTTCGCCGGCTCCGTCATGGTTTCCAGCTTCAATTCCGGCAGGTTCGCGTCCTTGAGTTGTTTGTTCATCGCGGGAATGTCCTGCGACTCCAGCTGCTTCCAGCGCGCCATCACCGGTGGTAACTGCTTCTGCAACTCAGCCACAGCTTCCGCAGCCTGCGTGCTGGGCGTAACGTCAGCATCCTGCAGAACTCCAAACAAAGTAAGGAAGCGCGTGCGCAAGCTGCCGAGTGTCGGCGGCTCAGTCCCGGCTCCCGGCCTGCGTGTTGCGCCGCCTGCCAGCGCCTGCAGCTTCTGGTCAAGCGCTTTTACCGCAGCCAGCGTTTCGCCGCTGGCCTTGGATTCGAGCTCTTTGAGTTGTTTGCGCAGCTCGCCTGCCTGTTCCGTTGCCGGCGAAAGCGTAAGCAGCTTTGTGTACAGATCGTCAGAGAGCTTGAACTGCTGCTGCAATCCTGCGGGAGGCGTCTTCACTCGCGGATCCATCTTGATGGTAAGTGGCTGCGAATAACTTTTGCCGTTCACGGTCAGCACAATCGTGTACTGCCCAGGCATGGCCCAAGGCCCTGTGGGCTGCGGCGCAGTATCGTGCGGGATTGCCGCGATCGGATATTCAGACTCAACTCCCGGCACGTTCGGATAATGCATGTCCCACAGCCAGCGATGCATTCCTGCCTCCGCAGACAATACTCGTGACGGCCGTACCCAGTAAGTCGGGATGTTGAGCATGGGATCAATGGGCGCAGGCTGATCTGAGCTTGAATATTTGCGCACGGTCTTGCCCGCGCTGTCTTTGATTTCCAGCGTCACCGGCCCGCTCGCCGCAGATTGCAGGTAGTAATCAATCACGGCACCGTCTGGCGGATTTTCTCCGGCAGGGAAGTCCGGCGGCAGCGGTGTATCAGTATTCATGTCCCAGCGCACGCGGATCGCCGTTTGCGGCTTAAACAGAAACGCCTGTGCAGAGGTGACCTTGGCATCGATTTGCCGCAGCGGCGTAATGTCATCCAGGATCCAAAAGCCGCGGCCATGCGTTCCGGCTGCCAGATCGTCGCCTTTAATAATGATATCTCGCACTGAGCTGGGCGCCATGTTCAGCCGCAAAGATTGCCAATGATCGCCATCATCAAATGAGACATAGACCGCGTGCTCGGTTCCCGCAAACAATAAGCCGCGCCGCACTGGATCTTCGCGCACCGCATTCACGTTTTCGTCGTCAGGAATGCCGTTTACGATCTCCGTCCAGCTCTTGCCGCCGTCGCGTGTACGCAGGATGTGCGGACGCAGGTCGTCCAGCCGCAGCGTGTTAATGGCCGCGTACGCCGTCTGCGCGTCAAAATGGCTGGCCTCAATGATGGAAACTTTTTGGAAAGGCGTCATGCTCGGCGGCGTGACTTCCTTCCAGTGCGCACCACCGTCCGTTGTGACGTGAATACGGCCATCGTCAGTGCCTGCCCATATGCGATTGATGTCCAGCGGCGAAGGCGCAACTGCATAGATCACGCCGCGTTGCGTTGCCTTGGCAGATTCCTGATCGCGATACTTGCCCACGCTCGCCGGCACTTCATACGTCGCCCGCGTAAGGTCAGGCGATATCTGCTGCCAGCTTTGGCCGCCGTTCATCGTCTTCCACAGCGTGTTGGTGGCGAAATACAAAATGTGCGGGTTGATAGGCGAGAAAACAATCGGCTCCGTGCGCAGCACGCGGAAATTCGGTCCGCGAAACGCCTTGGGCATAACGTTTTGCGCCTGGCCTGTGCGGCGATCATAGCGCGTGAGCTTGCCGCCATAGATAATGTCGGGATCAAG
Organism: Candidatus Angelobacter sp.; assembly: GCA_035279585.1. Taxonomy (GTDB): domain Bacteria; phylum Acidobacteriota; class Terriglobia; order Terriglobales; family Acidobacteriaceae; genus Angelobacter. The sequence goes on along the minus strand of DATEHN010000041.1, from coordinate 38,495 downwards.
CGGGTCAGGCACCACGTATCCATACTCTTCCGCTGCCACTGGATGCCACTCTCGTATTGTCACCTCGCCATCATTGCCGCGGCTGGAAATGCATGCCGATCCACTCTCTTGCTGGCCGCTGCACAGCCGGTAGGGAAAAGCATTGTCGGCGTTTACGTGATACATCTGCGCCGTTGGCTGGTTGTACCACGAACTCCAGGTCTCGCCGCCGTTCACCGTCACAATCGCGCCCTGGTCGCTCACCAGGATGATCGTTTGCGGATCGTTGGGATTGATCCACAAATTCTGGTAATCATCGCCGCCGGGCGCGCCGCGGAAGCCGGTCCACGTCTTGCCCCCATCGGTCGATTTCCACGTGACCGTGCTGGTAATAATGATCATGTCCGGGTTTTTGGGATTGAAGCGCGGGACTGAGAGATCGCCGCCGCCGATCCTGCCCGCCGGACGCGCGTCCGTGGTGATCTGCGCCCAGGTCGCGCCGGCGTCGTCTGTGCGATAGATAGCTACCACGTTGGGCTTTGACGCAACCGTGGCAATCAGCCGGTTCGGATTGCTCTCCGCAATCGCAATGTGCGATTGAATAATGTCCGCAGGCAGCCCGCCTGCAAGCTTCTGAAAAGTCTGTCCGCCGTCAGTAGATTTAAAGATGCCGCCGCCAAAGCCGTTCCACGCGCCATTCTCCCACGGCCCTTCGCGCGCCTCCCACAACGTGGCGTAAACAATCTCCGGGTTGCCGGGATCGATCAGCACATCGTCGCCGCCAACATTCTCGTCTTGATCGTTGTCCTGGCCTCCGCTCGCTACCGGCAAAACTTTCTGCCAGTTTTGGCCGCCATCGGTCGAGCGGAAAATACCGCGCTGCTTATTCGGTCCATACGGATGCCCCGCCACCGCGGCAAAGACCTTGTTAGGATCTTTCGGATCAACCGCCAGCTGAGGAATCTGCTGGCCGTCGCGGAGGCCGAGATGCGTCCAGGTCTTTCCCGCATCGTTCGACTTGTAAATGCCGTCACCAACCGACAAATCCGGCCGATGCAGCCCCTCCCCGCTCCCGACATAAACAATATTCGGGTCCGACGGCGCTACCGCAATGGACCCAATCGACCCCGTGGGCTGATCATCAAAAATCGGCTGCCACGTGCGACCGTAATCATTGGTCTTCCACACCCCGCCATTGCACACGCCGATGTAAAACACGCTGGGCTGGCTGGGCACGCCAGCGACGCCGCGCGTGCGTCCCCCACGATATGGGCCAATGGAACGCCAATGAAGGTTCTGAAGCAAGACAGGTGGCAACTGTGCGAGCGATGAAGGCTGTGATTGCGCACCGGCTTCCTTCAGGGAGGCTTTTTGCCTGCCTCCAATGGCTGCCGATTTCGTCGTATGGTTTTGAGTGGGACTCTGTGACTGTTCGCCCACGCCAACCAGTGAGAATGTGAGAACGATAAAAAGCCCTATCGCAAACTCAGTCTTGCCCCGGAATTTACCCACATGTCCTCCCAAAATGACAGCAGAGAATATAGCAAAGACAGCATGAAAGAAAATCATTGCGTTCTGGAACATACGTCTAATGGTTAAAACAATTTAATCCCTATCTTAACCGGCAGCCACCAGATTCCCATTTCTGAGTTTTGCCATTTCTAGGTAGTGATCCTTTTATTTACTGTAGCTTTCCTTAAAAAAGACTGATATAAATCTCCGCAACGTTCGCCAAAATGATCTATAGCTCCTTGTCCTGTGACGAGTTGGTGCGGGCTTGTGCCGAGGGAAACACCGAAGCATGGGAAGAGTTTGTACGCCGCTTTCGGCCAGTAATCAATGCAGCCATCTGGCGCATCGTGCTCCGGCAAGGAAAATACGATCCTGACCTGATTAAAGACCTTGCGCAGGATACGTTTTTCAAACTCTGCGCTGATAACTTCCGCGTCTTAAGAAGATTCAATCCGCAGCATGAAAATGCATTTTATGGCATGGTGCAGAAGGTTTCGGCCAGCGTGGCCTACGATTACTTTCGCAAAATCTATTCGCCAAAACGCGGCGCCGGCAAAGCCGAAGTTGAACTGTCTGAAGCAGAAGCTTTTATCCCCGATTCCCGTGCCACGGGTTCAGACCGTCTTGAACAACTGATGCAGCTTCAGGAAATCGATTGCGTATTACGTGCTCATTGCAGCGCGCGGGATCGGGAGATTTTCTGGCTCAATCATGGAGCAAACGGCTTCACCGCCGCCGAGATCGCTAAAATGCACCGTTTCCAACTGAATGAAAAAGGTGTGGAGAGTGTTCTGCACCGGCTTAAGTCCCTGCTGCGCGAAAAACTAGTGGAAATGGAGAAGGTCTGATCAGACTGGTTTGAATAGGGAAGGTTTTTCTGAAGATGCAACGTTGTATTAAAGGAGAAGGGCAGTTATGAGACCGGCGGACTTTCATTTAACTCCGCAGGAAATGGAATTGCTGCTCTTCGGACCGGCCGATCCGAGAGACAGTAAGGCGGACAGCGCTTCTGCGCGGGAGGCGCAACAGCACCTTAGCGAGTGCGCGGTTTGCCAATCCGTGGCGGAGAAATATCGCAAAGCCGACGAGTTGCTGCGAGCCTTGAGAGCGGACGCTGGCAATTCTAACGCAACGGCTTCAGGCGCCGTTAAACGTGGTCCTGATTGTCCTGATGAGCAGACTTGGCTCTCTTGGGCCGCTGGATTGCTGACCGACGAGGAAGCGGCCGGTTACGTAGCTCATGCCGCCTCTTGTAGCTGGTGTGCACCGTTATTGAGAGAAGCGATGGAAGATCTGTCCTATGACGTGACCCCGGAAGAGCAGCAGGCTCTGGCCCAGCTGCCTACGGCCTCACCCGAGTGGCAGCGTGAAATGGCAAGAAAGTTGGCTGCCCAGAGCACAGTAGTTGAGAGGACAACTGCGGCCAATGCAGCAAGCATAGCCGAGACTCCAGTCGCTAATGCCGCAGAGAAAGAGGAGGAGCGTTCGACTCCAAAGGGGAGCCCAGCGACCAAACCGAAAAAAGCTGGCTTCAGATGGTCGCCTAAGCTGACGTGGGCTGGTGCAGGCTTGGCGATGCTGGCCGTGGCTACTTGGTTCACCATAGGGCCGGTGGTAAATCAACTTTTGATCCAAACTTATGCCGATAGAAGACCTTTCGAGCTTCGCATGTCAGGAGCTAGTTATGGGCGATCCAAAAGCGAGCGCGGCGGCGATCAGGGCGAAAGAGATTTACCAGCACAGTTTCATCTTGCCGAAAGCATTATTGAAACGGAATTATCCAGACATCCTGAAGATCCGATGTGGCTTCAGGCGCAGGCCCGTGCTCATCTGCTTGAGTGGAAATATACCAGGGCGGAGCAGGAGCTTGATGATGCGTTAATGTTTAAGCCCAACGATCCAAGTCTTTTATTGGATAAAGCCACGGCGCTTTACCAGAAGGGAAAACGCGAAGGAAAAATTTACTATGGTGATGCTATAGATGATTTGGGAAAGGTGCTTAAGCAGAACCCAAATGATCCTGTCGCGCTGTTTAATAGGGCCATTCTTTATCAGGAGTGGCCCATTCCAGATAAAGCAATAGAGGACTTAAACCATTATCTGCAAATCGATTCCAATAGTGCATGGGCTGAGGAAGCGCGCGAGCGGTTGAAGCAATTAGAAAAACAGGTCAAAGACCACGCACGGGCCCAGGAGCCATTAGTAGCCCCACAGGCGTTTGCGGTTTTAACACGGACTCCAGCAGGTGCCGACCAGCTAGATCAGCGCATTGAAGAGTACCAGGAAGTTGCACTTAAGAGCTGGTTACCGCAAACATTTTCATCCAAGTTGAGCTTAGAAACGCGTCAAGAAAATTCGGCAGGCCTTCGCGCCCTGGCCACATTGTTGCAGAAACGCCATGGCGATAGATGGTTCAGTGATTTGCTGGATGCGGCTGATAACTCACCAGATTCTATTGCGGGAATCAATGTTCTGGGCCAGGCAGTTTCTGACAGTGCCAAGGGCAATGCCACAGACGCATATGCTGAAGCGGAAAGTGCTGCCAAGTTCTTCACGGCTGCAGGCAATCGCCCTGGAGTGTTGCGAGCTGAGGTTGAGCAGGTTTATTCATTAAGGAATATGCAACAAGGCAGCCAATGTTTAGAGAAGGCAGGGACGTTGTCGATAGACCTTGGAAACGGAAACTATATTTGGATGCAAGCGCAATTTTATGCCGACCTCTGCTCCTGCCACCTGATGAGAAAAGAATTTGATCAGGCCAGGACATTCGCTTCGCGTGCCTTGGAAGAATCGAAAAAGGGACGATTTCCCGTTGCCCAGCTAAGAAGCATAAGTATGGCTGCCTTTGTCGAAACGGATGAAGGCCAGCTGCTTGCTGCGTGGAAGCTCAATCAGGAAGGCCTCTCGGCTTTTTGGAACAATGATTTTTCGCCTGTCAAGCGAGAGCAGCAATTCTACGATGACCTGACATACGCGGCCGAAAACACCAGCAACCTGAATTTGGCTGTGACGCTGGCCCAGGAAAGCGTGGAGATGATCACTTTGTCCGGAGACCATCTCACTGAAGCCGCGGCGAGGGAGCATTTAGCCGAGTTGGAAGTCCGCAACGGCCAGCTTTCCCTTGCGGCGCAAGAACTGCAGAATTTAGACACGCTTACCACATTGTTCGCGGCAAAACCCGGGATGGAAGCTTACCGTATATATGCTCAAACAGCCTTGGCAGAAATCGAACTGCAGGAAGGCAAGCTGCAGCAAGCTAAAGACAGGCTCAACGCGATTCGCGAAGATGTGGATGGAATCAACTCTTTCACCGTAGCGCGGGCTTTTTATCTTGCCTATGGCAAATTGTCAATGGCTCAGGGAAAGCTTTCCGAAGCAGAGTGGGCCTTCCAGAATGCTGCAACAACCGCGCAGCTCGTCAGGCAACAAAATTCCTCTGCGCAATACGCTTGGGCGCAGGAAAATTCTGGCATTTATCGTTCATTGATACAGTTGGAACTCAAAAAGGGAGACAAGCGTGAAGCATTGGCCGCATGGGAATGGTATCGCGCTGCTTTGCATGGGCAGGGTTCAACCTCCTTGCGTTCCTTGCAGTCTTTATGGGGATCTGGAGAGTTTGAGGCGCGCCTGGCACGCCTAAAGGATCGAACGGTAATCTCCTATTCGCTTTTGCCGGAAGGCCTGGCAATTTGGATATTTGATGATCGTGGATTCGATATGCATTGGGCGCCAATTGATACGGCAACTCTTGCAGATCTAGAGACATATTTCTTCGAAATGTGTAGTGATCCCCAATCCGATCTGAGACGTTTACAGACGCGTGGTCACCGTCTATTTGATGTTCTGATACGTCCTGTTATCGACCGATTGCAGCCGGAACGGCTCTTGGTGATAGAGCCGGATGAAATTATAGGTGACTTGCCTTTCGAGGCGCTTGTGACTGGTGAAAATCAATATTTTGGGGAGAAGTATCGAATTGCTTTTTCTCCGGGATTGCTTTACGCGGATAGTCGGCAACACTCTGGTTCAATTTCACGCGACAGCCATGTTCTAGTTGTAGGTTCTACGGCCAACTTCATAGGCCTGGAGACAACATTGAATCCTGCCATAGATGTAGTGGAAGAAGCCGAAAGCGTGGCCGGTTTCTTCCCCAACGCCGTGCTCCTGAAGGATCATTCCGCTACGGTTGAAGCCATGGAAACTGCTTTGCCCCAGGCAGGTATATTGCACTTCGCTGGACATGCGATCTCAAGCGCGCAAAGAGAAGGGCTATTGCTCTTCAAGGCAGCTGGCGACAACGAGAAAGAGAGCACAATCTGGGGTGCGGAGCGTGTTAGTCCGGTGCTATTCAGGAATGCCAGGCTTGTTGTTTTATCGGCTTGTGCAACCAGCGAAAGCTATCGCGGCCGCAAAGAAGTGCATGGAGAGCTTGCACGGGCACTCCTGCTGGCAGGTGTTCCTACCGTAGTTGGCAGCCGCTGGAATGTAGAATCCAGCACCACAAGCCAGTATATGAACTATTTTTATACGGCTTTGATCTCACATCAGTCGGTTCCTTCCGCAATGCAGGAGGCCGAATCGTCAACGAGAAACCAGCCGGAGACACGGCATCCGTATTACTGGGCAGCATTTAGTACGTTTGGACGGGCCTAGAACCATAAAATTTTGAGCGAGAAGACTATGGCAAAGATAAGCAGACGGGCAGCACTGAAAAAGATAGGGAGCGTGTCAGTGGCAATAGCCGCGGCACCACTATTCCCGGCAATTGTGGGCTGCCGTGAGGCGGAACCGCAAATCACCCTTAACGTTGTTTTGCATGGCCTTTTTGTGTTGAATTTCACCAACGTCGAAATCGAGATGTTCACGCCATTTGTGGAAGACCATATTTACCGCGCGGGGAACTGGGAGTGGAGCAAACTGCAACATCTTCTTTCGGGTCAGGCCTATCGGCTTCGTGGGGTTGAAAACATGCTAGCTCCGCCGGAACTGCCGAAAGACAACAACATTTTGCTTCCAAAGGATGGATTTACACACCGCGTGCATCCAGAGCGAAGTGTCTTCGTTGTGTACCTGCCATTTCCGGAGGCCATCAGGCTTATTCGGATCGTGAATGACGGATGCAACATTCCAGATCCTGTCAACAATACGATAGGAATTAATACCCTTTCCCTCTGCCAGGTTCTTACCTACAGAGTCCCGGATTACACGGAACTTGATTTATTGGGCACAGGGTGGCGCCCTGCCGTTGATCCAGCTACCCATACCGTGAATTTGCATTTCTGGGCTGAGCCTTTGCTTCGCGTGCCCCGTCACCATGCGTGTATTGCTTATCAAAGGCTATCGGAGCTGCTTGAGCCATTCATACTTACACTTGAAACAGACAAGACGGCTCCGCTCGATCCCGATACCGGCGTTTATGGTTTGCCGCGTGAACAGGAACAGGGGCTGTCTGAATGGGAAAGCGGCGGAGAAGGTTCCTATCCTACCAATTGCAGTGCCGTGATGGTGCAGAATCCGAGTCCTGGGTAATTTTAAAAGTAGCCTACTACCAGAAATCTGGCCAGTGGTTTGTTTCTTTATCGATCCTAAAGGAGAAAACACGAAAAATGAAGCTATGGATAAAAAGAAGCCTGGCTGGCGTTAGCGTGCTCGCGGGAGTGGGGGTAATTGGAGTAGCCATGGTCGCTGGTGGAGTCGCGACCGGTGTCTTCGGCGTCGTGACCGGCAGCAGCATCTTCAGCGCCCGGTATTGGAACTCATTGTGCGTGATCAAGCCACAAGAGTACGCGAAGAACATGAACGAACTAAGGGATAAGCTTGGACTTAGTTCTGTTCCAGCAGGCACAGTTCGTAGCGGCCCTCACTTTGTTCCCGGGCCAATCGTTCAGGAAAACTTCGAGGGTAATCCGGACCACCCGATCAACTTAATCAACTATGACATCCCTTGCAAATATCCTCCGTATTCCATCAAGCAGGGCTCCAGCGTGCAGGAACTGGACATGCAACCAAATGATCTACCAGGCAAGAAACCAGACAAGCGACCAGGCAAGCTGCCCCAATACTGCTATGAGATCATCCCAACCCCGACTCCAACGCCAGCGCCGGCCGTACAAGCAAGTGCGGCGTGTCCACCAAGTGCAATTCCAACAACAACCCCAGCCCCAACAGCAAGCCCAGGCCCATCACCAAGTCCAAGCCCGTATTATCACTATGGTTGTCCTACTCCAACGCCGATATCTCCGCCCGTCACTGGTTTGGGAAGGGACGATCTGCAAGCTGCACTGGAACGATCGAGTGGCGGAGGCAATGCCCCGCAAACCCTGGAGGCTGTAGGCGCGCTTAAGATTCGTCTCACTAATTCGGATGGCAATCCAGATTTAAATACTGACCCAGAATTCTGGGGTACAGGTTTTGTGATCGCCGACAACATTTTTGCCACTACCTGCCATATATTGGAGCCGTTGTTCGAAAAAGACAAAGACGGTAATCCCATTGACCACGGCGGTAAATTTGTATTGCGCGGCGACGTCAGGTTGTATGTCGACTTTACGCCGGGATACAAGGATGATGAGCATCCCAATCCAGTTTATGAGTTTCCTGCCCAATATCTTGATTGCTCTCACCAAACCGGGCTGGATGTGGCTCTACTTCTGCTTTGTTCAAATAAAAACAATGATCCAGTTCCGACGCCGGTAACGCTATATTCTGATGATCTTAAATACCTGGAAGCGACACCTGCCGTGCTGGTCTCTTATGTGGACCTGCGTCATCCTCTGGATGAAATCACAACTGAAATGTATCAGCCGTTTGTTGACGCGCCAGATGATGGTGGAAATAAAAAATGCAAGCCCGACTATGGGCAACGCAAACCCGGTGATCCGAAATGCAAATACGGCTACTATTGGAAATTTGCAATGGTGGACGGTGTAGTCGCTGCACGGCGCTGCATGAGTGTCGATCTGCTGCTCGATTTGGCTGATACCAGCGTGGGTGCATCTGGAGCATTGGTCCTTAGCAGATTTAGGAAATTCCCTCCCGGCCCTCCCGACCCTACAGGGTCCAAGCCTCCAGATACCAGGGACATTCCGCTGGTCGTAGGGTTGCATAAATGTTGCGCTGCCTATTTTGGAGAAGAGAAAGGCTATGATCCTCCACCCACAATTTCATGCGCAGCGCTTCACCGGACCCCGATCAATCAGGACGTGAGTACAGTCTCAATACTTAATGATGACACGCTGCGCCCAATTCTAAAGGATCACAACGTCAAAGTTCAGAATAATAGAGGAGAATGCGCCAATAAATTTTCAAAATGTAAGCAGTGATGCCGCGCAGCCGCTCGGTTTAAACATCTCACTGATCATTCCTCTGTGCTCGCGTGGTTTGTCCGGATTGCTAATACGAAAAGACTGTTCCACTTCTTCGACACGAACTCTAATGGCGAGACCCCATCTCTCCGCGCATACCAGAACGTCGCTACCAGCAGCACTCCCGTGAACGCAAAGTTTTGCCAGCCATTCAGTGCCCACTGTCCATGCCATGCAAGCTGTGCTGCGTTGGAAAACGGCTTGAGGTAGGGAATGGGCCATTGGTAGCCATCAGGGCCACGAGCGCCCACAAGATCGCACAGCAAATGCAGGTGAAAGCTCAGGAAGACGAGCAGAGCGGTTGTCCATGGATGTGGTGGAGAGCTCCGCAACCCAAATCGCGAGCCCGAACGTGCCGGGCCGAACTGATGAGGTGATATTTTTTCCCGGTCCAGCGGCCCCGCCACCAGAAAAGCCGCAACCGTACAAACCAGCGCGAAAGCAAGTGTATGTAGCGAGTGGTGGTATTCAGAGAACCACAGTAGCGGATGTGAAGAATGCCGGGTCAATAATTCCGGGATAATGCCCAGGCCATCCACGTCAGGAGCAACCGCAGCGGCCACCACCAGGGCCTTTTCGCGTCGCCTGAGCGGCACAGGAGAGGCGCAGGCCAGCACCCATCCGGCAAAAAAGTGAGTTACGGGACTCATGGAGTTCGAACCAACTTACCATTAATCTCTGCTTGATCAACGCAAAGATGATTCGTATCTGGTTAATTTCTGCCAGCTTTGGCCGTCAAAAATATTGAGAGTGTGTTTCGCACCTTCAACATTGGTAACCAAGGGCTTAGCCGGAAGTTCTAGTCAATGCGTTTGAGGGACACCTGCGTTCGCGTACCTTTGTCCTAAGGTGAACGTCTGGCCCGTTTGAACCAAATCCAGAAATGCGTAGTAACATTCGAGTAGAAGCATTGGGAGACACCGGACATTGACAGCAAACGGCAATGAAAATGAATCGGTCAGGACCGTCTCGGTCGTCCGGCATTACAGGCTGGGCCGGTCGGTTATTCCCGCGGTTGATGGCGTAAGCCTAGCCGCCGGGCGGGGTGAGTTCATCGCGCTGCTTGGGGCTTCAGGCTCGGGCAAATCCACGCTGCTGAACCTGATTGCCGGGCTTGACCGGCCAGACTCAGGCGCCATCGTGGCTGAAGGCTCAGACCTTGCGACCATGACTTCTGAGCAGCTAGCGCAGTATCGCCGGCTGGTTGTAGGCATGGTGTTTCAGTCGTTCAACCTGGTGCCGACCATGACGCTCTATGAGAACGTTGAGCTGCCGATGCGCTTTGCTGAGGTACGCCGGCGCGAACGTCGAGCCCGCGTGCAGGAAGCGCTGGAGCGCGTAGGGCTGAGTGATCGCATCAAACACCGTCCTAGTGAGATGTCTGGCGGTGAGCAGCAGCGCGCCGCTTTGGCGCGGGCGCTGGTGAATCGCCCCAAAATATTGTTGGCCGATGAGCCTACCGGAAACCTGGATAGCAGAACCGGCACGGAGATCATGGACCTGATCCGCGAACTAAATCGCACGCTGGAAATGACGGTGATTATGGTCACGCATGAGCGTTCCCTGGCGGAGCGTTACGCCAACCGGCTGGTCTTTCTGGGCGATGGCAAGTTGGTTGGCGAGTTGGAAAATACGCGGCTGGAAAAGATTGGAGCAGGACGGTGAGAGCTTACGACCTGATAGAGCTGGCCGGACGCAACCTGCGTGAAGCGGGTTTGCGCAATTCGCTTACTACGCTTGGCATCGGCGTAGGTGTGGCGTCGCTGGTGGCCATGTTATCGCTGGGTATTGGATTGCAAAAACTGGCCACGCGGCAGTTGGGGCGTTCTGGTCTGTTTGACACAATTGTTGTCACTTCGCGGCAAGATTCGCGCGGCCCACGATTCGGACAATCTGCGCCGGTTGTTGGCCAGACCAAGCCGCTGGATGATGCCGCGCGCCACAGCTTTGAGCAGATAGCGAACGTGGCTGAAGTTTATCCCAACTTTAGCGCCGTGGGCGATGTGCGCCTGGAAACCACCACTGGTGACGGGCACTTTACCGTGGTTGGAACGCTGCCACCTTCAGCACACACCAGTGAAGCTTTTGACGATGTTCAAGGTTCGTTTTTCTCTTCGTCAAACGCGCAGGAAGCAATCATTCTCGCCGATTTTGGCCGCCAATTGCTTGATCTGCCACCGGAGCCGCGCAATTCTGACGTAAAGTTGACCTCTGATCAGGCTAATCAGCTCCTGGGCAAATATCTGTTGGTGCGTTATCACGAGCGTGAAGCGGCTACAGACATGGACTCGCATAGTGCACAAGTCAAAAAAGAGAAAGCACCGCAGCCTGATCCTGATGATCTTGACGACAGCGATGATTCCCAGTCGTCTGAAGATATGCCGACGTTCAATCTGGTGCCCCGGCAAATCAAGCTGAAGATCGTGGGCATAGTTACCAGCGAACCCAACCGCGGATTTCGCCAGGGAAGAACGCCGCTGTTTCTGCCGCTGGCGCTGGCGGAATCGCTCAACATGGTGCAGGCTGGCGAACTGTGGAATACGCTGCGTCCTTCCGCAGCCAAGACTTATATTGCGCTGATGGTCCGCGTTGCCAAGAACAAAGCTGTTCCGCAGGTGGAAGACGAGATCAAAAAGCAAGGCTTCAGCACGTTTTCAATCGTTGATGCCTCCAAGGGAATCACGCGCTTCTTTAAATTCCTTGATCTCTTCCTGGCGATCTTCGGCAGCATGGCGCTGGCGGTCGCATCGCTGGGCATTGTGAACACGCTGGTCATGGCGATCCTGGAGCGGCGGCGCGAGATCGGCATTATGAAGGCCTTGGGCGCCAGTGATAGTGATGTGAAGCGCATCTTCTTCTTTGAAGCCGGCTCCATGGGGATTCTTGGCGGCATGCTCGGTGCAGGCTTAGGTTGGATGATTGGCCGCATCATCAATTTAGGTACCAATATCTGGCTGCAGCGGCAGGAGGTGAGGCCAGAAAACTTCTGGTACGTGCCGTGGTGGCTGGTGGTCGCAGCTCTGGCATTCTCAGTGTTTGTGAGTCTGTTTGCCGGATTGTATCCTGCGTCACGGGCAGCACGGCTCGATCCGGTGCAAGCACTGCGGCATGATTAGGTCAGAACAGTCAGTCATCAGCGATTAGCAGTCAGTCCTTAGCTGTCGTACAGATGCAAAAAAGATCCTTGAATCGCAGGGAATTGGGGAAGTAAGCATTGACGTTCCTCAACTTACTCTTTCCCCGTTTAAAGATTCCATCCTGGCAACACTCTTCATGGGCTGAGTACTGATCGATGACCGCTAATTTGCTATCTTTGAATCATCGAATGTTTAAATACTGGACTTTATTTTTCTTACTGCTCTGTACGATCAGTTGCTTTTCTGAATCGCGTGTGCAATGCGGCGCCGTGAAGAGCAAGTATGTCCCTGGGCGCATTGGTTTCTGTGCCATGCTGCCGCCAAGCTATGACGCCAAACCGGGCAAGCGCTTCCCGGCGCTCTATTTTCTGCATGGACTGGGCGGAGACCAGAGCTTCCTGACCTCCAGTGGCGCATCCAGCGCAATTGAAGACGCCTGGGACCAGAAACGCCTGGGCGAGTTTGTAATCATCACGCCTGAAGCTGAGAACTCTTTCTACATCAACTCGCACGATGGCCACATACTGTATGAGGACTTCTTCATTCGCGAATTTGTGCCGCAGATGGAGAAGCGCTTTCGGCTTATACGAGATCGCTCAGGGCGGGCCATTGGCGGAATCTCCATGGGTGGCTATGGCGCATTGCGCTTTGCTTTCAAGTATCCGCAGATGTTTATCTCCGTGGCGGTTCACATGCCGGCACTGCTTGAGCAGCTTCCCGGCGGTTCCGCCTCCGCAGGTCTGGGAGCTTTTCTTGGGACTGCCTTTGGCTCGCCGCTGAATGCGCGTTTCTGGCAGGCGAACACGCCGTTTGTCTTTGCCCGGACCGCACATCTGCAGGGCCTGAAGATTTACTTTGATTGCGGCGACCATGATAATTATGGCTTTGACGCCGGCACGCGCCAATTGGACCGCTTGTTGACTCAGCGGCATGTGCCTCATGAAGCCCATATTTATCCGGGCGGGCACAACTGGCAATTCGTGGCCCAGCATTTGAATGAGTCAATGCAGTTTCAGTCGCGGGCGTTGGGTTTGACAAAATAACGCAAGACGAAATAGCGCATAAGGGAATCGTATGAGATGGCTGATTATGCTGGTCGCTCTTCTGGGTCTGGTGGCTGCGGTCCTGGCCCGGCACGAGCACTACCGCGTGGGCGAGTCGCCCTGCAGCATCAATGAGAAGTGGGACTGCGGAATGGTGAACAAAAGCCCATACGCCGTCATCGGCGGCATGCTGAAGCCCCCGGGGCCTGACGCGCAGCCCAGTCAGCAAAAAGGCATTATGGCGGCGATCAATAGCATTCCAGTTGCCGATATCGGAATCGCCGGCTACATCTTTTTGGCCTTGCTGGCCTTCAAGCGTTGGTGGCCTGCGCTGGTCACGGCTTCAGTGATAGCGCTGGCATTTTCTCTTTATCTTGCTCATATTGAAAAAGACATTCTCGGCGTGTGGTGCATTTACTGCGTAGCTTCGCTCTGCGCGATCTCCGTTATTACGCTGTTGTCTGTGATAACGCTGATTGTGAATGCTGTAAGGAAGCCCAAGCCAGCCATGTGATGAATGTTTCCGATCAGGCGTGCGTTAACGAAATAAAAGTCTCTTCCACCTGCTTCCACGCCTTTGATCCGGGATCAACAATCTCATAGTGATTGACTCCAGGCAACGTGATTAGCTCCACTTTTTCGCCAGATTTCTTTTTCCGTTCAGCGTAGCTCTTGCTGATCTCGTACGGCACGTCTAGATCGGCTGTGCCGTGAATGAGCACTTGCGTGGTGTGCGGTATTGAACGCTCCGCCGGAGAGGCTTCGTGATAATGGTCAGGAACTTCCGCCGGCGTTCCGCCCAGGAACTCCACCACAGCGTCATGGCTCAAATGCAACTCCCAGGCACGATGCAGATCAAGCACGCCGGCTAATGACAGCACATGCTTGATGCCCGGTTCAAAGGCTGCCAGGCATACGGCAAGCTGGCCGCCGGCGGAGTGGCCGGCCACGCAAAGGCGTTTCAAATCAAGCTGGGCAATCATGTCCTTCTCATGCCCGTAGAGCAGATGGTACACGCTGCGGATATCTTCAAAAGTCCCAGGCCATCCGCCGCCGGGATTTCCCACACGGCGGTATTCCACGTTCCATGTCGCAATGCCTATCTTCTTCAGAGCGGCGCAAAGATGACCGGCGTAGGTCAGGCCATAGCGTGCCCGCCAATAGCCGCCGTGGATGAAAAGTACGATTGGATGCGGCCCTCCGCCCTCAGGCAGGCGCACATCAATAAACTGGCTATCATCCTGTCCATAAGGAATGCGCATGTCAGGATCAGGCGGCTTCTGGCTCAGAATGGATTCGCTTTGCACTGTGCAGCAGTATAGAACATACCGATGAAGAGGGCCGTGCGCAAGCAAACCGCGAAGATCGCCCGGATCGATCCTCGCGGGAACAAAATTATTTTGGCCGTGAAGCTCCTGCCTCAGAATGCGATGAAGAGCTGGAGCTCGATGAAGAACTGGAACTGGCGGCAGAATGTGAAGAAGACGATCCTGAGCTGCCGCCTCCAGAGCGTGCACTAGAGCCGCCTGAATGGGAAGAACTGGAGCCACCTGAATGTGAAGAGCTCGCCGCGGAATTGCCGGTGTTTCTTGGAACATTCCCTTCAGGCTGGTGCGGTAGTTTGTTGCCGCCGCCGTCATGCCTGGGCGGATTCTTTGCCACGTTCGGCGGATTTTTATTTGGATCTTTGGGGTGCTTGTACGGCGGTTCGTGATGTTTGTGCCGATGATCGCGGTCGTATGGGTAGGTGTTGTTATACGTGTCGTTATCTAATGCGTTAATTTGTCCGCCATTGCTGTTCAAGCGATTTGCCCGCAAACCACAGTTATTCAACTCTGCTTCGCGTTGATCGCGCAGTTTCTGCAGCTCGAGTTTTTGTTGTTCTTGCAAGTCGCGGCAGACATTAGAGTTTTTACCCTGAGCATGTCGACACTGGCTCAGTTCATCATCCTGGCGTTTGTGCAGGCTGTTGACCTGATAATCGAGATCATTTTTCAGGTCACGGCAGGGGTTTGCTGGTTTAGGCCAACGCGCAGCAAGTTTCACCGGTGCAGTCAAAAGGAGGGAACCAAGTACGAGGGGACAAGCGATCCAGGCGCTTTTCAATGGAGTGTACCTCCCTGTGCAGTTTCTATTTGGCTCCCGAGAGAACAAGGTTGCAGCTTTTGATTTGTGAAGATTAGTTCAGAAGCATTGCTCCACCAGTTTAACCCGATTGAGAGCGCGTACACCCTCGCCGCTGCGTTAGAGAACAGTGGCATTTTAAAGTGGGTTATAGAAGTGTCTATTTCCCAATGCCAATCAACATCACTACGCCTAACGCAAGGATAAGTAACGCTACCAGCCGGCGAAAGTACATCTCTGGGATTCGCCGCAGTACACGCGCCCCGGCCAGGGTGCCGATGGTTACACCGGCCACCATCGCGGCAATCCAGAGTGCAAGCTGTTCGACGGTATCTGGGCTGGTAAAAAAGTAAACCGGCATGCGTGCGCCATCCACAATGAGCGCGATGGCTGTTGCTGTCGCCACAAAAGCTTTTGCTTCAAGATTGAAACCTTGCAGAGCAGCGGAGCGGATTCCACCCTGGTTTCCCACCAATCCGCCGAGCAGGCCTGAGGCACCGCCACCCAGCCAGGCTACGGCAGTTCCAAAGCGCATCTTCTGCGCCAGGCCGGTGAGTCCCGTCACACCGGCAAAGATCAGCAGTGCTCCCAGGATATAAGCCAGTACAGGACTGCTGAAGCGGGTGCCCAGAAGCGCCCCGGCAAGGCCACCGGCAGCGCTGGCAATACCAAAATTCTTGAGCACATGGAGATCAATGCTGCGCCGCATTGACCAGAAACGGATTGCCGTTGCAATGAGGTGCGGAATTGAGACTGCAACCACCGCCTGCTTTGTGCCCGTGCTAAGCGCCAACAGCGGCGTAAGAATGCTGCCAATGCCAAAGCCGGCCAGCGACGCAATGGCGCCGGCTACAATCGCGGCCAGAAACAGCAAGGCCGCCGTCATTTTTCCGGAGTGAACTGCGCAATGTCATAGATGCCGAATTGCTTTTCCAATTCAGCAACCTGGTCAACGGCCATATCAAACCCATCGCCGCCAAAAGTCTTGCGTTCAAGCTGCTCAAACTCTTCACCCATGGCGTCATACTCGTGCTTGCTTACCAGACTGTGCAGGGCGGGGAAGAGCACTGTATCTTCGCGCGCCTCGTGCGGGCGATACATGCGGTTGAACGCTGCCAGCGATGCCCGCAATGTTTGCATGTCGCCGCTCTTGGCCGTAGCTGCGATCCTCTCGGTTACTCGGCGTCCCATGGCGTGTTGGGCTCGCAGGTTCACTGTTAGTTCAACCAGCTTGCCGGATTGCTCAAAGCGGGGAAAGATGTGGTCTTCTTCCAGTTTTTCGTGGTAGTCCTCAATAAAGCTCTTGATCAGACCGGCTGATTTAATGATGACCGTGGGATCGAATTTTTCATTGGCTTGAATCCGGCGAATTCCTTCGTCATAGATCAGCAGGATGCGGTTGAGCACTCCATGCTCGCGCATCAGGTCTTCATTGGTGGAAACATCATCTCCCTGCTCTTCTTTTTTTGCGGCTGGCTTGGCCGGCGAAGTCTTGGTTTGTGCTGCCAACGCAGAGAGCGGCAGCGCAAGAGTAGAAGTAACAATTGAGGCGGTTCCGGCAAGAAAAGTGCGGCGTGGTGTCTTCATTTATTTTCCTCAATGATTGTGCGTGCTACCTACAGGACGAATACGCACAAACAATATAACTCCGGCGGGATGCTGACCGTAAATCGGAGTGAGGAACTCGGGCTTGCTATAGAACGTTACCTGCCCGCCGAACGCGGTCGCAAGGCCGGGAATCAGCTTGAAGTCGTGATCGTACCCGGCAGTGTAAGTCTGGATTCGCGCCAGAAATTCTTCGTCGAATCCAGGCGGCTCAGCCTGCTTGCCCAGCAATAATTCGTTGGTGCGATCAACATTTTCAATGCGTCCCCACACGTGATTGCTGCTGGTGAATTGCAGTGTGGATTCAGCCAGGTAACCGTTGAACACCTGTCCTGTTTGCAGCACGCGGTTGCGTCCCCAGAGCAGAGTAGAAGCCCAACTGCCTCGTGCCAGCGGACGGTAGTACATCACTGAGGCGGTCATGCGCTGAACGTCTTCTTGAGGATGTAATTGCTCTGGGCTGGTGAGATGAGCAAAGGAATATTGCGTACTCCAGTTCTGCCCCGGCTGGATTGTCAGCCGCGAGGACCATGAATCAATAGCGCCGTGATCGATGTTCCAGCGAAATTCATCTGGTTCGCGGCCATGGAAGCCGGAAAACTCAATGCGCGCAGATTTGTAGGTAAGGCCTCCGGTAAGCACATCGTCGGCGATGTGGGTTGAATCTTGCAAATGGTGTCCGAGTGACGCCGCTGGATTTTCTGAAGCGGAAGCTCGATGAGCATAAGCGCTTGGCCCCATTGCGGGATCGCCGACCGGAGCAGCATAAAAAGATAGTAATGCGTGCTGGCCTATGCGGACATCATAGAGCGCAGCCAGTTCCATGAAAAAGTCATGCGGGTGCTGGCCGTCATTGATCGGCTTGCCAAAGGCTGTTTCGCCCTGCTGGAAAAGCAAAGGGTAGAAGCGATTGGTCACGGTAGCCGGCTCCAGGCTGATCATGGTGCGCAGCGTGAGTTCAGATCGCTTGAAGCGCCGCTGCGCCATGGGCATGAACCAATTGGTGGAGAAAAACTTGTCATAGCCGCGGGCGCCGCCCTGCTGTACGTCGTTTATAAAGGCCGCGCCATGAAACATGAACATCCAATTGCCTTTGGGCAGCATGACCATTGGCTCCGCCGTTGAGTTCGGCTGCGCTGAGGTGCCTGAGGTTGAGTGGTGCAGGATCTCATCGATAAAGCTGGTGGGCTGATGGTGCGGGCCATGATCCATGCCCGGCATGTCAGCCATGCTTCCCGATTGCGGCTGGGTTGTTGCTTGAGCGGTCTGGCCTGTGGTCTCTCCGGATTCGCATGGCGCAAATATTTCCTGTGCTGAGACGTGGGCCTTCAGAGACAAAAGAGAAAAGATAAATATCGAGAATAGTACCTGCTTCTTCATTGCAACCGTTGGTCTGCTTTCTTTGAGCGAGGTTAGCAAGCGTGGCATACACCCTGCGCTCGGCAGGGAACATTACAGATGACTGGCTGTTTAGAAAGAGAATCAGATACGCAGCGGAACCGCACAGGGAGGGCTTAGGAACATAGTCGCCATGTAGGCTGAACCGTTTAGCTTGCGAGGCGAACTGGAAAACAGATCAAACCGTGGCCCTGCAGCGGCCGAAGGCGCACATACAACTTGTGCTGAGTTCAGCATGGCTTCGGGATAATGCGCGACGGAGCAGCATTTTTGATTCGACGGCGACATGGGAGCCGCCGGTGAAGATTGATGGCAAGGCGCAGAAGCAGGCCGAGTCGCACGTAAAGAAACCACAGGCAACGGAAGCGCACGGCATAAAGCTGGCAGCAGGAGCATCACCAAAGCCAGCATGGAAATAATTGAGCGGAGCCGGGACATAATATTTGTTTCGTTTTTGCGGATTGCCGCTTGCCGCATCTTGAATTCTAGCGTATTGCACCGCTCTGCGCGAACAGCAACGGCCACACCGACCGCGGCAGGTCAAAAGATATACTTGTGTGCGGCCAGGAGGTTTCCATTGTTCAGGACTTTACGCATCGCCAACACATTGCTGTTAGCAGCTTCCTTTTTGACCCTCAATGCTCTGGCTCAGCAGAAACCTGATTCTGCCACGTCAACGCAGGCGCCGCTTACGTTGACCTTGCAAGATGCGCTTACGCGGGCGCGCGCCAACAGCATCCCTTTTCAATCTGCCCTTACAGATCAGGGTGTAGCCCATGAGGACAAGGTTCAGGCGAGAGCGGCGCTGTTGCCGAGCGTGAACTTCAACAACCAGTTCATTTATACAGAGCCGAATGGCACGCCGTCAGGCATATTTATCGCCAACAATGCCGTGCATGAATATCTGAGCCAGGGAAACATCCATCAAGCTGTTGGCTTTGCACCGTATGCCGATTTCCGGCGGTCGCAGGCGCTTGAGGCGGTCGCGCGCGCCAAGGCAGAAATCGCAAGGCGTGGTCTGGTGGTCACCGTGGTCCAGGGTTACTACGGACTGATTGCGTCGCAACGCAAATATGCCAATGCTCAGCAGGCCGCAACGGAGGCGCAAAACTTTCTTGCTCTCAGCCAGAAGCTGGAAAACGGCGGTGAAGTTGCCCATTCAGACGTGATCAAGGCGCAGCTTCAATTCAATGATCGCCAGCGCGACCTGCGCGAAGCCCAGCTTGCCATGGATAAAGGCCGGCTAGATTTAGCCGTGCTTCTGTTTCCGGACTTCAATCTGAACTTTACCGTGGTCGATGATACTCAGCTTGCTCCGCCGCTGATGAGTTTTGATGATTTTATGAAGACAGCACAGAACAAAAATCCTGATCTGCGTGCCTCAACCGCCAGCTTTCAGGCATCAAAGTTTGAGCTAACGTCAGCGCGAAGTAATTACTTTCCTACGCTGACCATCGATTACTTTTATGGCATTGATGCCCAGCATTTTGCCACGCGCGAACCAGATGGCACGAACAACCTGGGTTCCGCCGTCACGGCGACTTTGAATATTCCTGTCTGGAACTGGGGCGCAACTCACAGCAAGATTGTCCAGGCCGATCTGAAGCGGAAGCAGGCGCAGCGTGAGCTTACCCTGGCCCAGCGCAAACTGCAGGCAGACATGCGTGAGCTATACGCGGAAGCTGAAGCCGCCCAGTCTGAGTTGGAAACGCTTAAGAGTTCAGTCGATTTGGCTACGGAGAGTCTGCGGCTGACCAATCTGCGCTACCAGAGCGGTGAAGCAACGGTGCTGGAAGTAGTGGATGCACAAAATACGCTGACCCAGGCGCGCAATGCGTTCAATGATGGAGAGGTCCGTGAGCGGACCGCGCTGGCTAACCTGCAAACACTAACAGGTACAATGTAAGTTCTGGCCTACTATGGGAGATCGTTACAAAGAAAAATTGACGCATTGCCTGGCCCTGGCCGCAGTTCTTAGCCTGGCGATGGCTGGCTGCGGCAAAGGCGAAAAGGAAGAGGCGCCGGAAGTCACGGTGCAAGCCGTGCCGGCTGCTACCGCTGATATTTCGCGCGTGGTGAATACTGAAGCTGTTATTTTTCCAATCGCGCAATCATCCATTACGCCAAAGATCAATGCCCCGGTAAAAAAGTTTTACGTTGCCCGCGGACAGAAGGTGCGGCAGGGGCAGTTGCTGGCCACACTGGAAAATCGCGATCTTTCAGCGGCTGCATTGGATAACAAAGGCGCTTATGAGCAAGCGGAAGCAGCTTATAGCACCAGCGTGAACGCCACACTTCCGGAAGAGATTGCAAAATCTGAGACAGATGTACAGACAGCCAAGCAGGAACTTGATGCGCAACAGAAGCTTTATGCCAGCCGTGAAGATCTGTTCAAACAAGGCGCTCTGCCGCGAAAAGACCTGGATGTAGCCGCTGTCTCGCTGTCGCAGGCCCGCAGCGCCTATGACGTTGCCAAGAAACATCTGGACGGCTTAAACGCCACCGGCAAACAGAGCGCGTTGAAGTCGGCAAGCGGTCAACTGACCTCAGCCAAGGGCAAGCTCATGAACTCTGAAGCGCAGCTCAGTTATTCTGAAGTGCGCAGCCCCATCAACGGCGTGATTACTGATCGCCCGCTCTATCCCGGAGAAATGGCCTCAACTTCCACGCCGCTGCTCACCGTGATGGACATCTCGCAGATTATTGCCAAAGCGCACATCCCCCAAAGTGACGCGCTCCTGCTGCACAAAGGCGATCAGGCCACCATCACAATGGCTGGATTGGAAAAGCCGGTAGCCGCCAAAGTTTCACTGGTGAGCCCGGCGCTTGACCCGAACAGCACCACGGTTGAAATCTGGGTGCAGGCCGCCAACCCAGATCAGCAGTTGCGTCCTGGTATGACGGCGCAGATTGCGATTACCGCGCAGACGGTAAAAAACGCGCTGGTAATACCTGCTGCGGCGCTTATCAATGCCAAGGAAGATGCAGCCCAGGTAATGGTGGTGGATGCACAGAGCCAGGCACAGAGCCGCGATGTGAAGGTCGGTATTCAATCCGGAGATCAAGCGCAGATCGTTTCTGGGCTCAAACCGGGCGAGGTGGTGGTGACTGCGGGCGCGTACGGCCTGCCGGACAAGACCAAGGTGAAGATTGAGAAGCCAGAAAGCCCTGCCGCACCGGACAAGGACGATCAAGCCAGTGCCGATCAAGACAATGCCAATAAAGCCAAGTCCGGTTCGGACAATGCCGGAAAGGCCAAGGACAAAAAGGACTAGGCCGAATGGCGGATGAACCGAAGGTCAGGAAGATCACGGCCCCGCGACGGCACTTGCTGGCGCAAAACTCCAAGTCAGTCATATTTGTAATTATCGTTGTCGCACTGGTAGGCGCTTACCAGGCCTTTACCATTCCTGTGGCCGTTTTTCCCTCCACTGATTTTCCTCGTATCGTGATTGGCATTGATAACGGGGTAATGCCGATTGACCAGATGATGGTCACCATCACGCGCCCGGTTGAGCAGGCCGTAAACAACGTGCAAGGACTGGAGACGGTGCGCTCCATCACCAGCCGCGGCTCGGCGGAAGTAGACCTGTTTTTCAACTGGCAAGTGGATATGTTCAAAACCCTGCAACTGGTGGATTCCGCACTCTCCAAGGTCGAGCCGGAACTTCCGCCGGGTACGCAGATCCAGAGCCACCGGCTCACCTTCGCGTCGTTTCCTATCCTCGGGTATAGCCTGACTTCCGACACAGTCCCGCAGACACAGCTCTGGGAGATGGCCACGTATGATATAGCGCCGCGCCTGAACCGCATGAATGGCGTGGCCACGGTGATTGTCCAGGGTGGGCAGGAACCTGAGTTTCAAATCACGCCCAGCCCAGCGCGGCTGCTTGAGACCTCTGTTACTGTCACGGACATTCTGAATGCCGTGAAAGCTGCCAACCTGGTGGATTCGCCGGGCCTTTTTGAGCGCAATCACCAGCTTGTGCTGGGATTGGTAAATGGGCAGGCGCGAACCACTGATGATCTGGCCAAAATGGTCATTAAAAACACACCGGCCGGTATCCCGGTCCGCATTGGTGACGTGGCAACAGTGCGGCAGGCAGTAAAGCCGCTATACACAATCGTCCGCGCCGATGGCAAACCGGCTGTGCTGCTCAACATCAACCGCCAGCCAGATAGCAATACCGTTGCGGTCGCCAATTCTGTGCATGACGAAGTTGATCGCATCCGCAGCACGCTTCCGCCGGGCGTAAAGATCACTCCGTTTTACGACCAGTCAGGAATTGTGCAGGACTCCATCAAGAGCGTTCGCGATGCCATTCTTCTTGGGCTGGTTCTTTCCGCAATTGTGCTGGTAGTCTTTCTGCGCGATTGGGGAAGCTCGGTAGTCGCCGGGCTGGTGATTCCCGTCACGATTTTTGTCACCTTTATCGCGCTCAGAATTCTGGGCCAAAGCTTTAACCTGATGACGTTGGGCGGACTTGCGGCGGCTGTGGGTTTGGTGATTGATGACGCTATTGTTGTAGTGGAAAACATTGTGCTTCATCGCGATGCCGGAGAAGGAAAGATTGAATCGGTCAGGAGCGCTTTGTCGGAAATCACGGTCCCGCTGATCGGTTCCACGCTTACGCCTATCGTGGTCTTTCTGCCGCTCATCTCCATGACTGGCGTGAATGGAACTTTTTTCCGTGCGCTGGCGGTCACCATGTGCGTTGCCTTGCTGACCTCTCTTGTGCTGGCGCTTACCTGGACGCCGACGCTCAGCATATTCCTGCTACGCCGCAAAGAGACGCCTGAAGCTGTACCCGTGGAAAACTCTGATGTGGACCAGGAGATTCGCAAACTGATGGCCGCAGAAGAAGCGTCAATGAAGGGCTTCTTTGGCCGCATTATCGAATTCTATGAGCGCTGGTTGCGCCGGGCATTGGAGCATCCATGGCGGCTGCTGGGTGGAACGCTTGCGCTGATCCTGGTGGCTGGAGTTTGTTACTCGTTTTTGGGTTCTGATTTGCTGCCAGAGATGGATGAAGGCGGTTTCATCCTTGATTACATCATGCCTCCCGGAAGCTCGCTGCAAGAGACTGACCGGGTCATGGGGCACGTGGAGCAAATTCTGCGCGATATTCCAGAAGTTGAGAGCACGTCGCGCCGCACAGGCTTGCAGCTTGGTCTGGCTGCGGTAACAGAGGCCAATACCGGCGATATCTCCGTGAAACTCAAGGCCAAGAGAAGCCGTGGGGTCGATGACGTGATGGCCGATGTGCGCGATCGCGTGAAGAAGGAAGAGCCTTCGGTGGATATAGACCTGAAGCAGCTTCTTCAGGACATGATTGGCGACCTGACCGGCGAACCGGAGCCGGTAGTGATCAAGTTGTTCTCTGAAGATCCCAAGCTGCTGGAAGAACAGGCGCCGCGCATTGCTGATGCCATTGGGAAGATCAACGGCGTGGTGGACCTGAAAGATGGAATCGAGAACACCACCAGCGGTCCAGCAGCAGAGTTTCGGGTGAATTCTGCAGTTGCATCCAAGGCAGGTTTTACTGCTGAAGAAGTCTCAACGGATGCGACAGCCCTGTTGCAAGGAGTACTTGCCACCCCGGTGGTAACCAACAATCGCGCTTACAACGTTCGCGTTCGCTTTCCCGATCAAAATCGGAACTCGCTGGAGTCAATGAGCAATACGCTGCTGGTGAGTTCTGGCGGCCATACTGCGACGCTGGGATCGCTGGCCCAGTTGAATGAACTACCGGGGCAGACGGAGATCAATAGAGAAAATTTGCAGCGCCTGGTGGAAGTAACAGCGCGCCTGGAGAACATGAGCCTGGGTTCAGGCGTGGCAAAAGTGCAGAAAGTGGTTGCAGGTTTACATCTTCCGCCCAGCATTCGCGTGGTTTATGGCGGCACCTACGCCCAGCAGCAAAAAGACTTTCGCGATATGGCCATGGTGCTGGTGCTGGCGATTGTGCTTGTCTTTACAGTGCTGCTGTTTGAGTTCCGTAATTTCTCTGCGCCTACTGCCATTTTGAGTTCAGCTCTGCTTTCAATTTCAGGGGTATTACTTGCGCTGCTGGTTACCGGCACAACCGTGAACCTGGCGTCTTTGATGGGGCTGATCATGGTAATTGGCATTGTGGCCAAGAACGGAATCTTGTTACTTGATGCGCACCAGAAATTTGCCCATGCGGGATTTCCGCCGGAAGAAGCCATGATCCAGGCCGGACGCCGGCGTTTACGTCCAATCTTTATGACCGCTTTAGCGACCGTGGCGGGGATGCTGCCGCTGGCTTTTGCTCTGGGCGCCGGCTCTGAAATGTTGCAGCCGCTGGCTATCGCGGTGATCGGCGGAATCCTGGTTTCCATGGTGCTGTCGCTAATCGTTACTCCTGCGGTTTATTTTTATCTTGGGAAGCATCGCGTTGGCTGAACCGATTTTCACCGCTCCTTCAGCCTGGACAGGCGGCTATTACACGTTGGCCATTAATCTTGAGCAGCGGTCTGATGAGCGCTCCCGCGCTGCCATGGCCGCGCTTTTGTCATACCCGCAACTCGACGCATGGTATCTGAATCGGGATAAAGAGCCGCAGGAACAGCCAAGAGTTGATGCCAGCGGTTCGGTCAGAGATCATCATTTTGGCGTGCTCACACTGCCGAGCGGACAAAAGCTCCCCTGTGGCTGTTACATCTTTCACCTTGAGTATGAGCCGGACTGGCTGGAATTCTTTATCCCGCTGGCTTCGATTGACAACATCTACCCAACTGGCGGTTATCCCTTTGGGCCGCCGCAAGGTTACACAGACTGGCAGCGTGAGATTGACTTGGCGCTGGTTGACGTTGCCCGTCATATTTACAAGCACGTTCCTTTTACCTCTGGCCTGATCGGGTTTGAGTTGGATGTTGACGACATGGAGTACGTCTACTGGAACTCCATTGCCGAGATTCCTCCGGAAGACCTGCACAATGGTTATCTTTGGGCGGGAGCAAACGGCTTGGAGTGGCATCCGCCGGGTGAGCAACGCCCATCCATCTGAATAACGGGAATGCCCCTGCAGTGCAAATGTTTACGGGATTCTCTCTCATTTCTGTAACCTGCTTCTGGTTCAATACTCTAGAATGATAGAGAGCCTTTTCTCCAGATGTACGCTGGTCTTTGGTGATAGCAAGATTAGCTAATTTAATCTTCAGGTGCTTTGTTTCAGATTGCGTTTGCGGTGAAAAGAAAGATATAGTTTGTTTGTAACATGCGGCGATTTTTGTCCATCACGACGGTTCTATCTCTGTTCTTTACCATGTCGTCGCCCATTATGGCGGCAACATGTACGGGAGCAGGAAAGACCGTTTCATGCCATTCCATGGCGGTTTCACACTGTGACCGGCACGAGCATCATCACCATGCGGCTGAAGCATCTACTGCAAGTTCCATCACGGCAGCCGACAGTGATGAAAAGTGCCCTATGGATTGCTGTATTCCCGGGCATCGGGCAAGCGCCTCAGTAGCGTATTCTCCCTCATTCCTTCCCCCACTGGCGGTAAGTGATCAGAACGTGCACGTTGTTCCGGTCCATTTCATCAGCGCCGGTTTTTCTTCACATACTGATCGCGGACCACCGCTCGCCTAACTCGCGGCGCCAAGCAGAAACGTGAGAACACGGCTTTTAAGCTTTTGGTCTCCCAGTCTTCTGCTCATATCTCACTCAATTCAATCTTGTTGACGCCACGCGCACTCCGGTTTCTCTCTGTGTGTGTCGTTAAAAAACTTTGAGTTGAGGAACATGGTCAGTTTGGTTGGTTGTGCTTAGACGGAGCCAAGACGGTTCTTTCGGGGAAACGATGACAAAACGACGATTTCTTAAATTTGTTACGATGGCGGCTCTGCTTGCGTCTGTGCCGGCATTTGCCTCAGTGTTTGGAACGGTCAAGGTCATTGTGCATGATCCACAGCACCGTCCGGTGCAGGGCGCACAGGTGGAAGTGCAGAGCCGCACGTCCGATTTCAAAATGTCTGCGGCCACAAACGAAGATGGAATCGCCACGGTGTTGAACGTTCCTGTAGGCGAATATGACATCAAGGTTACTTCTCCCGGTTTTGCTGAAGGAGAGCAGGCAGCAACCGTAAGCTCAGGAAACGTGCAGGAGCTTCACTTCGCGTTGGCAGTGGCACAGCACCAGGAAACGGTGGAAGTTTCCGGAGCGCCGGAGACGGTTAATCCTGAATCGGCCACGCCGGAAACCTTGGTCAGCCGCAATGACATTCAACAGACTCCCGGCGCTGACCGCACCAACGCAATGTCAATGATCACCGATTTTGTCCCCGGCGCGGCCATGGTCCATAACCAGCTGCACGTGCGCGGTGGACATCAGGTAACGTGGGCCATTGATGGCGTTCCCGTTCCCAACACCAATATTGCCACCAACGTAGGTCCACAATTCGATCCCAAAGACGTGGATTACATGGAGGTGCAGCGCGGCAGTCTATCTTCCGAATCCGGCGATCGCACGTATGGGGTCTTCAACGTGGTAACGCGTTCGGGATTTGAACGCTCACGCCAGGGCGAACTGGTTACCAGCTTTGGCAACTTCAACTCCACTGACGATCAGTTGAGTTTTGGCGACCACAATGAACGCTCCGCTTATTACTTTAGCCTGAACGGCAATCGCACAGACCACGGATTGGAGACGCCTACAACTGACAACCTGCATAACCAGGCCGATGGCGGTGGAGCATTTACATCGCTGATTTACAACGTCACGCCTAACGATCAGTTGCGCTTTGTAGGCTCCGGCAGAACAGACTATTTCCAGGTGCCGAACGATCCCGACCAGCAGCTTGCCGGCATACGCGATCGGGAACGCGAGCAGGACATCTTCGGCAGTTTTTCCTGGGTGCACACGATTGGAACTGGCATCGTCTTCACGCTTTCGCCTTCGTACCACTTCAATCGCGCAGCTTTTGAAGGGCTGGGTGATGCGAACGACCGCGTCGTCACCACAGACAATCGCGCTTCTTCCTACATCGGCGGTCAGGCTTCATTGAGCGTCGTGAAGGGACGGCACAATGCCAAGGCCGGCGCGTACGGCTTTTATCAGCATGACAACACGCTGATCGGGCTTACCGGCAACAGCGTTGATGACGGCACTAATCCCGCCACGGTGACCCCGGTGAATGTTCCGGGCACAAGGAACCAAGCAGACGCGCAGTTAAGTGCCTTCTGGGTGGAAGATCAATACAAGGCCACGTCGTGGCTATCGCTGACGGGCGGCGTGCGCGTGACGCACTTCTCCGGCTTGCTCACTGAGACTGCCGCCAGTCCGCGCCTTGGCGCGGCCATACAGTTGCCGCGACTGCACTGGGTGTTGCGCGGCGCATATAGCCGTTACTATCAGGCTCCGCCGCTTGATACCGTTGCCAACAACATCTTCACCGCTGTTGATCCGCTATCGGGGTTCCTGCCGCTGCGGGGTGAGCGCGACGAACAACACGAGATTGGCTTAACCATTCCGGCCCGCGGCTGGACGCTGGATTTTGATTATTTCCGCACCGGCGCCCACAATTACTTTGATCACGATGCTCTGGGCAATTCCAGCCTGTTCATCCCGCTAACGATTCAAGGCGCGCGCATTGTGGGCTATGAAGCCACGGCGCGTTCTCCCAAGCTGTTTAAGAGGATTGATTTCCATCTCGCTTATTCGCATCAGTCAGTGGAAGGTTCAGGCGCCGTCACAGGCGGTTTGACGGACTTTGCGCCCCCGGTGGCAGGGTTTTTCTTCCTTGATCACGATCAGCGCCAAACGGTCAGCACCGGCTTTACATCAACACTCCCGTCCAAATTCTGGCTCTCCGGGAACGTGTATGCGGGCTCCGGTTTTCTGGATGGCGATGGTCCGGGACATCTGCCGGCCTATGCCACTGTTGATTTGGCGCTGGGACGGTCTTTTGGCGAGAATTGGTCGGCGAAAATTACCGCTACCAATCTTGCTGACAGAAGATATTTTATTGACCTTACCAATAGCTTTGGCGGCTCACACGTGAGCGATCCAAGGATGGTCGCGGTGCAGTTAAGGTACAAGTTCCATTACTAAGAGCGGGAGTGCTCCCCATCAGTTTGCTTGAGATGGCGCAGACGATGGGGGCACTGCCATGGCCTTGCGAATGTTGGCTTCCGGCGCTTTGTTATTAAAAGCTACTGTGCGATCTTGCATCTCGACACCGAGTTTCTTCCATAAGGCATCCAGATCGACTGGGGCCGGCTTGTCGCGCATCTCGTTATAGAGATCACGCAAAACAGTTGTGCCCGTGGCCTTGTCGCCGAGGTCAAACGCTTTTTCTATACCCCAATCCTTCACGATGCTGCCGCCACCGTTCAAGATACCGCGCAAAGCATCTTGCAGGCTCTTGCGGTTGCCGGTGCGCTCGCGTATGCGTACATCCGCCAACATGCAGAACATGGCGCCGCCCCAGTAGGTGCGTCCCCAGGTATGGGTGTTGTCCAGGCCTTCATCGCCTGCAGCAGGCTCGCCTTTGGGCATATCGCGAATAAACGTCCGCCAAAATTCATCCAATGGCATCAGTCCCGCATGCACGCGGGCCACGGGCTCAACGTAAGTCGAAATGCCTTCTTCAATCCAGTGCTGATCGTCAGGCATGGAAGGAAAGGCCAGATGAATCATTTCATGGACCAGAACCCAGTCGTCTTTGGTTTCATCCACGTCGGTATCGCGCCCCACGCTGATCATAATCAGCCCGCCGTCAGTCGCGTAGGTAACACCGTGGCGAATGCCGGAGCCGTTGCTGCCACGGATTTTCAGCGTGAGATGCGGGACAGGGAAGCGCCCATAATAAGCCGCCACCGCGTTGGCTGAAGCCTTTACCCAGTTCAGCAGGTCCTGGTTTTTCAGCTTCATGGTTTCGTCGGGCAGGGAAACGTCAATTGTTCCGCCAGGTACGTGAATTGTTACCGCGTCAGGATCGCGGTCCTGGGTACGGCCATGCCTGGGTAAAACAAGGACCAGAAAAACTGGTAAAAGGAGATAGCTGAGGCGTCCACCGCGCATATTAAAAGACTAACATCTGCTCCGGGCTTATGTGACGGCAACGGCCGGCTTTTGTTTTTTGCGCCTGGCTGCGATTAGGGTATCAAGCGCCAATTTTCCGGGACCAAAGATCAGGATGATCAGGCAAGCAAACAAAAACGTGTAAGGCGCAGCGCCATAAAATTTATCGGTATCGGAAAAAACTGAGAGCAGGGCATCGCGATCAGCGGTTACAAATGCTACGAACATGTCCCCGGCCAGCAGCAGAGAAATCAGGCGCGAACCCAGGCCAAGCGCAAGCAGGATGCCACCAACGGTTTCAAGCACGCCGATGAAATACGCATTGAATGTGGGCGCTGGAATGCCCAGACCGGCCATGAACTCAATGAACTTAGGAATCGTGTGCAAGTGGGCCCAGCCGGTTTGGAAAAACTGCCAGCCCCAGTAGAGCCTGATTACCAGCAGAAATGGCGATTGCAGCGAACTGGCGACCCGTATGAGCAATCGGTAGAGCGTATCGATTTTTGCGATCATTTTTGTGGCGCATCCTCCGGAACACGGCAGAACCAACCAAGGCCTGACCAGTTGGCAAACCAGTCATGCAACTGCCCCATGACGCGCTCTAACTTCTTGCCAGACCAATCTACTGAGCTTTCAATGGCCTGGGAGAGCGTTTTGCCTTGTTGCAACGATCGCAGCAAAGCAAATGCTTCCGGCTTAAGCCGCTTGAAGTAAACAATGTTCTCCTGCCGGTGCACAGCCAGGTAAGTCTTTTTTGCCTTGGGAAGCGTGTAATGTTTTTCCGGCTGGGCTTCAGTATGTTCCATGATCACCACGTTGCTGGCGATATCGGTTTCCGGCTCGTTTGCGTCGCGCACGGCCAAAAGAAATTCATCCACCGGATAAGAGAGATCGAGCAGAAAAAGGTTCGGCTGCAGATGAAAGACCGGGTCTTCGCCCAGAGCTTGCAGCTCTTCCTGCGTTAACTTAGGCCATTCGGCGGCATCATAGGCTTCAATGTCGGCCCATTCCAGACGCACCATATCAAAGGCAAGCTGCTCATGCCCCGCAGCAAGTTCCGGGTGAAGGCGAAGCCATGCTTCCAGGCGCGAGCCGAGATCGCGCAAAGTAAAAGAGACGGATGGAAGCTCTGTGAGGTAGGCGAGAAGAATTTTATCGAACTTCTCCTGGCCAACTACGGCACGAAGACCGGGAAAATCATCAGCCAAAGAAGAAAGAATGCGGAACCAGTAAACGCGATTGTAAATTTCCAGGCGCTCAACCGAGGTCAACCGGTCATTGGGCTTCACGATCTCGTCGGCAATCGTCTTGGTTGAGCGGCCGTCAAGCGTCTGCTCGCGCATACGCTCGTCTTCAGTCAGAGGCTGGCGGACAACATCAAAGACCGCGCGCTGGAGCTGCTCCAAGTTCATGTGACTCGAGCTCATGATGCCACCGCCGCATTCGCAGGAATAAATTTCTTGGCCTTAAGCGCCTCGCGGTGTACTTCGTCAAACGAAGGTATGTGATCATCCCACTCAAGCAGCGTTGCCGTTGGACCTACCAGCTCAATGGCTTTGGCATAAAGCTGCCACACCGGGTCGATTACCGGATGGTCGTGCGTATCGAGAATATATTTCTCATAGTTCGAGTGGCCGGCTATGTGGATCTGGGCCACACGCTCCGCAGGCACGCTGCGCAGATATTCGAACGGATCAAAATTATGATTGCGGGAAGAAACGTAGATATTGTTTACATCGAGAAGAATGCCGCAGTCGGCGCGCTCCACCACCTCATTTAGAAACTGCCATTCCGTCATTTCTGAAACGTGGAATTCGGCGTAACTGCTCACATTTTCCACAGCAATGGGCACTTCCAGGAAGTCGCGCGCCTCGCGGACCTTTTCCGCTGTTCTTTTGGCAGCTTCAAAGGTGTACGGCATGGGAAGCAGATCGTGGGAATAACGTCCGTCAACGCTGCCCCAGCAGAGATGGTCAGTGAGCCAGGGAGTATTGGTGCGGCGAACCAGCTTCTTTAAGCGGCGAAGATGTTCCCGGTTAAGCGGCTCAGCTGAGCCAAAGTACATAGAGACGCCGTGCTGCACCACGCGATAACGTTCCAGTATCTGGTCAAGAACATGGAGCGGACGTCCGCCTTCCACCATGAAATTTTCTGAGATGATTTCAAACCAGTCGACGACCGGTTTTTTTTCAAAAATATGATTGTAGTGAGGGATGCGCAGCCCAATGCCTACGCCGTAATCTTTGTGTCCATTGAAACGATTTGCGGGCATATACCTATGTGATGATGACGAGCGGGTAAAGATGAAAACAGAGGACCAGCGAGATTCCACCGGTCCTCTTCAACAACTGAGAGGACCCGGGAACTATCCCTCTTTCGGCATGGGCTTGCCGTCTGTCCGGCACTCACCTTTGCCTTTGCAATCGTTCTTGCCTTTGGTGGTTCCGCAGCCGCCCTTGCCTTTGCAGGAGTTCTGGCCTTTACAGGCATGCTTTTCTTTTTTGCTCTTGGTGGCTTTTTTGCCGCTATCAGAGCTGGTGTCCTTCTTGTCTCCGCCAGTGTTCTGAGCGAAAGCGGTCTGGCCGGCCATAAATCCTGTCAGGGCCGCGCCCATGAGCAACAAACGCACGGACTTCGTCATGTGTAAGTCTCCCTTCCTTTTATAGGGTGCTTGCCGAAAGTTTATCTACTCTCGACAAACGTCTTTTGAAAGTACGGACAGCAGTTCAAAAACGGATTGGTTCCACTGCATGTTTTTAAGCGGCGGTACGCACCGCCGGCAAAGGTTTAGATTTTGCACACATATAGGGACAAATATGCCTCGGAATACTATCATGGCGATGCCGCACGGATGAAGCAATTTTCGTCCCTGGGTAATGTCGTCCCAGATTATCTTCTTCTTATTTTTTGCGTTCCACCAGGAAATGGGCCAGCTCCTTAAGTGTTTGTGCACGTTGAGCAAAAGAATCAAGAGCAGCACAGCCTGAACTCACAAGGGCGTCAGCCCGGCGAAGCGATTCGTCAACCCCAAAAAGAGAGGGATAGGTAGCTTTTTCTGAAGCAGTATCTTTACCCGCAGTTTTCCCTAATTGCTCCGATGATTGCGTTACATCCAGAACGTCATCAATAATCTGGAATGCCAATCCCACGGCGCGGCCAAAATCGCGCAGCCGCTGGATCTCAGCAGGAGTGCCACCAGCGTACAGCCCACCGCTCACAAGGCTGGAGGCGATCAATGCTCCGGTCTTGGAGCGATGAATGTATTCCAAAGTAGCGGCATCGGGCTTCTGCCGCTCGGCTTCAAGGTCTTTAACCTGCCCGCCGATCATTCCATCTACCGTTCCGGTACCACGAGCAATTTCTTCAATGATCTTCACGCGCGCTTCCGCCGAACACTTGAGCCGCGCCATTACCTCATAGGCCTGCGTTTGCAGCGCGTCGCCGGCCAGGATGGCCAGAGCTTCACCAAAGACCACGTGGCAGGTAGGCTTGCCGCGGCGAAGATCGTCATTATCGAGTGCCGGCAGATCGTCATGGATGAGGGAATAGGTGTGCAGCATCTCCAGTGCGCTGCCCAGTTCTTCAATTCCTTCAAGCTGCGCGCCGGCGATCATGCGAGCTGCTTCCATGCACAGAATAGGGCGCAGGCGCTTGCCGCCAGCAAACACACTGTGGCGCATGGCCTTGTGAATGGAGTCTGGCCGTACGGTCGCAGCAGGCAAAAGCTTTTCCAGGGCAGCGTCAATGGTGCGCTGGCCTTGTTCCAGTACCTGTTTCAACATGAATGATGAGTATAAAACAGTGGACGAAATCCAGTTGAATGGCTCTCACTCTGCTGAGGGTAATGAGACTTGGACAATCTATCGGCATTGACGCCCGTTGTACAATTGCTCTCGGGCCCATAGGTGAACAATCGCTATGGATACCGGCACGAAACCAACTAAAGCCGCTTTACCATTCAGTAAAACCATTCGCGACTTTCTTCAAACAAATTGGCTCGCAATACTGCTTACGATAATCGGCCTTGTATTAGGGGCTTTTTTCGGTTTTTGGGCCAATGAACACTTTTATGTTAGATCGCTCGAATTCAGAATTTTGGAACAAGACGCTGAGAAGCGTGCCTTGGAAAAAGATTTAACCCGAGTCAGCGAAGAGAATCGCAATCTTGAAAAGGAAAACAGGGATTTGCAACTCAGGCTGGGCATAAAGCCAGAGCAACGGTCCGTTGAACCGCCTCCAGAGGGCATCACAATGAAGTTCACGTACATACCCAGCCAGGGGCAGGGGCCAGATTCGGGGGGATTGATCAAAGGCGTGGTCGAAGGTCTTAAAAAACCGAATTTATACAAGATAGTCATCTACGCCCACAGCGATCGATGGTATGTTCAGCCATTTGCTGACCAGCCCTTAACCAACATAGAGCCCAACGGAACCTGGAACGCCTCAACGCATCTTGGTGACCGCTATGCTGCGTTGTTAGTAAATCCCGCCTTTGCTCCTATGGGTAGTCCGGAAGAGTTGCCGCCAACGGGCGGCGATATCCTGGCAAGCTCAACGGTCTTGCCGGAAAGATGAGTGATGCTTCGAAAAGATAGGAGTTCGTATGAAACTTAGAACAGCGGGCATCATGATTGTTTTTGGGGTCGTGATGAGTATGGTGCCGCGCCTCAACTCGGCAAGCGAAACCAGAATTGAATTTACTGCCGTGCCTGGCTCCGGGCAAGGCGCAGATTCACACGGGGACATTGCCGGTCGCATCATAGGATTAGGGTCGCCTCAAAAATACAAAATTGTGTTATATGCCCACACTGATTGGTGGTACGTTCAGCCTCAGGCGGACGATCCGTTTACCGACATACACTCAAACGGGACATGGGGCAATTGGACGCATCTGGGCGAGAGATACGCAGCGCTCGTGGTGAGTCCCACCTATAAACCGGTTGCCACGATTCAAGCGTTACCTCACGTTGATCACAAGGATGTGATTGCCAGAGACGAATCTGCTCCGTCGGCAAAATGACTCGCGATGGTTTGCGTCTTATGCCCTAACTGAGATTAAGTTTTCTGCTGAACACAAAAACCCAAAAAGGGAGCGCCTTTTTCGGGCACTCCCTACGTTTGGACAGGAGTGGACAACAAATTTTTTACGCCGCATGGGCGTGGGAGAGCGGTTTGGTATCGCTGGCGGCCAGTACAATGGCGCGCACGTCAGAGGTATAGCAGCAATCGGCAGCGCCTGCGGCCAGCGCATCCGACCACATCTTTTCATCCGCCAGGCGATGCGTGCAGATGACCCGCGTGGCGGCGAACTCGTGAGTAAGCAGCTCTACCTGGGTAAGAGGAGCCAGTTCAAGATCAACAATGGCCACGTCAGCTCGGTGCCTGGGAATTGCATAGCGCAGCTCATCCAGGTTACCGGCTACGTTGACAACGCGGAAATGGTTGTAGAGGGACTTTGCCAGCACTTCCGCTATTTTGCCGTTACTTTGAGCGACAACTACACTAAGCGGTTTCATGAGCGTTTACCTCAAATTGGCTGGGGTGACACGAACGCTGCGGACTAGCGCAGGCTGTGAGAAACTTTACTTTTTTGCCGAATGCTGGGCTTTTTCAGCAACAGTCTCATAAGGTTCAGGCTGTAATTTTCCGTTTTGCCGTAAGAGAATTTCGACTTTGCCTTCCGCTTCCTCCAGCTCCTTGCGGCATGAGGACGAAAGCTTCAGCCCTTCTTCAAAGAGTTTCAACGCCTGCTCAAGTGGCACATTGCCTTTCTCAAGCTCATCTACGATTTGTTCCAGACGTTGAAGACAATCTTCAAATTTGGGCACAGAGCCGAAACTCCATTTCTCATTTTACCCCCGCGAACAGGAAGCAGTTCTGAATTTTTTTCTCATTAAGATTTTCTTTATCAGTAAAAATGAATCGAATTCAGCAACCACTGTCTCAGAAATACAGTATTTTCCACAGCTCACACCCCGACCATCGCCGACCCGGCTACTCCGTCCAGTACCTCAATGGCAGAGCTGTAGCGTCCCAGCGGAGCTGCCACCTGAGCGCCCTGCACCAGACCGCGCACTTGCTGCAGCATCTCACGCGCAATCAAAATGCCTTCGGCTCGTGCCGCCTCGGCGCTGGGAGCTCGGGACATCCGCTCAATGATGGAATCAGGAACTGAGACGCGCAGCTCATTCTTCATGAACTCAGCGTTGCGAACGCTGGTAAGCGGCCAGATGCCTGCCAGCACAGGAATGCGGTAATGATCGATGCGCCGCAAGAACTGCTCTAAGAGAGCAATATCAAACACAGGCTGCGTAACGGCATATTCCGCGCCGGCCTCAACTTTGTATTCAAAACGGCGAACCTCTTCGTCAACATTCAAGATCCCCGGATTCGCGCCAACGCCAATCAGAAACTTAGTTCCAGAGCCAATTGGGTTTCCACCGAGATCCCGCCCATAGTTCAAGTTATGGACGAGGTTCACGAGACCAATGGCATCAACGTCAAACACCGCTGTGGCGTCAGGATAGTTGCCGAGCTTGGGCGGATCGCCGGTAATGCAGATCAGGTTCTGGATTCCCGTGGAGTATGCTCCCAGCAACTCTGATTGCATGCTCAGCACGTTGCGATCGCGACAGGTGAAGTGCAAAACGGTTTCGATCCCTGCCTGTTGCTGGATCAACATGCAAAGAGCCATGTTGCTCATGCGGGCGGAGGCGCGCGGGCTATCCGGGATATTAATGGCATCAATGCCCGCAGCCTTCAGAAACTTTGCCCCTTCAACTTCTTTGCGATAGTCAACGCCTTTGGGGGGCACGATCTCTACCAGTGTGGCAAATTCTCCTGCTGCCAGCTTTCTGCCCAGGTTGGAGCGCTGCGCCAACGATGGCGGCGCGATGCTGGAATCATTCTTTGACTCTGTTACAACACGAAACCCACCCGCCTTGCCTTTGGCATCGGTCATGCGAAGCGCTGATTTCATGGCCTTGATGTGATCTGGTGTGGTCCCACAGCAGCCGCCCACCAGGTTTACGCCGGCATTCACAAACTTTCGCGCATAGCTGGCCATGTATTCCGGTGAGCACAGGTAGATGTTGCGGCCTTCAATGCTTCGGGGAATGCCTGCGTTTGGCTGGGCGGAGAGTGGCTTATCAGTAAGCCGGCGAATTCGCTCAACCGCTTCCAGCATGGCCACCGGCCCAACGCTGCAGTTGCAGCCAATCACATCCGGCCCCCAGTCATTGAGCTTGGCTGTAAAGGTCTCAGGGCTGGCGCCATCCAGGCAGTTCCCGTCTTCGTCAATCGTGACTTGCGCCACCAGCGGGGTAGAAGGCGAGACATCGCGTGCCGCCAGAATCGCCTGATGCAGCTCTTCCAGATAGCCAAAGGTTTCAAGCATAAGCAGATCAACGCCTGACTCAACCAGTGCCGCAATCTGCTCACGAAACGATGCACGGGCCTCTTCACGCGCCGTCTTGCCCAGAGGCTCAATTTTGATTCCCAGGGGACCAACTGATCCGGCTACCAAAACGCTTGCAGCTTTCTTCAAATTAAAGGCGTCAGCAGCTTCACGGGCCAAAACCGCTCCCTGGCGATTAATCTGCGCCACCTTTTCCGCCAGTCCATGCCGCGCCAGGCGGAAGGAGTTGCCGCCAAAGGTGTTGGTCTCAATCACCTCAGCACCGGCATTCAGGTACTCCTGATGAATGCTGCGCACCATGTCCGGCTGGGTCAGATTAAGCTCGTCATAGCACTTATTGATGTAAACGCCCTTGGCGTAGAACAGCGTCCCCATTGCGCCATCGCAAAGAATGGGGCCATGTTTCAGACGGGCTAGCAGGTTCTCAGACATAAATCTCTTCAAGAATATCAGCAGCCATGCTGCTTTCGCCATTTTGCAGATTTTTAAGCGCCATCTTAAATCTCAATAGTAGGACGCAACCGATTTTGCCAAAAGCAAGAAATTCTGCGCACAAACGGCAAACAGGCGCGTTCTCTCAAGTGGGCAGGGAGAATCCTGTCTGGCAACGGGCGGAGGGCCGGCAAAAGTTGCTCTGTTATAATCGCGTTTTCACCGCTAATGCCTATCTTTCGCTGGCGTAAAGGCGGCGAGGCCGAGCAAATGCCGGGCCGCTTCCGGTCAGGCGCGGAAAAAACTAGCCGCATAAAGAGCTTATGAGCGGGTTCGAGCGAAGCGACAGAAATAATAGGGAACGGTCTAAACATAGAATGCGTCCAAACGGTTATGTCTTAGTGGTTTGGGTGATGGCCCTTACTGCCGTCATCGGCTGTGGATCCGGCTCATCCTCATCAAACACAGCTCCTCTTACAGGATTGAGCAAGCGCGTGCTGGTCACCAACCAGGAAGGCAGCGTGGTGCACTTTGTGGACGCGAAACGGGACCAACTGAACATCAAGGTCCTTTCCGCCCCCGGAGCAACCAAGATTGTTACCGCCAGTGGAAAAACCGTTGTTTTAGACAGCACAGCAAACGCATTGACAGTCATTGACAACGCCACTGAAGCGGTGACCTTCAACTTGAATCTTGACGATCTGCCGGTGGATGTTGCCATTACAGCGGATGGAAAAACGGCTTTCGCGGCAGAGAGTAATTTGGGCGAGATTCGGTTTGGAACTACGGCGGATGGAAATGTCAGCCCCCAGATCCTTCACATCCCCAATGCGCGCCGCCTGGTGATGAGCCCAAACGGCAGCAAGCTGCTGGTCTTTACCGATCCGCAGACCCAGGCCAACATAACCAGCTTTTTTGTTATCGATACCGCCAGCAAAGGCATCATAGAAATCACCTCGCCTAGTTTTGATCAGCCAATTACCGCTGTTTTTGGAACCAGTGACACACAGGCTTTTGTCCTGAATTGCGGCGCTGAATGCGGAGGCACTGCGGCCAGCGTTGTTTCCGTGGATTTCAGCGGAGTATTCTCCAACCCGGCCACGCCGGCAACCATAGGCACTCCGGTCCCGGTGCTTGCGGCCACAGCCGGTCTGCTGAATGGAAGCAACCTCTTTGTTGCCGGAACGCCTAATCCTGCGCTCACCGGCCCTGGTGCAGCTTGTCCGCTCTCGCGCTGCGGCACCCTCACCACGGTGAATACCAGTTCGTTTACCGCCTCTGCGCCCGTACCTATCACTGACGGCTTGCATGAAGCGATGGCGTTTGCCAACAATCGAGTTTATGTCGGCTCCAGCAGATGTTCGGTTGATCCAGGCTCTGCAGCCAACTCCGTAAGAGGCTGCTTGACCATCTTCAACACCAGCACATCTGC
>DATEHN010000040.1:0-74288 GCA_035279585.1 Candidatus Angelobacter sp. | reverse complement strand
GCGCGTCGCTTCGTAAAGCTTCTTGTATTCGTCGGGAGAAAACCATGCCCGATGCGATATTTTGGGGGATGCCTTATAAGGCTCTGAGAGGTCCGGCAATCGGTCGAGCCATCCATGGCGCATGGCGGTCTTGAGCGTCTGGCGCAGTGTGACGATTTCCTGATGGAGTGTATTCCGCGCGGGCGGATGGCCAAATTTCTTCATCGCCTGTTCATGGCGATGGATGCGATAGTCCTGCACGGTGCCGCCGGTGATCTCGGACAGGCCCATATTGCCGAAGAATGGAAGCAGGTGCTTTTCGGATCGCCAGTGCTGGCAGGCGACATATCGTTTATTGCGCTGCCCCTCTGTGATGACGTCATACTCGCGCAGGTATTGCGTGTTGGCTTCGCGAAAGATTTTCTCGGTTTTGATTTCGCCGTTGCGGAGTTTTCCGCGCAGTTGCAGATACCAGTCTTCGGCGACTTCCTTCGCTTTCGAGAGGCTTTCCTCTTTGGTGGTGACACGACGATTTTTCCCGGCAAGATATGTTGAACACTGCCAGTGCGAGGAATTGGGTCGGCGATAGATGTGTACTTTGCCGCCGAGGATGTCGAACTGTTCGGCCACGGATTGCCTCCGTGAAACGGCTCAAAAGCCAAAATGTGTAAGGCATGTGTAAGATATTGCGAGTTGGTCAAAATGTCAAGAAATAATGTTAAATCAAGTATATATGGTGTATAGAAGAGTTGTTAAATACGATTTTGAGTCTGCTGCGTCTGCCAGTTCCGCCATCCCGGCTTTAAGGAAGGCCATGAACAGGTTAGCACACAGCAATGCTCCGTACGAAGGCCACAGGACAAATTGAATGAAGGCCAACGGGGTCACGTAATATAAGTCAATTATATAAGTCGATTTGAGGCATTGGTCTAATAAAGTTAAACAAAATCGAACGCGATCAGCGAGTGCCTGATCGCGGGAGGACGCGACAAGAGCGCAGGAATTACACACCGTTCAACAACCATGGGATGGCTAGCTACAATATTGCGCGCGCTGGGGCCGATTGCGGCGGAACATGGCGGCCAGGTATTACGTGAATCGCTGAAGGCGCGCGCGGCGCAGAAGCAAGGGCAGGCGCAGCCGCCTGACGGACCAAATCCGGTGGAGCAACTGGCCGTTGATGTTGACCAGCTCAAGCTGTACGCTGCGCAATTGAAGTCTGATTTTGAAGCGCTGAACCAAGCCACGGCAGCAAGAGAAGAGCGCCTGCGCAAATGGCTGCTGGCGCTTTTGATTTGGAATGCCGTGATGACGCTGGGGCTGGTGTTGCTGGCCGTCTTCGCATTGCGCCATTAAAACCCAGCGAGTTTCGCTTCCATCATCTTTCAATCATCCTGCAGGCAATGTCCCTGTCATTCTGCAGGCAATTTCCCTGTCATTCTGCCGGCAAGTCCACTTGCGCGCCATCGCCGGGGATTGCGACTTTGGCTCCGGCTGCGTGCGTCTGCTTTGCCAGGTCGGCGCGCGTGAGCAGACAGTGGTTAATGGCTTCCATGTGCACAGCAATCACTTGCGCGTGCGGCGCCGCGCGGCAAACGCGCACCACGTCTCCGGCGGTCATGGTGATGGGATCGCCATGCAGGAACTGCGCCGCGCCGGCGTTCACCACAATCACCTGCGGACTGTGCTGCTTGATGGTCTCCGCCACCTGGTCATACCAGATGGTGTCACCGGCGATATAAAGCGTGGGTTCGCCCGCGCTTGAGAGCACGTAACCGCTGGAAGGCGCCATGGCCCGCGCAATTTCGCCTGTGCCATGCTGCGCCGGCGTGCGGGTGACGCAGATGTGGCTCCAATACTTCATATCGTGCACGGCCGAGGCGTTCACAAAGTGCACAGCTTCCATTTTCTTCAGGTCTTCCGGCTGGCACAGCAACGGCAGGTCTTTGGGCACAAGCTGGATTGCAGCATCATCCCAGTGGTCGCGGTGCGTGTGCGTGACCAGCACAAGCTGCACGCCGTCAAGAACCTGCTCCACAGGAAACGGAAGCCGCACCAGGGGATTGGGACGCGGCTGGGGAGAGTTTTGGATGGGCGACATCGCGCCAGCTTCGCTCAGCATGGGATCCACCAGAATGTTCATGCCTGCATACTCCAGCAGCAGCGTGGCATGGCGAACAAGTTGAAGCTTCAAGAAAAAATCTCCCTGGCAGCAAGGATTGTATTGCAGTGGATGGTCACTGTGTCTTCCACGCGCCGGGCATAGCCGCCGGCATAGGTAATCATTATTGGGATATTCCGCGCTTTGGCCACCTTGAGCACAAGCTCGTCGCGCTTCTTCAATCCCTCAATCGTCAGCGACAGTCCGCCCAACTGGTCTTCCTTATAGGGATCGGCGCCGGCGATGTAACAGAGCAATTCGGGCTCAAAATGGCGGAAAGCCGAGCTTAAAGACTGGTCAAGCCAGCCAAGATATTCATCGTCATTCGTGCCGTCCGGCAGGTTCACGTCAATCGATGAAGGCGGCTTGTAGGCAGGATAGTTGTGCGCCTGGTGAAGCGAGATGGTGAAGACTTCCAACTCTTTGTCATCGGCCTTGGGCGGCCCTTCTGAGGTGACATGGATATCGCGCTGGCTGGCGCTGGCACTGGGCAGCGGATGACCGAGCCTGATCTTAGGCGGAAAAATTGCTGCAGTGCCGTTGCCGTTGTGAACGTCGCAATCCACAGTCATGGCACGAGTGAGCTTGCCATCCTGGTGCATGCGCTTGATGGCCACGGCCACATCATGAATCACACAAAAACCTTCTCCGTGATCAGGGAAGGCGTGATGAAATCCGCCGCCGATATTGCAGGAAATTCCTTCGCGCAGCGCCCAGTCCGCCGCCAGGATTGATCCGCCGGCGGCCAGCCAGAAGGCTTTTACCAGCTCGGGCGAATATGGAACCTCCATCTGCATTTCTTCCTGCACAGAGAGCGTTCCATTCTTCAATTTCTCTACGTATTCGGGGGTGTGCACCAGCAGAATGTCTTCGTCCTGCGCCGGCTTGGGTGTAATGAAATCAGGCGGCTCGGCGATGCCGCTCTCCAGCAGCCGCTTGTGGATCATCCGGTATTTCTGCGCCGGGAAAACATGCGCGCCGATGGGCAGGTAGTAGTCGTCGGTGTAGACCAGTTTGAAGGGCAGCGCCATCGTGAATTAGGGTAACGCTCCGCCTGCTGTCACTGCAAAAAGATTTCGCTCCCATCCGCGACCGCCGAGTCTGTGCGAAATTGGCAATTTCGCGGATCAAGGCGTAAGATTCCCCCTTAAATTTCCCCATTTCTTTCCTTGGAGGCCCGCGGTAGTTTTGGGCATGTCTCTTGAAACCTACACGCTGATTCACGTCATCATCAGCCTGATTGGTATTGTTTCCGGCCTGATCGTGTTGTTCGGCATGCTGGGCAACAAGCGCCTTGACGGCCTGACGGCGATCTTCCTGATCACCACCGTGCTCACCAGCCTTACCGGGTTTGGCTTTCCCTTTAAAGGTGTCACGCCGGCAATCATGCTTGGGATTCTCTCCCTCATCGTGCTTGCTCTTGCGATTCCTGCGCGTTACACGTTTCGGATGGCCGGCAAGTGGCGCGCAATTTACGTGATTACCACCGTCGTCGCGCTTTATTTCAACTGTTTCGTCCTGGTGATCCAGACTTTTCAGAAGAAGATCCTGCACACCACACAGCCCCCGTCAGGCCCTGCCTTCGCTGCTACACAAGGCCTGGTGCTGGTGCTATTTATCGTTTTAGGAGTGATGGCGGTGAAGAAGTTTCATCCCGACCAGCTCGGGGCAGCTCGTAGAGCCTGATCGGGAGCTGCGAGCGTTTCCCGTGCCGTCAGAGCGCTCCTGATCCATCGTTTCAGGCGGCAACGCCCCCGCCTCGCTGAACATCCGTCAACAAGAGGAAAAGGAGGTTCCATGGCTACTCAGAAGAATCCTGTTCTTGAACCCACGACACAAGCCTTTGTTGATGCCCTGAATGCGCAGGGCGGCAAGCCTCTCTATGAACTCTCTTACGCCGACGCCCGCAAGGTGCTCGAAGATGCCCAGGCCATCAACGTCAGGAAATTGCCCGCCGATATAGAAGACACGGTCTTTCCGGTTGGACCGGGCGGAGAGGTATCTGTCCGCATCTTTCGTCCCAAAGGCGCTAAAGGTGCCTTGCCGGTGGTGATGTACTTCCACGGCGGCGGCTGGGTCCTGGGCAGCAAGAATACGCATGACCGGCTGCTGCGCGATCTTGTCAACGCCACCAACGCGGTATTTGTTTTTGTGAACTACACGCCCTCTCCGGAAGGACAATTTCCCGTGCCGATTGAGCAGGCCTACGCCGCCACCAAATACGTGGCTGAACACGGCAAGGAATTGGGCGTCGACTCCAGCCGGCTGGCGCTCGCCGGTGATAGTGTTGGCGGCAATATGACCGCCGCGGTCACTCTTCTGGCCAAGGAGCGTAAGGGCCCGAAGATCAGCTATCAGGTAATGATGTACCCGGTGACCGATTCAAGTCTTTCCCAACCGTCCTACCAGGAGTTCGCCAACGGCCCGTGGCTGACCCGAAATGCCATGGCATGGTTTTGGGACGCCTATGCTCCCAACAAGGAAGATCGCAAGAACATCACGGCATCACCACTGCAATCCTCCATTGATCAATTGAAAGGACTGCCCCCGGCGCTGCTCATTGTTGACGAGAATGACATTCTCCGCGATGAGGGTGAAGCCTACGCCAGAAAACTGATCCAGGCAGGGGTTGAGGTGACCCCGCTGCGTATTCTCGCCACTCATCACGACTACGCGTTGTTGAATGCGCTGGCGGAAACACCGGCAACCAGGACAACCGTCGAACTGGTCTCGGAGAAGCTCTCTCAGGCCCTCAACTCCAGCAGAAAACAGGACGTGGCCGCATAAAGTATTTTCCGCAAATGACGCGGGCAATTTCAACGCCCGCGTCGATCTCACCTTGGAGTAATCTGCTACCGTGTCATTTTGGTCGTCATGGCTGTAAAACATTCCGTCCAGGCGAGGTGCGCGTCATAATTCAAGAACTTGATTTCTCCGGAGCAATGGTTCGCGAGATCAAGCTCGGCCCGCGCCGCGAGCTGACTCTGGCCATCGAACTCTGGCCCAAAGGCAATCATGCCTTCGGAGGAGGTCCCGTCATCACTGTTCGCTTCGGCGCGATCTCGAATTATGAAGAGGTAAAACGCTTCTTTGAACCTCTTGCCGTGCCCAGCGACCTACTGCACTACTTACATTATGCCGCCAAGCCTACTCCAGGAAAGCATGTAATTGAAATGGAGTTTGATCGTTCGGAAGCCCAGATCAGGATCGTCGCGGGCAAATTGTCAGCTTCAGAAGTGAGGTCGTGATGCCACCCTAAGCGGGATGCCCCGAGCGCCCTTCTCTGTTAAAATTTCTTAGTAACAGACTTTCCCGTTCCGGATTTCCCAGAGCCTACTTTTTTGACTGCGAAACACCCCTGCGGGCGAGGAGTGTGCAATCGAAGTGAAGCGTGGCAAGACAGCCGTAATCGTTGGCGCCCAGTGGGGCGATGAGGGCAAGGGCAAGATTGTTGACGTGCTCTCGCACAAT
The DNA here is from genome assembly GCA_035279585.1 of Candidatus Angelobacter sp. Lineage (GTDB taxonomy): Bacteria > Acidobacteriota > Terriglobia > Terriglobales > Acidobacteriaceae > Angelobacter. The sequence goes on along the minus strand of DATEHN010000040.1, from coordinate 68,677 downwards.
TTTTCCATTGTGGCCCGCTATGCCGGAGGGCATAACGCCGGGCACACGGTCATTATTAAAGGCAAAAAGTTTGTGCTGCAACTGGTGCCCTGTGGCGTGCTGCGCCAGGGCTGCCGCTCGGTAATCGGCAACGGCGTGGTGCTGGACCCGCTGGCCTTTCTTAAGGAAGTAAAGATGCTGCGCGATGCCGGGGTCGCAGTGGACGGAAACCTTTTTGTCTCCAACCGCGCGCACGTCATCCTGCCGTACCACCGCATGATTGAAATGGGGGCAGAGAACGCACCCGGACGCGTGAAGATTGGAACCACCTCGCGCGGGATTGGCCCGGCCTATGAAGATAAGATGGGCCGCCGGGGCCTGCGCGTCGCCGATCTGCTGGATTCCGGTCTGCTTCGGACAACGATCGAGAATGCCTGCCGCGAAAAAAACATGATCGCGCACGCGCTCTTTAACTCTGAGCCGCTCGATGCCGACAGCATGTATCGCGAGTACGCCGATGCCGCGGAGAAGATTGCGCCCTTTGTGGCTGATACCGCGACGCTCCTGAACCAGGCCCTGGCTGAAGGCGGATCAGTGATGTTTGAGGGTGCGCAGGCGACGATGCTCGATATTGACCACGGAACGTATCCGTTTGTGACCTCATCCAGTTGCACGGCGGGCGGCGCGGTTACTGGCACAGGCGTTCCTCCCAACGCGATCCAGAATGTGATTGGCGTGACCAAGGCATATTGCACACGCGTGGGCGGAGGCCCGTTCCCCAGTGAAGTTGAGGGCGCCATTGCTGACCAGCTTCGCGCCCGTGGCAATGAGTACGGGGCAGTCACAGGGCGCCCGCGGCGCTGCGGCTGGATCGACTTGCCGCTGCTGCGTTACGCGCAGATGATCAACGGCGTGAACTGGTGGGTGGTAACCAAGATGGATGTGCTTGACGAACTGGACGAGGTACCGGTTTGCGTGGGTTACAAGATCAAAGGCAAGAAAGTTGATTCCGTTCCTGCGCTGGCCACGGGCTTTGACCAGGTAGAGTGCGTCTATACAAAGATGCCGGGCTGGAAGAAGTCAACAGAAGGAGCCACCAGCTTTGACAAGCTGCCTAAAAAGGCCCAGGAGTATCTGCGGTTTATTGAGCGGGAAAGCGGCGCTGCGATTGGCATGGTTTCAACCGGCCCTGATCGCGACCAGACCATGATGCTGCCGGAATTTGAAGCCGAGGTCCTAAGCGCGGCGGGAAAATCTGCTCCACTGAAAGGCGTGAAAGCAAGATGATTGTGTTGAAGGTGGATATGCTGGTGAAATCCGGCACGGAAGAGAAATGCCGAGAGTACATCCGCATTTTGCAGGGGCACTCACGCAAAGAGCCGGGCTGCCTGATGTATGTTGGCCACCAGTCCACGGAAAATCCGCGCAAATTTCTCTTTTATGAGCAATACAAAGACGAGGCCGCGCTCCAGGCGCATCGCAACGCCCCATACTTCAAGCAATATGTGATCGGCGGGCTGGACACGATTGTGGAGCAGCGCAATCGAGATTTGTACACGACGATCGAATAACATCCCGTCTCGCTGAGTTCGCGGCCAAAAATCTTCCTAACCAACGCTTCCCTGCTCCCGTCTCACTAACACGAAGTTGTGTGCAATCCGCATCCCAAGCGAGGCTTTTTATGAACGCAACTCTCCTTGACGTTCGCCAGGCTATCCGCAACATGAGAAAAAATCCGGGTACAACGTTGCTGGCCGTGCTGATGCTGGCTGTGGGCATTGGGGCCACGTCAGCCATCTTCAGTGTGTTTTATGCGGTGGTGCTGCAGCCGCTGCCGTTCCCGGAGCCCTCGCGCCTGGTGCAGCTCTGGGAAACTCGTACTGGAAATCAATGGAACCAGGCTACGTTCACTGAGGCAAATTTCTGGGACGTTCAGGCGCGCAACCGCACCTTTGACGGCATTGCCTGCTACCATGACCTCACCGCGAACCTCACCGGCTCGGGGGAGCCGGAAAAGATCGATGGGGGCGCTATCTCAGCGGGCTTCTTCCGCGTGCTCGGCGTCAATCCCGTCGCCGGACGCGATTTTCTTCCCGAAGAAGACCAGCCCGGCCATGACAGCAACGTCTTGCTGCTGCGCAACAAGTTCTGGAAGATACATTTCAACGGCGATCCCCAAGTGGTGGGCAAGACTGTTCATCTGAATGGAAAATCTTTTCAGGTGGTGGGCGTGCTTCCGCCGGGCGAGCCATGGCTTGACGTCGCCGATGTCTTTATTCCTTTCGTCCATAAAGCAAACGCTGATCGCGGCAGTTTTGAGTTCCAAGTCATCGGGCGGTTGAAAAAAGGAATCAGCCTGCAAACTGCCCAGGCCGATCTCACAACCGTCGCCAATTCTCTGGCCAAGGACTATCCCAAAGACGATAAAGGCATGGGCATCACGCTCAGCACGTCCTCAGAATGGCTGGCCGATAGCAATCTGCGCACCAAGCTCTGGGTGCTGCTGGGTGCTGTGGGATTTCTGCTGCTGATTGCCTGCGTCAATCTGGCCAACTTGCTGCTGGCCAAAGCCACCGGTCGCACACGCGAGATTGCAGTGCGGGCCGCGCTGGGCGCGAGCCGCGCGCGGATATTCCGCATGGTGCTTACCGAGTCCCTTGTCCTTGGTCTCACGGGCGCGATTTTCGGCGTCTTTCTGGCCATGGCTGCGCTTGCGGCAATCAAGAGCGCGAATCCCGGCGGCATTCCTCGCATTGAAGAAATCGGCATCAATCCCTGGGTCCTTGGGTTCACGTTGATGGCTGCGGTGCTCACGGGAATCCTCGCCGGCCTGGTTCCAGCGTTTCAGTCGCCATACAAGAGTATTGTCAGCGGATTGCGCGAAGGCGAGCGCAGCCAGGCGGGGTCACGCGCGCAAAAGCGCTTGCGCTCAGTGCTGGTTGCCACTGAAGTTGCACTCTCACTCATGCTGCTGGTGGGAGCAGGGTTGCTGATCCGCAGCTTTGATCGCCTGTTGCACGTGGACCGCGGATTTCAATCAGAGAACCGACTGCTGGTGGCCGTGAATATTCCGGGGTCCTACAAAGAACGAGCCAGTGAATTGCGCAACGCCTTTCTTGATCGTGTGAGCGCGCTTCCGGGAGTGCAGTCTGTGGCTGCAATGCTGTCCCGCCCAATCGTCGGCTGGGACCCTGGTATGGGTATCGCCGCGGCCGAACGGCCTGACGGCAATGGCGGCCATTTCCCCTGGGCCGGTTGGCGCGTGGTGAGTGGAGAATATTTCCACACCATGGGCATTCCCATTCTCAACGGCCGCACCTTCAACCAGCATGATCAGATTGGCAAACCGTGGCGCGTCATTATCAGCAAGCGCCTTGCTGATACGCTCTGGCCAGGCGAAGCCCCAGTGGGCCGCCAGGCGCTGTTGTGGAAGGGGCAAAGTAATGATCCCGCAGAGGTAATTGGCGTGGCTGCCGATCAGCGTGAGCGCGGGCTTGATTCCGCCCCCACGCTCACCGTCTATCTTCCTTCTTATGGCGCCGGACCAGGTCCAATGCAGTTTGCCGTTCATACCGCCGGAAGTCCCACTGCCTTGACACCGGCTTTGCGGTCGATTTTGAAAGATCTTGACCCGAACCTGCCGCTCTCAGATGTTCAGACCATGGATGAAGTGGTCTCAAAGTCGGTGGCGCCACGCCGCTTTAATATGTTCCTGATCACGATTTTTGCGGCGGTTGCGCTGTTGCTTGCGCTGGTTGGAGTGTACGGCGTGCTGGCTTATTCTGTAGGCCGCAGAACAGCGGAGATCGGCTTGCGCGTTGCCCTGGGCGCTACGCCTGCGAAGGTGTTGACGCTGATAATAGGGCAGGGCATGCGTCCGATCCTGATCGGCATGGGTGCTGGACTGCTCGGAGCGACGGGCCTTTCGCGCTTTGTGAGCAGCCTGCTGTTCAACATCAAGCCCATTGACCCCGTGACGTATGCAGCCGTGGCGCTGCTGGTTGCGATTGCAGCGGTGCTCTCATGCTATGTGCCGGCTTTGCGTGCATTGCGTGTCGATCCTGTAGCAGCATTACGTCAGGAATAAAGTGGAGTATACATAGTGCCGGCTTAAGCAGCACGCGGTGTCGCGCGTGTCACTTCTTATCCGCCAGCAACACTCCCGCGCTGGCATAGTCTTCACGCGTGACTTCAACAAAGGTCACCACCACGGCTTCTTTCGCGGCCTTGGCATCTTCCACCATTACCTGCGTGATGCGCTCCGCGACTTTGCGCTTCTGATCTACGGTGCGGCCTTTCAATAAGGTGATTTGGATGAGTGGCATGGAATAGCCTCCTTGCTGCTAGCTTCTGGCCGCTAGCCAAGCCGTCATATCGACTTCCGCACGCTCTGATGGCCTTACCGCATCAGCTCATAGCCGGCGAAAAAATAACTCAGTTCAAAGCGCGCTGTATCGTCTGCGTCAGAGCCGTGGATGGCATTTTGCTCGATGCTGGAGGCCCACTTCTTGCGAACGGTCCCGGGCTCGGCGTTCGCGGGATTGGTGGCGCCCATGAGCTTGCGGAGATCGGCAATGGCATTGTCTTTTTCCAGCGCCAAAACGACGATCGGACCGCTCGACATGAAATCAGTCAGCGAGCCAAAGAACGGGCGGCTGGCGTGGACCGCGTAAAATCCTTCTGCCTGCTGTTTGGTGATCTCCAGCATTTTCATGCCAAGAATACGGAAACCCTTCTCCTGGATCATGTGGAGAATATCGCCGGTGGCGCCTTTGGCTACCGCGTCTGGCTTCACGATGGAAAATGTGCGTTGCAGTGTTTGCATTCCTGGTTAGTCTCTCCTGAATTTCACTTAGTTGAGTTGAGCCGCGGCAAGCGAGCGTCTCTATACCTTGACTGCTCCAATCCTATCGAGCAGCGTCTGCGCCATCATGGCGGGCGATTTCGCTACAGCAATTCCCGCCGCTTCAAGCGCCTTGATCTTCTCTACAGCCGTTCCGTGCCCGCCGGAGATGATTGCCCCTGCGTGCCCCATGCGGCGTCCCGGCGGCGCAGTCTGTCCGGCGATGAACGAGACCACCGGCTTCCTGACGTGCTTTTTCACATACTCCGCCGCGGTCTCTTCCGCATTGCCGCCGATTTCTCCAATCATGATGATGGCATGCGTCTCCGCATCTTCATTGAACAGCTTCAGCGCATCTACAAAACTTGTGCCGATGATTGGATCGCCGCCAATTCCTATCGCCGTAGATTGGCCGATGCCCCGCCGCGTAAGCTGGTAGACAGCTTCATAGGTCAGCGTGCCCGAGCGCGAAACAATGCCGATGTTTCCTTCTTTATGTATGTGGCCGGGCATAATGCCAACCTTGGCCTTGCCCGGAGAAATAATTCCAGGACAATTCGGTCCAATCAGCCGCGACTTGCCTTTGATCTTTAGAAAGTCATAGGCGCGCACCATATCCAGCACAGGAATGCCTTCTGTGATGCTGATAATCAACGGAACTTCAGCGTCAATGGCCTCCAAAAGCGCGTCAGCCGCAAACTGTGGCGGAACAAAAATAATAGTGGTATTGGCGCCGGTCTTCTCGCGACACTCGGCAACAGTATTGAAGATGGGCCAACCCTCATGTGTGGTGCCGCCTTTGCCCGGCGTGACGCCGCCCACGATGTTGGTGCCGTAAGCCGCACAAGTCTTGGCATGGAACGTGCCTTCACGCCCGGTTATGCCCTGGATCATCAGCCGCGTGGATTTATCAACTAAGATTGCCATAGTTTTTTTGCTGCTAGCTGCTGGCTTCTAGCTACTGGCCGGCAGTTTCTCTCGAATTCTTAATACAAGTATCCGCATTCGATGTGGGCGTTAACCGAGCCTTACTTTTCAAGCAATTTCCCGGTAGAACCTAGTAGCTAGTGCCCCCCGCAGCTTTCACCACTTTTTCCGCTGCGTCTTTCATCGTCTCTGCCACCTGAAAGTTCAAGCCGGATTTCTTCAGGATCTCGCGTCCCTGCTCCACATTCGTTCCTTCTAGTCTCAGGACCAATGGCAGCTTCAAGTTCGTCGCCTTCGCGGCTTGCACAACACCATCCGCCAGCGTATCCACACGCAGGATGCCGCCAAAAATGTTGATCAGGATCGCCTTCACGTTCTTGTCGCTCAGCAGGATCTCAAACGCATGTCCAATCTGCTGCGCATTGGCCCCGCCGCCCACATCAAGAAAATTTGCCGGCGAACCACCCGCATACTTGATGATGTCCATCGTCGCCATGGCCAGCCCCGCGCCGTTCACCAGGCAGGCAATGTTCCCATCCAGCTTGATGTAGTTCAGGTTGTACTTTGAAGCTTCCACTTCCAGCGGATCTTCCTCGCTGATGTCGCGCAGCTCTTTCAAATCTTTGTGGCGATAAAGCGCGTTATCGTCAAAGCCAAACTTTGCATCCAGCGCAAAGACCCGTCCGTCAGTCGTGGTGATAAAAGGATTTATCTCGCACAGTGAAGCATCGGTATCCACAAACGCGCGATACAAGCCGGTCATCAGCTTGATTGCTTCGTTCACCTGCTCCGCCTTCAATCCCAACCCAAACGCCAGCTTGCGCGCATGAAAAGCCTGGAACCCGATAGTTGGATCAATGGTCTCTTTCAGAATGGCGTTCGGATCTTTGGCCGCGACCTCTTCAATCTCCATGCCGCCCGCTGCTGACGCCATGAACACCGGGCGCGCACTGGCCCGGTCCACCACAATGCCAAGATAAAGCTCGCGCTCAATCGGCAGCGTCTCTTCAATCAGCAGGCGCTGGACAATCTTTCCTTCCGGCCCGGTCTGGTGCGTCACCAGCCGCATACCCAGAATCTTGTCCGCCCACTGCTTGGCTTCTTCCATCGTCTTGGCCACTTTCACGCCGCCACCCTTGCCGCGTCCGCCGGCATGGATCTGCGCCTTCACCACCACGCCTTTTGCGCCTTCTTCAAACAGACGGTGCGCGGCCTTTTCCGCCTCAGCGCGCGTCAGGGCCACCTCACCGCGGGGCACAGCCACGCCATATTTAGAGAGAATTGTTTTTGCCTGGTACTCGTGAATTTTCATGATTGGGGTTCTACAGCGGGTGCAACGTGCGTAAGTGAACCTTTGATTTTATAAGACGACAGAGCGAATGGGCAAACCGTTTGCCCCCGACTCACTGCTTCTGTCCACCGGGTGGGCAGGCATTTATGCTGCTGCAAATGGCCGGGCTTTAGCCGCTCCGGTAGAAGTGCGCCGGTCTTTACTACTCCTCGTTATCTCCTTCCTTCCTCTGCGTTTCAAACGTTTTCGGTTTTGATCTGCGTTCATCTGTTGTGAGTTTTCCTCCGCAGATCACGCTCTTCAGTTCCAGAACTTCCAACGGACACTCTGGCCAGTTATGGGTCCAGCACACAATCAAATCGGCGTCGTCTAGCGAATGCATGTGCGTCAGAAAGTTGCGGCTTTCATTTTCAAACTCAATCTTCGTCCGTATCCAGCGGTTTGGTCCCACCCTCCGCAGCGCTTCGCAATCCGGGCATGCCGTTTGAATCCGCGTAACGGAAAACCCCAGGTCCTTCGCTACCGTGCCAAACGCAAAGATCACGCCATTTTCGTTTGTTGGGGCGCAGTTCAGCGGCGCGTGCATCGGCTCGCCATAGATAATGACAATCTCGTCCTTCGGTCGCCGGGGCCGCAAAGGCATGATCGTAGGGTATTCGAATGTCCTCGTCTGCCTCTGCTCCTCTTCCAGATGGTGCGTAATGATCTCCATTACGTCTTTCCATTCTCCTTCCAGTCCCTCCTGCCGCGCATATTCTTGCAGCCCTGCCGGTGCCTCGCTCCACGTTCTAAAACGTCTCACCAGCGGCCGGATGCTGAACTTTCCTTCCAGTTCGTATTCGGCAATGGTCGGGATTTTTCCCGTTTCGCGCACCACCCTGGCCCAATCCAAAAACAACGACTTCAAGCTCGCCGTGTACCCGGCCCCGTGGCGCTCCACGCCACTGGCGGAAAGCAGCCGCGTGTAGTTGCCAAAGTTTTTCCGGATCTGGTTCAGGCTGATCTTGCTCAACCTGCGGAACTCCGCCACATTCGGGGCGTGCCCCAACTGGGTCGCGCATTCGTTCATGGCGCCAATGATCTCTTCTCTGCTCATGGTTTCTCCAATCTGGTAATGGAAAAATAAATAATGGACCGCATATAACAGTGGACCGCAGCCTCAAGGCTCCCGGAAAGCCCGATTTCGGCTTTCTGGGGTAGAGGGGCCCCCAGCTGCGTGTTTATTAGCCTGGAATAACGTTCCATCTTTAATCTTTGTGTTTCTTCGTGTCCCTTTGTGGGTTAAGGTTTTTGGTTTTCTCCTGATCCGCGCTCATCCGCGTAAATCCGCGGTAGGTTCTTGTCCTCATCACTTCGCACTCACAAATGCCTTGCCCAGCCCTCCCAAACCTTCCACTTCCTTGATCTCGCCTGCCTCTTTCATCCTTTTCAGCGTGTTATGGATCGGCGGCATCACAAACGCGTATTTCTCCAGGTCGTATCCCATCTCCGCCAGCCGATCTCTTACCTGCGTGGGTGTCAGCGGCAGCAACAGCGGCTGCCGGAAGACCCACCGGATCGCCTCTGTCAACCCCATCTCCTGCGCCGATCCAGCCTGATTCACATTGTTTAACTCGTTGATTCTGCTGGCAATCTCTGGATCTAACGTTTCACCGCATAGCTTCGCAAGCTGTTCTACAATCGGTGCCCAGTGTGAAATCTGCTCTTTGGTCTCTTTCTCCTGTCGTACTAATGCGGAAAATCGCTCCTGGGCTGATCTGTACATCTGCTTTGCAGTTTCGTCGCTCATCCTATAAGTTATATTCTAAGTTTAACTATATGTCAACATTTTTATTTCACATTATTTCATATTATTTTTATATTAAAATGGACCTGTTTTGTGATAGACTTTGATATATACCAAGGAGACCCCATGCCCCGCACCGCCAAAATTTTCCGCAATGGCCGAAGCCAGGCTGTACGTCTACCATCGGAATTTCGCTTTGAAGGAAAAGAAGTATTCATCCGGCAGGACCCTGAAACCGGTGATGTGGTCCTCTCTCGCCGTCCTGACTCATGGAAAACATTTTTTGATCTTGCAGACAAAGCTGGTGTGCCTGAGGGTTTCATGGCGGAACGCGATGACCAGCCGCCGCAAAAACGGAAACTGTTCTGATGCCGCCACGTTACTTGCTGGACACAAACACCGCCAGCTACGTTATTAAAGGCAACATTCCCGCGGTTCGCCTTCGGCTGGCTCAAATTCCCATGGCGCAAGTACACATATCGAGCATTACCGAAGCTGAGCTGCGTTACGGAGCAGCCCGCCGGCCGGAAGCCTCGAAATTGCAGCAGATCATTGAAGAATTTCTCATTCGTGTGACCATCCTGTCGTGGGACTCCCAGGCAGCCCGGGAATATGGGGTGCTCCGTGCCGCTCTTGAGCGCTCAGGACAGCCGTTTGGCAATCTCGACCTCATGATCGCCGCTCACGCCTTGGCCACCGCAGCCATTCTGGTCACGAATGATCGCTCCTTTGCCCGGGTCAAGAAACTGAAAACAGAAAATTGGGCAATCTGACTCTATCTTCCAAGCCCAAGCGCCGAAGGCGCGAAACAGCCCAGCCAGGTGCGTAAGCCCTGGGTAAGCGTTGAAAAAGCAATCGAACCCTGAAGGGGCGGCACAATTGTCTTCCTCAACCACAACGTCTCCCCGCAGCGTAGAAGAGCAAAGAGCTCATATCATCGAGCCCCGTAGGCGCGGCACAAGTCCCGTGCCCCAAATGTTCCTTGCGATTGAATTCCATCCCCTGGCGCTAAAGCTTCGCTGATTGCAGGATTCTCGAAAAAGAAAGCGCTTTCAAAAATCCAGTCCCGCCAGGGACGACCGATAATAGCCCGCTACGTTTCCGAGGCGCACAACGTGCGCTGAGGAATAAGTGGCGGGTAAGGATAGAAAGGATTCCTTCCTTGCGCCGCAGGCCCGCGCTCAGCAAAGCGGCGCGCATAAAGAATCCGAAAATAAATTCTTGACTCCCGTAAAATCTATCTGAGAATATACTCTCATAATGAATCCTCTTTCCACAATGCAAGTGGCTAAGAAGCTAGGAATAAGCAATGCCACCCTAAGCCGTTACATACTCATGGGGAAGGTTCCTGCTCCACCGGAAACGATGGTCGCGGGGATCCGATTGCGTTTGTGGAACGCGAACGACATTGAACGGCTGCGCGTCGCACTCCCAAAGGCAAAAAACGGCAGGAAAACCCGTTACTCCAAATTACGCGAAAAGCAAAAGGCACAACCGAAAAAGGCCATGCCTCGCAAAATCAAGAAGAAATAAACCTCAATCGGGCAGCGCCCGGTGCTTGAACACCGAACGCGCCCTAACCAAATATGCCTGCGGAGCCCCGCTTTTCTCCGTGTCTCCGTGGTGAAAAGTCGCGGACCCTCCTGTCAGGAACACACCTTTCTCACCGCTTCCAGCACTTTGCCGCAATCTTCGCGGCTCACATCATTGTGCGTCACAAACCGCATCTGCTCCTGGTCGATACCAGCGGCCAGAACTTTTTTCTCGCCTAGCTTGCGGCTGAACTCTGCGGTATCCATGCCTGTGCCAACAATGCTGAAAACCAGAATGTTGGTCCGCACCTTTTTTGCGTCGATCTTAATGCCCTTGATCTCCGCCAGGCCTTCCGCCAGCAGCTTTGCGTTGTCGTGGTCTTCCTGCAAGCGCGCCGGCATCTTTTCCAGCGCGATCAATCCGGCCGCAGCCAGCACGCCGGCCTGCCTCATGCCGCCGCCCATCGCCTTGCGAAAGACGCGGGCTTTGTCGATAAAGGCCTTGCTGCCCACCAGCATTGAACCCACCGGCGCGCATAGTCCTTTGGAGAGGCAGAACATGACGGAATCAAACTTCCGCGCAAGCTCTGCCACGGATTTTTTCATCGCGGTGGCGGCGTTAAAGATGCGTGCACCGTCAAGATGCACCGGCAAGCCGGCATTATGCGCGCCATCGCAGATTTCCTCTGACACTTCCAGCGGAAAAATCGTTCCCCCGGCCAGGCTGCCCGTGTTCTCCAATTCGACCAATCCGGTCTGTGCGCGATAGTACGCGGGCGGCGCAATCTTCTTCTTGATCTGCGCCCAGGTAATCACGCCATCTTCGCCATAAACTGTGCGCGGCTGGCATCCGGAGAATGCCGCCACCGTCGCCGACTCCAGGTTAATAAAGTGCGCTCGCTCTTCGCAGATGATCTCCTGCCCATGCTGCGTGTGGCAGCGGATCGCCACCTGATTGCCCATGGTCCCGGTGGGAACAAAGATGGCGGCTTCTTTCTGGAAAATCTGCGCGGCCCTTTCGGTAAGCCGGTTCATGGTTGGGTCTTCGCCGTAAACGTCGTCCGCGACCACGGCTTCCGCCATGGCGCGCCGCATCTCCGGCGTGGGTTGGGTAACAGTGTCACTGCGCAGGTCGATCATGCCGTTTGCCATCATTGTCATTCTTTTGCGTCGCCCATCCTGTTTTTCAATTTGTCATCCTCAGTGACTCCGAAGGAGCAGCGCGACTGAGGAGGAGTCGAAGGGTCCCGACGATGTGTCCTAAGCCATGCAGCGTAAGGGAGTTCTCACCAGAATTTGAAATCCTACGTTTTCATGGTTGCCGGATTTGCAATAAATCTTTCGAACACGTCATTCGATAGTAATCGTCCGCGCGAGGTCAGCTGAATCTGCTCCGCTGATTTTTGCAGCAGCCCCTGGGTCATTAACTCGTTGATCGTCTCTGAGAATCCTTCCACAGAGGGCCCAAACTCATTCCTCAGCCTTCTCAAATCCACTCCGCGATTCAGCCGCAGGCCGAGAAAGAAGCTCTCTTCCAGGGCTTGCTCTCGGCTGACTTCAATCGCTCTCCATTCCGGCAAAGCAAAAAAGCGGTCGTAATCATCCGTTGTCGCCAGCCGCACGCTTTCTGATTCGCCATTTCGCGACGGCAACATTGAATGTGCATCCACGCCAAATCCCAGGTAGGGTTGCCGCGTCCAATACTTCAGGTTGTGCTGCGACTCGCATCCTGCTCGCCCAAAGTTGGAAATCTCATATTGCTCAATCCCTGCCGCACTCAGCCGTTCGCGCGCCGTCTCATAGAACTCTGCGGTAAGATCGTCGTCAGGAACAAAATGCGCGTGGTACTTTGTTCCTCCGGCCATCAGCTCGCGCCCCAGCCGAGAATCCTCGTCTACTTCCAGCATGTAGACGCTCACATGCGGCACTCCAGTGGCGATTGTCTCTTTAAGCGAATACTCCCAGCTCTCGCGTGTCTGGTGCGGCAACCCGGCAATCAGATCTACATTGATGTTCGTTATCCCAACCTTGCGCAGCCGCTCGATATCGCTGAGCGTCTTCTCCCGCGTATGCAGCCGCGCCACCGAGGCCGCTTCTTTATCGACAAACGACTGCACGCCCAGGCTTACGCGATTCACCCCGCACGCTGACAGTGTCTGGATAATCTCGTCCGTCAATGTTCCCGGCGCGCACTCAACCGTAATTTCTGCCGCAGGCGTGATCTTGAATTCGTGCCGCAATGCGGAAAAAAGTTTCTTTAGCTCCTCAGCTGGTAGCAGGCTCGGCGTTCCACCACCAAGATAAATCGAATCCGCAACTTCAGGAACGCTTGCGCCAAGTTGCGCCGCATAACCGTGGAATACCGCCGCGTCTTCGCAGACCCGATCCACGTACCGCCCCATCTGCGCCGCAGAAAACACGCCGGAAGCGAAGTTGCAGTAGGTGCACTTGGACCGGCAAAAAGGCACCGAAATGTAAATCCCTAATTGCATAGATTTGTAAAAACCTGTTTCCCAGGCGCAAAAATCCTGCATCAATTATAGAATCAGAGTCTATGCTCAAACGCGCTGTAATCACAGGCCTGGGCGTAGTAAGCCCTAACGGAATCGGAAAAACAGCCTTCTGCCGCTCCATTCTGGACGGCAAAAGCGGCGTTAAACTTATCACCCGCTTTGATACCTCTGATCTCCCGGTAAAAATCGCCGGTGAAATTCTGGATAAAGACTTCAACGAGCTTGACTGGGTCGAGGCCCGCGAGCGCAAGCATGTTTCGCGCTCCGTGCCGCTGGCGATTGCCGCATCCGCGGAGGCGCTGAAAGATTCCGGCCTTGATCCCGCGGCCATGTCAATGGACGAGAAGCGCGAGATCGGCGTGGTGCTGGGCACCGGCGGCGGCGCGCACGATTTCTCTGATGCGCAATATCACATGTATTACGCCGGCAAAGTGAAGCAGATCAGCATCTTCAGCATTCCCAGCGGCACCATGGGCACCATGTCCAGCGAAGTGAGCATGCGCTTTGGCTTTCGCGGGCTGAGCCACGTGATCACCAGCGGCTGTACTTCGTCGACCGATGCCATCGCTTACGCGACGCGTCAGATCCAGTTGGGCACACTGCCGATGATGCTGGTCGGCGGCGTTGATTCGCCTCTGGCCTGGGGCATTCTCAGAGGATTCATGTTCATGAAGATCATGACTGAATCCTGGAACCATGCGCCGGAGCGCGGCTCGCGGCCTTTCAATCTTGATCGCGATGGCTTTGTGCTGGCGGAAGGCTCGTGGATGTTTGTGCTGGAAGAATATGAGCACGCCAAGGCGCGCGGCGCACATATTTATGCTGAGATCGCCGGTTATGGCTCAACCTGTGAGGCCTTCCATCGCGTGCGCCTGCAGGAGTGCGGTGAAGAGCCGGCCCGCGCCATTGGTCTGGCAATGAAGGAAGCCGGAATTTCTGCGGAGAACGTTCATTACGTCAATTTGCACGGAACTTCCACCGTGCTCAATGATCGCATTGAAACCCGCGCTCTCAAGCTGGCGCTGGGCGATCACGCATATAAAGTCCCCATGTCGGCGCTCAAGTCGCAGATTGGTCACCCACAAGGCGCGTGCGGCGCTGCAGGCATTGCAGCAACGCTCATCGCCATGCAGCACAACCAGCTTCCGCCGACGATCAACCTGGAAAAGCCCGACCCTGACTGCGACCTGGATTACGTTCCTGAACCCGGCCGCAAAGCGGAGATCGAACATGCCGTGTGCAACTGCATTGCCTTTGGGTCAAAGAACTCGGCGCTGGTGCTGCGAAGAGTAAGCTAGCTAAGCTTTCACGTAGAGACGTAGCATGACTACGTCTCTATTGCCCGTGTTAATCTCATGCGCAGAATTATCGTCACAGCTATCCATGAACTGGCCCGACGTCCAATTCATCCGCGTTGCCGCCAACGGCATCAACTTTGAAGTTGCTGCCATGGGCGTGGGCGACCGCCTGGCGCTCTGCCTGCACGGCTTTCCTGAACATGCTTACTCCTGGCGATACCAGATGCCGCTGCTGGCCAAGCTGGGCTATCGCGTGTGGGCGCCAAACTTGCGCGGCTACGGCAATACAGACTCTCCACAAGAAGTTTCGGCATACAAAACGCGCACGTTGGTGGAAGACGTTGCCGCACTGATTAAAGCCTCGGGCGCGAAAGAAACACTCTTGCTCGCGCACGATTGGGGCGGCGCGCTGGCCTGGTCCCTGGCCATTTCTCAGCCGCAACTTATCAACCGCCTGGTGATTCTCAACCTGCCGCATCCTGCCTGTTTCGCTCGTGAACTGCGCCGGCCTCCGCAGCTCTTTAAGTCGTGGTACATATATTTCTTTCAGCTTCCCTGGCTGCCGGAAAAGATGCTGGGCCGCAACAACGGACGCGCGACCTCGGGCATCTTCCGCCGAACTTCGCAAAATCCTGCGCGCTTCACGGCTGAAGTTCTGGAAGTGTATCGCGCCAACGCAGCCCGCCCCGGCGGCCTCACGGCCATGATCAATTGGTATCGCGCAGCGCTTCGCGGCAGCGCATTCCGCAGATTTCTCTCCGGTAATATTCCGGTCATCAACATCCCCACGCTCTTTCTCTGGGGCGATGCCGATACAGCTCTCAGCTTCCGCACTACTCGCGGCATAGAGAAATATGTTTCCAACTTTACCTTCCGCGTCTTTCCCGGCGTCTCGCACTGGATCCAGCAGGAAGCTCCGGAAGCCGTGAACGCGATGCTGGAAGCGTGGTTGAGCAACCAGCCTGTGCCGGAATACAGCGAACTCGCGCTCCCAATTGCCAAAGCTGAAGCTTAACTTCTTCGCCATGCATGCCCTCTCTAAAGCAATACTTTCAGCGCCTGCTCCGGCATGTGGACGGGAATGATCTCATGCGTAGCGCAGCGCGCAAGATTGCCAAACATCTGGAAGCACCACAATGCTGCCTGCTGCGGTGAGGCTTCCATGCCCTCCGGCAGGGGCGCAGGATAAGTCATCCCCAGCGCATGGCTGCGCAGCAGAAAATCCGCGGTCATGGTGGTAAAGAGCGGGTTTTCGTCTTCATCGGTAAAAACGCCGTTGAGCCGTGTGATCTGGACGCTGTCTTCGCGCGTCGCCAGCTCAGCAATCACATGGACTTTCCGCGTCCAGCTTCGGACAAAAAAGATCCGCCCCTGGCGATGACTGCTCTGCCGATACCTGCTCTGCCGATAAAAGACGGCCCACTTGTGTTCCATCACCTGTGGGCGAAACAGAGCGCCATCAGGCAGCGCACCCTCTACGCGATACGGAATCATGGCGCCAATCACGCGCTGCACAAGCGGTTCAGCCTGCTCGAATGCCGAACCATCGTCGTGGCCAAAGGAAAGAGCGTTGGCGGCGCATTGCGGGTCGGCAGAAGTTGCAATCATTGCCTGCGTCACGGCGCGGACATCCAGCACGCGAACGCCCCACGGAGTATCAGCGGCTTCAATCCACGGTATTTCAGGAATTTGGCTCATATCGTCTGATTCGCAAGCCCGACTCACAAGATTTTGCTCAACAAAGCCAGCCTTAATTCCGGCTCATAAATTCTGCGGCCCTGCGCCCTGCTGGGGCATCTTATAGTTTCCGTTGGGTTTCTCGGTACGGGGCTAATATTGCGCAACGCAGCATCAACCCCAGACCAGTTTCTTTCGGATTTTGCATTTGCCTTTAAAATAGTATTCACCACATGGCGCAGGAAGAAGAAGTCTTAGGTAAAGCGTATGACAGCCGTTTAATGAAGCGGCTGCTTGGTTATTTACGGCCTTACAAATGGCAGGTCGTGGTTGCGCTTGCGTCCATCGTGCTCAAGGCCGCCTGTGACGTTTCTCTCCCTTACCTGACCAAGACCGCCATTGATAAATACCTCGCTTCCGCCGGCCTGCATAGCCACGGGCTTCTTGATCGCTTTCTCAGCCCGCGCCCGCTGGTCGGCATCGCCCAGTTAGGATCCATCTATCTCGCTCTGCTGCTCATCAGCTTTGGCCTGGACTATACCCAGACCTACCTGATGCAGTGGACTGGCCTGAAGGTCATGTTTGACCTGCGCAGCCAGATCTTCCGCCACCTGCAGCGTATGCACATCGGCTTTTTCGATAAGAACCCTGTCGGCCGCCTGGTAACGCGCGTCACCAGTGACGTTGACGCACTCAATGAAATGTTCACCTCCGGCGTGGTTGCGATCTTTGAAGACGTCTTCGTGCTCACAGGAATCATCGTCATCATGCTTGGGATGAGCTGGTGGCTCGCGCTCATCACGTTTTCCGTGCTGCCGTTCATCTTCTGGGCCACCATGGTCTTCCGCAAGTCTGTGCGCGATTCTTACCGCCGCATTCGCACTGCCATTGCCCGCATCAACGCTTATCTGCAGGAGCATGTAAGCGGCATGGTGGTGCTGCAGCTTTTCAATCGTGAAAAGCGCTCATACAGCCAGTTTGACCGCGTGAACGCGCAGCACATGAACGCCTATAAAGATGCCATCATGGCTTACGCGCTCTACTATCCGGTGGTGGAAATCCTTTCCAGCACCGCCATTGCCATGGTCATCTATTTCGGCGGCCTCGGCTCAATGCGCAAGGCAGTTACACTTGGCGTGCTCACCGCCTTCATGCAGTACGCCCAGCGATTCTTCCGCCCCATCCAGGACCTGAGTGACAAATACAACATTCTGCAATCGGCCATGGCTTCCAGTGAACGCGTCTTCAGGCTGCTGGATACCCCGGTTGATATCCTCTCTCCCGAGCTCACGCACAAAGCAGAAGGCGCGGGCCGCATTGAGTTTGACCATGTCTGGTTCGCTTACCGCAAGCTTGATTTGCCCACGGATGGCGACGCCGGCGGCCAGCCTGCAATCGAAACCGCTCAGCTTGCCGCAACCGTAAGCAGCAACGGACACGGCCCTGAAACCACCGAGCCGGAAACCCCCGCCGTTCCTGAAACCTATGACTGGGTCCTGCGCGACGTCTCCTTCACCATCGAACCGGGTGAAACCGTGGCTATCGTGGGCCATACCGGCGCAGGCAAAACCACCATCATCTCGCTGCTCATGCGCTTTTATGACATTCAAAAAGGCGCTATCCGCCTTGACGGCGTCGATATCCGCCAGATGGAGCTTACCGACCTGCGCCGCCGCTTCGGTGTCGTGCTGCAAGATCCGTTCCTCTTCACCGGCACCGTTGAGAACAATATCCGCCTTGGCTCCGCCTGGATCACCGACGAGCAGATTGAGAACGCCGCCGAGAACGTAAACGTGGCCGATTTTATTCGCAGCCTGCCTGAAGGCTTTAAGGCTCCTGTGCTGGAGCGCGGCAGCACCATGAGCACCGGCCAGAAGCAGCTCATCTCCTTTGCTCGCGCGCTGGCCCACAATCCAAAAATCCTGGTGCTCGATGAAGCCACCTCCAGCGTCGATACCGAAACCGAGCTGCGCGTCCGCGAAGCCCTCAGCCACATGGTGGAAGGCCGGACCTCCGTCATCATCGCTCACCGCCTCTCAACCATTCAGCGCGCAGACAAAATCATCGTCATGCACAAAGGCCAGGTCCGCGAAATCGGCAGCCACCAGCAACTCCTCGCCCAGCGCGGCATCTACTGGAAGCTCTATCAGCTTCAGTACAAAGACCAGGAGCTGGGCGTCCCACAGCCGCAAGCCGGGGACTGAGGGGAATCTGGCAATCAGGTTGTCGGTCCTTCCCGAAGGCAGCCCTTTTTCCCGAAACCCCGAACTCGCGTTTGAGCGCGGTTACAGCGTAATGTATAATTTGAACATGTTCAATTAATAAATGTTGAATGTTTTCAAGTGGATACCAACGGGGTAGTAGTTCTTAGTTCTGTGAACCCTCAGGAGATTCGGCGCCCAGCGACATCTTGAAACCTTTGCGTTTTGAGGTGATGATCGTTTCCCGGGACTCAGGAACGTTCAGTGCGCTGCCAGCGATTGCAACTTCGGCTGCAAATCTGATTTCGGGATTATCGATTTCCTTGAGCAGCGTGACAGCCCATGCTTCTGATATCCGGCGCGCCTGCCGCAAAAGCACACGATATGCATTGGTGGAAGGCCAAAACGCTGCAAAAGCCGTATTCGGATCGTCACTGTCCGTGTCCTGCTTATATAGCTGAGCTGCGGAGCCAAGACCTTTTTCAATCGCATCTTTCGCTGATGCCGGATCGCCCATTAAAACGAAAACACTCGCAGCCGAGGCATAGTATTCCGGCTGGCGGCCCAGTTTTGCATCGTCTATGGCTGTTAACATTTTCTTAAGCGCGGAAGCCGCAACTGTTGTGTCCTTTTTTAGGGTGGCTCGCGCGATGTGCTCGTAAGCCTGGATCTTCAAGTCGGGATTGCGAATACTGGCGGCCTCGGTGATTGCTTCGTCGCCATGGCCGGCGTCAGCTTTCGCAGCAATTTTCTCCGCCATTGGCCATTCGGCCATATTCATAAAAATGTTTCCAGAATCACCGTTGACCCTGAGCCCTGCCCCGGAGGTCGCTTGATTATCACTGGCCGCGGCCGAGCCGGATGGTGCGGAGGCAGCGTAACTGTTCGCCAGACCAGCGACCGAAGGGTGCTTTTCCCGAAATTCATTTGCCCTGGACGGTTCAAATTCCTGGAGCATGGGCATGAACTGGACCAGCCTATACTCAAGCAGGGAACCAGCAGACTGGCCGCTGTCACCAAAGGACATGCTGAAATCTTTGTTCACCTTGTCGTCTTGCGCTTGCTGAAGTATTTCGTCCACTGCGTCCCTGGCCAACTGCTTTGGCACTTTCTGCCAATATGTAATGACCAATTTTGCAAATGGATCGGCAGGCTGAAATTCATGTGGAGCGTTCGCCTTATAGCTGGATAGACAAACACTAAAAATCGCTGCAAGCTCGCCTGATTGTTCCGGTTTCAGGTTGGCCATGATTCGAGCAGCGGCTCCGTAAGGCGCTTCGTCCTCCGTTGCAATCCGGTTGAACTGCTCAATGGCTCGATCTAGCAGCTTGCGGCCTTCATAGTAGGAGAGCAGCGCTTGCAGAATGGCGCCACGGTTCGCTGGGTCCAATGTTTGCAGCAGTTCGTCCGCGCGACTCGGATCAATCATCACGATTGTGCGCGCTGTCTGCTCCTGCAGCCATGCTCTCGTTGATTTTGCCGGGCCTCCGCCTGTAGAGCGCATCATTGCTTCCTGCATCTTAGGTGGAGGCACATCCTTCATCATGGCAGTTTCGGCTAACGCAACATTGAGAAGCTCTAGAGCTTTCTTCTTGTTGCTAGTCTGATAAAGCCGTGCGACTTGCCAGAGCCCCCATGCCCGCATCGGCTCTTGCAGCCGATTGGCGTCCTGCTCAGCGATTTCCAGAAGTACTGATCCTGATTTTTGAAGTTGTGATGATTCGTCTGGCTGTATTTTCGCCGGGTGAGGTCTTTGTGCGTTCTCGGGTCGAGGAGTTTGAGGAGCAGCTGATACCACAAACGCGAAAAAAAACGCCGCAAGAAACCAGATTTGTTTCATGCTAGCCTCATCACACTGAAGTATAGCTTAGGAATGCTAAATTACAGAGCGATTCAGGAAATTTTGACAATCTCCTGACCTACACGCAATAATGTAGCCGAATTTAATAGCTATGTTTTTGAGCACAGTTGTTGGTAGGTTTTTTACCAGGAAATTAAGGAGGATCATATGGGAGTGAGAAGGTTATTTCGAGTCAAGCACCTCTTGGTTCTCGCGGCATTTTTGGGAGTATTTTCAGTGGGACGGTTAGCTTGGGCCGCGTGTTCGACTTCGGGCGGTGTCACCTGCTGCGGTAATGTATACAAATCTGAGGCTGGTTTTTGTTGCTGGAGTGTGGGGTGTAGCGACGGAACCTCTAGTGGCGGTTGCAGTGCGTGTGTATTGACCAAAAACCAGGACAGCAAACAAAAAAACCGTATGCAAGAGAAAGATACTACTGTCCTTGTGGCGCGCCTTTTAGTAAAGGATAGGGAGTTGTCTCGTGCTTTAAACTCAATAAGGTGAATGTTCGGCGAGCCTGCTGTCCAAAAGAAAATCCATGACTGTAATACTTTTGCGCATTCGGCCGGCGTTCCTGAGTCTGTTATTGGTTTCACTGGTTATTTCCATTTTTCTCGGCTGTCGAAACTTAAGGACGACGCCGACTCTAGACGCAAGGACAGACCGGCAGATCGAACTCACGATCCGCTCCCAGTACGACATCCCGGCCGATTACGGAGTGGCGTTTGGACGTGCGCGCGCCAGCAATGTTCCAGGATACGACGAATTACCTGTGACCTTTTCCCACGGTGACAAACACGTGGACTTTGCGTTTTTACTGTCTCACGATCGCAGATGGCTGGCACGGCTGCAGAAGTTAGATCTCCATGAAGATCTAAGCGGAGGAATCGATATCGATGGCCGCCCACTCCGTGGTAATCCTGAAGCAAAAGTTACGGTCGTTGTTTATGACGACTTGCAGTGCCCCTTCTGTTCACGTTTTAACCAAGAAGTTATTCCCCAAACCATCGAACATTACAAAGGACGTATTCGGGTAGTTTACAAAGACTACCCGCTCTCCGAAGTCCATAGCTGGGCTACGCATGCCGCAGTCAACGCTGATTGCCTGGCAGAACAGGATGCGATCGGTTACTGGAAATATATTGACAATATTCACGGGAACTATAAGGAGTTTAAAGCAGACCCGAAAGACCTTGCGAATACCTTCAAGAAGCTTGACGATCTGGTTCTCCTCGATAGTGCGGGTAGTGCGGCAAATGCGACGAAGCTCCATGCGTGTGTGAAAGCCCAAAACGAATCCTACATAAAACGTTCCATTGAAGAGGCGGACAGACTCAACGTCCAGAGTACCCCTACAATTTACGTAAATGGCGAACGGATTGTTGGTTTCAGGCCAAAGGAATGGCTATGGGCTGCCATAGATCGTGCACTTTCTGCCGATAGCCAGAAATCAGCTACTCCTTAAATACGCAAAATCTGCCTTTATTTCCGTTCTAAGTTACGGCGGACAAGCACAAGCTGTCCCAGATGGTAAGCATTGTGGTCGGCCACCAGCAAAGCTTCGCGCAATAGTGTTTGTCCATCACTGTGGGGGATTGGAGCAAACAGGTCGCGCTTAGGATCGCTGACCAGAGCGGCCATCGCTCTTAGATCGGCTAGGACCTGCAGCACGCTCCTGTCCCACGCCTTCTCATCAGGCGGCGCTTCAGTTTTGGGCCAGTAGGCGTCTGGCCACTTGGGGGATTTATGCCGGGCATCTTTACTGAACTCAAGGATGTCCCATTGTGCAATGCGGATATGCTCCAGCAATTGCCAGGGAGTGTGCGGTGAGCCTTCAGGCTTTTTGCCGCGAAGCTCCCGCGGAAAGTCTTTGAGCGAGCTGGCAAGGTCAACGTGAGCCTCAGCTTTGGTCAGCAAGTTGGCAAGATGCTGGCGAAGAGGATCGGTAGTCTTCATAGCATTTGGTTGGATGTTGCGCTGAAGGCAGCGGAAGCAAATTTTTGGCCGTGCAAAGGAAAGCCGGCAAGATGCAGCCATCATGATCAAAACGGCAATCACAAATCTGCTCTTATACGCCGTGCTTGCCAGCGGTCTGATCTGTCTCATGCCGCGCATTTGCCGCGCACAAGATACCGGCAAGCAAAATGTTCCCACGTTGCGTACGCAGTCAAACGTAGTGTTTGTGCCGACGCTGGTTACAGACAAACACGGCAAGCTTGTTTTTGGCCTGAAGGCCAGCGACTTCATGATTGAAGATGACGGCGTTCCTCAGCAGATCAACATGGATGAAGCTGAGCCGGAGGAGCCGGTCTCACTGGTTATCGCGATTCAGACAGGCCGCATGGCCTTAGCTGAGTTTCAGCGCATGAAGACCATCAGCTCCATGCTGGACCAGGTGATAGGCCAGCCGCAGGTGCAGACCGCGATTGTCACGTTCGATAACGAGATCAACCTGCTGCAGGATTTCACTTTTGAGTCGGCGCAGACGGAAACGTATCTCAAGAAGATGATGGCGGGCCCTTTGCGCGACATGGGTAACGCAGAAGACCGGAGTGGGGCTGCGATCTATGATGCAGTCCGCTATTCCGTAGAGCTGCTGAAAAAGCAGCCGGAAGATAGCCGCCGTATTCTTCTCCTGATCAGTGAAATCCGCGACCATGGCAGCCATGCCGTGAAGCTGGATGATGCGATTGCAGCTATCGGGGACAGCAATACGGTGATCTACTCGCTGGCATTTTCTCCTGTGGGTTCAACGGCGCTGGATACGTTACGCGGCGAGTGGGATGCGCGCACTGATCCTGCCGGGCCCAATCTTGATATCTGGCGTCTGCTGAAAATGGCGCGGGAAGCGATGCGCAAGAATGCTCCTAAAAGCGTGGCCGCCATGACCGGAGGAGAATACGATCTTTTCACCTCACAAAAAAGCTTTGAGCGATTTATGGCGGAGTTTGCCAACCACCTGCATAGCCGTTATCTGCTGCGCTTCCAGCCCAGGAACCCGCGGCCCGGATTGCATGAGGTTAGGGTAAAGCTGAAGCAGGGTAAGGACATGACCATCATTGCCCGGCGCAGCTACTGGGTGGCAGAGCCGAAACCGCCGGAGTGAGGCAGACTGTGCTAGCGATCATGGCTTCCAGATCAACGCCTGGGTCACGGCTCCATCGGTCGGGTGGTGGCCGTAACCATCCACCAGCAAAACGCGTCCATCGCGGAGAAGGGTTGCGGTGGAAAATAAAAAGCCGTCGAGCGGTTCTCCATTGGGTTGGGTGAAGGCATCGCGGGCTGGATCATAGATTTCCGGCCGCTCGGCTCCGCCTGCCAGCAAAATGCGTCCATCGTTGAGAGTGACAACGCCGGAGAGAAGCTTAAATCGCGGGAACCTCATGCGCGGCCCCGGAGAAAATTTCCCCATCTGGGGATCGAAGATTTCCGTGCTGGAATAGGTGATCTGCCGGCCAATTTCGTTCGAACCTCCGGCTATCAGGACTTTGCCGTTCGGCAGCAGCGCGGCGCCTTGCTTGTAACGCGGAAACTCCATGCTGCCGGTTTTAGAAAAGCGTCCGGTTTCCGGATCGTAAATCTCAGCCGTGGCTTCCACCATGTGATAAGGATATTGGCCGCCGCTCAGCCCGCCTGCCACCAGCACTCGCCCGTCTTTCAGCATGACGGCGGTAAAAGCGCTGCGCCGGATGTGCATGCTGCCTGTTGGGATAAACAGGCCGGTAGCAGGATCATAAATTTCAGCAGTGGTTAACTGGTCGTTGTCTCCAGAGGCGTTGCCACCGGCGACGAGAACTCTACCCGTCCTCAGCAAGACTGCGATCGCATTGCCTCGCGGCGTGTTCATGCTCCCGGTTTCAGAGAAGCTGCCCGTATCAGGATCGTAAAGCTCCGCAGAAGCCAGGCTCTTGCCTGAGCCGTCATTGCCGCCGGCAATGAGAACTTTGCCGTTTCCAAGCAACGTAGCTGTTGCTCCAGCCCGAGGAGAGTGCAACCGGCTTGTGGGGATGAACTGCCCTGTTGCTGGATCGTAAAGCTCCGCTGAATCCAGCCAGACACCGTTGCGCGTCATACCACCGGCGATCAAAACTTTGCCGTTACGCAGCAAGGTGGCAGTGTGGGAAAACCGGGCTACGTTGGTATTTCCTGCCGGAACCAATTGCCCGGGAGTTATTGAGGTGGTTGTGGTAACAGCCAGCACGACGAACGCGCAAAAGACCGCTAATACAGACAATCCAACCTTGGCGCGAACGTTCATTGTGCCTCCCCAGAGATCCTCAGTAAAGTATAGGACGTATTGTGAAATCAAGAGGTTAGCCATTTTCCTTAGAATCATTACCAATGGCACCAAGATTTTTCAAAAATTTCTGTTCCAGAGAAGCGTTGCGGGTTGTCTCAGTCAATAGCAGGCTCATCCGTCGACTGCTGGAAGGGGTCATGGACCCGGAAGCTGTGGCCCTTCTCAATTTTTTTCGTGGTTCGCAGGCACTTATATAGTAGGCAGGCCAAATTGATGTATTGGAAGCCTTTTAATAAGATTTTCTGATTGGGTTTATAGACTGGGAACAGATTGAGTTAACCATCGCAGCGGTTACTGATGTTCTGAACCATCCCAGCCTGCCATTCAGGCATATCCCCTTCAGCAAGTCCCGGTAGGAGTAAGCTATGCGAAATCTCGGGAGTCAAGGGCGTTCCCCACTGGGAAGGCTGTGCATCATTTTATTTGCTGTTGCTCTGATTGCAGCGGTAGGTTGTGGCGGTGGTGGTGTTTCTGCGGCTGGGCCTACGCCCACTCCTGCCCCAACTCCCCCGCCAGCCACTCCCACGCCCACACCGTTGCCTGCTGGAACCATTGGCATGAAAGTTCTGGATACCAGTGTTCCGCCCGGAGGCATTTTCCAGTGGCAGCTTTCCAACACTGAGCCTAAGCCTATTGGCCATGGCAGCACGCGTCCCCAGGTGCCGCCGGGACCGGTGCGCGGGGTGGCAATCAATGATCCCGCAGGACAAGCCGCAGGAATAGCAGTGGTAGCTCCGTCGGGTATAGGCATCCAGGTCACGTCGCCGGACAATTTGTTTGGAACCAGTCTTGACTATCCGGTTGTAACCATGTCCATGCCTTTAAGCGCCGGCCTCACGCCAGGGACAACATCCACTATCGGCATTGATGCCTCAAATACCAGCATGTTTCAGGATGCCAGCACCAAATACACGCTGGAATTTGCTCCGGGGACGCTGACCATTGCTCCCAACGGAAGTCCATACATCAGTGATGTGATTCCGGGTGGGGGATTGCTGCCGGACCGCTCGATGATTCGCGTTCTTGGCGCGAATTTCAACGCGAACACACGCGTTTCCATTGAGGGCACTACGATTGTGCCCGCAGACTCGACTTTTGTGAATTCCGCCGAGATTGACGTAAAAATCTGCAATGGCACAGTGGCGGACGGGGCTGCTACCTGCCCAAACACTGGTGCAACTTTCCAGCTTGATGGCGAGCGCGTGCGCGTAAAAGACCAGAGCACGAATTTTGTGATTGAGTATTACACCTATCTCCGCGCAGATGATGCACCAGGCTCCAGCGGAAACACGCTGGTGACTGAGGTGCATCCCATGTTTTCCCGCCAGACCTATCTGGCCGCGACCATCCCGCTGGTCAACGCCGGAGCACAGTTTACCGGTCTTGCTTTGCAAAACACCTCAGGAACAGATGATGGAATTAAAGTGGAGTTGCTGGATGCGAACGGCGCCTCGCTGGCCCCAGCCGCTACGTTTTCATTCATTCTTCCTGCGGGCAACAAGATTGCCCGTGACGTGATACAAGACTGGTTTGGAGGAACTGTGCCTGCCGGCGCCGCCAAAGTAAAGATGACGGTAACATCAGGCAGTGCGCCAATTCAGGCGCTTGGCATGCTGGGCGATAGCGCTGCTGGAACAGTTGCGCCGATGATCCCTCAGTAAAGCTGGCAGGCGAGAGGGTTGTTACTCCCTTAAATTCGTTGCCTGAGATGTTCAACGATTCCGGCGTGGCGGTGAGTTTAATGGACTTGAAGCGAGGTTGCTGGTTCAAGACGATAGAACGGCGCCAGGATTAATCCGGCAGCCAGCGCCGCAGCGGCCACAGTAAGAGTCACTGGCACGCTCTGGGTTTCCGCCACCACGCCCCAGATGGCGCTGCCCAGCGCAAGCCCTCCTTGCAGAACCAGAACGTACATTGAAATCACGCGCGCGCGCACCCATGATGGAGCGGCGGTCTGGGCGGAAGTGTTGAGCGTGGCCAGCGTACCCATCCATGCCAGGCCCGCCGCCACTGAAGCGATTGACGCCGCGAATAGCGTGGTTGGCCGCACCAGCCCGATCAGCGCAATGGCAAAGAGCAATGTGGAGCCGCTGGTGATGGCATCAGGCGAGACGCGCCGGCGAGCAAGCGCCAGCACCCCTGCGCCGGCAAGAGCGCCAGTGCCGAAGAAGGCCAGCATGGCCCCAAAGCCTTCCGGGCCAAATTTGCGGGCGATCAGCGGCAGCAGTGCCCAGAAGGCGCTGGCAAAAAGAGAAAAGCCAAGCGTGCGGACCAGGACGGCACGGATGCGCGGCTCCTGCCGGGCGTAGCGCAGGCCAATGGTGATGGCGTGGCTAAATTTGGTAGTGCCGTTCTGGTGTTCGGTGGGCGCAGGACGCCAGCGATAAAGAAACAGAATTACGCCGAAGAATGAAACTGCATTGATGAGAAAAGCCCGGCCTGATCCAGTGAAGGTGCCCTGGCAGGATGCGATTACGAATCCACCCAGCGCGGGACCAACAGCGCGGGCAATGTTGAAGCCCGCGGAATTCAGCGCCACAGCAGCAGGAAGTTTGGCGGACGGCACCAAGTCAGGTGTCAGCGCCTGCCATGCGGGATCGTTCATTACTGCGCCCACGCCCAGCAGAAAGGTGAAGACCAGCAGCGTTTGTGGATTGATCGTGCGGGTGATGGTGAGCAATCCCAGCACTCCGGCGGCGGCGACCATGATGCTCTGCGTGAAGAGCAGAAATTTGCGGCGATCAACAATATCCGCCAGAGCGCCCGCGGGCAGCGCCACAAGCAGCACGGGCAAACTCACCACTGCCTGCACCAGCGCAACCCACATCGGCGAGCTGGTAAGCGAGGTCATAAGCCAGCCAGTGGCCACCGATTGCATCCAACTGCCGGTATAGGAGATCACGGCGGCAATCCACAGGCTGCGAAAGAGCGGCTCACGCAGCGGAGAGAGCGCGGAGTGATAAACGGGAGCAACCTGTACCTGGGCCGGATCTTCCATGGGGCTAACAGGCCTCGGCGGGATGATTGCGGACATGACAGATCATTGGACTGCTTCCCCCACGGTATTGTGAGCATGACGCCCGGAAAATGGCCACTCCTTGCGCCGCCACGAGCGAACTAAAAAAATTATCACGCCGATAAGGGCAATAATCGTGCCAAAGCGGATTTCTTTCAGGCTTGGGCGCGTGCACAGAATATAAATAAAGCCCATCGCTGCCAGCAGCGCCGGAATTGGATAAAGATACATGCGAAAAGGACGGGGAAAATCAGGCCGGCGGGAACGGAGCAGCAACAGCCCGATTACCTGCAGCAAAAACTGGACCATAATGCGGATGACCACCAGGGCGGCCAATACATCTTGCAGGCGAAACATGCAAAAGAAGGTGGTCACCAGCGCCAGCGTCAGCAAGGAGCGGTGCGGGAAATGGTGCCGCGAATGCAATTTAGCATAAGCGCGAAAGAAGTTGTTGTCTTCAGCGGCGGCATAAGGAACGCGAGAATAGCCGAGCATCAGAGAGAAGACTGAAGCAAAGGCCGTCCACATGATAAGAAAAGTGCCGAACAGCGCGACCCAGCTTCCAAAGGTGCGCTGCAGCATGGTGGAAGCAATGTAATAATGCGATTCGTGCGCGCCAATCTGGTCAAGCTCCTGCCACGGCATCACGCCCAGAATGCTGGTGTTCATTACCAGATAAAGCACACCAACAATCACAATAGAAAAAAGAATGGCGCGCGGAACATTGCGTTCCGGCTGGCGAATTTCACCGCCAAGAAAGCCGACATTGTAATAGCCCCAATAATCATAGGTGGCCAGCAGCATGGCTGAGCCGAGACCGAGAAGAAATCCGCCGGAAAACTGGAACGCTCCGGGTGGGAAGCTGAAGGCACGCGCAGCGCTAAAGTGGCTGAGGCCGGCGGCGATGACCAGAAGAATCGCGCCGAGCACACCCACAGAAAGATAGCGCGCCAGCCGGCCGATCATGGAGATTCGGCGGTAAAGCAGGAGCAGCGCAAGCAGGCAACTACCCATGGCGACGAACGTCCCACCATTGATAAACAGCCGGAACTCAAGCGCGCCCAAATGCGGAATACCCAGAGAGACCGTGTGATCGGCGATTACGTGGCCCAGACCTGACCAGACGAACTCGGCATAGCGGGCAATGCCGAGACATCCGGAGGCAATGGAGAGCGGAGCGCTGAAGATCAACTGCCAGACAAAGAGAAATGAGATCAGCCGGCCCAGCTTTTGCGCTCCATAGCTTTCTTTTAAATATTGGTAAGAGCCGCCAGCCTGCGGCATGGATGCGCCCAGCTCAGCCCACACGAGGCCGTCACACATCGCAAGAAGCGCACCGAGCACCCAACCTAACATCGCCTGCGGGCCGTGCATGGCATGAATGATCAGCGGGATCGTGATAAATGGCCCCACGCCGATCATGTCGATCATGTTGAGCGCGGTGGCTTCACGCAGGCCGACTTCGCGGGCGAGAGTAGGCTGGCTGGGCGTTGGCGGGGTAGGGATCATTGATGCCCTGCACTTAGCAGGTTCACGAACAAGCGAATCGCTCCGGGTACTCCGGCAGGAAGCTGCCGTGAGAATCCATACGCCGAATAAATGTAAATACCTTTGCCGTAGTGGGCCAGCAGCAGACCACCTTTCTGTTGAGGTTCGCCGGGATCATTGGAGGCCAGCAGAGGCCTAAATTGCGGGTCCCATTGGCCCATAAAATAAAGACCGCGCTCCTGCACCCAGCCAGCAAAATCTTTTTGCGTGATCTTGTTGGGCCAGTTAAAGACCTGCTCTTCCGGCGCCAGGATTTCTACCGGCGCTTCTTCCACGGTTACGCGCAGGTTCGCCGCCGTGGCCGGATACGGCGTGTAATGGCCTGCATTGAAGAGGCCAATCGACTGGTTATATTGGACGATCAGCGTTCCGCCGTTGTTCACGTAATCCAGCAGACGGCGGTTGTGCTCGCGGACATCGGTGCGCGTGTCATAGGCGCGAATGCCGACGATGATGGTTCCGAAACGGCTGAGGTCGCCGGCGGCAAGTTCCTGCGGCGTGATCATACTGACGTTGAGGCCGACGCTTTCAAGGACAGAGGGAATCTCATCGCCTGCGCCCATCAGGTAGCCGACACGCAACTGCGGCGGCAGCTTTACATCGACGGCCTGCACATTTTCTGTGGCTGGGCGATACGCGGGGTAAGAGTCGAGATCTGGCCGCGTGATGATCTTGAAGCCTTCCGCATATTGCTTTCCGTTGTATTCAGCCTGTGCAGTAACTTTATACGTGCCTTCATGCAGGTTCTGTGGGGTGACCTGGAAGTTGTAATTGTTAAGATCGCCGTCGTGATCTAGATCGACGCTTATTTCTGAGGGTTCGACCTTCCAGCCCGGCGGGGTTTCCAATCGCAGCTTGGCGTGGACTGCGTTCTGCACGTTGCTGCGCACGCTAACGCCTATCTCAGCAGGCGAGGGCTGACCTACGGGAGCAACGACTACGGGCGAGGTCAGCAGTACGGAGACCGGCGGACCGACCATCAGAGGACGCTCAGACTGGCCGAGTGTGGGATCGATGAATTTGATTTTGGCTACGGCTCTTGCCCGGCTTGCAGTTTGGTCACGAGTAAAGTCGGCCACGGCATGCAAAGGATAATCAGACAGAGGCCACGTTAGGCGTGCAGGATCGTGAATGGTATAGACAGTTTCTGTTTCCTGATTTTGCCGGCTCCAGTAAGGACGCGTAGAGGGGGCATTCTCAGGCACAGTGATCTGAAACTGCGTTGATACCATCTCTCCAGGCTCAAGCTTCCGATCATCTTTTTTGAGTATCGAAAATTTCCAGCCTTCGGGAACTTCGAGCTGCATGTCATATCCGCGAAGAGCCAGCTTTCCCCGGTTGTATAGACGCGCGGTGGCAGTAAACGTCTGTCCGGGGATTGCAATGCTGAGAGTCTGCTCCATGCGTGGAAAGTAAGAAGGGCCAGGGGGTGGTCCAGGCGGATCTACTGTCAAATCAAAGTAGATGCCTAACGACTCATTGGCTGCTTCTTGTAATTGCTGCATCTTTGTATAGAGCGCAGGCAGGATATCTGCACGTATCTGGGCCGGCAGCTTATCCCTCGCGTCCCGGATCAGGTAAGCAGCTTCTTTTACACCTGCCATCAGCTCTGGTGCACAAGCTGATGGGTCCTGAAGAGAGAAAGTTTTGTTGGCTGCGTCAATATGCTTTTCCAGTGACTCCAACGCCGGTTGAAGAAAAGGAAATTTAGACTCTTCTGATCCCAGCCGTGCGGCCAGTCCCACTAACGAGGTGTCAATGCCATCAAAAAAATCTTCTTCATGCATGCCGGTTGGCTTGTTGGGAGCCGCGTCGGTCAGCTTGTAATACGTGTAGCGCGGGCCGGGAGGCACGCGGATGCCGCCGGTGCCCTGCGATGTCTGGTGGGCGAGGCCTTCCAGCGCAAACTGCGTATAGGACATGCCGAGCAGTGGCGAGTATTCACCGATGTTGAGCTTTACAGTGTAATCTTCATCGGCTATGTTGCCGCCCTGGAACATGCGCGGCGGATTGCCAACGTAAAGTTTCTTCGCCTGCCAAGGCAGAAGGCCTTCTTTGATCTGCTCAGGAAATTTATTGGGATCGGCGGCGGCGCGGAATGCCTCAATGGTGAGCAGCGCAGAGGCCTGATGATGGCCGTGGCCGTCGCGCGGGGTACCGCTGAAGCGGGCGATCAGCACATCCGGGCGGAAGGCGCGAATCGCGCGGACGAGATCGCCAAGAGCAATGTCATGCCCGTGCCACTTGCTAAAGGTTTCTTCCGCGGTCTTGGAGAAGCCAAAATCGGTGACGTGGCTGAAGCGCTGCTCCACGCCGTAATACTTATCGGCTTCAAGCAGCTCCAGCGTGCGCAGAATGCCAAGCTCATCAGAGCTTTCCGCGCCAAACTTGTTCTGGCCACCTTCGCCGCGGGTGAAGGTAAAGAGCTCGGACTCCACGCCTTTGCCGCGCGACTCCAGCGTGAGCATGCCGCCATCTTCGTCGTCAGGGTGAGCGGTGACCTGCATGAGGCGCGCGGTGGTCTTGAGCCTGGTCAAAAGCTGGGCCAGGTGCACGGCGCCAAGGTCTTCCGGCAGTGGACGAGTATCAGATTGAAGGTTGGGAATAAAAAATAGAATCAGGCAGAAACAGCCAATGACCTGGCGGATGAGCTGTGAGCGCATGGCGACCATTTTCGCTGTTAGACGGCCAATCCGGCAAACGGATGCAATTTTATGGAGTGTTTGCGCTTACTTGCTCGAATAAGGCTCGGTTTTCTGCTTATCGTGGACGGAGCCGAGCTTTTTCTTGTGCGAAGAAGGTTTTTTGATGCCCAGAGCGATATCTGCCAACTCAAGGAAGCGCGAGCTGTTGGGAGGGCCGCCAGCACGGTTTTCCCAGGCTCGCTCACCGGCGGGCCCTTTCAGGGTGTAGCGCGGGGCGATCCAAAGATCTTTTATGGCTGTTTCCTGCCGGCCCTGCTCGATTTTGCGTTTCCTGGGCATTTCTTCCATTTCAGAAAACCTGCTTCTGCCCGCCAGAGGTCAGCCCTGCTTCTCTTTGGGGCGAACAATATCCTGCACCGTTGCCAAAAGGCGCGCGGGGTTTTCTGTGGAGTCAAAAAAATAATCAGCCTGAGGCACCGGCGTCTCGCCATGGCGCAGCAGCGCCAGAACCGGCGTGGCACAACGGCTGCGCACGGCCTTGACCAGCGCTTTTCTTTCCGCCAGGGGAATGCTATGGCCCACTACGACCAGGTCATAGGAATTGCTTTGGCAGTCCTCAATGGCCTTGTCCACGTCGGAGAAGGTAGAAACTTCAAACCCGGCGCCCGTTAAAAGCATTTCTCGCGTTCGGGCCAGGCTGGGGTCGTAGGTGAGCGAAAGAATTCGGAAACGGCGTGAGCTCTCAATGAGTGGAGCAATCTCCTCCTGCCGCACAACTTCAAAATGTTTTTTTTGCTTGTTTATCGAGAGTGGCATTGTGTTTTCCTACCACTCCTAGCCTATGGCCTGGCAAGCGGTACGGGGAAAATCTTTAACGCCGAAGATTTCGGCCGGGCAGTATAAAAGCCGCGCCGGATTCGCTGGCCAACGCTAAGTCACTGGGAAAACAGCCAAATTGAGTGTATTGCAATCTTAAGTTTATCGATGATAATATACGCTACGTTACGTTTACTATACGTTTAGAAGGGGGCGCCAATGCCGACAAAAAAGAGATCTCTGGCTTTCAAGCCCACTTTTGAGACCATGCACCAGATTGACGTTCCTCAAAGCCGGAACGGCAAGCACCGCAGAATCGTAAAAGCGATCCTGGAAGACGTGGACAATCTGGGCCCTGGGGAAGCAGTGAAGGTGCCGATTCGGGCGCTAGGCGATAGCAAAGAGAATGTGCGCGCCGCGCTGAGCCGGGAGAGCAAGAAGCGCAAAAATTTGATCTCCACTGCGGCCGATGCCGATCATCTGTACGTGTGGCAGCACAAGAGCTAAGCCGTATTCGATGTGATTCATCCGTCTGCTTGGGAACGGCTTTTGCTCAACCCATGATGGCGTGCTTGTTTCCCGGGAAGTCCTATGCCGTTAGTGCGACCGTACCTTCCACTCCTGTTGACGCTTACATTTCTGTTCTCCGGCGCCATACTGCTGCACGGCCAAAATGTTGATGTGCCGGTTGAGAAGGTATTTGCGGCCGTGCCCTTTGAACAGTGGGCAACGCTGGGACCAGTAACGGAGATACCGTGGAAGGCGCGAGTTCAGCCTTACGGCCTCTCTCTGCACCAGCGTATGCGCGCCTACATTGATATTGAGCTGCCCCGGCGGGAGCTGATGAATCGCCAGCCAAATGACCGCATGCTGGCGCTGGTCCAGGTAACCGACGCGGCCGGAGAGAAATTCCGAGATTATGTTTTGTTCCGGATGAAAGATGCGGGAGCCGGGACCAAGAAGGGCGAGATCGATTTAACCTGGGCCGTGTATGTGCTGCCGGGCGAATACCAGGTCACACTTGCGCTGGTGGACGCAGCCAGGGACAAACATAACCTGATGCAAAGCCACACGCGCGTTGATCCGCCCAAGAATGATCCGCTGCCGGGCATTTGGCTTGGACTGCCTGGGGTTGAATTCCTGACGCCATACATGCAGGGGCCCGATGCGATGTTTCGTCCTGAAATCAAAACCAGGCTTCATCTGCCCGCTGGTCTCAAAGCATCCGGTACAATTCGATGTGCTTGCCGACGTAACGGCTTCCGATCTTTTTCGCGGCTCAAGCGCATTTTACGATCGCTATCTTGCGGTGGCTTTGCCGCTGCTTAAAGCACTGAGCCAGGTAAGTCTGGAACAAGGGTCGATCAACATAGCCATGCTTGACCTGCGCAAACGCGCGGTGACCTTTGAAGAAGACGACGTCTAAGAGCTGGATTGGGCTCGAGCCAAGGCGGTCCTGGCCCCGGAGAATGGGCCGTCAACCATCGACATTAAAGCCCTGGAGCAAAAGCGCGAAAGCCCGGCATTTCTACAGGACGAATTGTTGCGCCGGCTCAATGCCGCGCCTGCACTCCCGAAGCCGGGGACTGGCCTGCGCACAAACGATGATCGTCGGACAGGCAATAGCCCGCTGCATGTTTTTGTGATTATCGGCAGCCCGATGGATTTTTATTCTTTCCGCGATTTACCACAGTTGCCGCCAGGTTCGGAAGAGAAATGCGTGGTTTATTATCTGCAATTCGAGCTGTGGAACACGACCTATGCCAATGGCGCGGTAGGGAATGTTCGCAAGATGCTCAAGCCGCTAACCGTACATTTTTTCAAAGTGCGTTCAGCAGAGAGCGTGAGGCACGCGCTGGCGAAGATATTGGAAGAGGTGGGGACAATGTAGGCTGGCGTCCCGCTCGCTGGACTAGACTCCGGCAGAGAGGCCGAATAGCTTACACCGCGGCGGCTGTTATTTATCTCTGCGTTCGTCGCTGGCGACAACGCCGTCTTTAATATGGATCACGCGGTAAGCGTGCTCGGCGATATCGGCTTCATGGGTGACCAGCACAATGGTGTTGCCCTTGCGATGCAGGTCTTCCATGAGCCGCATGATTTCATTACCGGTCTGGGAGTCAAGGTTTCCGGTAGGCTCATCGGCCAGGATGATGGAAGGATTATTGACCAGAGCGCGGGCAATGGCTACGCGCTGGCGTTGTCCGCCAGAAAGCTCGTTGGGCTTGTGGTTCATGCGCTCACCCAAATCAACGGCCTGAAGCGCCTGCTTGGCGCGGGCAATGCGCTCCTCTGAGGATGTGCCGCTATAGATGAGCGGCAGCTCAACATTGTGCAGCGCGGTAGCGCGGGCAAGCAGATTGAAAGTCTGGAAGACGAAGCCGATTTCTTTATTGCGAATGCGCGCAAGCTCGTCATCGTCAAGCTCGCTGACAAGATTGCCGTTGAGCCAGTAACGGCCCTGGGTCGGCGTATCGAGGCAGCCGATAAGGTTCATGAGCGTGGACTTGCCGGAACCAGAGGGGCCCATGATGGCAACGTATTCGCCGCGATTGATGCGCAGGTTCACCCCGCGCAGCGCGTGCACCTGCTCCGCACCCATCTGGTAGGTCTTCCAGAGGTTTTCCGTGCAGATGATGCAATCCTGAGGCGGCGCGCCCACGTTCATGGAAATATCGGCGACTTGTGTTGCCATTCTTTTCTCCTGCTCGCTGGCCAAACCAGACCCTACTTACTATTAGACGTTGAAAACGCGCGGGAGTTTACGACTCGCCGACTTTATTGACCAAAGAATTATCAATTTTTACGCCGGTACCATTGCGGATGGTCTTGAGGACCTTATAGCTGCCGGTAATAATGACGTCACCATCTGCAAGGCCGCTTTTTACCTGGATTTCCGTAGTTCCGGTCAGGCCGGTTTCAACCTTGCGGAACTCCGCCTTGTTGTTCTTGATGACGAAAACGCCCTGAATTTCCTCATTCTCTTTCTTGGCCATGGGAGTGGCGGGCGCAGTCTTATCGACTATTACCTTTTTATTGTTGCCCTTTTGCGCTTCCAGGTCACTCTGATCACGCATGGTAATTGCCTGGATGGGAATGGCAAGCGCGTTATGCGCGGTGCCGGTGGTGATCTTGGCTGTGGCGGAAAGGCCGGGCCGCAGGTTCGCCGGAGGATCTGTGAGCGTAACCACTACCTTGAAATCCTTGGCTTCCTGCGTACCGCCGATGCTCTGTGAAGTGGAAACACCGGTGGAGCGGATGATGGCGTTATCGCCGATCTCAGTGACCTTGGCTTTGAAGGTTTGGTTGGGAATGGCGTCAATGGTAACTTCAGCATCCTGCCCAAGACTTATGTTGATGATATCGGTTTCATCCACCTGGACTTCAGCCGTAATTACAGACATATCGGCCACGGTCATCAAGGTACTGCCGGGCGAGTTCTGAATGCCCATGACCACGGTTTCACCTTCATGCACAGGAAGGTTGGTGACGGTGCCGTCAAACGGAGCATCGTAGGTGGTCTTGCTAAGAATATCTTTCATGCGCGTGAGCGAGGCGTTGGCCTGGCCTACCCGGCCTTCAGCGGAATCCACCTGCGCTTTGTTCTGGGCAACACGGGCTACATCCTGCGCACGAACCGCTTCAGCAACTTCATAAGCGGCTTTCTTGGCGTCGTAATCGGACTTTGCGATGAGCTGGTCTTTATACAGTCCCTCTGCACGATCATAGTCAAGCTTGGCGCGAGCAAGATCGGCTGTGCTGCTCTTGAGCTGAGCTTGTGCGGTGGTGAGAGCTGCTTCCGCGGCAACAGCATCAGTCTTTGCGCTTTCCAGCGAAGCCCTGGTCATGGCGACATCAGCGGCAGACTGCACGCTTTCCAACTGCGCCAGAATCTGGCCTTTTTTTACCTTTTCGCCTTCCTTCACGTACAGGCGGACAATGCGGCCCATGGCGTTGGCGCCCACGTTCACCAGGGTCTTGGGCTTGATCTGGCCGGAAGCGGTGACTTGAGAGGAGATATCCTGTTTTACAACTTTGCCGCTCTGCACTGTGACCACATTTTTCTGGCTTTGATTGACGGTGAAACCGACAATCGCGCCCAGCAAAACTATTACTCCCACGATAATGACAATTTTCTTTGCGTTCATTCAATTACCTTCCGGCGCACCAGGGCCGTCCGCACACACCTTGTATACGCCAGTAGGGCCAGGAAAGTTCCACGTTCGGGCAGGAGGACTTACAGCTCTTACTGTGATGGTATGTACCTGTGTGTGATTATAACGAGAAGTAGTTTCCTCGGCCACATCTTATTGTGGAAGGAAATGGCCGTATTCGATTATAAAAAGTGCCTTAATTTGCGCTTGCAGAAGGAAAAAATAAAGCTGCGGAAGTGGCCTCCCGATCCCTTGCTTCTACAGGCAAAAAAGACATAAAATTCTAAATACCTGTACTCTCTAAAGGAGGTACTCTGGTGTCGTACCATTATTCCCGTTTTCATTACTTCTTTTTACTGGTTATCTTCGTAATTAGTGGGTGTTTCTTTGTTCAGGCACAGGAATCTGATCAGGCAAAAGACCAGAAATCTCCGGCTCAAACGACAAACCAGAAAGCCCCGGCGGCAACAACCAGTTCCCAGAACCAGTCTGGTACTCAAGCGCAACAGGATCCTCTAAAACGTCCGCGCAGCAAAGACGAAAAAGCAGCAAACATCGAAAAACTGGGCGGGGTTTACAAGAAGTGGCTGGATGAAGACGTCCGCTGGATCATCACCGATGAAGAGCTTTCCGCCTTCAAAAAGCTGACCACCAACGCGGAAAGAGACCAGTTCATTGAAGCCTTCTGGCAGCGCCGCGATCCTACTCCCGACACCGCGGAAAATGAGTACAAGGAAGAACACTATCGGCGCATTGCTTACGCCAATGAGCACTTTGCCGCGGGCATACCGGGCTGGAAAACTGATCGCGGACGAATTTATATCATGTATGGGCCGCCCACCTCGATTGACTCTCATCCCATGGGCGGGCCGTACCAGCGTCCTGAAGAAGAAGGCGGCGGGGAAACTGAAACTTATCCTTTTGAGGTTTGGCGTTATCGCTACCTGGAGGGTATAGGCCAGGAAGTTGAGATCGAGTTTGTTGATGAGACTGGCAGCGGCTCTTATGAAATGACCCTGGACCGCTCCAAGAAGGACGCTCTTTTGCATGTCCCCAACGCCGGCCTTACTGAAATGGAATCGATGGGCCTGGCCAGCAAGGCAGACCGTTTCAATGGCGGGCTGGAAAATCTCGGTGCAGGCTTCTTCAACCAGAACAACAACACCAAGCAGTTCGATCGTCTGGAAACTTTCGCCAAGTTGAACCGGGCTCCTGGCATTAAGTACAACGACCTGCAAAACGAAATCGTCACCCATCGCTTCCGCACCAACCTGCTGCCATTCGATGTGCAGGTTGATTTTGTCAAACTCGATCCTGACACGGTGCTGGTCCCGGTCACTTTGCAGGTGCCGTTGCGCAACCTTGTGTTCACCAATAAGGATGGCGTCCAGCGCGCAGTGATCAATGTATACGGCCAGTTGACCAAGCTGAACGGCCAGATCGTGCAGACCTTTGAAGATACGCTGCACAAAGATATCCCGGCGGAATTGCTGGAAAAAGAACTCAATAATGTCTCGCTCTATTGGAAGGCCCTGCCCATGAAGCCCGGCCTCTACCGGCTTGACGTTGTTGTTAAGGACGTCAACGGAGACAAGACCGGCGTATTCAGCAAGAGCTATACGGTGCCCAATTACAGCGATGAAAAGCTCTCTTCTTCCAGCCTGATTCTGGCTGATCGCATGGAGGCCGTTCCTTCACGCGAAGTCGGCACTGGAAGCTTCGTTATCGGCACCAACAAAGTAGTCCCCAAGGTACAGCCTGCTGACGGCAAGCCGGCAGCCTTTGACAAGAAAGTAAAGGACAAGGTCAATTTCTGGATGCAGGTTTATAATCTCGGCCTTGACCAGAAAACCAACAAGCCCTCAGCCACGGTGGAATACCAGATTGTCAATACCACCACCAACAAGCCTGTGGTAGACTTCACGGAAACGACCGCGCAAATGGGCAATATTGGCGAACAGGTAACCCTGGCCAAGAGTCTCCCATTGAGCCAGTTGGATCCCGGGGTTTACCAGGTAACCATAAAGGTGAACGATCAAGTTTCTCGACAAACGATCTCACCAACGGCCAAGTTCGTCGTCCAGTAATGAGCAGCAAGTGGGACTCCACTCATTGAGGTGGTGGATATGACCCGCAAACTCGGATTTCTCTTGATAACCCTGCTGGCGTGGGCGCCTGTCCATGCGGCCAATGCTGGCGCGATTGCAGGTTACGTCAAGGATTCTTCGGGTTCACCGCAGATGGGTGCGGTGGTGCAGGTCTTTGTCTCCGCGGCTCAAGTGGGCACCACGGTCTTCACCGATTCACGCGGCTATTATGTTGCCGGTAATCTTCCCGCCGGCACCTATCAGGTAAAGGTGACGGCGGCTTCGTTCCTGCCTTCGCTGCGGGAGGATGTTGTTCTGCGTTCCGGCGCGCATCTCATCGTCAACCTCACGCTGAACACCTTGACTGATGCCCTTAAGCTTATGCCCCCGCGCCGCACCAATGCAGATGAACCTGATGATTGGCACTGGACCTTGCGTTCGGCCGGCAATCGCCCGGTTCTGCGCGTGCTGGAAAAAGATAAGAACAGCCAGGATCCCGATTCTCTCGTGGTTGTCTCTCACCTGGGTTCGGAGCAAGGTGAGAGCCGCCCGGTGAAAGCCAGCGTGGCCTTCATTGCCGGGGCTGAAGCCGGAGGCTTTGGCAGCGCCGGAGATATGACCACCGCTTTCGCCCTGGAAAAGTCATTGTTCTCTTCCGGAACGCTTTCCTTTAACGGCAATATCAATGCCTCTCCTGGTGATCCCGCCGGCGTTCTCCGCGCCTCTTACTCGCATGATTTTGGCGATAGCTCCCGGCCCACGTTTACCGTCACTTATCGCCACTTTGCCGCCCCGGGCGCTGCCGTTCAGAATTCTCCTTTTTCCGCCATGGAGATGAGCAGCTCTGACAGCATGAGTCTCGCTGGCATTATTGATTTGAATTACGGCGCCGATCTCCAGTCCATGGAGTTTGCCAATCGCGTTACTGCCATCCGGCCTCACGGCTCTGTTGACGTGCATCTTTCGCCCAACATGGTGGTGGAGTACCGCTATGCCACCTCTGAGCCGGATACGCGCACAGCCAAGGGCTTTGATACTGCTCCGGCTGACCTGAGCGAATCCGGGCCGCGCATGGCCCTTACCAACGGCGCGCCGGAAGTTGAGCGTGCCGGGCACCATGAGGTTTCAGTATCGCGGCGCATGGGCGATACCAGCGTGCAGGTGGCTGCGTTTCTAGACCACGTTCACAACCTGGTGCTCACCGGCGCAGGCGATCCCACCAGCTACTCTGACGATGTTCTGCCCGACGTTTATTCCGGGACGTTTTCTTACGGCTATGCTCCCGGCGTAAGCGCGGCCGGTATGCGCGTGGTGGTGCAGCACAAAATTTCAGACGATCTCACAGCCACCGCCGACTACTCCACCGGCCAGGTGGTCTCAGCCTCCGATGATCCCACCAGCTGGCAGGCGCTGCCCCAGTCGCTCAGCAACAGCCGCCAGCATTCCGTTGGCACAAAGATTGCCGGTTACATCCCGTCTTCCGGCACTCGCTGGATCGCCTCTTACAAGTGGACCAGCGGCAATGCCCTCTCCGCTGTTGACGCTTTCAATGCTTCCCCCGGCCAGATGGATCCCTACCTAAGCATCTTTATTCGCCAGCCGATTCCTTGCGGCTCCTTGATCCCCGCCAAAATGGACGCCCTGCTTGATATCCGCAACCTGCTGGCGCAAGGTTACCTGCCCGTAATGGGACAGGACGGCCGCACCGTTTATATGGTGCAATCAGCGCGTTCCCTGCGTGGCGGCCTGGCGTTTACTTTTTAAATATCCCAAAATCGTTTTTCAGGATGTGACGTCAAGCAAGACAGGATGGCAGCTGCCGGCAGTTGCTCATAGCTAACCGCTGCTCTTTCGCGTATGCTTTTTAGGAGAGGGCGAGTTATGTTGAAGTTTGATTTCCTTAAGACCATTACCTCGCGCGAGCACCGCAAAGCCTGGTTTGTCGCCATTATTGCTGATGCCATTCAGATTGTTGGCATGCCGCTCTTTGGCCTGGGCGCCGTTACACCTGCGGATACCGCGCTTGATCTGCTCACCGGCGCTCTTCTTATCCACATTTTGGGATGGCACTGGGCCTTTTTGCCGACTTTTGCTGCGGAGCTTGTCCCCGGTCTTGACATTTTCCCCACCTGGACAGCCGCTGTCTTCTTTGTGACCCGCAGCCAGGTGCGCACCATTGAGCCTGAGATTCTTGCGCCTGGCCCCGCGCCGTCAAAGCGGCCGTAGATAATTCCGGATCGGCACGCCAAAGCGGGGTTGGCACAACATTTGGTTCCGCAATCCCAAAGCGGCCCCCTCGCACGCGCCAAAGCCGACCGCCGCCGCAGAAAAGATTTCATCCTGCCGTCTTTTCGCGGATTAAAATGGCGTTGGTATCGCTGCCTTGCTGTAAACGTCCCAGCCGATAGTCTCATCTATTGGTATAGGAGAGCCGGAAATCTTTCCGGAGAAGGTAGAACCATGCATACTCAGCCAAAGCCATGGCCCCAGCCCAAAACAGTAGCAACGCTGCATACCATGCCGGCGCCGGCGGCTGCGCCAAGCTGGTTTGAGCGGCTTTTTCAGGAGGTGAATGTCCCTGGTGAAATCAAACTGCCCAAGGGGCGCATTGTTGCCACCGGTGAGGGCGTTCCCCGTTTCCGCATCACCGTGCATAGCGATCAAGTGCTGCGGCACGCCGTTGATGAGCTTGCCCTGGGCGAAGCCTATATAAACGGCGATCTTGACCTTGATGGCGATATGCTGGCCATTCTTGACGTACGCAAGCAATTTGCTGAGCGGATGCGCCTGGTTTCGCGGCTGCGCTTCTTTAGCGACCTGTTTCTCACCCCGACCTCACGCGCGCACAAAAAAGTCATCGATCGCCATTACACGTTTGGCAATGATTTCTATTTCTATTTTCTTGATTCCTATGCGCGGTTCTACTCGCACTGTTTGTTCGACCATGATGATGAACTGCTGGAGAAGGCGGCCGCGCGCAAGCTGGAGAAGACTTATGAGGAGCTGCAGTTGCGCCCGGGAATGCGTCTGCTGGATATCGGTGCAGGATGGGGTGGAACGTTTGAACACTTTTGCCCGCGCGGCGTGAAGGTCACCGGCGTGACGCTGTTTCAGAATTCATATGACTATATACAGGAGCTGATCCAGCGCAAAAAGCTTGATGCCACCATCATCCTGGAAGATTTTTTCACCTACAAACCAAACGAGCCTTTTGACGCCATTGTGACCTACGGCGTGATTGAGCACATGCCGGAATATCGCAGGTTTTTTGAACGCGTATGGAAATGCCTGAAACCGGGAGGCCTGATCTACCTTGATGGATCGGCAAGCAAGGAAAAATACTCGCTCGCTGAGTTCACGCGACGTTACATCTGGCAGGGCGCACACAGTTGTATGTGCCTGCAAGACGTGGTCAAGGAAGGCCTCAACTATGGCTTCAACATTATTGAAGTCAAGGAAGAATCGCACGACTACGAACTCACCATGCTCAACTGGGCACGGAGGCTCGATCTCCATCGGCAGGAAATTGTTGAGCGCTGGGGAGAAAAGCTCTACCGCATCTTCCGTTTATTTCTGTGGGGAGGCGTACCCGCATTTCGCGATGACCAGTTGCAGGCATATCATCTGGTGGCGCGCCGCGGTGAAGGCCCGGGGCTAAGGCCGGGGATGAGGCGAAGAATATCTGAGTTCATCAAGGAGATGGCGTCAACTTAAGAGCGGAGCGCTGTTGTAAGTACCAGCAGGATAGAGACGATTGAGTTGTGCCGTCTGCCTTTATTTATAGGCTTTGGTCTGAGTAATTTCCAGCTAAGCCTATTCTAAAAATGCTACTAATCCAGAAGAGAAGTATTGCTGCGCAAAAGCTCTTGACACTTTTCACGTCCTGTTCGAGCATATCCAGCTATGAAAGCTAAGTACGTTTTATGCATGGCAATTGTTGCTGTGGCTTGTGTGGCACAGCAGTCCACTGACAACGTTTCTCCTTCCGTGGTACAACTTTCACCGGCTGAGGCCGATAAGCTGCTCGTCGAAAGAGTGGTTCCGCAATACCCTGAAACAGGCATTGTAAATCAGATCCAGAACAATGAACTCGTCAGCCTGCAGGTTGATGAACAGGGCAATGTAACGGACGCGAAGGTAAAGATGGGCCATCCCGCTTTTGCGGAGCCATCGCTGGATGCAGTGAAACAGTGGAAATACCGCCCCTATCTTGTGAATGACTCTCCTGTTCGCTTTGAGACCACCGCGTTGATTGCCTACCGGTTTTTTGGCTCGAACAATATTCCATCCATCAAAGGGACGATCAGCGTTGTTGCCATGCTGCCTGCTACGGGCGTGCCTGAATCCAGGCCGTTTCAGGTGGGCAGTTACCAGCTGGAAGGAATGCTCGTCAACCGGGTCGACCCGCAATATCCTGAAATGGCGAAGAGCCAGCGCATTCAGGGTGACGTTGTGCTCTATGTCCGTGTCGACAAGCAAGGCAAGGTGACGAACGTAGATGCTGTAAGCGGGCGTAGCGCGCTGCTTCCGCCAGCTATTGAGGCCGTGAAGCAGTGGGCGTACAAGCCGTTTGAGGCAGGTGGCAAGGCAGTTGAAGTAGAAGGCACGGTTTTGGTGCCATTCCGCTTGGATGAGAGCGCGGACAAGCAACAAAGTGAAAAGCAATAAAGGGCTGCTTACCTTGTCTTGAGCGCGATCACGTGATAATTGCGGATGCTCAACAGGCCTTCCCAGCCTGCAACAGCAAACGGCATGATGCGTTCCAGCTTGTGATGATGAGTGCGGTGCGCGAGGTACATGCTTCCCACCACCATGCCCAGGCTGCCGGCTGAATATACGGCTGCGCCGGTGCGTGTCTGGACAAAAGGCCGCGCCAGCGGGTTCATCTCATAAAACCCGGGCTGCGCCAGCCCTTTCTGCGTGGAAAGGGCATCTGCCGTGAGTGAGACTGCCACTGCACTGAGCGCGAACGTGTTTTTCATGTCAAAGAATCTGTGGGTTTCAGGGCGCTGCTTTAACTTAATGAGAGCGCTGGGCGCAGCAGGCAAAGCTGCTGGTGCCGGATTGGCAGCGTGCACTGGCGCTGCCGGCAGCGGTGAAGTCGGCGGCTGCTCGCGGTTCTCCGCAGTAGTGGCTTTTGCAGCCACATCAGGCGAATCCGGCACAGGCCGCTCGTCGGCCGCAAAGCCAGACACGGCCAAAACTGCTACAACCATCACGCAAGCAATGCCGTGCTTCACGCTGTACTC
Organism: Candidatus Angelobacter sp.; assembly: GCA_035279585.1. Lineage (GTDB taxonomy): Bacteria > Acidobacteriota > Terriglobia > Terriglobales > Acidobacteriaceae > Angelobacter. The sequence continues at coordinate 24,975 of DATEHN010000040.1, read as the reverse complement.
CTCTCCCTTGCCTCCATTGCAATGGAAGCAGGGGCTTCCCCGAGAGATTGTTTGAGAAATTTAGCTGAGATTCTTTGCTGAAACAGCCCTTAAGTGAATAAGGTTCTTAGCTCAGTTCTGAAGGATTAGGGCCTTATGGAGTCGCCAAGGATCGCCGAAATGGCGTGAAATCGAAACTCAATCTTACGTGGTTCATCCGTAGTGAGATTCTGTTTCATTCAAACTGTCTTTTGAACTCCGCCATCTGCTGCTTTAGCTCGGCGACTTCTTTTTGCAGCGCTGCAACCTGCTCCTCCAGATGCGCCAGTCGTTCGTTATCGTCAGAAACGCCGCCGCCCGCCGCCTCTGTTGGAGGCTCCCAGGCCTCAACATCGCCTGAAAGCAGGTGGGCGTAGCGAATTTCTTTGGTTCCCGGCCGCCGGCCCAGCGCCTTGGCCAGCGGAGGCTCGCGGCGCATGAGTTGCTGCAGGCCGGAAAGCACGTCGTCCAGGTGCTCAAACTTGTGCATGCGCTCGGTGCGGCTGCGCAGCTCGCCGGGCGTTTGCGGCCCACGCAGCAGCAGCACGCACATGATCGCGGTTTCCGGGCGGGTGAAGTTAAAGAACTCCTGTATCCTGTGCTCGTACTTGGCCACGCGACTGTCAGCGCCGCTGGCGGTCCCGGCCAGGCCCTTATCGCTCAGGTTGCGCAGCGCCAGGCGAACGGTCTCTTCGTCATAGTTCGTGACCGGCTCGCGATTGTTCTTCTGGTTACAGGCGTTGATCAGAGCATTCAATGAAAGCGGGTAATAATCTGGGGTAGTGATGTCTTTTTCAATCAGCGAGCCCAGCACGCGCGCTTCAGCAGCATTGAGGATAATATTCACGCATACAATTTATCAGGAATTAATTGCCAGGGGACGTTTGCCTTGAGATCAGGCTCTGCGCTTGCTGTGGGATTGCTCCAACTCGCGTTGTGCTGCAGCAGCTTGGCTCAGGCTGTGCCAAAGCTGGAGCAGATTTTGCCACGGGTCCAGGAACACGTGAGAGTGTTTGAGCATTCCCTGCCTGATTTTATCTGCGACGAGACCATCATCTCGCGCGAGCTGATGGGCGGTAGGGTTCACCAGGAGACGGTCATCACATCGGCTTTCCGCGGTACACAGCACAAGGAAGAAGACAGGGCGTTTACTGAATCCCGCAAGATACAAACCATTGACGGCAAACCCGCGCCGCCAGACCAACCGCTTAAAGGGCCATTCTTTTTTGGCGGAGGCTTCAGCTCAGTCCTGGATGAAATCTTTTCCCCGGAAAACTCCCAGTTCTTCCATTACAGGGTGGATGGCAAGCAGAAGCTTGCGGGCAAGACCGCGTGGATCATCAGCCTTGGGACCCAAAAAGGCCAGAAAGAAATCCTGTATCGCGAGATCTTTGGCAGAAAGACGGCCGTCAAGGGCAGCGGCAAGGCCTGGATCGACCCTGAAACGATGAACGTGCTGCGGATTGAATTTGAATACCAGAATCCTCTGTTTGAAGGCGAGCTGGAGGTGTCCGTGGACTATGCTCCGGCGATGATTAACGGACAAACATTCTGGATGCCAAAGACGGTAACCGCCGAGCAGGCAGTGCCCAGCCGCACGATGTCGATTGCCGGACAATATATTGCGTCCTATTCGAACTATCACCAATTCAATGTCTCCCATAAAATATATTGGCCGGTCCCTAAAGAGATGTGATCAATGCCATCCAGACATATTGCTGGCGACCACTCTCTGTTTATCCATTCGCGGTCGTGCGTATCGAACATCTTCCGAAGGCCGGATTGGAACTCAGATAAGAGTAGTTAAAAGCCCGCCCAGGGGGCTGTGTGCCTAATGCCACGGCGTCACGTTGCGGAATGCGATGGCGAAAACCAGGACGAGCATCACCACGTAACCACAGCCGCCTGCGGGAAGAATGGCAAGCCACCACCAGCGAGATTCGCGAAACCCGGCTACGATGGCAAGTACTATCGCTGTCAAAAATCCCAGCAGGCAAAACGAGTAATACCAGACATCTGGAATCAAAGGCGGCTTGGATGAAGAATGAGTTTCGTACAGATATATCAAAGTAAACAGGATAAACAATGCGGTGCAGGCGAGGCTTAACTTGCCATATTCGGTTTTAGAAACTGTCTTGCCGGGCATTCTGGTTCTCTTGAAATACGGTAATATGCAGCCCTGCTGCGCCCTTCTGCTAACGTGCAAGCAGGATATGTGTTTTATAATTAGGAATTGCCCCGTGAGCAGAATCATACAGTAATTGCGGCACAGAGCCGCTCAGGAAAGGTTCATGGCGACAACAGTCGAACTTGGTGTACAGGAAAAAGCGGTCAAAACGCCACAACCGGGCCGCAAAATCAACGATTTCAGCATTCAGGTGGCCACGGTCAACGGCTCCGGTTCGCAGTCGGCGAATACCGTCCTGCTGCGCAGCATTTTTCAGATGGGCATTCCCGTCTCCGGCAAGAACCTGTTCCCATCGAACATTGCCGGCCTGCCCACGTGGTACACCATCCGCGCCAGCAAGCATGGATACATTGCGCGCAAAAAGGAAATTGATTTTCTGGTGGCGATGAACCCGGAAACGGCACAGGAAGATGTAATGACGCTCCAGCCCGGCGCTGCCTGTGTTTATGACGAGCCGTTGAATCTCTCGCGCCTGCGCAACGACATTACCTTTTATCCCGTGCCGTTTGACAAGCTGGTGGCTCCGGTCTGCCCTGAGGCCAAGCTGCGCAAGCTGGTCAAAAATATGATCTATGTCGGCGTGGTGGATGCCTTGCTGGGCATTGATCGCGAGGAATCAGAGAAGGCGCTGGTCAAGCACTTTGCTAAAAAGAAAAAGGCCGCGGAGCTGAATACCGCCGCCATCCGCGCCGGATACGACTATGCGCTGGCCACCTTCACCAAGCAGGACCCGTACTGGGTGGAGCGTATGAATGAAAACCAGGGCAAGGTCATTGTGGACGGCAACACCGCCGCAGCCCTGGGCTGCATGTTTGCCGGCGTCACCGTTGTGACCTGGTATCCGATCACGCCCTCAAGTTCGCTGGTGGAGACGCTGATTGAGTATTTGAAGGAGCATCGCATTGGGCCTGACGGCAAAGCCACCTTCGCCGTGGTGCAGGCAGAAGATGAGTTGGCCGCTGCCGGCATGGTGCTGGGCGCAGGCTGGACCGGGGCACGTGCCATGACTTCAACTTCCGGGCCGGGAATTTCACTCATGGCTGAATTTGTGGGCATGGGGTATTACACGGAGATTCCGGGCGTCTTCTTTGATATTCAGCGCGTTGGCCCTTCCACCGGTTTGCCCACGCGCACCATGCAGGGCGATTTGCTGTTCTGCGCTTTCCTCTCCCACGGAGACACCAAGCACATTTTGCTGCTGCCATCGTCTGTGGAAGAATGCTTCAGCATGGCGATTGACGCTTTTGATCTGGCAGAGCAATTCCAGACTCCGGTCTTTGTGCTCTCTGATCTTGATCTGGGCATGAACAACTGGATGGCGCATCCGTTCAAGTATCCGGAGAAGCCGATCACGCGCGGCAAAGTGCTGGACGCGGAAGACCTGAAGCGGCTGGGCGGCTTTGCCCGCTATAAAGATGTGGATGGGGATGGCATTCCTTACCGCACGCTGCCCGGCACCAACCATCCGGCGGCGGCGTACTTTACCCGCGGCAGCGGCCACAATGAAAAAGGGCAGTACAGCGAGCGACCAAATGATTATGTAAACAATATGGACCGGCTGGCGCGCAAGTTTGAAACTGCTCGTAAGCACGTTCCCGCGCCGGTGGAAGAGATCAGCGGTACATCGAAGACCGGGATCATCGCTTTTGGCACGTCACATTGGGCGCTGACTGAGGCTTGCGACCAACTGCGCAGGGAACACAATTTGCCTATGGATTATCTTCGCGTGCGCGCCTACCCGTTTACTGAAAGCGTGCACCAATTTATCAAGGGCCATGATCGCATTTACGTGGTGGAGCAGAACCGCGACGCGCAGATGTTCCAGCTCTTAAAGCTTGACATCGCCGCCGATCAGGTAACGAAGCTGCGCAGCGTGCTCCACTACAACGGTCTGCCGATTGATGCGCGTTCTGTGACCGATGCAATAGTTTCCCAGGAGGCCAAGTAATGTCCGGCACGTCCACTCCAACGCCAACGCCCAAAACTAATCATATCGGGTTGACTGTGCTCGACTATCGCGGGAGCAAGACCACGCTGTGCGCAGGCTGCGGCCATAACGCCATCACTGAGCGCATTGTTGATGCCATGTACGAGATGGGCATTCAGCCGGAAAATGTGGCCAAACTTTCTGGCATTGGCTGTTCATCCAAGACGCCTGCGTATTTCTTGAATCGCGCACACGGTTTCAATTCCGTGCATGGACGCATGCCCTCCGTAGCCACGGGCGCTGCGCTGGCCAACCAGAAGCTCCTGATGATCGGCATCTCCGGCGATGGCGACACGGCGTCCATCGGCATTGGGCAGTTCGTGCACCTGATGCGACGCAATCTGCCGGTGATTTACATCATTGAAGACAACGGCGTTTACGGCCTGACCAAAGGACAGTTCTCCGCCACGGCGGATGTTGGATCAAAGCTCAAGACTGGGGTGATTAACGATCTGCCGCCAATCGATACCTGCGCTCTGGCGATCCAATTGGGCGCAACGTTTGTTGCACGCTCCTTCTCCGGCGACAAGAAGCAGCTACACACGCTGCTGAAGGCCGCGATTGCGCATCGCGGCACCGTGATGCTTGATGTGATTTCGCCCTGCGTGACCTTCAACGATCATGAAGGCTCAACCAAGTCTTACAAGTATTCCAAAGACCATGAAGAGCCGATCCAGGAAGTAGGCTTTGTGCCGGCCTTTGAGAACATTGATGTGGACTACTATCCCGGCACCACTGCTACCGTGTACATGCACGATGGATCACAGCTCCGCTTGAAAAAGCTAGCTCGCGACTACGACGCCACAGACAAAGTTGGCGCCCTGCGCCTGCTGGCTGAAGCGCATGAAGAAGACGAGATATTGACCGGCGTCTTCTACGTGAACACCACTGCGCCCAGCTTTATTGAGCAGTTGAATTTGACTGAAAATTCGCTGGCCCGCCTGCCGCAGGAAGTTGTGCGGCCATCACGCGAGGCGCTGGACCAGATTATGGAAGAGCTGAGATAGATTTGGTAAATGGGTAATTTGGGAAATGAGCAGTACCCTAGAGCGCCCTTTCTGGAGATTGCATGAGCCCACAACGCGCGAAATGGAACGATGCCGAACATGAAGTTCTGGTAAAACTGCATCACGGCTATACGCTGACGCGACAGGACCATTTCACGCTCGCACAAATGTACGACGTTCATGGCCCAAACTCCGTTCACCTGGCGCTGGGCAAGCTGAGAGAGGGACGGCCTTTAGAAAGAGCGTTGGCGCCAGCTAAACAAATTAAATTACGCAAGCGGTAATCTGGCGCTGGCTTCAGGCGGAACTTGCCGGCCCACGACTGCCAAGCCGCTCAAGCAGCCAAATCGTCATCCTTCTTCTGGTTCTGGTTTCCCTTCTGACGATGGCCGGGATCCAGGTCCACGACCTCCATTTCCTTCTCTTCTGGTCGTGGGTCGATGCCGCGAGAGGGGTTTTCTTCCGGCTTCTTCTTGTCTTCATTGCGTTCGTGTTGATCCGTTGGTTGTTTCATGATGGGTTGGATGGAAATTATTCGTCGTGGGCAGCCCCGCTGAGGCTTTGTCGATTCAATCCACGTCGCAACTTTTTCCTCCGCCCGGGTTTTTATTGGCATAACGGCTCTAATGCTTTATCTGAGCGGTTGGCACTAGTGGGGTGAGCGATCTATGGGGATTGGATCCTCCTCTGGCACTGCGGGGAAGAGCGATGCAAAGAGCGGCTGCCTGTTTCCTGTTCACCGAAATCGGTGATGAATGGGGATGGGCGGCCGCTTTTTATCGTTTAGAATCGAAGCATGTCTAATCCGGGGCCGATGTATCGCCCGTATGACAAGCTGGTAAAGATCACGATTGGCGAGAAAGAATTTGAAGTCCCCGCCGGCAACATGCTGTTGCGCGCCCTGCAGTATCTCTCTCCTGAAGACGTTTCCTATGGAAAATTCTGCTGGAATGAAGAATGCCAGTATTGCCGGGTGAACTACGATCTTGGCCCAGGCACGCAGAGCCGCACGGCGATCTCATGCAAGCTGATGGTGCAGGAAGGAATGCGGGTGACGGAGGTAGCGCAGGAAATTCGCTATTGCCTGCGCAAGCTGGGACTGGACCTGAAGGTGAAGGAAGCGAAGTGATCAGCCCTGGTGGAATACGATCAAAAAAGCTCCGGCAGCAAAGAAGCCGTGTGCCAAAAAATTTCGTAGTGATATGGCCTCTCGCTGCGCTTGAGGTTTCAGAAAAACCTAGTGATGGCTGGGTGAAGGGCGAGGCGGCCGGGAGGCTGCGCCGGCAGCCCCCAGTTTTGTAAGACGTTCCCGGGCCTGCAAAGCCTCAGGGGCTTTTGGATAACGGCTGATCAGGCTCCGCAACTCCTGTATGCCGGCTTCACGCTGGCCAAGTTCCAGCAGAGCATAAGCTTTCTTCAACTGCGCCGCGGCAGTCTTGTTTCCGCCCGGATATTGATCGAGCACTTTGTTGTAAGCCTGCACTGCACCATTGAAATTTCCCTGGCGATAGGCAATCTCACCGAGATAGAACTGCGCGTTGCCGGCGAGATCAGTATTGCCATAGACCTGCAGATACTGCGTGAATTCCTGGGTGGCCAGGTCATTCTTGTTGGCGTTGTAGTCGCGCAGGCCGTCGTTATAGAGCTGGTCAGCCGGTGGCGCGGTGGAAGCAGCATTCACGCCCGGCGAGCCTGCTCCTGGCTGCCCAACCAGCGGCTGATTTGGCATGTTCTGCTGCGCCGCCTGCATATCATCAAGCTGCTTGCTCACCTTGGCCAGACGCGCCTTGAGTTCGTCCACAGCATCGTGCAGCGCCTGCACCTGGCCGGAAATCTGGTCGACCTTGCTGCCGGCATCGGTGGTTTGCTGGCTCAGGGTCTTTTGCAGGTTCTGGACCGTGGTGCCCATTTTGTTGACGTTATCAATCTGCTGCGTCAACAGGTCTTTCATCACGCCCATGCGCTCGTCAAAGGTGGTACGCATGCGCTCCATGTTGTCCTGCATGAGCTGGAGCTGGGTCTGGATCTGAATGAGCTGCGACTTGGTATCTGCTGCGCGTGCGCTCTGAGGGCCGGTCATGGCGAACAGGAGCAGTGCGAACACGACAGTAAGAATTTGTTTCTTCATAGGCTTTAACTCTTTAGATGCAGAATAGCTGCCGATCCTGCAGAAATTTTCTTTATTTAAGACGAGAGGGCGCTACGTTCAGTTTGCACTAGAAATGGGAAACTTCTAACCAAAGCTTAAGGCACGAACCTAAGTTGACAAGCCGGACGGGGAAAGCCCGCCCGGCTGCCTGAGGTTAGTGTAACAAGGTAAAGTGATCGCGGCGGTTCTTCTGCCAGCAATCCTCGTTGGATTCAGTGCATTGCGGTTTTTCTTTGCCGTAGCTGATGGTCTTGATGGAGTCTGCGCCCACGCCGCCCTGAATCAGAGCTTGCTTGGCGGAATCTGCGCGGCGCTCACCCAGAGCCAGGTTGTATTCGGTGGAACCACGCTCGTCACAGTTGCCTTCAATCTGGACCCTCCAGCCTTTCTGCTTGATCATCTGGGCTGCCCTAGCCAGCATCTGTTGCCCGTCTGGACGCAGATCAGATTTGTCATAGTCGAAATAGACGTCTGTGATGTTCTGAGCGAAGAGCTGATCATCAGTAACGGTTGGCGCTGGAGCGGGTGTGGGCGTAGGCGTTGGCGTTGGCGCGATGACGGAGACTTGCGCTGTGGCTTCCTGCGTTCCACCCGCGCCCTTGGCGGTGAGATGATACGTTGTGGTTTCGGTCGGAGAGACCGTTTGTGAGCCGCTGGGATCAACTTTGTTGCCGTCCAGGGCGACATCAGTTGCGTTTTCCGTGCTCCAGGTAAGCGTAGCGGACTGCCCGCGCTGAATGGAATTCGGGTTAGCCGAAAGAGTGGCAGTGGGCGCCGGCTTCGGCGGTGGCGGGGGTGGGGGTGTCTTTCCCGTGTGACAACCGCTGACCAACAGCAATGCGGCCAGCATCCCCAGTATTAAACTCCAATGTCTCTTGCTGTAGTTCACCTCATGTCCTCCAAAAAAATGAAAACAGTTTTTTATTCGTGCCCCGGTACAAATGAATCTATTTAAAGCTCCAGTTGGGCTGGCTGTTCCTGCCCTGGCGAGTAAGCTGCTGCAGGTGCGTGCCATCTGCCAGCACGCTCCAGATCTGCTCTGTGCCACTACGATTGGATTGAAAGACAATATGCCGCCCGTCTGGGGACCACGACGGAAAGTCGTTTCTTCCGCCGTCGTGGGTTAATTGTACGATCTGTCGTGATGCGATATCCATCAGATAAATGTCTTCTCCGCCTAAAATTCCAGGCCCGTACTTTCGTACCCAGGAAAAGGCGAGCAACAACCCGTTGGGGGACCAGGCTGGAGAAACAGCATAGCCCTGGTCAGTCATTTTTTGCACGTTACTGCCGTCCGCGTCCATTACGTAGATCTGCGGTAGTCCAGTCCGCCCGCTCACCCAGGCAATCTGGCCGTTGGTCTTTGGATTAAAGACCGGCGACACGTCGCCTTTGCCGGTGCTCAACCTGCGCGCGTTCGCGCCTGAGGCATCGGCAACAAAAATTTCCGATAGCCCGCTATGCATGGAAGATGAAAAAGCGATTTTAGTTCCATCGGACGACCATGCGGGAGAAAAATTATCGCCACTGTAGCGCGGGAAGGCCACCGTGCGGTTCAGGTCCATGGAGTACATCATGATTTGCCAGGATTCCTTCGTCAGCCCACTGAACGCCAGCCGCGATCCATCGGGCGAAATCCGCGGTGAGAGCGCCAGCGATCCCAGCCTGGTGACCTGTTTCTGGTTGGCGCCGTCATAGTCCATTGACCAGATTTCTTTGGTGCCGCTGCGCGTGCTTACAAAATAAATCTGGCTCTCAGCGATGCCGTTGATCCCGCCGCCCAGCCGCGCGATGATCTCATCGGCAAAGCGGTGTGCGATGAGCCGCGCATTGTCCGGCGTTGCATCTTCTCTATATTGCTTGCCCAGGATCTGCGGCGCGCCGGGGTTTTTTACGTCATAGAGCCAGCCCTGGACCTCAACTTTGCCGCTGTTCACCCCGAGGTTGCCGAAGGTGATCACACCGGCATTCGGCGGCGGATCGCCCCAGGACTTCGCGTTCAACTCCTGCGGCTGTCCCGGCTGCTGTGCCGGATAGAAGCTCTTGGCCACCATGTCAAAAATTCCGGCGTTGTCCAGGTCGTTCCACAGGGTCTGGTTAAACACCGTGTTCAGCGGCGCCGACTGCGGATCGCCCGTAGCCGTCTTGAAGTCAGGCACGGCAATCCGCGGCCGTTCCTGGCCCATGTTGATTTCCAGTTTCACGGTGCCTTGGGCCGTGGCGCGCGGTGTGTAAGCAAAAAATGTCAGCGTAAGAAGAGAGAGCGCGAAGACCGTAGTTTTCACTCGATGCATGAATTCGCCTATTTAGGGGGATGATCAAACCAAAACTCTACATGCAGCACGCTGCCTTCCGGCAGCGGCCCAAAGCCATCAATGCGCTGGACCGCCCGGATTGCAGACTGGTCAAGCGAGGGCACGCCGCTCGACTGCGCCAGTTGCACGTTGGCCGGGCTGCCGTCGCGCTTCACGTCAAACTCAATAAAAGCGCGATGCGGGGCAATAATGTGCGGATCAATCTCATACGTCAGCCAGTTTGCTTGCACTTTCCGCCGAATCACGTCAATGTACCAGCCATACTTATCGCCGAATGCAGCGTCTTGTACGCTGAAGCCGCCCTTGGTATTGGGTGCGGCAAAGTTTCCGTAAGGACCGGTTACCGGACCGCCTTCTCCGTTCGGTACGGCCGTATCCACAGGCGTGGGAACGGGCCGTGGCTGCACGTGGTTCTGCGGGACTGGCTTATCAATCTTCTTGACTGGCACCTTGCCCTTGATCGGGATGCCCTCATCGTTCTCAACCGGCTTGGGCTGTGGGATTGACTGGGTTACGCCCTTGCTCTCATTGGCCACAATGTTCTGCGACTGCACGGGATGCGGAATCGGAATCGCTGCGCTGCTTACCAACTGCGCTTCCACGGCATCTCCCTGATTGTGGCCCCAGTTTGAGGTCCCATGCAGGCTTAGGATGAAACTCGTTCCAAAAAACGCCAGCACCAGAAATCCGTGGAAGCCCACGGAGACGAGCAGAGGCTTCTTCCAAGACTCATGCTCATAAAACATGTTGGCTCTGACGTATGCCATTTTTTAGCAATTAGCAGCTAGCAACCAGCAAAAATGCGTAGATCGCAGGCGCCCCGCTTGCGATAAAAAAACGCCTGACCACACAAACACCCAACACAAATCTGCGCTCATCTGCGCAAATCCGCGGCAAAACCTACTTCTTCCCTTCTTGAATCGGTTCCGTCACAATGCTCACGTTCGTGATTCCCGCAGTCTTCACCGCGCTCATCACCGTGGCAAACGCGCCAAAAGCCACGTTTTCATCTGCCCTCACATACACCGACTGGCCGCGCGGATCGCGAAATTTCTTGTGTAACGCATCGGCAATCTGGTCCAGCCGCACGTGTTCGTTGTCAATGTAAACTTCCTGCGTTTTCGTGATGATGATCTGCACCCGCTCTTCGGAAATTTCTTTGACTACTTTTGTCTTGGGAACCGTGACCTCAATGCCTGACTGCAGCACCGGCGCAGTGACCATAAAAATGATCAGCAGCACCAGCACCACATCAACAAACGGAGTGATGTTGATTTCTGAAAGCGAAGTTTCAGTCCGGCCATTTTTGGTGGTGAATGCCATCAGCGCACTCCCGTGGGCACTCCAATAGTCCGCTCAATAAAGTTCAGCAGCTCCATGGTAAAGTCGTCCATGCGCGCGCCAAACTCGCGCAGTTGGTGGGTGAACTGGTTGTAGGCAATCACAGCCGGAATGGCGGCAAAGAGGCCAAAGGCCGTGGTGATGAGCGCTTCAGAAATTCCCGGCGCAACCGCGCGCAACGTGGCGGAGCCTTCCATGCCCAGTCCGTTGAACGCGTCAATAATGCCCCACACCGTGCCAAACAATCCAATGAACGGCGAGACAGCGCCGGTGGTCGCCAGCAAAGGCAGCTTGCGCTCCAGCCGGGTAAGCTCTTCAGAGCTTGCAATCTGCGCTGCGCGCTGCACCGCCGTAATGTTGGAATCACCCTGGCGGCGAAGCTCGTCATAGGCATTATCAAAGACGGCCACCAGCGGGCTGGGCTTAAACTGGTCAGAGATGGCGGCCATATCCTGCAGCCGCTGCGCTTTGCGGAAGGCGCGCAGGAAGCGCCCGCTCTGAGCTCGCGCTCGCCTGAGCGATCCCCATTTGGCAAGAATTACTGACCAGGAGAGAATGCTGAAGATAAGAAGAATGACGAGAACAACCTGCGCTACGGCGCCGGTCTGCCGTATGAGGTTAATGATCTCCCCGCCAATAATCAGGGCCACCAGAGAAATTAAATTCGTCATCGCAAAGTCAACCGCCTCTATCAGTTAACTCTTGACCGTAACACCTCAAACAGCTCACGTCAAACAGGTGAACACACTGGTTAAACAGGGTTACGAAAGGATTAGAACCCGCTTTAAGGCACAGAGTTCCCTACGCACAGTTTACGCGTTCAAAGCCGCGGCGATTGTTAAAAGAAAGACAGGCCAGCTCACTTCTTTAAGTCATTTCTAACTACTCTTCCGTGAAGCATTACGAACTGAACTTTCTCCAGCAATGTAATGTCGGTGAGCGGATCGCCGTTCACGGCAATCAGGTCCGCGGCCTTGTTTTTTTCAATGCTGCCCAGGTGCTCGGCGCCGATCAAATCCGCGCCGTTGATGGTGGCGGCCCGGATGATCTGAAGCGGCGTCATTCCCGACTGCGCATACGCCTCAAAGGGTTTCAGGCTGGCCTGGCCGCGTGTGAGGCCGGCGACGTCATAGTATTCATCGGAGCCAAAAGCAATGGGAACGCCGGCAGCAAGGGCGCGGCGCAGCCGGTCCTGGTTGCCCTGGGCAAATCGTTTTGCGCCGGTCTCCCTCCGTTTCTGTCCTTCCGGATTCGCCGGAGCACTGGTCCCGAACATGAGATAGAAGTCAGCAGGATAGTCCGTCGGCACAAGGTAGATATGCCTGGCCGCCATGGTTTTCAGGGCATCATCCGGGATGATGTACCCGTGCTCGATGGAATCGACGCCAGCGTCCGCGGCTGTGCGCGTCGCATCATCGCCGATGGCGTGTGCCGCCACTTTTTTATGAACGCGGTGCGCTTCTTCGACAATCGCTTTCATGGTGTCTGGCGCAATCACGCGCGGACCGGTGTTGACGATCACCTTGATAAGGTCGGCGCCATCATAGAACGCCTGCTGCACCGCTGCCCGCGCTTCATCTGGAGTTGCCACCACGGCGTATTCCTGCGCCACCAGCGCTTGGGCGGCCGGTTGCAACCTGCCGAACTGTCCTCCGGCGGCAGAGAGAGCGCGCGTGCTCACAGCCATCCGCGGTCCCAGCACCCAATCGGCGCGGATTGCGTCGCGCAACGCCACATCACCATTCCGGCCCGAGTTGCCGAGGTCGCGGACCGCAGTGATGCCGGCCTCCAGGTCCTCGCGGCCAGTCCGGGCGCCCAGCAGAGCGCGCGAAGCGGTGCTCATGCCGGAAACCGTGAGCGCCATGTTGGGATCATCGCCGCCATATTTCCGGTCGTAGTTTTGCAGGAGGTGCGTGTGGCAGTCGATCAGCCCGGGCAGAAGCGTTGCTCCACCCAGGTCGATCACGCCGGCTTCGGGCGCCTGCTTCTGCAGCTCAGCCAGCGCGCCAATTGCCTCGATATCTTCCCCACGCACCAGCACTGCCTGCCCATCAAGATACTTGCCTGTCTTTACGTCAAGAATGTGCGCAGCTTTCACAATTGTGGCTGGCGCCGAGGCTGGAGACTGCGCTTTTGCAGGAATGAAAAGCAGTAAAGCAAGAGCCAACAAAGCAATTGAGCGTTTCATAGCGGCGGAAGTATAGCAGGGTGGGGTGGTTCCAGCGCGGACGCTGAAGAAGCAACCGCCAGCTTCTATGAAGGGATAGGGAGTCCGGCACCATCAGACCCCAAAAACATTCTGGTGGAGATTACTTTGATGCCTGAGCTTGGGCCAGCCGGAGCGCAATTTCACGCGCCCGGTTCGCCAATTCCATTGGATGGTCCGACTCATCCCCCTTTGGCGGTTGAAAATTTGGCGAGTTGGCGCTGGCGAGGCCGGCGGCGTCTTTTCGAGCTTGTTCCGCTCTCTTCAAGGCTTCGCCTGGAACAGACCTATTGATTTTTTCATTTGCCTGCGGCCCTGACCAGGCATTGAATTTTTTCTCGATCATTTGCCGTTCTTGAAGTCTTGGTTCCTGCTGAACGCGATTTAGTATCACGAACGGCTGTCCATCTGCCCCGGTCCAGCGATGGAGGTAAGTACCTTTTTGAGGTTCCACTGACGCGCCAGCACCGTGCGCAATTGCCAGCGGCATTGCGGACAGCTCTTGAGGATTGGTTTGCGAGGATGAAACTGCTGGGTGCGCGGGGACGGAACTTGACTGCGCCGGCAACACCGTTGCACCCAGCCCGATGAACCCTGCTGTCGCAAGGAAAGACGGGAAGTCATACAAATCAGTTAAACCATAGATGAAAGCTATTTTGCTTCCGCGGAAGTTGCCTGCCAAAAAACCTTGGCCCTATGCACCTAGCCTGAGGTATGCTTCTTCGGTGTGGGACCATTTGTGATGAGGCCGCAACTAGCTGCGATCATTCTGGTTGGTGGAATAACAGTCATCCTCTGGGCTGCTGCGGGAAGGCACTCCTCTTATCGCCTTCACCTGGAGGCGCATTTTGCTGACGCCAGAGGGCTGCGCCAGGGTGCGTCTGTGAATGTCGCAGGGGTACGGGTGGGAAGTGTTACGAGAGTCCGGGTGCGGCCGGATTTGCGTGAGCACCCTGCCGAAGTAGAAATGCTGCTGCAAACGAACTACGACCTACGCATTCCATCCGATGCCGTGGTTACGGTCGAAAGCGATAGTTTGCTTGGCGAGCCATTCGCAGAGATCGATGTCAAAAATACGTCCGGTCCTCCGCTGGTGGATGGCGGCACGCTGAAGACCGCGCCCAGCTCGCGACCAACTACAAACGACTACCTGGAGTGCCTGGGACAAATCTTGAACCATCAGCATTGTGATATGAGTCAGATCGGAAAGAGCAAGGGGAATTCTGAGCAAATAGGCCTCCCGCAGGCCAAAGATCCGTAAGCAAAAACGGCGACCCCATTGAGCCGCCGTTTGTAAATTTTGTCTTTGGCTAATTGCTACGTTCCCTCGTTCCAGCTCGCCAGATATTCTTCCTGCTCGGCGGTGAGCTTGTCGATCTTCACGCCCATCGATTCCAGCTTGAGCCGCGCCACGCGCTTATCCAGTTCTTCCGGCACTGCGTAAACTTTCTTTTCCAGCGACTGATGGTTCTTCACCAGATACTCCGCCGAAAGGGCCTGGTTGGCAAAGCTCATATCCATCACTGACGCCGGATGGCCTTCAGCGGCGGCCAGGTTAATCAAGCGGCCTTCTCCCAGCAGATAAATCTTGCGGCCGTCCTTCATGGCGTATTCATCCACAAAGTCGCGGGTCTGGCGCTTGGCGGAAGACATTTTTTCCAGCGCGGGAATGTCGATCTCAACGTTGAAGTGGCCGGAGTTTGCCACCACAGCGCCGTTCTTCATCAGATCAAAGTGTTCGCGGCTGATCACGTTTTTGTTGCCGGTAACGGTCACAAAAATATCGCCGATCTTCGCCGCTTCCGGCATTGTCATCACGCGGTAACCATCCATCACGGCTTCAATCGCCTTGGTGGGGTCAATCTCGGTTACGATCACATCTGCGCCCATGCCGCGCGCGCGGGAAGCCAAACCGCGTCCGCACCAGCCATAGCCGGCGATCACGAACTTGGATCCGGCAACCAGCGAGTTGGTGCAGCGGATCACGCCATCCATGGTGGACTGGCCGGTGCCATAGCGATTGTCAAACATGTGCTTGGTAAGCGCGTCATTTACGGCGATGATCGGATAACGAAGCTGGCCGTCTTTGGCCATCGCTCGCAGGCGAATCACCCCTGTTGTCGTCTCTTCCGTGCCGGCAATGATTCCATCCACCACATCCTGGCGTTTGGTAAGGGCCGTGGAAACCAGATCAGCGCCGTCGTCCATGGTCATGTGCGGCTTGTGATCGAGCGCCGAAAGAATGTGCTTGTAATAGCTGTCGTTGTCCTCGCCCTTGATGGCATGGACAGAGATGTTGTAATCCCGGACCAGCGCAGCTGCGACGTCATCCTGCGTGGAGAGCGGATTGGAGGCGCAGAGCACCACGTCGGCGCCTCCATCGCGGAGCGTGATTGCGAGGTTGGCGGTTTCCGTAGTGACGTGCAGGCAGGCCGAGACGCGCATGCCCTTCAGCGGCTGGTTCTTGATGAAATCCTTGCGGATGCTCTGCAAGACAGGCATCGACTGGTTGGCCCACTCAATGCGGCGCTTGCCCAGATCAGCCAGTTCAAGGCTCTTGATATCAAATGAGGTTTGCGTAACGGTCGTAGTCGCCATGTTCTCCTGTTTCGCTGCCTTGTTCGGCATACATTTAAAATCTTGCGCGGTTACATTCCGCTTAAAACTCGGTGGAGCAGGCCTTCAGAACTGCGTTTTCCGCAGTCTCTAAAGCCCCACCCCGAGCTTACCGGCTTTGTGCCCGTTTAACGGTTCGCGCCGACGCTGGCTTTCGACTCAGCCTTGCCTGTAGCTTGCTCTCGCAGTTCGGCAGCCTTGTCCGTGGCTTCCCAGGTAAAGTCAGGATCTTTGCGTCCAAAGTGCCCGTAAGCCGCGGTCTTCTTGTAGATCGGCCGCCGCAGCTTCAGCGAATCAATGATCCCTCTGGGCGTAAGCTGGAAGTTTTCCCGGACAAGCTGCTCGAGTTTTTCTTCACTCACTTTGCCGGTGTCAAAGGTATCCACCAGCACGCTGACAGGCTCGGCCACGCCAATAGCGTAGGCCAACTGCACCTCGCAACGGTCGGCAAGGCCTGAAGCAACAATGTTCTTGGCGATGTAGCGGCACATGTAGCAGGCAGAGCGGTCAACTTTGGTCGGATCTTTGCCGCTGAAAGCGCCACCACCGTGCCGTCCCATGCCGCCGTACGAATCAACAATGATCTTGCGGCCGGTCAGGCCGGTATCGCCC
Source organism: Candidatus Angelobacter sp. (assembly GCA_035279585.1). Lineage (GTDB taxonomy): Bacteria > Acidobacteriota > Terriglobia > Terriglobales > Acidobacteriaceae > Angelobacter. Next base: position 8,536 of record DATEHN010000040.1, on the reverse strand, counting down.
ATGGGCCCGCCAATCACAAAACGGCCCGTTGGATTAATGTGATATTTGGTATCAGCGTCAAGCAGGTGGGAAGGAAGAGCGGCCTGAATTACGTGCTGCATGATGTCTGAGCGCAATGTTTCGTTATCAACTGAGTCAGCATGTTGAGTGGAGATCACCACCGCATCCACGCGGCGCGGCTTGTGGTTGGCGCCGTATTCAACCGTAACCTGGGATTTGCCGTCAGGCCGGAGGTAAGGAAGCGTTCCATTCTTGCGGACTTCAGTAAGGCGAAGGCAAAGCTTGTGCGCTAGATCAATTGCCGCCGGCATGTAGTTTTCGGTCTCATTTGACGCATAGCCGAACATCATGCCCTGGTCGCCGGCTCCGCCTGTGTCCACGCCCATGGCGATATCGCCTGACTGCTTGTTGATGCTGGAGATTACGGCGCAGGTATTGGAATCAAAACCATAAAGCGCATTGTCATAACCGATGGATTGCACAACGCCGCGCACAACTTTCTGGAAATCGACATAAGTCTTGGTGGTAATTTCACCGGCGATCACCACCAGGCCGGTGGCGGTGAGCGTTTCACAGGCCACGCGGCTGTAAGGATCTTCTGCGATGCAGGCGTCAAGGATCGCATCTGAAATCTGATCGGCAATTTTATCCGGATGCCCTTCCGTGACTGACTCGGACGTAAATAAAAATTTCTCGCGTGAGGCCACTGGACTTTCCCTCCTGAATATCGTTAAACCGTCTGGGACTTTTAGGATACCGTCCTAAGAAGGTTAATTAAGGAATCCATCCGGGAACAACGGTTTGGCGTTACAACCGGCGAAACCGCAACCGAATGGAATATTTTGCAATGTGAAGTGGGCCGATGACTATGTTATCGGCCAGCCAAGATTGCATCTATGGGCTATTGTACTAGGCCAGCGGCAGTAAAGGTGAGGGTACGTGGTTCATTTTCATTGCCCAGAGCGCCCAGCGGTTTCCCATTAAAGGAAACATCAATTCCGCCGGCGTTTCCCGTTCTAAGAACAACTTCTTTCCCGGCCTTGACTTTTTTCTTACGGTCAGCGCTCAGGACCTTTTGCATTACGGATTTCCCATCCGCCACAATTGAGACCCAGGCGTCTTCCTTGGCTTTCACCAGAATGACGAATGTTTTTTCTGCGGGCTTCTTCTCCGCAGCAGCAGGAGTCTGTTTCGGCCTTGCCGGACCTTCTGGCGCTGGAGCAGCGGCTGCGTGCTCAGATGGAGCTGTCGCCTGCGCAGGAACATCAGCCGAAGTTGTTTCTGTGGTAGCCGCGGCCTGATGTGTGGACTGAGCTATTTCAGTACCGTGCGGCTTGGACTTAAGCCAGAAAAAGTAGCCCACAAGGACACCTACCAACGCCGCAATGGCAAAGACCAACGGGGCAGGAGATCGGCGCGGATTCAGTTCGCGGTTCGGCTCCTCATGTATTTCCAGCGGAAACTTGTCTTCCGGTTCTGGCTGTTCATTGCTGGCGGCCGAGTAATCGGCTACTGCCTGGTCTTCATCGATGCCCAGAAAGTGGGCATACGCCCGTACAAACCCCTTGGCAAAAACCCCACCGGGAAGTTGATCGAATCGTTCGTTCTCCAGCGCTTCAAGATGGCGGCGGGAAATTTTGGTAGATTCAGTGATTTCATCCAGGGTGATGCCGCGCATCTCCCGTTCACGCCGTAACCGGTCACCAAATGCGCCCATGGCCAGCCCATTTTCCTTGGTTGGTAAGTCAGTTAATTGACCCATAGTAAGGGACCGTACTCGGTCTCTACCAAAATACCCCGTAACTGTTGATTTCACAACAAGTTTCAAGGTACGTAAGGGCTATTACTCGCAGGTTTCAGGTCAATTGTCCGGTTGCCGATTTACCTAAATCAAGCGATAATACGCAAAAAGTTGGAGCTTCTGTTTCATTTAAGAAGGAACACCCCTGGACATGAATGAGGGCACGGGTCCTGAGAAAAAAAATAAGAGACAACTGCAGGAAGTCGCTATCTTCAATGATGTTGCGAAGGCGCTGACCTCATCGCTGAATCTTGATTCAATCCTGCAAACCATCATGGACAAGATGGCGGAATTTTTCCGTCCGGACACATGGTCACTCCTGATGGTCGATGAACAGAAGGACGAGCTCTATTTCGCCATTGCCGTAGGGGACGCTGCCGAAACGCTCAAGACCGTTCGGCTTAAGGTCGGCGAAGGTATTGCCGGCTGGGTGGCCAGGCACGGCGAATCGCTGATTGTGCCAGACGTTTACAACGACCCCCGCTTTGCCAAGCGCATTGATGAGATGACCAAATGGAAGACCCGGTCCATCATCTGCGTGCCGCTGCAATCCAAGCACCGCGTGCTGGGCGTGATCCAGCTCATCAACTGCGCCATGGAAAGTTTTGGCGAGCAGGAGATGTTCTTCCTGCACGCGCTCTGCGACTATGCGGCCATTGCCATTGACAACGCCCGCGCCGTAGAAAAAATTCAAGAGCTGACCATTACCGACGATTGCACCGGCCTCTACAACGCGCGCCATCTTTATAAGACGCTTGAAGCCGAGGTTTATCGCTCAGCGCGTTTCGGCTATGAGTTCAGCGTAATCTTCCTTGACCTTGACCATTTCAAGCACGTGAACGATACCTATGGTCACTTAGTCGGAAGTAAGCTGCTCCAGGAAATCGGCTTCAAGATCAAGTCTCAGCTGCGCTTGATTGACTACGCTTTCCGCTACGGAGGCGATGAGTTCGTAATACTTCTTCCGCAGACCGATAAGCACTCAGCCTTGGTCGTGGCCAAACGTATTCAAGACATGATGCGCAAGACAGTCTTCCTCGCTGAAGATGGCCTGAACCTGAATGTCCGTTGCAGCATGGGCCTGGCTACCTATCCTGAGGACGCCAAGAGCTCGCATGAAATCATCCGCCAGGCTGACGAAATGATGTATATGGTGAAAAATTCCAGCCGCGACAATATCGCCGTGGCGCAGCAGGGAATACTGAAATAACGGTTCTTGGCGGTATTTTAATGCCTGACAACTTCACTGTTCGCCATCCCTTGGGTTCTCGCCGCCGCTGGCTTGAAACCCTTCTCTTACTTGTAGCGTCGTTTTTGACCGCCATTGTCGTGTTCTTCCTTGTTACCCGGCCAAAGCACCACTCTGGCGCTTATGTGTTTGGGATTATTATTCCAGCATTTCTCGCATTTTTTGTTCAAAGCTGGCTCTCGCCTGAGACTGATTCTTATCTTCCGTGGATGAGCAGGATCATTGTAAATCTGGCCTATGGCCGTGCAGAGGAAGAGGGGATTCACTATCGCGAGTGGTTCATGCATCACTTTGTATCCTGGAAGGCCATCGCGCGATTGGAATATTGGCCTGATAGTGATGGACGAATCCTGCTTCATCTTTATTCCCGGCAATCTCCAGTAGTGTTTCTTCCAGACCAGACAAAGCACAACGCAGCATTGACAAGTTCGCCAGGAACCGTTGACTTTATTTCTCAGAAGCTGAATGAAACTTGGCCTCATAAATCGACCTTCTTGATTTGCTTTGAGAAAGCTCCCACACAGAAACCGGCAATACTGACCGCGTACCTACGGAGGCTCGGTTTGCGGCAACGTGCACTCGCAAACGCGCTTTTGATGGTTTTGTTTTTATTCGGTTCTATGCTTTATTTTGAATTCAGGTTTGGATTATCTGACGAAGCCTTCTTGAAAATTATCGAGGCGCTTTTAATCGCAATTCTTGCTCTTCGTGCTGGCATGTACTTCTGGCAAAAATACAAAATGTCAGCCAAAAACCAACGGCGCAAGCTACAGCAGTTTTAATTGCTGTAGCCTTATCATCGCTTCATGGGTGAACGCCGGCTTCACCCTCAAGCTTGCTCTCCCAACTCTTAGTGGCCTTCACCATTGAGTTCGACAATGAATTCGAATGCCAGATGCCGCATCGCACTACAGAAAATCCTTCTAATACTGATTCTGACGTTCCATGGCTCGTATCGATCGTGATGTGGTCGAACTTTATCCAGTACGTTCCCGAGGAAGAAATTCTCGCCAGCGAATTGCGCCGGCGCTGGCGCGTGGACAAGAAAACTCTGATCATATGGCTCGCGCGGTTAAGCAAATGGTGGGGAGATACCTCAATGGCCAACCCGTTGCAGCTGGTTTGTGCGGCAAGCGGTCCCAGGGCAGTGAACTCAATCAGGCGTGGCGTTCTGCGATCGCGCCTCAGCCACGCAGTGGTTTATCCCGGGAAAAATCTCACCCAGGGTGATGGACTTTATTGGAAATTCCCGGCCTGGTGATTCAGATTATCGAGCCGCCCACGCATTTCCTGCCCAAACTTCCATTGTCCACACTGACCATCCGATCTTCCTTGCTGATTCAGAATGACGTCGTTTTAGAAAGATGGGCTTACTTCGGCCTGGTCTCCAGCGCCGGAGTCTCAGTCGTTCCTTTGGCCGGTTCTTTCGGCGTCCAGGCGCTTGGGTTCTGCGGCGCAGCGGGATTCACGCCAAAGTCCCATACAAAAAGATTGATCTGCTTCTTCTCCAGCAGCTCCACCACCGCATACTCGCCCGGAGGGAGCGGTTCTGTCGGGGTCAGCTTCACCCACTCGCCCAGGGATGAAGTAGTCACCGGGACCCATGCCTCTTTCTGGCTGACCTTGCCATACATGGCTACATTAAGTTTTCCCACAACGCGCAGATCTTTCTTCTGCTCCACCTTCACAATGCCGTAATGATTTGCCGGCTGGTCTTTGTCTGAAGGCTTCTGCGTGAATGCCGGCTGCGTATTGTCACTGGTATCAATATCGATAAAGATCGCGGGCTGCCCTGTGTGCGCCTGCACCTGCGCATGATCGCCCTTAAGTTCGATAGTTTGACTGGAAGAAAGCGCCAGGGGATTGACAGCAGCGCGCAGAATGTTGCGTCCGGTGTGCTTGTTGAGTTCGCTTCCGTTTTGGATCAGCTCATTCAATTGCGGCTGGCTTTTGAAATCGTCCAGCAGAAATACTCCGCCGGTATTGGGCAGCCGCAGCCCAGGCGTAACCAGCGGGGCCTCGCGTTCATCGGCTTCATCGGCCTTGGCAATTTCCTTGATGGTTTCATCGCGCTGGCCTGCGCGTTCATTGTTGTACTTGTCAGTGGCCGCCCAGTCCACCATTTCCTTTGGAAGTTCCTCCCAGCCGTAACGCTCAGCGCTGTAGTAGCGCACGCGGTTGCCTTTGATCTCATATTGAGTCACTGACTGGTAGGAGCCGTCTTTCATGATGAGCCGCTTGGGATTCTGCTGCGCGAAAGCAGGAAGCGACGCGAGCACGAAAACAACCATGCCTAAGGCAGAGAGACAACGAATAAAACGTGTCATAGGGGGAACCCTGTCCTGATTAGATGCCGGTTTCGACTTTCATTCAAGCTGCCCATAGGCCGTTTTATGCTACTCGAGCCAGGTCCTCCGTTAAAAGCTTTGTCGCGAGGGCCAGCTCTGCACTGTTCCGATGTACCATGAGCCATGCCCGCCTCCAACACGTTGTCCCCCAGCCGGAAGCGCATCGACGGCATTGATCTGTTTCGGGGAATGGCCATTTTCTTTGTGCTGATGAACCACGTGAACATGCGTTTGCGGTTGGCACACCTTCCTTATACGCAGGGACTTCCCCGGCAACTCGTAAAATCCTTGTTCTGGAATGGCCAGTTCGGCGTTCAGATGTTCTTTGCTGTTTCCGGATTTCTTATCGCTTCCATCAGCCTGCGCCGCTGGGGAACGATCTCAAAAATTGATGTTCCCGGTTTTTACCAACTGCGCCTGGCGAGAATAGCGCCTTTACTGCTTTCCCTGCTTGCGGTTCTTGGCCTTTTGCACTTCGCTCATCTTCATGATTTCGTGGTGCCGGCGAAAACCGGAGGGCTGGGACGGGCAATTCTCGCTGCGCTTACGTTTCACATCAATGTGCTGGAGGCACACCGGGGATACCTGCCCGGTAACTGGGACGTGCTCTGGTCCCTTTCCGTCGAGGAGATGTTCTATCTGTTTTTTCCGCTGGTGTGCCGCCTCTTGGGGCAAGGAAAACTTTTGATTGCATTCCTTCTTGGGTTCGTAGTGCTCGGCCCTTTTGGACGAACCCTTTTTGCCCACGGTAATGGGACCTGGGAGGAGTACTCGTATCTGGGCGGCATGGATGCAATTGCACTGGGCTGCCTCACAGCGCTGTTCGTAGCGCGATTCCGTTGTTCTCGCAAGGTGCTCTGGGCTTTGGGATCGGCAGGCGCTGTGCTGATGATTTTTATTCTGGGTTTTTCACTATCTGCCTATCAATGGGGGCTGGGCCGTTACGGTTTGGAGATGACGCTGCTCGCAATTGGCGCCTGCATGTGCATCGTAGTTTTTGTGCAGACCAAATGGAGAGCACCGCGCGTGCTCTGTCCTCTGCTAAGAACCGGCCAATACAGTTACGAGATATATCTCACTCATATGTTCGTGGTGTTTGCGCTTTTTACTTTGTTCCTGAACATGGGCAAGCAGATGAGCTTTGTGCCCCCTCTGTTTATTGCAGTGGTTCTGGTTTCAGTCCTGGTTGGAGCGATTGTTGCCGAGCTTTACTCTGAGCCCATGAATCGTCTGCTGCGAAAGCGCTTTGTTCCTTCTGCCGAGTCCGTGGATGCTTCCAATATGCAGGTCCGCGCAGCAACGGTCCAAAGCGGCGGCGACGCAGTCTCGCAAAACGTGGAATTGTGAGAGACTACGGCCGTGCTCAAAGGTGTTAATCTTCTGCTATTTACCGCCGCCTTTATCTGATATGAGGAGAACAACTTCATGAAGCTGCTGGCTTCCACTTTGTTGCTTGTGCTCTCTTTTTCCCTGATACCTGTAAGGACCCACGCCCAAACTCCTACGGTGTCGCCGGCGACAACTGCCGCACAGAGCGCGCCGCAGACGCAAACCACCGAGTACACGCTCCCGCCGGACAAGCTGGCAAAGTCAACGGCGCTTTATAATCTGCGCGTCAAATTTCTGATTGTCGGAACTATCTATGGATTGATCGTGTTGCTGGCCATTCTATATTTAGGCATTGTCGCGCGCTTCCGCGATTGGGCGGAAAAAGCGACAAAATACAGCTTCCTGCAGGCGCTGATTGTTGTTCCTCTTTTCATCTTGATTACTACGATTCTGAATTTGCCGTTGGATGCCTACGGGCACAGCATCAGCCGGCAATACGGTCTTTCCGTGCAAGGTTGGGGTTCCTGGTTTGCGGATGCCGGCAAAGGATTTTTTGTTAGCGCGGTAATCGGTGTTGTGGTGCTGTGGCTGATGGTCCTCATCATCCGCAAAAGCCCGCGGCGCTGGTGGTTCTATTTCTGGTTCCCTGCCTATGCAATCTCGCTTCTGGTGGTCTATGGCAGTCCCTGGGTCATAGATCCGTTGTTCAATAAGTTTGAACCCCTGGAAAAACACAATCCAGAACTGGTGCGCCACATTGAGGAGATCTCTGCCCGCAGCGGCCTCGCTATTCCGCCTGACCGGATGTATGCCATGCTCGCCAGCGAGAAGACCACCGAACTCAATGCCTATGTGACCGGGTTCGGCGCTTCCAAGCGAATCGTGGTCTGGGATACGACGATCAAGAAAATGTCTCAGCCCGAAACGCTATTTGTTGTTGGACATGAAATGGGCCACTACGTGCTTAATCACATTGTCTATGGGGTGGCGCTGCTGGCCATTGGCCTCTTTATTGGGCTTTACGTAATTTATCTGCTTTCAGGCTGGACATTGCGGCGATTCGGAATGCGCTGGCATATACGTGAAATGGGCGATTGGGCCGTCTTGCCCATGATTTTTCTGATCCTGAGCATTGTCTCATTTTTCTCTTCTCCCATAGGCAATACCATCAGCCGCCAGATGGAGCACAACGCCGATATTTACGGCCTGGAAATCACACATGGAATCAACCCGGATGACCAGGAAAACGCCGCGCACGCCTTCCAGATTCTGGGAGAAGTTTCGCTGGATTATCCGTATCCCAGCCGCTTTCTGACGTTTTGGTACGGAAATCATCCTTCCATTCCCGACCGCGTGCGCTTTGCCCACAATTACGACCCGTGGAGCAAAGGCGAGCAGCCGAAGTATGTGAAATAAAAAAGCTGGCCGCGAATCAACGCGAGTAAGCGCGAACTGATCTTGATTCGTGATTATCGCGTTCATTCGCGGCCCGGTCTCTACCGTGATTTCACCTCGCTCTTATAGTTGAACGTCACCTTGGTCTCTTCATCCAGTACCAGCGCGCGGGCAAAGCGATACGAATTTCCCGCCCGCGGCACGTCGATCCGCACTGGCAGCACACCGGCAACGCGTTTTTGCAAATTGAGAACGTTGGAAGAAGCAGCGTTCTGTTGCTTCATTTCCGCCTTCTTGGCATCGCGATCGTCTTTCTCAAATTGCCGATCCGCCATCGCAGGCGACGCGGCAGCCGTGACCTCAACTGTCTCGTTTGCCGCAGCCACGCTTAACCGTGAGCTCAACCGGAATGGC
>DATEHN010000039.1:0-46403 GCA_035279585.1 Candidatus Angelobacter sp. | reverse complement strand
CTGTCCCGCGAACTTTGGCCAGCTCAGTTGCCACGCCCGCAATGCCCTGCGCCGGATGCGCCGCCGGCCCACTCTGGTCTGCGCCTTCTGGGAGCAGGCGAACCTGTTTCCATTGTAACTATATTATGCAAGACTCAATAATAACCCCTCAAAGCCTGAGACTGTGCAAGAAGTCCAGGAAATTCCGGCCTGTAGACAAACGCGATTCAATCTGTAAATTACGGCGCTCAATCCAGGATCGATGCAGCAGATTACAAAATCACATCCCGCAATCGCCTGGAGAATGGAAGCTTCGGTTTCCAGTGCATCGGTCTGGGCGCTTACTTTGATCTTCGGCGACAAAGCATGGATTCGCCGGCAAACGGCATCGACCCGCGGAGTGCCAACGTCTTCGGCGGAAAACAAACAGTTCAGGTAAGGATCAGCGGCGGCAATGGGAAGCGCGTCAAAGCAGCGAATTGTTCCTACTTGGGCCGCGGCCAGCGCAACGGCCGCCGTAGCGCCCGGCCCTCCCATCCCTATCACTGCCACTTGAGAATCCGTGAGCTTTTGCTGCGCGCGAGCTGCATCCAGCCCTAGTTCGTGGAAGAAGTTAAGCTGCGGCTCCAGAGGGCCGGAAAGCCCAGGCGACAACTGCGTTTGTTCGTAGTCTTGAAGGATATGATGGGCGCTCAGCAGATCCAGACCCTGCTTGAGCTCCTGGGAAGTGAGCACCCCCGCCAGGTTTGCTGCGATCTCCTCCACCGTGTGTCTGCCATCCAGCAACGGGATCACCCGCTCGTGAAACTCCCGCGCGCGGGCGGTTTGCACTTTGATCCGGCGGCGATGGGAAACAAAATAGAGAAACGTTTCCCCTGACTCACCAGCAGGTTCAATCAACACATGGAAGTACGCTGGCAATCGTGGTTTCTTCAACTTAGCCAAGCCTCTCAAAACCAGTTGCCCACATACTATTATGCTTGGTTGAAGACGAGATTATTTTGAGGCGAACTTCAACAACCGCTCGCCCCGAGACGTTTACGCATAAAGATTGGCACCAGCCTTTTTGCATTTTGGCCGGCGATCGTTGAAAGCGTTATTGGCCTAACGATGCAAATTCGGAGCCCCAAGGGCCGCACGCCTGGGGCAGCTCCGGCTGGCTCAATTGAGATTGAGTACACTCCGGTGGGCGGCATGGAAAGACGCATGGGGGTAAGATACATACGATAGTCGGCACCTGTTCCACTTCACTCGCGATCATCCGGTCTTCGATCTTTGTGATTTTCATGCGGGAGCGCTCCTTGCTTTAAAGAATGCACGCCGATGGTAAGGTTCATTGGTGCCCATGTCAAGTGTTACTCCGATTGCGAAGATTTCTTCGACAAACTTGCGCCAGCGCAAAGACCAACTTACTCAAGAAGCAATTGAATTGATCACCGACCAGGGTTTCAAGCTCCACAACCCGTGAATACAGATGGCGTATTAGGATGTGTAATATTTACATCATCTTTAATGGTGCAAAATTCTACCAGTTTGGCTGCGAACCTTTTCCTGGAACTCCGAATCTAATGTAACAGTACGGCAGACACTGAACTAATGTGTACATTGGGACATGTCCTGTAGTACAATATGCCAAGTCGGCAAGATAACGCTTCCTTAGGAACCCGCAGTTTGGGGTTGGTGATTTTATGGCGAGTCTGCTTGATGTATTGTTCGGTTGCAGCCACAAAAACTTCAGCTTTCCGATTACTAAAAGACCAGGCCAGCGCTTCTCTGAAGCAGCTTCTATCACAGGAACTTACGTGGCATGCCTGGATTGCGGCAAGGAGTTTCCTTACGACTGGCATGAAATGAAGGTTATTGAAGGCAACCCCAACAAAGTAAAGGGCTTGTCTGCTAAGGCAGCCGAATCGTTTGCCAGCAAATAAGGCAGGCTAAATCCCGGTTCCACCAGGCATAAAGGCGCTTTCTCGATTCCTTTTAATTTTAAAGCGGAGGCCACCAATTCCCTCCGCTTTTTACAATTGCCCCTAAAAAGCGACCCCATCCTTTTAACCCAATAATCCCACCAATCAGAGCTGAATTCTGGCCAAAGCCCCTCCGTAACCCTCTTACCTCAAACGTCGCAAAATATTACTCACGCTAGTCGAGACTTTTATGTCATGATCAACCAAGAATTTGGAGAAAAGCCATGAGAACTCCCCCCGGCGGACGCAATCCGTCCCCTGACCATGGTTTCTTTAGACGGAGCCTACGGCAAGCGCAGTTGACGGAATCTACCTGCAGGAAGTGCAGGTCTTTTGTCGCTGCCAGTATCCGGCCTGAATTGCTGGATTTAATGGAAAAATTGCACCTGTGTATCCTGGGCAAACATTTCACTGGGAAGCCGATTACCTCTGCCTAGTCCCTTTCTCTCGCACAACAAACCAGGCGGCCTCGCTGGCCGCCTGTTGGCTTTTAAGGTCCAAATTTCGTTTACTGCTGATCGCGACGCTTTAAGGTTGGGCGATCATCGCCTTTACTGTCGCCATCCTTGGTAGAGGCTTGTGAGCGCCGCAGCGATGGTTTGTTGGGATTGTTGGCGTCATCAACCTTGTGGCGGTTTTCAATGGCTGCGAGGCGCGCCTTCACATCATTGAATTCTGACGTCGTCTCAATGTACTGGTCACGCGGAGGCAGGATCGTAGCAATTTCTTCCTGCGATTTCTGAATGCGGTCCGGCGTCTGCGGATGGTCAGAGAAGACCTTGGCCATCGATCCCGGTTTCTTCTTCTCCTGGGCCTGGATCTTTTCAAAAAAGTTCACAAACTCATTTGGATCGTAACCGGCCTTGTACATGTATTGAATACCAAGGTAATCAGCCTCAGCTTCAAATCCGCGTGAGAACTTAAGGAAAGTAACTGGCAGGCCAATCCCGGCAGCTTCGCGCGCCGCCAAGCCAATGCCGCCGCCTACAAAGATCAAGGGCAGGCTGGCAAAATTAGCAAACTGTGCACGAGTCATCTGGCGAGTGGTGTGGCGGGCAGCAACGTGAGCAATCTCATGGGCCATCACGCCGGCCAGTTCAGCTTCGTCATCGGCCGCCAGAATCAGGCCTGAATTCACATAGAAAAAACCGCCTGGCAACGCCATGGCGTTGATAACGTCAGAATCTACCACTTTGATGGTGAACGGCACTTTGGCATCAGAGTTACGTACCAAGTTTTGACCGATGCGATTCACGTACTCATTGACCACGGGGTCAGTCACCATCTTCAGGCTGGATTCGATCTGAGTAGCGTATTCCTTACCCATGCGAATTTCGCTCTCAATGGAATACCAATCCCAGCCAGTCACCTTGCGGTTGCCGATGGCATCAACATCATCCTTGCCGCCGCTGTGTTTGGCCTTGGCTTCTTTTTTCTTGTCTTTTTTGTCCTTATCCTTATCGCCCTTGTTCTGATCTGTTGCTGGCTGGGCCTGATCCTGACTCTGATCAGCAGTGGTTGTCTGATTCTGGTCAGCGGGCTGTGCCTGGGTTTGATCGGAGGACGCTGGCGCTGTTGTCTGGCTAGGCTGCGCCTGGGGCTGTGTCTGATTGGCTGCAGGCTGCTGCGTCTGGCTGCTTGGAGTCTGGGCCTTTTGTTGATCATCCTGGGAGAACGCTGAGGCGGACAGACTTAACCCTGCAACCAGGAAGGACGAAAGCAATAATGCCTTAAATTTCATAACACACTCCAGCTAGGAACGGGACCTGCTTGAGGACACGCTCATTATACCTCTGTGATATACACATATCTTTGGATTTATCCCGTATTGGGTGCGATGCGCAATTATCAGAGTTGGTTATCCTTCTGCGAGAGAGGGGCGGGGTTAAGTTTAGTAAAGAAGCGGTTTTCTGGTTCGCCCCGGCGATCTCTGTGGCCAAATGCAGTATTTCCACCCGTTTGGCCCGCCATTCTCCGGCTGAATCCTGCCGGGCAGTGACTCGCACTTCCTGTCCTGGAGTGAGGCAGTTAGAGTTGCATTTGCGGCGTTGGCTGGAAGGGATTTCCTCACCAAAGACAACTACAGCATGGGCCACTTCCACCCGGCGTAACATGTGGTTTCTGCCTTGGACGAATATCCAACCAGGAACCTGGGGCGTATTTTCTGGAGGATCGATTACCCTTCCGCGGAAGGTACCGTCTGCGGCGGAGAGTGGAACGCCGCTCATCAGAAGCCCGAAAATGAGACACGACATCCACCCCATCTTCACCTTCATTCTGATGCCAAGCTGCCACGCAGTGTTTCTCTATTCTTCAGGCAACCTCGTACCGCATCCCGGCCAAAGCCAAGCCAGGCTTAGTGGATCAAAACAAGCGAGCTTTTGCTCCTTGGGCGGAGATCAGCTTAAAACCAGCTATGCCATGGGGTGCTTTAAGGATTCAATTTCTTGAAGAATGGTCTGAAGCCGCTGCTCCAGTTGTTTCTTCGTCCGGGGTTTACGCTCTGTCTTGGCAAATTCCCAGTAATCTGCAATGGAGCGGCGATAAAAATCAGCGGTTCTGTTCAGTAACTCAACTTTCTGATCCATTTGGGTAGATATATCGTGATTCGACATAATTTTATTCTAGCGGATTATTGCCGCCAATACCAGCTTTTCTGCCCAAAGGGCCCGCATGCCAACCCATCAGTCGTAGTACTCAAGGCCAAGATGAGTGATGAGCGGCTCGCCGCGCAAATGGCGCAACGTGTTCTTGAGCTTCATCGACTGGATGAACAGATCGTGCTCAGGATAAAGCCCCGGCACAGTCATAGGCGACTTCAGATAGAAGCTTAGCCACTCCTGTACGCCCAAACCGCGCAACTGCTCACTGCGCTTGGCCAGATCAAGAAAAAGAACCAGATCAAGCACAATGGGCGCGGCCAGAATGGAATCGCGGCACAGGAAGTCCACCTTGATCTGCATGGGGTAGCCTAGCCAGCCAAAAATATCAATATTGTCCCAGCCTTCTTTGTTGTCACCCCGTGGCGGATAGTAGTTGATGCGGACCTTGTGGTGAATATTTCCGTACAGCTTCGGATAGAGCTTAGGTTGAAGAATATGCTCCAGCACTGAAAGCTTGGACTCTTCCTTGGTTTTGAATGAGCCAGGATCGTCCAGCACCTCGCCATCGCGATTGCCGAGAATGTTGGTAGAAAACCAGCCATGCAGGCCGATCATGCGGGCCTTGAAGCCGGGAGCCAGAATCGTCTTGATCAGCGTTTGCCCGGTCTTAAAGTCTTTCCCGGCGATTGGCGCTTCATTTTTCTTGGATAGTTCATGCATCACCGGAATGTCCACAGTGAGGTTGGGAGCGCCGTTGGCAAAAGGCACGCCTTCAGAGAGGGCCGCATAGGCATAGATCATTGAGGGGGCAATGTTCTCGTCGTTCTTTTCCAGGCCACGCTCAAATGATTCAATTGACTCATGCACGGCAGTCCGCTTCAGGAAAATCTCCGTTGAGCCGCACCAGATCATCGCCAGCCGGTCAGCGCCAGACTTCTTTCTGAAATCGCGAATATCAGCGCGTAACTGCTCCGCCAGATCGCGCTTGTTCTTTCCCTTCTTCACGTGCTTGCCATCGAGCTTCTTTACGTAATTACGGTCAAATACGGCCTTGCGCGGCTTAATGGAGCGCAGAAAGGGCTTGATCTGGTTGAGCAGCTCTTTCTCCAGCACGCCGGCATGCATGGCGGATTCATAGGCATCCTCTTCAAAGAGGTCCCAGCCTGTAAATACCAGGTCATCCAGATCGGCCAGCGGGACAAACTTCTTGATCTTTGGCGATCGCCCTTCCGTGCGCTTGCCCAGACGGATTGTCCCCATCTGCGTCAGTGAGCCGATGGGCTCGGCGATTCCCTTGCGCACGGCCTCCACACCGGCCATAAAAGTGGTGGCCACGGCGCCCATGCCGGGAATCATGATCCCCAGCTTGCCTTTAGCGGAAGCGATTTTGGTTGAATTCGTCTTGTCAGAAGAAGCCATTAATACGGAACCGTCCTTAAGGTGAGTGCAAACTTGTTATCTTCTCGTATTGAGAGGCATTTGTAAACTTAGTTCTACGCTTAAAGGCTCACACCGCCACGCGTACGCGGCCCTTCCAGTGCGACCACACAAACCAGATAATGCCTGCCAGCAGAATTAAAACGATCACCGCATCCATCCGGTGGAACCACTGTTTCAGGCGCGGATCGGTTTCCCATCGCTCTCCCAATTTCATTCCGATCCAGGCCAGCGCAAAGCACCAGGGCCAGGAGCCTGCGAATGTATAGATGTGAAAGCGCAGGCGCGGCATTTTGGCAATGCCGGCCGGCAGCGCAATAAAAGTCCTGATGACCGGGAGCAGCCGCCCAAAGAAAACCGCAACCGCTCCAAAACGCTTGAAAAATCGCTCAGCTAATTCAAGTTCATGCCTGCCCAGAAAAATATGCGCGCCATAGCGCTCCACCAGCGGACGCCCGCCGTAACAGCCAATCTCATAGGCGATCACCGAACCCAGATTGCAGCCCAAAGCGCCTACTGTGGCCACGCCCAGAAGCCAGAGCGGCCGATGCCCATAACGCGCAGCCACGCTTGTTACCGTAAGCGCTCCGGCAAACGGCATGATGATTTCTGAAGGCAAAGGGATACAGGCCGACTCAATCGTCATGAGCAGGAGCACGCCCAGATAGCCGGTTTTGGAGATCACAGCAATGATGAATCCGGCTAAAGCTGCAATGATTTTCTCAAGCATCCGGCTGGTCTTTTCAAAAGTCTGAGGATTCCTGGGTAAAGGTATAGCCCGGCAGCGTTACGCCGGCATCCATCTTGGCGATTTTCACCCGGATGGTCTCGGCTTCCGGAGCGCTCACCTTGGCCGGCCGCAGCATGGCGTATTGCGTGAACAATTCACCGTAAACCTTGGTGACCAGATAGTTGTCACCGCTTTCGTCACTGCGCCAGACCTGCCCGGCTTGAACCGCTTTGACCATGAGATGAGACTACTGAGATGCCACACCGAGGTCAATGGCAACGAACCACGGCTGCAATCAGCAATCAGCCAAAGCGAGGGGAATTAGCCGCGCATCAACGCGAACAGCAAGAAATTTATTGCGTATTCGTTCATTCGCGAAATTCGCGGCTCTTTCTCAATCCGGCAATTTGCCGCTGAATAAGCTTTCTAACCCTGCCGCCGGGCAGCGCACTCCCACATAAAACGCGCCAAACAGCGCATAGACGGCGCTGACCTCGTCAAAACGCATCTCGTAAATCAGCTTTTTGAAGATCAGCGGATCATCCGCAAAAAGATCCACGCCCCACTCCCAATCATCAAAGCCAATTGACCCTGTGATGATCTGCTTGACCGTGCCGGCATAGCGGCGCCCCACCAGGCCGTGCTCTTCCATCTGGCGCTGGCGCTCTTCAATGGGCAGGCTGTACCAGTTTTTGTCCTCGCCGCGGCGGCGGTCCATTGGGTAAAAACATATATAGCGGCTGGGCGGAATCTGGGGAAAGAGCCGCGGGCGCATGGCCTCCGTCTGCCGTTTGATGGTATCCGCGATGGTGGCATCCCACTCCGGTGAATGCGGCTCAATTCCCTGCTCCCGCAACGTGCGATACAACTTGACAGAAGACTCATACAGGCCCAGCTCAACCACTGAAAGATACGAGGTGGTCTGCTCAAGGTAGTCACTCAGGCGCAGGCGAGAGATCTCCAACTCAGCGGCTTTGAGCTGGTCAAACGAGTTGCGGAAGTGCACCACCAGCAAGTCGCCTTTGTGCCCCAGCAGCGAATAGAGCGCACTCTGCCCATGGATATCGTTCTCCACCTTCATGAGAGCGGCTGTAGCTTCAGAGGTCATCTGGTGCTGCTGTGCCTCGCTCAGCTTGCGCCACTCTGCCCAGCGGAAGCGGAACATCTGGTGCAGAACGCTGGTGCCTTCCAGGGTGAGCGGTACCGCATGTAGTTCACTACTGCTGATTTTTGTTTCGGCCTTGGTGCTGGATGCCATCTTTAGATTTCCCCCTGGTGTGCTCTTGTGATTGTAAGCCCGCTGCTTTAAATTTTGTGTCTATGCCTGTCGCCAAAACCAAGGCCAGAGCCAAACCGGTGACCAAATCTGCCGGTATCGCCAAAAGCAGTGGCGCTGCGCCTGCCAAAACGAAACCTGCGCAGACCAGATCTGCCCGCAGTAAGCCCAACAAGAACGGCTACGATCCCGTCGCTCCGACGCGCGTTCAGGATATTTTAAATCGGCTGGACCAGCGATATCCCAACGTGACCTGCGCTTTGCACCACAAAAGCGCCTGGGAGCTGCTGATTGCGACCATCCTCTCAGCACAATGCACGGATGTGATGGTCAACAAGGTCACGCCGATTTTGTTCCAAAAATATCCAACGCCGCAAGCCATAGCTGCGGCAACGCCTGAAGAACTTGAGCCCATTTTGCGGCCTACAGGCTTTTATCGCAACAAAGCGAAGTCAGTGGTTGGCGCGTCCAAGGGGATTATTGATAACTTCGGCGGCCAGGTTCCTGATGAGATGGAGAAAATTCTTACCCTGCCCGGCGTAGCGCGCAAGACCGCAAACGTTGTGCTGGGTACCTGGTTCAAAAAAGCAGTCGGCGTAGTGGTGGATACGCACGTGCATCGCATCTCGCGCCGGCTGGAGCTAACGCACGCTGACGATCCTAAGAACATTGAACAAGACCTGATGAAGGTGATCCCGCAGGCAAGATGGATCGATTTTTCTCATCAGATCATCCATCACGGGCGCGCCCTGTGCATTGCGCGGCGGCCCAAGTGCGCAGAGTGTCCGTTAGAAAATATTTGCCACGCTGCCGACAAGACTTGGTCGACTGTTGAGATACATAAGTCAGCGCAGCCGTAAAGCAATCCACCACGAAGGCACGGAGACACAGGGAAAATGAATCGCAGGTTACGTATCGGAACCGCTGCTCTTATTTTGATCGCAACAACAATCGCGGCGTCGCGGAGTGCTGCCCAATCAACCGCCATCATCGACCCCGCGCAGATCACAGCAAAACAGAAATTTGATATCCAGCCTTTTACTATTGAAAAGCTTTACATGACGCGCACCGTCGGTGACAGCTCATGGTCGCCGGACGACAAGCAGGTCGCGTTCGTGACCAACATCACCGGTCGCAACAATATTTGGATTGTTTCGTCGCAGAGTGGATGGCCCACGCAGCTCACGGTTAGCAATCAGCGCCAGGCCAACATCGCGTGGTCGCCCAAAGGCCGCTGGATCGCCTACAACTCTGATTATGATGGCAATGAGCAGTGGGACTTGTTTCTGGTATCGGTCAGCAACGGTCAGGTTGTGAATCTTACAAACACCCCTGAGGTTTCAGAGGAAGGAACGGCGTGGTCCCCTGACGGTGAGAAACTGGCTTACAGCGTCAAGCCGAAAGAGTCGCCCAATTATGAGCTTGACGCAATAGAGGTCTTGACCAAAAGAGTCACGCACATTACCAGCAACACACCGGCGCAGTTCAGCAATGTGAATCCTATCTGGTCAAAGGATGGAAAGTGGATTGTCTTTACGCAGCAGGATGCCGCAGGCAAAGACAGCAATATTTTTATCGTGAGTTCAGCGGGTGGCCGTGCGGTAAATCTCACGGCGCACCAGGGCGAGAAGAACTTTCTGGCAACCGCTATTTCACCTGATGGAAAGACGGTGCTAATCACCTCAAACTCAGGAAACGGTTATGCGAACGCCGGATTGCTGGATATCGCCAGCAAAAAGATTACCTGGCTTACCACGGATAAATGGGAAGTAAGCTCCGGGCAATTCTCTCCCGACGGCAAACGCCTCACCTGGACCGCGAACATTGATGGCAATCAGGATATTTACATCCACGATATAGCAACGCGTCGGGCACAGGCTTTACCCGTGGCCAAAGGAATCAATTCACTCGGTGGAGCAGAAACAGCTTTCAGTCATGATGGCGCACGGCTGCTTTACACACACAATGGCCCAAACGCGCCCAATGACATCTGGACCTACGACTTTGCCGCGCAGAAGCCGCTGCAGATTACTCAATCTCTGGTCGGTGGGGTCCGCGGTGAAGATATGGCTGAGCCGTTCCTGGTCCACTATCCCAGCAAGGATGGCAAGTGGCAGATTTCTGCATTTGTTTACGTGCCTTACAACGCAGAAAAAAACGGCCAAAATGCCGCTATCGTGTACATCCACGGCGGGCCAACATCGCAGACGGTCAATACCTTCAACCGCAATATTCAGTATCTGGTCAACCAGGGATATTTTGTGATTGCCCCGAACTATCGCGGCTCGAGCGGCTATGGCAAGGAATTTGAAGACGCCAATCTTCACGATATGGGCGGCGGCGACCTGCAAGATGTGATCTCCGCTGCCGAATGGATCAAAAAAACCGGCTTCATCGATCCGAAGAAAGTTGCGGTGATTGGCGGCAGCTACGGCGGTTATCTCACCATGATGGCTGTTACCAAGGCGCCCGATCTCTGGGCCGCCGGCGTGCCCATTGTCCCTTTTGTCAACTGGTTTACTGAGATTGAGAATGAAGATCCACTGCTGCGCCAATATGATTTGGCAACCATGGGCGATCCTATGAAAGACAAGACCCGGTTGCAGGAGCGCTCACCAATCAATTTTGTTGACCAGATCAAAGCGCCGCTGTTGCTGCTTGCCGGCGGCAACGATCCGCGCTGCCCCAAGACGGAAGCCGAACAGGTGGCCAGCGCCATTAAGAAGCGCAACGGAGTGGCTGAGTTGAAGGTTTATGAAAACGAGGGCCACGGCTTCGCCAAAATTGAAAACCAGATTGACGCTTATACGCGCGTGGCGGATTTCCTGAAAAAATATGCCGAGCCCGCCAAATGTGGCTGTAATTTAGAACAATGATTGGAAAAGGACGCGGATTGAAGGCACGCTGCTGTTGGTCGTATGATGAAAGACCTCTGCCGCTCGGGATTCAGGCGAACCTAAAAGATGATCAAACTCTACAAGCGATCCTCAAAGGGGAGCCTCTCCTACCGCGAAGCTTGGATCGATAAGAACAAAGTAGTCGAGCATTGGGGGAAAGTTGGGACACGCGGCGAATGCAAGACACACAAGATGCCGATCCCTAATAAGGAGCAAAGCCTGGAGTCTATTTTGCAGTCTGCGCGACAAGCAGGGTTTGCCGAGATTGATCTCGATAAGCACCGAAAACTCATTGTCGAATATGGCGTACACGATATGGTAACGGTAACTGATTTGGACAAACGTTCGAGACTGGAAGAACGGCTTAATAACGACCTGGGTTGGACTGGGCTTGGTATGTGTGATGGTGGCAGCATCGGATCAGGAAGTATGGAAGTGTGTTGCTTTGTGGTCGACTTTGCTTTGGCACGGGCAATTGTCGAGTCCAGCTTGGCCGGAACGGAATTTGCCGATTACACCCGGATTTATGATGAAGATGTCAAATGAGCGGCGGGGCTTGGCAATGATCCTAAGATCCCTTACGCACAAACACCAAACTTCCTGCCTGCACCACACCGGCGGCCACAATCGCCAGGGTGAATGACAAGATTGCGCCGGTTCGTAACAGGGCGGTTGAAAGCACCAGAAAAAATGTCGCTGCGGTGTACAGGCCCATGGTTACGCCGCGCAATACTTTTACCGCTGCCGCGGCGCTCTGCTGGTGGTTAAAGACCGCCAGAATCGTGGTATAGGCCGGAAATGCAGAGAGCAATCCGCTGCGCGTAGGGCCTAACTCTCTTGCCACGCCGGTAAGAGTAACTACCATGCCGGCGGCCGTAATCATGCGCAGCCAGAGTTCATATTTGCGCCTTGGCGCGACTGCTCCACTCTGAGCAGGTGTGGGAAAGGCCAACAGAATTGCTGCAAGGGTCAGCGTCACCAGAACGTATGCCCAGCCAACAACAACATGTATCGGCAGCACCAACAATGCCACAAGGCCGTAGCCTATCCAGCCCACAATCATGCTCTGCCACCAGCTCAGTTTTGGGCAGCACAGCGAGTAAATCAAGGCAAAGGCGGACCAGGGAATGATACCGATCAGGCTTCCTATGGCCGCAGTAGAGGCAAATCCTCGCCCTTGCTCCAACACCAGAAAGATCAGAATAGGCCCGGAATTAAGCGGCAGACCAAGCAGCCAGCCGGCTATGCCTGGCCCCCATCTTCTGCCAGCCAGGCTAACCAGCCCAATCAGGACCGGAGCAAGAACAATTTTGAAGAGGAGCACCCAGCATTTTACAAGCTGAGCGAAGTCACTTTTCTGGCGTGTGGCGTGTAGAAGCTAAATCGGCAATGGCCGTTACCAGCCCTTGCATGGTGTACTCGCTGGCTTCGATATCGGGCGTCAATCCCGCTTGCTTTAGCGTTGCGCTGGTGACTGGGCCAATGGATGCCAGTTTCACACCGTCCAACATGCTGTTGCGGTCAGAACCAAGCAGAGCCAGGAAATTCGTTGCGGTGGATGAACTGCTAAAGGTCACGATATGCGGCTGCGTCGCCGTATCGGCAAACACTTCCTTCAGCCGGGACGCTGCATTTTCCGGGATAACGGTCTCGTAGGCCTCAATTACCTCGACCTGTGCTCCGGTCTTGCGCAGCTCATCGGGTAGAACATCGCGCGCGATCTTGGCGCGCACCAGCAGAACGCGGCTATGTTGGGTGATCTTTCCCCGCAGAGCTTCAACCACCGATTCAGCCACATATTTTTCCGGCACAATCGACACGGAAACTCCCTCTGACTGGATCGCCGCAGCAGTAGCTGGACCAATCGCAACCACCAAGAGGTGCTGCATATCCTCAATGGGCAGTCCGTGTCGATGATAGCGCTCAAACAACGTCTCCACTCCGTTCACGCTGGTCAGGATCAACGTGTCATAGTGGTCGATCTTGATTAATGCATGATCCAGTGCGGCAAAACTCTGCGGCGGTCTAATTTCGATGGTCGGCACCTCGATCACATCTGCGCCCAACTCGCGCAATGGAAACGATAGTCCTATGGACTGCCTGCTGGCGCGCGTGACCAGAATGCGCCAGCCAGCCAGCGGAAGCTCCTTGCCGCTCTTGATGGAAACAGGCTTGTGACTCATGGCTGCTTCGGCACCGCAACTTCCTGCGCGTACACTTCGGTCAGGATCTTGTCTGCGCCGCGCTTGAGCAACGTTTGCGCCACGTCGCGGCCTAGCTTCTCTGCGTGGTCTCCCTCAGCGTGTTCGCGCAGAATTGTGCTTCCGTCCGGATGGCCGACCATCGCGCGCAAATGAAATTTGCCATCCCGCATTTCTGCAAAGGCGCCTATGGGAACCTGGCACCCACCCCCAAGCGATCCTAAAAGCGCGCGTTCGCACTCGATTGCCTGCCGCGTATCGGCATGATTGAGAAACGCCAGCAGATTATGAGTCTGCTGGTCATCGCGGCGGGTCTCAATCGCCAAAGCGCCCTGCCCCACCGCCGGACACATAATCTCCGCCGAAATCCGCGAGCGCACATGCTTATCCAGCCCCAGCCGGTGCACGCCGGCAGCAGCCAGGATAATGGCATCGTATTCGCCGGACTCGAGCTTTCGCAGACGCGTATCCACGTTGCCGCGCAAAGGAAAAATCTCCAGATCATGCCGCAGCGCCTTCAACTGGCATTGGCGCCGCAAACTGCTGGTGCCGACCTTCGCGCCGTGCGGAAGATCATCCAAACCAGAATATTTCACTGAGATAAACGCATCGCGCGGGTCTTCGCGTTTCATGATCGCAGCCAGCTCAAACTCAGGCGCCAGTTCGGTAGGCACATCTTTCAGGCTATGCACTGCCAGGTCCACGCGATTGTCAGCCAGGGCTTCTTCAATCTCCTTGGTGAACATGCCCTTGGTGCCGACTTTGGCCAGCGCAACGTCAGTGATCTTGTCGCCCGTGGTCTTGATGACCTCAATTTCGATGGTGTGTCCCTGCCCACGCAGCAGGTCTGCAACATGGTTGGCCTGCCACAGTGCAAGCTGCGAGCCACGTGAGCCAATACGAAGTGTTGCCATTACTCTTTAGGTTTTCCGGTATTCAGATTGAACAGCCGCCGGATCATCTCATGGATGGTAGCAGCCTCAGGGTGATCAGTGGAAGATTTGAGCGTGGTGATGGGCGTATGCAGAAGCTTGTTGATGATGCCGCGCGTCATGGCCTCAATCGCTGCGTCCTGTTCCGGTGTAATGGCTCCCAGGCGGCCACGAATGCGGTCTATCTCCGCCTGCCGGATGGTCTCACAGTATTCCTGGAGTGAGAGGATCGTTGGCACCACGGCCAGCGACTTCATGCGTGAGGTGAAGCGGTCAACCTCAAGCTCGATAATTTTTTCTGCGCGCTCGGCTTCCTTCTTGCGTTCAGCCGCGTTGTCAGTGGCCACAGACTGCAGATCGTCCACGTCGTAAACGAACATTCCGTCCAATTTGTTTACGTCAGGGTGAACATTGCGCGGCACTGCGATATCGATAAAGAACATGGGGCGATTGCGTCGTTCTTTACGCAAGTGCTCTCCCTGTTCGCGACGGAAAAGCGGCTCTGGCGCACCGGTCGAGGTCAGAATGATATCGGCATGATCGGCGGTTTCATACATCTGCTCAAATGGAACGGCGCGTCCGCCAAAGCTCTCCGCCAGCTCTTCTGCCCGCGCATAGGTGCGGTTGCTGACGATGATGTTCTTTGCGCCGTGCGCAATCAGATGCCGCGCAGCCAGTTCCGCCATCTTACCTGCGCCGATCAGATAGACGGTCTTGTTTTCCAGCGAGCCGAAAATCTTTTCCGCCAACTGCACCGCAACGGACGCAACAGAAACACTGGAGCTGCCAATCGCAGTCTCTGTCCGCACACGCTTGGCAACGGCAAAGGCGCGGGATAGCAAAGCATCCAGGGCGGAATGAACAGCGCCAAGACCTCGGGCGATAGCATAGGCCTCTTTGACCTGGCCCAGAATCTGTGACTCGCCTACAACCATGGAATCGAGACTTGCGGCCACGCGGAAAACGTGGCGTATGGCCTCACGCTGCTCAAATTCGTAAATATGGGAACTGATCGCGGCCGGGCTCACGCCAAAGTAGCTGCCCAGAAAGCCGCGCAGGTCGGCGCTCTGCTTGGTGCTGGTAAGGACCTCCACGCGATTGCAGGTGGAGAGCACCATGCCTTCATCCACCCCGGGCTGCTGTACCAGGCTGCGGATTGCGTCCGGCAACTGCGCTTCAGAGACAGCAAGCCGCTCCCGCACCTCAAGAGGCGCGCTGTTATGGTTCACGCCGATGAGATGAAAGTTCATGGAGCAATAAACCTGTGCATCTGGCTGAAATTGTTGGCTGCCCAGGCCAGCATGGCTGCGCCAAAAGCAAACGTGGCAAGATAAGCGGCCCTGCGCCCGCGCCAGCCCGCGCTCCAACGCGTGTACAAAAGCACCATGTACACCACCCACATCAGGCCGGAGAGCAGAATTTTAGGATCGGCAAAATAGCGGGTCCCGTAGCGGGCTTCAGCCAGTATGGAGCCGGCAATCAATCCCAGCGTCATGAATGGGAAACCCCAGATCAGGCACTTGAAGCCGATCTCATCAATGGTGGCCAGCGCCGGCAGACGCGACCAGAAGCTGCTGATCCCGGTCTTGCTCTTGAGATTGCGTTCCTGGATCAGATACAGGATGCTGGCGACAAAGCTGAAAAAAAGCGCTGAATATCCAATGAAAATAAGGGCCACGTGGATATAAATCCACTGCACGCTGACAAAGATGGGCGCAGAAGGTTCCGTGGGCTCAGCGTATGACGAAGCAGAAAACGTCAGCCAGAAAACCAGCGGAAACACAGCCAAGCCAGGAGAAGTAGCGCCAAATCGCGCATAGATGACAAAGAAAAACATCATGAGCACAAAGGCCAGCAATGACTCCAGGCCGTGCATTGAGGTCGGGGCCCAGGTGCCGCTGAACATTGCGTTTTCAACGATGGAAACAAAATGAAATACCGTACCCAGCCCCACCGCAGGCAGAGTGATCCGGGTCAGGACTCTTCTGCCACCCCAGAGCGAAGCCAAGGCATAGAGCAGGCCGACCCCGTATAGACACAGGGCCACACGTAACCAGAACAGCGGAAGCATAATCGATTATAAGCCGCATTGGCTGAAAATCACGTTTCCTTAAAGGTTCCGGGACAGGGTACCCACGTAACGTTTGCAAAAGCAGGAGCCCTAGTCTACATTTAATGGCAACTATTGGAAGCCAGCCGCTTTGGGCATTTTCAGCTCGACGGAAGCAAATGCCGCGACTGTGACACAACAAAAATTTTTGCGAGCATACAAAAAGTTGCAAGGCCGGGGTGTGCCCTTGTGAGTCCATCACACCGGCAACTATTTTGTGCTGCATCGCAAAAGAGCTGCGCTGGTATTTCTGCAGCCTGGCTGGAAGTGTCTCATCGTAAGCCCATGGTGGCAAACAGGGACTATGGACCACAAAATTCTTTTTGTTAATGACTGCAGCACGACCCTGCTGCTGGAACAGATGCGGTTTGACGGGCGCTCAAATTACAGCCTGATATTTGCGCGGGATGGCAGTGAAGCCATTCAGAAAGCGATGAGCGAGCACCCTAACTTGATT
This sequence comes from Candidatus Angelobacter sp., assembly GCA_035279585.1. Classification (GTDB taxonomy): domain Bacteria; phylum Acidobacteriota; class Terriglobia; order Terriglobales; family Acidobacteriaceae; genus Angelobacter. Next base: position 29,814 of record DATEHN010000039.1, on the reverse strand, counting down.
CTGATGGATGCAACGCCGCAGAACGTGGAAGCGTGCCGCGAGATGCGCAAAATCGAAAACCTGCAACGCGTGCCGATTCTCCTGGTAAGCAGCGCCGTCGAGCTGGGGAGCATTGGAAATACTCCTGGCAATCAGGCCAACAGCGATCCGAGTTCCCCTCTCATGTGGAACCGGCTGATTGATGGGGTTAATAGCTATCTGGCCGTCGCCGAGCAACCAGAGAAAGCAATTTCGGTGAATATCAGGCTTTTATGATCGAAACAAATACCGTGCTCAGCCTGCTGCAGGCAAGTGACCCTGGCCTGGACATTGCGCCCTCCGAAGCGATAACCAGGCTGACTCTCGTAAAGGCTCAGTCCAGGTCCTGCCAATCCGTAACTTTCCCGCTCCCATCAACGTATACCGTGAGCTTACCGGAAAAGAATATCAACTGTTCACCACCCCGGCCCCAATCATTGGTCTTTTCAGGAAAGCCAATCGCATAACCGACCGCATCCTTGCTCATTCCGCGGAATAGCGACATGCGCTTGATTGCGTCCACTTCCTTGGCCGTTAGTTTCTTAGGGATCGAATCCAGCAGCGTGCCGGAAATCCTAGTTAAGAAGTTAGCAGCTGCATCGCTGTTTTCCAGGTATGTGTGTGAAGTCAAAGCAAGCGCTTCCTGACCGTTTGGCAGGGCGAGTTTAAATACCACCGCTTTTTCTTCAGCAATGAATCGCGCCTTTGTAATTGTCAGCGGAGTAAGAAGTGGAACATCCGTAACGGAAAGACGGCTTAGGATTTCTTCTGGGCCATCCATCTCCTCCAGGGTTGCCGTAGGTTTATAAAGCCGCGAAAATCCTACAGCATAGAGCTTCGCACCGATTACTCCCGGCAACTGGCGCTCCATCTCAGCAGCTAGACCGTTTCGGGTAGAAGCGAGATCAATGCCTAAAATCCCCGGATATCCAGTCTTCATAGCAACAGTGCCATCATCAAAACGGACAACGATGTCCACGTACGGGTTTTCAGCATCATCGGGTGAGAGTTGTTCACCGAGGGCATTTTTCCTGCCATACTCGGCCCGATGGAGCTCATTCAGTTGGACTGCGATCACCATTGCTTGCTGGCCTTTGTACGAAGCAGGTAGGTGCTTCAGCATGTCGGCATCGTAAAAATCGCCTTTTAGAGTGGCAATGTTCCACTCCAGCATCCCTCTTTCAAAAGTTGCCCCGTCAACCACCACCTTCTGGTTCAGGTACATTTTCTTCAAGCCGCCGTAAGTTTTAGGCACCTCACTGGCGACCGATGCGGAATAAAATACAGCGCTGATCAGGAAACACGCGACAATGTGGCGCAGTGCCATAACAACCCCCAGGGAAGCTTAATTTAGTGTGTTTTAAGCGACGAAAGTGAGCTCATTGTACTGAAATAAATGCTCTTTACAAGATGAGAATTGCATTACCGGCCTGGCAGTCCTAGGTTCAGTTGCGAGGTTTCTATATATTGTGACAAACTACCGAATCGCCAGCTTCCTATACTTCTCCGCGGCAGCCTCAGAAGAGATGTGCGTGTAGTACACCTCTTTTAAGAAATACGGCTTGGCCCGGCTGCCCAGGATAGGAAGAATCTCAATGTGCCAGTGGTAGTCCTCATCCACGGTCTTCCAATATTGCAGGATGTTCGATTTTTGGTACGTATTAGGGACAGTATGCAAAACCATGTGGAACGATTCAGAGATGCTCATGACCCGCTGCAGGGTACGGCGAATCAGCGCCGCAAGTTCCGCCAGATGAGCTGACTTGGAAGTGATAGAGCGCTCAAACGAGGAGTCATGCTTGCGCGGCATGATCCATATTTCATAAGGCACGCGCGAAGCAAAAGGACATAGAGAGACAAAATGGCTGTGCGCCTCAACGATGCGCAGGTTTGTCCGGAATTCCTGCAAAAGCGTGTCACAGAAAACGCAGCGTTCTTTCTCCATGTAGTAATCGCGCGAAGCCCGCAATTCATAGAGCACACGACGGGGCACAAAGGTCGTTGCTGTGAGTTCAGAAACCGGGTGGTCAAACTCCTGCCCTGCAGAAGGGCCATGGTTCTTGAACATGGTCACGTATTTAAAGCGCAGATCGCCTTTCAAATCTTGAATGCGCTGGGCGGCAAGCAGCAGGAATTGCGAGATCTCAGCGTCGGAGGATTGCCACAGCTCAATATCGTGGCGAATGCTCTGTACCAGGACCTCATGCGCGCCCACAGTATTCATGGCGTCATAAATGCCCTCAGCATGGCGATGCGGCTCGCCTTCAATGCGATAAAGCGGCGCTGGATGCACCATGGCCATCACCGGACCGGCGCCGTGATCGGTTGAATTCAGGGTAGCAATCACCTGCGGCGCGTTCTGCGATCCAGGACAAAACGGGCAATAACCGGGCTGGCTTTGCCGCTCCACATCATCACCCACGATGACCCAGGAGCGCGTTATTGGGTCTTTGCGCAATTCCATGCTACTTCTAGGAAAACAGAGGCGGGCGATAACGGTCAATAGAGAGCCGCGAACAATATCAACATTGCAGGCGGTGCTACCCGTCAATAACTCTTGACCAACACCTTTCGCAGCCCGGCGGTGACTGCGGACAGTGCAACTTTCCATAGCTAAACTCTGGCCGAGCACATAGAATTTAGTCGCTCACATTTTCCGGGCTTGGGTTCAAAGAATAAGAACATCTGTGTTTAGTCCCGCGACCTGCAGGCTGCGAAGCAGGATTTGATTGAGCCTATCTGTTCAATGCTTGGCTGAGAACCGTCTTTGCCAGCCCTTGAGGAAAACGGTATGAAGAAGCTGAACATTCTGGTTTCACTGCCTGGTGACAACTACTATCTGCACGAGCAGGAAACGGCAGCTAAAAGTACGGCTCAGCGGCTGGGAGTTGAGCTGCGGGTGATCAACGCCAAGAGCGATCCGGTAACTCAAAGCCAGCAGGTGCTTGAGGTGATACAGTCGCGCTCCGACCTGCCGGATGGAATCATCGTTGAGCCGGTCAATAATCAAGGGCTGCCGCGGGTGGCTGAAGCAGCAGCGGCGGCCGGTGTTGGCTGGGTGGTGAGCAATGCGCGCGTTGATTACCTGGAGTCACTGCGCAAAACAGCCAAGTCGCCGGTGTTCGCGGTCTCACAGGACCACACGGAAATCGGCCGGATGCAGGGCCGCCAGTTTGGCACAATTCTGCCGCGCGGTGGTTCCATTCTTTATCTTCGCGGGCCAGGAACAAACTTTCTGGCGACGCAACGGTCTGAAGGCGTGGAGAGCGTGCTGGGGTCTAATATCCATTGCAAGAGCTTGAAGATCCAGTGGACAGCCGAGAGCGCTTTCCAGTCGGTTACCTCGTGGCTGAAGTTATCCACCGTGCACGCGGCAGATACTCACCTGATTGCAGCGCAGAATATTGACTTCATCCTCGCGGCTCGCCGGGCTTTTTCTGAAAATACGGAAGGCAATGAGCGAGCCAAATGGCTGGCCTTGCCGTTTTGCGGCGTTGGCGTTCTTAACCAGACCAAGCCGCTGCTTGATGATGGCACACTCTCGGCAGCAATCATCACTTCCCTCACGCTCGATACCGCGTTGGAAATGCTGATCCGCAGCATACGCACAGGAACTCAACCGGCTGAAAATACTTTTGTGAAGGCCTGGTCACAGCCCACCATGGAAGAGTTGGCACGGATTTACGGCTGAAGACCTTTGGCAGCCATTCCTAAATGCCATTCACGCACCCTGAATGGCATAACGCTCGGCTTTTGCCGTCGATCGTACCCTAACGATCCTGCTCCGCAACTTGCCTTAATCACATGAATACGTGAAGAAATTTGTGTGTTTTTGCCTTGGTCTGTCACAAAATTGTTTTGAGATTCTCTATAATTTGGTGTACGCCTTCATTTTGAAATCCATTTAATAGGAGAATTCAGGTAGTCATGGCGGAAAAAACTTCCGGAAGAACCCGCAAGAGCACGTCAAGCAAGAAAACAACGTCGTTAAATCCTGCAAATGTAACACCTATCAACCAAGGTAGCTTGCCGCAGAGCGCAACCAATACAGAAACCAGCGAAGTCAAGCCGCGGCCGACGGAGTTTGTGCTTGTGGAGCAGATTCGTTTCCGTGCTTATGAACTTTTTGTAGAGCGGGGCCGGACTGACGGATTCGACCAGGAAGATTGGGCCAGGGCCGAAGCAGAGATTCTGGCCAAATTTCAACGGGAAAAAAGCGCATAGGAGAATGAAACAGGCGTTATTGCTCGATGACAATTCAGCGCAATTAACTGTTCGCGAACTGGTGCTGCGCCAGGCCCAGATTCAAAGCCATGTGGCCACCCAGGGACAGAGCGCCCTGGCGCTGATGCGCAGTGGACCGGGGCGTGAAAGGATCGGCGTGGTCATTACAGACCACTTTATGCCGGATATGGATGGAGTGGAGTTCGTCCGGCAATTACGCGCTTTTAACCGCGAGGTCCCGGTGATTGTGATCAGCGGCCAGCCCGATGCCGACGCTGAATATGCCGGACTGGACGTGATTTTCCGCAATAAGCCCTGTGACCCGGAAGACCTGATTGCGCTCGTCAGGACTGCCCTAAAAGATCCCCAAGGTAAGGCCTCCGCCTAATTGAATCGTTGCACCGGGCGTGAAAGGATATTAAGCTCCAGACAATGCCAACATTAGGTAGCTTTTGTCTTTTATTCGCTTTAGCTCTATCTCTGTACTGCTTTGTAGTAGGGATCATAGGAGTAGTGCGTAAGGATTTGGCTGGCACTCGCCTGGCGGAGACGGCCCGCCGCGCCGGCATTGCCTGCTTTGCCGCTGTTTTCCTGGCTGCCTGTGCTCTTGTCTATGCCGCGTTGACAGACGATTTTTCTGTCGCATACGTAGTGAACCACTCCAACCGCGCCCTGCCAGTACCTTATAAATTCGCCGCGTTGTGGTCTGGTCAGGAAGGCTCAATTCTCTTCTGGTGCCTTCTTCTGTCCGCTTATGGCTTTGTGCTGCGCCTGCGGCACAAAGTGGATCAAAGGCTGGTAGCAGCCGCCTCAATGGTGCTGGCGGGAATTCAGATATTTTTCCTGATCCTGGTCAATTTTGTCGCCAACCCGTTTGGCATGATGCGCACCATTCCGCCTGACGGCAATGGCCTCAATCCCCTGCTGCAGTATCCGGAGATGGTCATCCATCCTCCCATGCTTTACCTGGGTTATGTGGGAGTAGCGGTGCCGTTTGCATTTGGGCTGGCCGCGCTGATTATGCGATATCCGGGCGAGAAATGGATCCATATTACCCGCCGCTGGACCATGGTGGCCTGGCTGTTTCTTACCTTTGGCATCTCTCTGGGTGGGCACTGGGCTTACAACGTGCTTGGCTGGGGTGGTTATTGGGGATGGGACCCGGTAGAAAACGCCTCGTTTTTACCATGGCTCTCTGCTACTGCTTTTCTGCACTCCGTGATGATGCAGGAAAAGCGCGGCATGATGAAGGTTTGGAACGTCTGGCTGATCTTTACGACGTTTATGCTCTCGATTTTGGGCACGTTGCTCACGCGTTCCGGAATGGTGAGCTCGGTGCACGCTTTTGCGCAATCGAGCATTGGCGCGTGGTTTGCCGGCGATTATGGCTGGTTCGGCGAACCGTGGCATTCCATGCCATGGGCGTATCCCGGATTTCTTGAGATCATTTTTGCGGTCTGTCTGTGGTTCTACATCAAGAACCGCGACCACCTGCGGTCAGAGAACAAGCTGGAGTCACTGGTTTCACGCGAATCCAGCTTCATGTTCAACAACCTGCTGCTGCTAGGCGTGACCTTCGCCATTCTTTGCGGAACGCTGTTCCCAATCCTTTCTGAAGCGGTTCGCGGATATAAGATCACGGTGGGGGCCCCGTTCTTCAACAAAGTTACGATTCCGATGGGACTGCTCCTTCTATTCCTCACCGGAGTTGGCCCTCTGCTGGCCTGGCGCAGCACCTCAGTGGGAAGCATCAGGAGGAACTTCACCATACCGGCCATTCTGGCAGCCATTGTTGGCATTGCGCTGATCGCCTCCGGCTGGTTTTCTGGAACGGACCTGGCGAAGTTCTATTCCTGGTCAGCGTTTGTAATCGGCACCCTGGTAACAGCGACCATTGCCTCAGAATTTTTCCGTGGTGGGCGAGTGCTGCAAGGCAAGCTGAATACCAACATCGTGTTTGCCATGTACCACCTCATGCGGCGCAACATGCGGCGCTATGGCGGATACGTTGTGCACCTCGGCATTGTGGTTTTGTTCATCGGAGTTGCCGGCCTGGCCTTCAATAAAGACCAGGAGCAGGAAATGGCCCCTGGCACACAGCTAAAGATCGGACATTACACGCTGGTAGGGCAGGAATACACGCAGGATGATAACGCCAATTACACTTCAGAGGCGGCGCTGCTGGATGTTTATAAAGACGGCAAGTTGCTGACCCGGCTTAACCCTGAGCGGCGTTTATTTCACGCCAGCGGTCAGCCCAGCACTATTCCAGCCAAGTATTCCACGCTGGGCGAAGACCTTTACGTGATCTATGCCGGCGTAAACCAGGATACGGGCCATCCGATTGTGAAAGCCTTTGTGAACCCATTGGTTTCCTGGGTCTGGATAGGAGTGCTTATCGTTACCTTTGGCACAGGTTTGGCGCTTGTTCCTAATGCCGCGCCGATTGCGGCCCAGGTGCCGAAAGCGGTAGCCGTGGCAGCCATGGAAAAACAAGGCATGCAGCCGGCGGGAGTGAACAAATGAAAAGACTAGCCAAGCTGCTGCTCCTTCCCTGCATGGTGCTGCTGTTCATGGGGGCGGACAATCAGGAAGCACGGTTCCAAAATCTTGGCGGCAAAATAATGTGCACTTGCAGTTGCGACCAGATGCTTCTGAAGTGCAATCACGTCGGTTGCCCGAACTCAGCGCGCATGATCAGCGAGCTGCGGGCCAACGTACAAAACACCAGCAATGATGAAGAAGTGTTGAACTGGTTCCGAAAAAAATGGGGCGTAACCGCCGTAGTGGAACCATCAACTCACGGATTCGAATTGATGGCCTGGGTTCTGCCCGTGGCCGGCCTGGGGTTAGGTTTGCTGCTGGTCATCGTGCTGATCCGCAACTGGAAGCTGCGTACGGCGCCTGTAGCTTCAGCCGATCTCAACCTTAATCCAGAGCTTGAAGCTTTGCGTGCACGCGCCCACCGGGAGACGGAGATATGAACCAGCAGCAGTTCCTGGTACTGGTGCAGATTTTTTGCAGCATATTTGCCGCCGGTGTGCTGATCTATATTTTTCTGCCCAGCCGCGACACTGAAACCGGCACAGACAAAACCCGTACAGCCTATCTCTACGAACGCAAAGAAGTTGTCTATGAGAATTTGCGCGATTTGAATTTCGAGTTTAAAGCCGGCAAGTTTACCCAGGCGGATTATGACGCTATGCGGGTCGGCATGGAAGCTGAAGCAGCCAGGATTCTGGCCGAAATCGACGCTCTTGAGACTGCCAGAGCCTGAAGGAGCCCATTCCATTGAAGCGTACTTCTATTATTCTTGTTTTCCTGCTGGCCTGTTCCCTGGCAGCCATAGCGCAGCCTATCAAAGGCATTGTCAGAAACGGCACCACCAACAAGCCTTCTGTTGGCGATGAGGTCACGCTTAAGCGGATAGGCAATGGCATGGAGGACGCGGGTAAAACCAAGACCAATGCCAGAGGTGAGTTCACCTTCAATGTTCCACCCGCGGCACAACCTTATGTTCTCTGGATCCAGCATCAGGGCGTGATCTATCCTCAACGGGCCGTTCCCGGTGGTCCGCCGATAGCGGTCAGAGTGTTTGACGCTGCCACGGCCATTAAAGAAATCAGCATTCAAGAACACGTAATGCTGTTCCATACTGGAGACAAACCCAATACGCTGATTGGAGAAGAAATCTACACGGTCGGCAATGCATCCAGCCCACCGCGCACCCTGATGAATGATCACACGTTGGAGTTTTACCTGCCTGAGGGCGTTACCATTGCTGAATCGAGCGTGCGGACCAGTGCCGGCACTGAATTGAAATCACCCGTAATTCCAGAATCGGAAAAGAACAAATATGCCTTTAAGTTTCCCATCCGTCCAGGGGAAACACAGTTCCACGTTGTTTACACACTGCCTTATACCGGCAGCTTCAAGATCGAACCAAAATCAGACATGCCCATTGACACGCTGGTGGTTGCGGCGCCCGATCCTATGAAGTTTGCGCCTGCGGACAAAACTCTGTACCAGCCCAAGAACAATCCGCAATTCAAGGGCGTGAACTTCTTTGTGGCCAAAAGCGTCACTTCAAATCAACAAGCATCATTTGAGATTTCAGGAACAGGCGATATGCCGCAGGAATCTGCGCAGACTTCCACAGGCGGACAAGGAGGCCAAGGCGCGGCCAACAATCGTCCGGGCGGCGGCCTGGGAGTGCCCAATGAAATGCCTGATCCTTTACACTCCGGCCAGTGGCTATTTCTTGGCGTGCTGTCACTCTTTCTGGCTGCAGGGGCGGTTTTTGTCTTCACCACAGGCCAGAAAACGGCTGGCGCCACCGGAACATCAAAGCCGCAGAACCGTGCGGGAGTTCTGTTGGAAGCGATGAAGGAAGAGGTCTTCCAACTGGAATCAGACCGTTTGCAGGGAAAGATTTCATCTCAGGATTATCAAACCGCCAAAGCAGCGCTGGATAAGACCCTGCAACGCGCGGTACAGCGGTCGTCCTCTGCGAAAGCAAGATGAAGGGCAGAAGAATCGTTTACGGCTGCCTGTTATCGGCAGGTTAAACTCTTCCCATGGGCTTGATCGTTAAATCTTCATCGTTACACGGCGCTGGAGTCTACACCACCGCTCCCATCAAGAAAGGCGCCCGCGTTCTGGAATATACAGGGCCGCGCCTGAGCGCAAAAGCCTGTGAAGGCATGTATGCCGATACTGAGGTCACGTACCTGTTTGCCATGGATGATCCCAACATCATCATCGATGGCTTTGGCATGGCTGCTTTCGTGAACCACACCTGCGATCCCAACTGTGAGACCGACCAGATTGATGACAGTATCTGGATTTTGGCCGCGCGTGACATTGCTGCCGGAGAAGAGCTGACTTACGACTACAACCTGTTTGATGGCGAACCGGGCGAGGAAGCACCGTGCTACTGCGGCGTGAAAGGCTGCAGGCGAACCATGTTTTCAGAAGAAGAGATTGCGCGACAAAAGAAAATTCTCCGTCAAAGAAAGAAACGCCGTGCTGCAGCAAAAGCCCGCCGGCAGCAGATGCGCAAAACAGTCTAAAGCAACATTACCTCAAGAGCTTCGGAGGCGTTCAAGATTATGGCTGTGGCGGGGTTGCCGTTGCTGTAACCGGTTGGTCAAGGCGAATAACCATGCCGGTCTGCGCAGGAAGGTTCACTTCTTTGTTCTTAGTGGAAAGAACATAACCACCGCCGGCAAGCCTTCCAGTGGCTAGCCCTTTGAGCGGATTCCCAAAAACAGTGCCTGGCCGATCGCCGGCCCCTATACCCTTAGCAACATTTCGGTTACGCGCTTCTGAGCGATTTTCCTCATCGGCCTTCTTAGCGCTCTTTCCCGTAGTGTCATTCACTGAGATCAGTGTTGCGGTCAACGGAAGCGTTTGTCCATCTGGCAGGACGAGATCGCGGAAGCGCACACTCAACGCATTTTTGTCTTTTAAGGCGGCAAGCGTCTTGTCGTCCTCAGCTTCTGCAACTTCGCCTTCAATCCGTGCACCGATGGGAATGACAACTTGCCCATTATTACCCAGGGCTGGTTCCGCGATGGTCGCAGTGAACCTGTCTCCCGGCCGTGATGTCCTGGTGGAAAGAGGCGTATCCAGCATTGCGCGAATTTCAGTCCCGGCTGCAATTTGGTCAACGACAGCAGGTGAAGGAGCACTTTGCGCTGTAACTGGATTGGGATTAGTCGCCGATGGATTTTGAGTCGCTGGCTGGCTGGCGGCGCCTGGATTCTGCATAGGCTGGGCACTCTGCTGAGCAGGATCAGCAGGGGAAGTCTGTGTTTGTGGCGTGGATGAAGAATTATTAACTTGGCCGACTGAGGTCTGGGCAAGAACTACGCCCATGGCAAGCAGTAAGAACCACGCCAGCGCGACTGCTCTGCGCATTTACCAACTCCCTTCAAACAAAATCCAACAGGTGAGAAGCCGGTTTAAAAGCTTGGGGTTGGCTTTTGCCAGATCACTTTTTTATGAAAACCGGCATCTCTGCTAGTGACCGCGTGCCTCGCGTATAATCCCTTTTTGGGGTCTCTAACCCGTGGAGCTCAGATTTTGACGTCAATGAATGGCCAACCCGCTAAGCCCAGAGTGTTGGTGGTGGACGATGAACGAGTGATCGCAGATACGCTGGCGATCATCCTGAACCAGAATGGATTCGACGCTTCCGCAGTCTATACAGGAACTGCTGCGGTTGACCGCGCGCGCGATACCAAGCCGGACCTGATCATCAGCGATGTGATCATGCCTGACATGAACGGCATTGAAGCGGCAATCCGCATCCGGCAGATCCTTCCCAGTTGCAAGATCCTTCTCTTTTCAGGACAAGCAGCGACCGCCGACCTGCTGGAAAAGGCCCGCGCTCAGGGGCATGAGTTTGACATCCTGGCGAAGCCGGTCCACCCACAGGATTTGCTGGCCAAATTGCGAAATTAATCTAAGAAAAGAGACGAATCAAAGCTCCCTGCGGCCTTCCATGGCCTTCAGCATGGTTACCTCATCAGCGTATTCAATATCGCTGCCAGCAGGAATACCGGTGGCGATGCGGGTAACCTTTAAGCCAGGACGTTTCAATAATCCGCTGAGATGAATAGCCGTCGCTTCCCCTTCGATGGTGGGATTGGTGGCAATGATGACTTCGTCGAGACTTCCGCCCTCAATGCGTTTGAGCAATGACGGAATGCGAAGCTGCTCTGGACCAATGCCATGCAAAGGTGAGATGGCTCCGTGCAGAACGTGATAAACGCCGTTGTAAAAACGGGCTTTTTCAATGGACGCGATGTTGGTAGGTTCTTCCACAACGCAGACCAGGCGCTGGTTGCGGGTTGCGCTGCTGCAATAGCTGCATGGATCAACATCTGTGATGTTATTACATACAGAACAAAGATGAAGTTTTTCTTTAAGATTGCGAATGGCTGCGGACAGAGCCGCGGCATCCTCTTCACTGGAACGCAAGATGTGGAACGCCATGCGTTGCGCGCTCTTGCTGCCCACGCCGGGAAGCTTTTTTAATTCATCAATGAGTCGAGCCATTGGCTCGGCAAACTTAGACACAGGTTCCTCTAAAGACCGGGAATTCCCATCCCACCCAGCATTCCGCCCACGGTGGATTGCATGGCCTCATCCACTTTTTGTGCAGCAGCGTTGAATGCGGCGCTTACCAGGTCTTGCAGCATTTCCACGTCACCGGACTTGACCGCTTCCGGGTCGATTCTGGTTCCCAGTACGTGCTTCTGGCCATTCATCTTCACGGTTACAGTGCCGCCCCCAGATGAAGCCTCAACCACGGTCTGCTTCATCTTTTGTTGTAGGTCCTGGGCCTGCTTCTGCGCATTCTCCAGCATTTCCTGAAACTGGCGTGAGTTAAATCCGCCCATACGCTCTCCTAGTTTTTTGCCCGATGATCAATGACAGTGCGAATCTCTGCGCCAAATTTTTCGCGCATACGTTGCACCACCGGATCTTCTGCCGCACGGCTGCGAGCACTGGCGCCATTGAGCGGACGAATTGCTACAGTTGACGATCCGTTGGTTTCTTTCTTTGCGCCACCCACAATGTTGAGTTTTAAAGGATAGCCTGCAGCCGTTGTAGCGGCGGCATTTGCAATTTGTCTCTGCTCCGCGTTGATCAGGAACTGCACGACCGAGGCAGGCTGAGATATGGTCACAACCAGCTCGCTTCCCTGAATAGCAGCGGTTCCTTCAGACAAAGTTGCTATCAGGTTAGCGGCTGTTGGGGTCTTCTCTAGTGCGTCAAACACCCGTCCCAAGATCACGCCTGGATCGCTGCTTCGCTCCGGCTCTTCCACTGCAACGGCCACGGCTGCCGCTGTTGTTTGAGAATGAGCCTGTGTCTCCGTGGAAAGCTCAGGATCAAAGCCCCGGCCTTTGCGTGCGCGATCAGCCTCAAACGGGGAAACATAATCTTGCTTTGGCGCAGGGCCTCCACCCGCAGGCAAGCTTGCCGGTGAAGGTGTTGAAGATCGCATTGCAGTGGGTTGCGGCAGCGTTGTGCTTTTCTGCGGCCCAGTTTTTGACGCTTCCCCGGTGACCGAGCTGAGGATCTGTTCCAGTGGAATCATACGTTGCGCGTGAACCAGCTTGAGCACGCCCAACTCCAGGTGAAAACGCTGCTCCTGGCGATATCCAAGCTCATCAAAGGTGCGCAGCATGATTTGCAGGAATCGTGCCAAGTCTTCTTCAGAGAATTGTTCTGCAACCCGGCCCACGCGCGCGCGCTCATCGGAAGAGATTTGCAGAAGCGGAGAATCTGCTCTGGCAACTTTTGCCACAATGGCATTGCGCAAAAAGCGGACAAGTTGCCTGGCAAAATGCGCGGGGTTGTGCCCCTCGGTCATCAGTCGATCCAGGAGGCGAAGCGCTTCGTCACTGGAGCTCCGCTCCACAGTGCCCATCAACTCTTCAAGAACTTCAGAACCAACGTTCCCTACCAACCCCCGCACCAACTCACCACTGAGTTTAGAGCCGCAGCAAGCGATAGCCTGGTCCATGATGGAGAGCGCATCTCGCATGGAGCCGTCACCCGCTTCAGCCAGCACGGCAAGGGCTTCTTCATCGGCCTGAATATTTTCTTTGCCAGCGATCTCCCGCAACTGGCCCACGATCTCATCAAATTTCACGGCATGAAAGCTGAAGTGCTGGCAGCGCGAGCGGATGGTCTGGGGAATGTCCTCAGCTTGCGTGGTGGCCATCATAAAGATGATGTGCGGCGGTGGTTCTTCAAGGGTCTTGAGCAATGCGTTGAAGGCCGCGTCAGTAATCTGGTGAGCTTCATCGAGAATATAAATCTTGTAGCGATCGCGGGCAGGCCGGTAGCGGGCGGCATCGCGCAGTTCGCGAATCTCGTCAATGCCGCGGTTGGTAGCAGCGTCGATTTCAATTACGTCGACAGAGCTGCCGGCTCGGATCTCGACGCATGATTCGCATACGCCGCAAGGCTCTGGCGTGGGCTTATCGGCGCGGCCATCAACTCCCCGGCAATTCAGTGACATGGCAAGGATTCGGGCAATCGTCGTCTTGCCGATCCCCCGGTGCCCGCTGAAAATATAGCCGTGAGCAATTCGTTGCTGCTCTATGGCGTTCTTCAGTGTGCGGGTGACGTGCTCCTGCCCAATCACCTCAGAAAAACGCTGTGGACGGTATTTACGGGCTAGAACCTGATAGCTCAACAGTTAGATCCTTCGCTATGCTCAGGATTTCGCATGCGGGCTCTCACTCCGCTCACGCCCGCAATCTGCTCAACCTGATAACTCATGCTGGAAATTTGATTATACCCTTGCCGCGAGGAGAGATTTTCAACAGGTGAGCACGTTCAAATAAGTTATTGTGCGCCAGCGATTAGCAACTCATCCGATGCTGGCGCAAGCTGCGCGAAAAACCCGGACGCCAAGCGCACCCTGCATTTTGCTCCCGCATCCTACTGGTTATTCAACTCAATAACTAAAGATAAGGCAAACCGCGCGGCAAGTTAAGTCCGCGAACAAATCACTGATAAATCACGCTTGATCATGAGTGTGATTCAAGCTCAGCACTTCATTAGCTAGAGATCAAACAAAATGAATTTCCAGAAAAGGAGACGGAGAAATGGCAATCCAGAATCTGCAAGGGCGGCGAGTGGCGATATTGGTAACAGACGGGTTTGAGCAATCGGAGCTTCTGAAACCGCGTGAAGCATTGGACCAGGCAGGCGCAGAGACAAAAGTGATCTCACCAAAAGCAGGCCACGTAAAAGGATGGAACCACACAGCATGGGACAAAGAGGTTCCCGTGGACATCTCACTGGAAAAGGCGCGGGCAGATGACTTTGACGCACTGCTGCTTCCTGGCGGCGTAATGAACCCAGACCATCTGCGGCTTGAGCCGAAAGCCGTAGCGTTTGTGAAATCATTCTTTGATGTTGGCAAACCCGTGGCTGCAATTTGCCATGGGCCATGGATGGTGATTGAGGCAGGAGCAGCACGAGGGCGCAAAATCGCTGCCTGGCCGTCGCTGAGAACTGATCTGCGCAATGCCGGCGCAGAATATGTGGACCATGAAGCCGTGACAGACGGCAATCTTGTCTCCGCAAGACAGCCGGATGATATTCCTGCATTCAATCAGGCGATGATAGACCTTTTCAGTCGCGCACAACGGCTCAGACCCGCGGCGTAGGGCTCCGTCAAACGCAGTGGTTGGCCAGCTTGCAACCTGGCCAACTGCTCGCAAATTGACAATTCTCACTTCAGGCGTAAATACTAAGCTCATCACAGGAGGCGCCCGATGCCGGCTTCTCTCCACTCCATCCGATTCCCTGGTGAAAACACCGAATATCGCGAGGCGCGCGACCGTCTGCTTGAAGCTGAGGTTGCCCTGCGCAAACAGACTGAGGCAGTGGCGGCAATGCGCCGATCGCTGCCTCTTGGCGGCCTGCTCAAAGAAGACTACGTTTTTGATGAAGGCGCGGCCGACATCAATGACGCTACGACCGTGCGTAAGACCCGCCTCTCAGAGTTGTTCAGTCCAGACAAGGACACGCTGGTCATCTATAGTTACATGTTTGGCCCTAAGATGGCAGCGCCTTGAGTCTCTTGCACGTCAATCCTGGATGGATTGAACGGGTCAGCACAGCATGTGCGGCAGCGCGTGAATTTTGTTGTGGTCGCCAGGTCGCCAATCGCTCGTATACGGGAGACGGCGCGTGGACGCGGCTGGAAGAACTTGCGCCTGCTCTCATCCGCCAATAACTCCTATAACCTGGATTATCACGGCGAGTCGGCCAAAGGCGACCAGCAGCCCTCGCTCAATGTGTTTGTTCGCCGCGACGGCAAAAATTACCACACCTATAACACCGAATTGTTCTTTGCACCGAAAGAGCCGGGAATGGATGGACGGCACGTGGACTCAATCTGGCCAATCTGGAACATGTTTGATTTCACGCCGGAAGGGCGTGGAACAGATTGGTATCCGAAGTTGAGTTATGATGCGCCGGCGGTACAGCAGATAAGGAAATCAGGCGGCGCAAGTTGAGTTTCAGCCACTTTTTGTAATCCTGCGCGTAATAATTTATTGCCCATGGAGTCACCGTCGTTAGACTCTGACGAAGAGGCTCCCATGGCTGAATCAACGGACAATTATCCCAGATACCTCGATTGGTTGCGCTATCTTTCCGCATTCCTACTCTTTGCTTATGGATTTGCCAAGCTGGTGGGGAGGCAGTTCCACGTGCCCCCAGAGATGGCTCTGCGACCCGTTGGATCGCTCAGCGGCTATCAGCTTGCCTGGTTCTATTACGCGTATTCCCATACGTATGAGGTCATTCTCGGACTGGTCGAGGTTGCCGGCGGCACGCTGTTGTTGTTCCGCAAGACCGCGTTGCTGGGCGCGGCTCTGATGTTGCCGGTCATGACGAACATCTGGATGATCAATGTGTTTTATGTAATCGGCTTGGGTGCAATGTGCACATCGACATTTATCTTCGCTTCTATGTTGGCCGTCCTTTGGCATCATCGCCACGCTCTCGTGGGGGTGTTCTGGACCGATCAAGCCGGCGAACCAGCCAATGTGCGGCGCTATTATCGGATCATCGCGGCGTTCGTGGTCTTGCTGGTTATCACCTTGATGGGATTTGCTTCGTGGCTCAGCACCGCCTCCAGAGCTTCGAAGTGATCTGGTTAATTGAAAAATGGCCGCACCAAAAGGAAGGGGCGCCGGCGGCGCCCCTTTCGTGTGCAACAACTATTTTTATGGCGCTTCGATCAGCTCCACCTTGCCATCTTTTTTGCGATGCAACACCTTGACCTTGCCCTGAGGATCGCGAAAGACGAATACATCACGATCGCGGAATTCGGCTTCCTTGACGGCCTCTTCCAGTGTAAGCGGCTTGTAGGAGACCGAATCAGAGCTTTTGGTCACATGGGTTTCCATGATTTTTATGACGTTGGGAAAGCTATGCACTTTCACCGGCACAGCGGTGGTTAAATCTCCGCCGACCGCAATGGCCACGCTGACCTGGTCCTGCTCCACCTCAACCTGCTCCATTTTTTTACGGGCCTGGCGTTTCTTGCTTTTCCAGCGCGTCTTGTACTTGACGGCCTGGCGCTCAATGCGGTCCAGCGCCCCTCCTATGGCCATGCTCATCTCCATGGCTTCAGAGAGGCCCACAATTGGCGGATGATTGCGCACCGCAACGGTGATCTCCGCGATATGACGGCGCTTTTCCGTGGAAAGGACCACGTGCGTCTCAAAGTTGCTGCCTAAAATTTTCTGGATTTTTTCAAGCCCGCTTTCGACCTGCTTGCGAGCGATAGGAGTGATTTCAAATTGCCGGCCAGTATATTCGACGTTCATTGACTCCCTCCTGTGTTTGGCACTCAGAGTCGTCTGCCGTTGCCTGGGAGAAATCGGCACGGTACAGGCGGCTGTAACGTCTTTTCCTGGAATCGCCGGCACGGATGAGGCCGCGATTCCGGGCGTTAAGTCTTGACCCTCCTTTGATGTGTGCTGGGAATTTTCATGTCCTCACGATATTTGGCCACGGTCCGCCGGGTGACCTGAATACCTTGAGACTGTAAGATGCGCGTTATCTGGTCATCGGTTAGTGGGTGCGCCGGATCTTCTTCCTCAATCAGCTTCTTGACGCGCCGCTTCAGGATCAGCAGTGACGTTCCTGCGCCTTCAGGGCCTTGCACGCTTTCAGAGAAGAAATAGCGCAGCTCAAAGACACCCTGCGAAGTGTGCACATACTTGCTGGCGACAGCCCGGCTCACAGTGGAAGGATGAACGCCGATTTCCTCCGCCACCTCTTTGATCATCATGGGCTTGAGCTGGTCGATGCCGTGATCGAGAAAATCACGCTGACGGCCGATGATGGCATAGCAGACTTTCAAGATCGTCTGCCGGCGCTGCTCAATGTTTTTGATCAACTGCACGGCGGATTTGTAGCGCTCTTTTACATAGGACTTCACGTCCCGCTCCACCGTGCCATTGTCCTGGTTCAACATGCGCCGATATGTGGGGCTTACCCGAAGCTGCGGCAGGTCTTCATCGTTCATCAAGACCAGGTATTCGTCGCCGTGCTTCACAAAGGCCACGTCAGGCTCAATGAGCTTAGGCTCAATCTTGTTGTAGCGAAGGCCCGGCTTGGGATCGAGCGTACGAATGAATTCATGAGCCTGGATCACCGCTTCCATGGGCCGCGTAATGGCCTTGGCGATCTCTTTGTACTGCTTGTTCTGCAGGAAATGGAGTTGCTTGTCCACGATTTTGAGGGCATCTTCCACTACCTGATCGTTTTCCGGATCGTCAGAGCCTTCCATGTCGCGCGTCTTGATCAAATATTCAAGCTGGGCCACCAGGCATTCACGCAGGTCACGCGCCGCCACCCCAACCGGATCAAAATGCTGTATGAGAGCAATCGCCTCACGGAGATCTTCACGGGTGAATTGCAACACCGGCGCCAGACCATTGCGCTTTTCTGCAGCCACAGCTTCAGGAACCGGCTCATGCGATACCACCAGCTCTAGGTGTGAAGGCTCTACCATTTCCTGATCTGGCGGCAGTTGCCCTGCGCCATTTGTGGAGACTTCTGCTGCTGTTACAGCGTCTTCTGTGAGCGGTTCGCCGGCAAGTTGTTCGTGGGCCACCCCCATCAACTCGTCTTCTGACGCGGTGAGGTAGCCATCTTCATTCAAATTGCCAATCACCAGTTCAGCAGCGGCATACACCGCAGGACGCACGGTTACCGAGCCTAACTGCCAAAGCAGATGATCAGTGAGTGTTCCGGGCTTAGAGAGAAAATTTTCAAAGGAGGGCCGTTCAATCTCTTCCAGATCAGCAGAGTTGCGGTAGCCAGGATCAAGGTAATCTTTGAAGAACGAACCGAAATCGATTTCGTCAAATGGGTCTTTTTTATCGGCTTCAGCTTCAGGAGAAGTCTCTTTGTCCTTGATTTCCTGAGCGTCCTGTCGCTCATGGGCCTCTTCGCGACCGGCGACTTCATCCAGCAGCGGAACAGATGAGTCCAGCTCTTCCAGAACAGGGTTCTCCACCATCTCTGTATTGATCATCTCGCGCAGCTCCAGCTTGTTGAGCGCGAGCACGCTCACCATCTGGACCAAGCCAGGAGTAAGAATCTGCTTTTGCGAGACCCTCAGGTTCAGTTTGTTCTGGAGTAAGACCATCCGTGTATTTTTGTTTCCTAACTATGTCACTTCAGGCCACGGCCTGAAAGAGTACCCAAGTAATTTGAGCTTTTTGCGGGTGCTTATAACCAACTTATCAAATAAATTACGCTTCATAAGCGCCCGACATTCATTAATTTTTCAGCACAACAAAAAATTTAACCTAGTACGTTTCTTTAAGGGCCACGCACTCCCCCGTTCGGCTTCACTCAAGGTGCTTTGCCCCTTGCGCCTTGTTCGTGCTAAACGGCGCTCTCACCCGTATTACACAAACGAGAAACTTTCTCCCAGATAGACTCGTTTTACCTCTGGATCGTTACCCAACTGCTCGGGCGTACCGGTGCGGAAAATTCGGCCCTCATTGATGATGTAGGCGCGATCTGTGACAGAAAGCGTTTCCCGCACGTTGTGATCGGTAATCAGAACGCCGATGCCGATGCCTTTCAGATCAAAAATAATCTTCTGCAGGTCGAGCACGGCAATCGGGTCGATGCCGGAAAAAGGCTCGTCGAGCAGGATGAATTTTGGCGCGATGCACAGCGCACGTGCAATCTCAACGCGACGCCGCTCGCCGCCAGAGAGAGCGTATCCCATGTTGTTGCGGATATGGCCGAGGCCCAACTCATCGATAAGCTGGTCACGCTTGCGCCGGCGCTCCTGCCACGAGATGGGCTGCACTTCCAGCACGGCCATAATGTTCTCTTCTACCGTGAGCTTGCGAAAAACCGAGGGTTCTTGCGGCAGATAGCTGATGCCGTAGTTACGTGCCCGCAGATACATGGGCACATCGGTGATCTCCTGGCCGTCCACCAGCACACGGCCGCTATCCGGGGGCACCAGGCCCACGATCATGTAAAAGCTGGTAGTCTTGCCGGCGCCGTTAGGCCCCAGCAAACCCACTACTTCAGCCTGGTTGATATGAAGACTGACGCCGTTTACTACCCTACGCCCGCGGTACGATTTCGCGATGTCGTCCGTGGCCAGAGTTTGCATCTACTTCTTGCTCGCGTCTCGAATCCTTGTTGGAGTCTGGGTTTGGGAGGTTTCTCCACTACCTACCAGCACCCTACCATCGTGGGTAAAAAAAGTCAACGAATCACCTGAGATTTCACCCCGTTCGGCATCAAAAATGCTAGGGCGATGGCCTTCAGTGCCAGTCAGGACCATTTTGTCCTCTGCAGCGGTATAGAGGAGCTGATTGCCGATGGCCTTTCTACCGGCTTGTTGAATGTGGATATCTCCTTGCGCCACAATATGATCCAGTTGGCTTGCCCCCTGAGCTTCTTGCTGCGCACCCTTCGGTAAGAGGATCACATCCACGTGGTCAGCGTTGATCGTAGTGTCTTCAGCCTTGACCAGCACATTGCCGCTGAAGACCGCTTTCCGGTCAGAATCGACATAAGAGAGCCGGTCAGAGGTCACATTAACCGGGGTAAGCTTGCCATTTTTGCCTTTTTGCACAAAAACTGATGCAACTTGTTTGGTCTGGCTTCCCTGGGCCTGCAGGGTGCGATGGGTACGATCAAAGGTGAGATTCGGCGCTTCAACAATGTTGGCCCCCTGCCAGAGACGAGCTTTGGTGTATCGCGCCACTCCCGTCGCGTTGCTGGCAGTCACGCTTGTTCCTGTCACGTGAACAGGATCGCTTCCGCCGAGCATTGCGCCGTTCGGCTGCGCCTTGAGACCCATATAGGTGGTTTTGACGTTGTTCTGGGCAACAGCGTTGCCGGTTTTGCGATTGAGCTGAATCATATCTGCAGTGAGAGCACCAGAGGCTGAATCCACAACGCGGGGTGAACCTAAGAGCGAGATGGTTTCATCGGCTGCGCGATAGTTAGCATGTTCTGCCGTAGCGGTCTGCGTGCCTTCCTGATAGTGGAAATCGCCAGACTGCTCAGCGGAGACGATCTCACCTTTGTCATCAAATTTCGCGCGCAGTTCGCGCGCAGTGAGGATGCGGTCCGGCTTGCCGGGGGTGGAATCGACAATCTTTGTATCAGGTGTGCCGTAAAGCGACGAAGGACGGCTCTGGTTATTGAACGTGGTTTCAAACTGGCCTGCGCTGATGGTGGTTTTCTCCGAACCTTTCTCCAGAACAATTTCTGCCGGGCCGGATGAGGTATTTCCCTTCTCCAGCTTCTTGCCGTCTTTTGTAAGAAAAACATCGACAGCGTTGGCGTGAAGTTCCTGCGATTTTCCGGCTGGGCCTTGCTTGAGTTGAACGGCATTTTCCGCGTGGGCTTTGATCACGCGATTCTCAGGGCCAAAGGTCAGGAAAAGCTGGCCTGCCTTGCCCTCTGCAGGCGAATCGCCCTTCCCGCTAAAAGTTACGCCGCCTGATAGCGAGCCGGAGCGCGCCTGATTAGCATCTGCCATGATCACTTCACCTTCAGCAGCGTGCACATCGTAGCCCTTGGCGCCAGTTTTTACCGCTTGCAGATTACCCGAGGCCGTAATGCGATCAATGTTGTTATCGTTACGCATGAACACGGAGACTTTATCTGCGGAGATACTGCTTTGCGGTTGTTCCACTCTGGCCGACTGCAAGAGAATCCTGCTGGGCTCTTTGGTGATGGTGGCAGTGCGGCCTGTAATGGTGGCTTTGCGCTTTCCGGTGGCAACAATTTTTACCGCCGACTTTAGCGTAAGCACTCCGCCGTGAGAGTCATAGACAGCACCAACGGCCGAGCCATTGGCTTCAGGCACTCGAAATTCTATAGGCGCTGCAGTCTGAGCAATTCCCGTGTTTTCGCTGAAAGAAAGCCCGCTGGTCTTTACGTGGATCAGGTTTCGCGTTTCGGCGGCGGGCACCTGATCGAGACCGCCAGCGGCGGAAGTGGCTTCCAGATCGATGCGCACTTCACCTTCCGCCCTTATGATCTTGGCAGCGGGATCATAGGAAAAATCCGAGCCGTAGATCTGGTCAGAGCGGTCCTGGTTGCGCCCGTAAACGATAATGCTGACGTCGTGCAGCGCGGCTTTGCCGCTTCCCGCGGATTGCTGCACGCTGGCTGCGCGGATGGTAAACAGCGTCTTGCCGCCTTCTGAATGGGAGTAGGTAAAGCCGGTCGCAAGCTGCATGCCTGGGGTAACGTTTTGCGTGGTATGCGGCAGGTCGACATGCGATCGCAGAATGCCGCGAATGTATACGGCCGCAACAATCAAGATGATCAAGACCGCGGCTGCAGCGAAAATTCTCCGTATATTCCTGGGATTGAGGGCCATCTGCCCCTAATGGTAACTGCCCGCGCCGGGCGCGGCAATCGGCAAAGCAGCAGTTAGCAGTTAGCCATTGGCCATTAGCTCGATTCTCTAGAAAGAGGATTCATCGCCAGAGATCCCGACAAGCAGCATTAATCGCAATTACTAATGAGATAGCGGGAAAGCTTTGCTACAAAAGAGCTGCGCATTCGAGGCTTAATACTTCATCACCAAGGTTCCTGCGATCATGTCATGCAGGCCACGCTTGCGATCAGTAAAGCCAACCATGATGTAACCGATATAGAGAATAAAATGTGACAATATTTTGGCGAAGAACCTTCCGGTGGAGCGGCCAAAGCCGATTCTATTCCCAGCTTCATCCGTTACTTTAAGCCGGAGAACCTTCTTGCCGATGGTTCCCTGCCAGGAGGAACAGGTTAGCAAGGCTTCATAGAGCCATACACCAAGCAAGACAAGACAGCCATAGGTTAACCCTGCGCCTATGATTGCGCCAATCATCGCCGGCGATGGCTCGCCATTTCTTTCCGCATCCTCAATGATCGGGAGCAGACGGGGAAAAATCACGATGAAATATAACGGCGCAGCCACCACACCAAGAATTATCTGGTCAATAATGTAAGCCAGAAAGCGGATCCAGAAACCGCCATAGGGCGAGGCTGGAGCCGGAGCGTAAACCACAGGCTGGGAATAAGCAGGCTGAGGCGAATAAGCGGGCGCTGCAGTTGGGGCCGACTGAACCGGAGCTGGCTGGCTCGGGGCAGGAGCACCGGCTGTCCACATGGCAGCGCCGCACTTCTGACAAAACTGTGATGTGCCCAGGTTTTGGGCGCCACACTTGGAACAAAATACATTTTCAGCCATAACCACGTTATACCGCGACTCATGGCTGGCTGCAAACGCATACGTAGGCCAAGCACTCACATGCCAAATTCTGATAACCGGTGACGGGTCTAATAATGGCCCATTACCGCTTTCTAAAGTCTTCCAGGGTAAGCTCCAGGCCGCCAAAATCGGGATGAGAATTCATGCCGATGGTGAAAGCAACATCCAGCGAATCACCGGGCTGAAGAGGCTCGGCTTGCAGGCGATCAGCCATGCGCCAGCCCATGGCTTCATAGGTAAAGCTGGGCTTTGAATCCTTGAGCTTCTGGTTCAAGCGCAACTTGATGTGCTTCTCCTTGAGGATTTTTGGAGGCAGCAGCAAGTTGACGCCCTGGCTGGAAAATACAGGCACAGGATTGCCCTGGCCAAAGGGCTCCAGCCGCCCTAAGTGCTGAAACAACTCCGGAGTGACGGAGGTGAGAGGGATCTCCGCTTCAATGGATAATTGTGGAACCAAATCTTGAGGTGTAAGTTTTGTCTGCGCGTAGGTATTGAGCCGTTGCTTTAAGAGAGGAACGGCATTGCTGGGCAAGGCGAAGCCGACGGCATGTTCGTGTCCGCCAAAGCGGGTGAAAAGCTCATGGCAGGACTCCAGTGCTTCAAGCAGATGAAATGCGGAGATCGACCGGCCGGAGCCATGGGCCTCTTCACCTTCTTTGGCGATCACAAGAGCAGGGCGGCCCGTCTTCTCAACTACGCGGGAAGCAACAATGCCGACCACGCCACGATGCCAGCCATCGCCATCAAAGACCATGCAGTACTTGCCGCTGAGGTCAGGCTCGGCGGCGAGTTGCTCTTCAATCGCAGCCACGATCCGCGCCTCTTCTTCCTGGCGTTCAAGGTTGAGCTGGTTCAGCTTGTCGGCGATCTCTTTGCAGCGGGCCTGGTCGCGGCAGGTGAAGAGTTCGATCACGTCGCGCGCGACATCCATGCGCCCGGCGGCGTTGATGCGCGGGCCGAGACGAAAACCGACATCGCCTGCGGCCAGAGCACGGCCATCGCTCAGGCCCGAGACATCCATGAGCGCTTTGAGACCTAGATTGGCCGGATGACGAAGACCCTCCAGGCCAAGACGAGCGATGATGCGGTTCTCACCTACCAGCGGGACCGCGTCAGCAATCGTGGCAATGGCCACCATCTTTAAAAATGAAGGGACAAGACGGGCCTGATCTGCCTGATCTTTAAACTTGGCAAAGAGCGCCTGCGCGATCTTGAAGGCGACACCGGCGCCGCAGAGCTCTTTGCAGGGATAATCACAACCCTGCTGATTGGGGTTGAGCACGGCCAGAGCATTGGGCACGCCTTCATGCGCTTCGGGTAAGTGATGGTCGGTAACGATCAGGTCAAGGCCCACACGTCGCGCGGTTTCTGCGGCATGAAAAGCACGGATGCCGGTATCGACGCTGATCACAACTTTGATTCCTGCGGCAGCGGCGCGTTCGATTACGTCGTCCTTAATTCCGTAGCCTTCTTTGATCCGGTGCGGAACGTGAAAGTCGGCGACGCCTCCGCAAAGTTCGATTGCGGTCTTCAATAGGACGACGGCGGAGGTGCCGTCCACGTCATAATCGCCATAGATCAGGATGCCTTCTTTGTTGACAATGGCGGCGCTGATGCGCTCAATGGCCATGGTCATGCCGCGCATGAGGTAAGGCGAGTGCAGGTGGTCGAGGGAGGGCGAGAGATATTGCGCGGAATTGGCGGCATTTACGTTGCGTAGTGCAAGCAAGCGGGCGATGAGCGGCGCGACATTGGCTTCAGCGCGAAGTGTTTCGACCTGAACGGGATCGGGATTGGCGAAAGACCATCTCATTATGTTGGTTGGCTTCCAATTACTAATCCCATAGTAAACCTCGTCATCCCGAGAGCCGTTGTCGCGAGCGCGCGTTGTCATCAGCGCGCGAGCAGGCCCGAGGGACCTTGTGGTCTGCTTTGTTGGATCGAACGGAATACCATCTTTTAATAGACTGTCTGGATACCAGTCTTCGGCCAAATCTTTCCAGTCTGGATTTATTGATTCAACGAGCTTGTTCTTTTTCTCTCTACGCCAGCCCTTGATTGCTTTTTCGCGATCAATTGCTACTTCCACATTCGTAAATTGCTCAAAGTACACCAAGCGATGGCACTTGTATTTGGCAGTAAAATATCCTCCCAGATTGTTCTTGTGCTCCCAAACTCGTTCAAAGAGTTTTGCTGTCACACCTGTATACAGAGCACGCCGTGAAGCGCTACCCATCATATAAACGTGGGGGAGTTTTTCCATTGGAAGCACAAGGTCCCTCAGGGCTACTCGCCCGCTGATGGAAACGCGGGCCTCGTTTACGCCCTTCGGGATGACGAATCTAGTTGAAGGGAAATTATTGCATCACAATCCGCAGTCTTGTCAGGGTCGAGTCACGCACTCACGCCTCTTCCTGATCGTCTTCATCGATCAAAATACCATCGTAATCGTCGGCGGCGGTTTCAAGGCGCTGATAAATTTCGTACCACGGCGTGGAAACTTCATAGAGAAACATGATGCCCTGGCAGGGGAAGCCGATCTGGACATAGCCGACTTTGCCGACAAAGCTGCGCAGCCAGCCTGCTTCTTCCAGGTCTTCTTCATTCATGTATTCGATTTCCTGGAGCCGATTCACCAGCAGGTCAACGTCTTCCTTATCGAGCGAGACATGATTCATGGTGACAAAGCTGACGCTGGAAGCTTTGGCCAGTTCAACGAAGTCTTTCCACGCGTCAGGATGGTCTTCATCGGAAAGCCAGGGCACGCTGGCCACTTCTTCACTTACGTAGGCGCTGAAGCGGCGCAGGCCATGGCCTTCAATAAAGGCGATCATGTCATCTTTTAGGGTTGTGAGGTCTTGGTCCATCAGGGTTAGGAAACATCATATCGCGTTCGTCAGCGGTAGCTCAAAGACGTGTTCATTTCCGAACAGCACATTGCATTAGCGAACACCAAAAAAGGCTTATTTGCAGTCTTCTGCTTGCAATTTACCTTTTAGTTTCATATAGTTACATCAACTATCATTTCGGCCCAAAAAGTGCGATTCAGAATTTGTGCCTTAAGATCGGCAAAGAATCCTGAAACAAACGATCAATAAGCAGCGTACAGGTTCTCAAGGAGTTGGGCATGCGTGGACTCAAAAAGGCCGGTTTTTCTCTTTGCCTGGGATTAGCGTTGCTGGTTCTGACGGGCTTTGGGACTACTAAACGTTCCGCTACTCCGATGAACAATGGCAGCGACGATCAAGTAGCCCGGCATATTGCCCTGCTCAAATCCGGTAAACCTCAGCAAAAAGCCGCAGCCGCCTACTGGCTGGGACAGCAGCACGCCGCAGCAGCCCAGGCTATCGATCCTCTTCTGGAGTTTCTGGGAGATGCAACAGAGATTGATTCAGCAAAGTACCGACCGCGCCGGCTGGACAAGATGACCCTGGGCGAAGAAGTGGCTGCAGCGTTGGTAAACATTGGACATCCTTCCATTGAGCCGCTGATCAAGGTTTTAAAGACCTCTCCACAATCCGAGGCGCGCAAAAATGCGGCCTGGGCCCTGGGCGCGTTACACGATACGGGTGCAACCAGCCAGCTTTAAAAAAGACCCCGGAAGACCTCATCTGCTGCCGCGATTCGGGCGAATTTCAGGACAGAGAACACCTATGCTGACTTTGATTCAAGATGTCCGCTACGCCGTGCGCATGTTGCGCAAGAGCCCTGCCTTTACGAGTGTTGCAATCATTACCCTGGCTCTGGGAATCGGCGCCAACACCGCAATTTTCAGCCTGGTGAATGCGGTGATGCTCAAGATGCTTCCAGTAAAGTCGCCAAGGGAACTGGTAGTGGTGGGAGATCCCACAGATGTCCACCATCGTTCTCTGGGCGATCCGCAGGTGACCTTGTTTTCTTATCCTCTCTATCGTGACCTGAGCCAGGGCAGCACTGTCTTCAGCGGCATGCTGGCCTCAGGCGAGGCACATCGGCTGCCGGTGGCTAATGCCGATGCAGGTGAAATTTCCGGCAACTTTACCGGCGTGCTGGTAAGCGGAAACTATTTTTCTGTCCTTGGCGTGAATGCGCTCTATGGGCGAGTGATCACTCCTGATGATGACAAGACTCGCGGCACCAGTCCTGTTGTGGTGTTGGCTTATGACTTTTGGAAAAACAAACTGGGATCAAACCCGAACAGCATTGGCCAGACGCTACGCATTAACAACTATCCATTCACCGTAATCGGCATAACACCGCCAGGGTTCTATGGCGACACGGTGGGCGACTCTCAGGACTTCTGGATGCCTGTAAGCATGCAAGAGCAGATCATCACGGGCCGCAAGTGGCTGGACAACTATAACGCTTCATGGCTGCATAGCATTGCCCGCCTGAATCCGGGAGTGAGCTTGGAGCAAGCCGCGGCCAATGTGAATCTTGTGGCCCAGCAACTGGTGGATGGGCCGCTTAAAGGCAAGCTGAGCAAAGACGATCTTGACAACTTAAAGAGCGAAAAAGTT
Organism: Candidatus Angelobacter sp.; assembly: GCA_035279585.1. Lineage (GTDB taxonomy): Bacteria > Acidobacteriota > Terriglobia > Terriglobales > Acidobacteriaceae > Angelobacter. Next base: position 2,760 of record DATEHN010000039.1, on the reverse strand, counting down.
CCAGTGAGCGCGGGCGGGGGCGGCTTTTCTGATTTACGCGGCAACTTTAAAGAGCCGCTGATGTTGCTGATGATGATTGTTGGCCTGGTGCTGCTGATCGCCTGCGTGAATGTGGCGAATCTGCTGCTGGCCCGCGCTTCAGCCCGGCAAAGAGAGTTCGCTGTGAGACTCGCCATTGGCGCGGCACCGGGACGCATTGTCCGCCAGCTTCTGACTGAAAGCATTTCCCTGGCGTTGGCCGGCGGGGTACTTGGCTTGCTGATCGCTCAGTGGGGGACCACCGCACTCTTGAAGCTGAGCAAAACCACTGATCTTGAAGCCTCGCCTGATCTCCGCGTGCTGCTTTTTACCATAAGCGTTTGCCTGCTTACGGGAATCCTGTTCGGACTGATTCCTGCTCTTCGCTCGCGCCGCGTGACGGTTGCCGCAACCCTAAAATCAGGACCGCAGAATGGGGCCAGAGCGCACGCTGGTTGGAATTGGGGAAAAGCGCTGATTGCCGGCCAGGTTGCACTGTCATTGTTAGTGCTTTTTGCCGCGAGCTTGCTGGTGCGCAGCCTGCAGAACATTCGCAATATCGATCTTGGCTACAACCGCGAGCATCTCTTGCTGGTTTCCACTGATCCGATCTCTGCAGGTTATAACAAAACCCGGGTTGCAAATTTTGTGAATGATATGGAGGCGCAGCTTGGCAATCTGCCTGGAGTTAAGGCTGTGACTGCATCCAAGAATGGCCTGTTCAGCGGTAGCGAATCCGGCAACACTATTAAAGTTGAGGGCTACAACAGCACAAATGATCCTGATCAGCAGGCCGCATTTGACCAGGTAGGGCCGAACTATTTCAGCGTGGTTGGAATTCCCATGTTGCTTGGCCGCGACATTGGCCTACACGACACTGAGACTTCTCCTCGCGTTGCCGTTATCAATGAAACCATGGCGCGTTTCTATTTTGGACAGGCAAATCCAATTGGCAGAAAATTCACGATCGAGGACACGAGTTCGTCTGGACCGGTGGAGATTGTGGGGGTCTCACACGATGCGCGCGATCACCAACTGAAAGGCAAGGTACAGCGCCGGTTCTACATTCCTATTTCACAATCGCTGGCAACGGCAGCGGGGGTTAATTTTGAGATCAGAACCGTTGGCAATCCTGATGCTGTGGTGGAAACGATTCGCAAGCAGATCAAGAGCTATGACGCGAGTGTGCCGATTTATACCGTTCGAACGCTGAACGACCTCACCGAACGCTCCATCGCCGATGAAATCCTGATTGCCCGGCTTTCCAGCTTTTTCGCTGGGCTAGCGCTATTGTTGGCGGCGATTGGATTGTATGGCATCTTGTCTTACTCCGTGGCGGGACGCACGCGAGAGATTGGCGTGCGCATGGCACTGGGAGCACAACGCGGCAGCGTGCTGAACATGATTTTGAGTGAAGCAGGAAAATTAGTGCTGATTGGAATTGTGATCGGCATACCGGCTGCGTGGTTGAGCAGCCAGTTCTTTGCTTCAATGCTGTTCGGCCTCAGCCGTACCGATCCGGCGTCGATGGGAATAGTGATTGCAATTCTTACAACGATTGCTTTGCTGGCCAGCTATATTCCGGCTCGGCGAGCGACAAAAGTAGATCCAATGGTGGCTTTGCGCGAGGACTAACGGATGGGAACGCTCTTTCAGGATGTCCGCTACGGCTTCCGCATGTTGCGGAAGAACCCTGGTTTTGCTCTGGTTGCTGTGCTTACGCTGGCGCTGGGAATCGGCGCGAATTCAGCCATCGTTACCATTGTGAATGCGGAGCTGCTGCAACCGCTTCCCTACCCCGAGCCTGATCGCCTGGTTTACCTCAATGAAGGAAACGCGCTCTCCAGCATCGGTTACCCAAATTATGTTGACTGGGCCGCTCAGAACCACGCCTTTGAAAATATAGGTTCCACTACTAAGGGCGCTTCATTTGTCCTGACCGGCCATGGAGATGCAACGCTTGTTCCCGGCACATATATCGCCAATGGCTTTTTGCCCGCGTTGGGAGTGAAACCGCAGATGGGGCGCGGCATTCTTCCTTCTGATGACAAGCCGGGCGCAACACCGGTGGCTTTGATTAGCTATAAATTCTGGCAGCAGCAGCTTGGCGGCGATGCAAATGTTTTAAACAGCAATCTTCAACTGGACGATCACAACTATGCCGTTGTGGGAGTGATGCCGGCAGATTTTAAGTTTCTATTCGATCAACAGCCGGAAGTTTTTGTTCCAATTGGGCTGACCGCTAACAGCATTGAAAACCAGGACCGCGCCAAACATAACGGCGTGTATGCAATTGCGCGGCTGAAGCCGGGAATCACCATGCAGCAAGCACAGTCTGACATGGACCTGATCTCTGCGCGGCTGGCCAAAGCCTATCCGAATATCGATTACGAAAAACAAGCAACCGTGCACTCACTCTATGAAGTTACGGTGGGTGGCATGCGTTCCTGGCTCATGCTCCTGCTTGCCGCTGTGGGACTGGTGCTGCTGATTGCGTGCGCCAACGTTGCCAACCTTGTGCTGGTGCGTGTGGAAGGAAGGCGGCAGGAACTGGCCATCCGTTCCGCGCTGGGCGCGCGCTGGAGCCGCATCGCTTCAGAGTTGCTGGTGGAAAGCCTTGTACTTGGTTTACTGGGCAGCTTGATTGGCCTGGGCCTGGCTTACGGTGGTCTGCGAATTCTGCTGTCGGCTGCTCCTAAGGGTCTGCCGCGTTTGAATGAAATCGGTATTGACGGCTCTGTG
>DATEHN010000038.1:0-13145 GCA_035279585.1 Candidatus Angelobacter sp. | reverse complement strand
TGGGGATCGCTGATGGCGGCGTGCCTCATCGCCAGCTTGCCTATCGCGTTTCTCTATAACCTCTTTCTAGACCGGTTCATCGCTGGATTTACCGTGGGTGCGGTAAAAGGATAAGGCGCTGCTGCAAATTGAGCCGTCAAGAAAAAATTGTTTTTAAGCAGTTGAGCCTTAAGTTGTGTGCTTTCTCTGTGCCTTGCGGCGGAATTACAACGTCAGAGAGACTTTTTGGAGAAATTTGCATTGCTGTAAAAGGTGCACAAGATTGCACAAAATACTTGACAGAAGTGCTCCCGAAGTGGAAAGTTATCGGCGCAATTCATTTGTCTCAATTCCGTTGCATTCGCTGAAGAGCTGGCCGGGCGCGACAGCATGCATTCCGGGTGCCCTTGATCCAGCATTGAAAGTCGATTCAAAACAACCAATGCATTTTGGAGGTCAAGCACATGGATGTGTTTCATCAGATTTTGACTCCCACAGGAAGCATGTGGTCAACAATTCTGCTTGCGCTAGTCCCGCTTGCGGCCCTTTTGTTCATGCTTGCCGTGCTCCGCATGACGGCATGGCTGGCCACCATCATCGCCGGCATTATTACCATTGCCATTGCTGTTTGGGGATGGCACGCGCCCTTCGACGCTAGCATGCGCTCTTACCTTTATGGCGGTTTACAGGGAGCGTGGACCATTGACTGGATCACGTTCTGGGGCCTGATCATCTTTAACACTCTGGTGCTGACCGGAGATTTTGATCGTTTCAAGAACTGGATGGTCAATCAGGCCACGGTTGATGTTCGCATCCAGACGCTGATGCTGGCCTGGGCATTCGGCGCTTTGATGGAAGGACTGGTTGGTTTTGGTTATCCGTGGGCCGTTGTGGTGCCGATCCTTGTTGGCTTGGGCATTGCAGATCTGGAAGCGATTCGCGTGGCCGCGCTTGCCAACAATGCCCCGGTTTCTTACGGCGCTCTTGGTTCTCCCGTACTCGCTTTAGCGGCGGTAACGGGGTTACCGCTATTGCACTTATCCGCCTCAATCGGCGACATGGTCGCTGTACTGGCTCTCTTGCCACCTTTTGTTCTTATTTACCTGGTGAGTGGTTGGGATGGCTTGAAGGAAAGTTGGCCGCTGGCGATTGTAGGCTCGCTCTCTTACATCGTCGGACAATGGCCCGTTGCGCATTACTTAGGACCGTATCTGCCTGACTTGAGCGGCGCGCTTGTCTCCTTCTGGGTGTTGTTCTTCTTTGTTAAGGTTTGGAAGCCCAAGAACATTCGCGCGTTCGGCGGAAAGATTATTACCGGCGCAGAACAAACCAAGATGGCCGTGGGCGAAGCAAGTGGCGGTTTCCGCGCCTGGATGCCCTATATCATCCTGGTGATCGTGGTTGTGTTGTGGACTGGCCCGTGGTCACACCTGCCGGGTAAATTCGCGCACAAGTGGAGCATCTCTGCCATCTCATCTGTGGCGGATAAGTCAGGCGTGTTCAAACCACTTTCATCGACCTTCAACTTCAATCCACTGAGCGGCGGTACCTCCATTCTGGCCTCGTGGATACTGATTGTCTTGTTCCTGCGGCCCAGCATGGACACGCTGAAGAAAGTGTTTGCGCGCACCTTTAAGCAGATGTGGGGCGCATTGCTGGTGGCTTTCTTTATCTTTGCCATCGCTTACATCTTTGTGTTTGCGGGAATGGCCAATTCGCTGGCATTCGGCTTCTCCAAGGTGGGCGTGGCGTTTGTGATACTTGCTCCGATCCTTGGCTGGATTGGCGTGGCTCTCTCCGGCAGCAATACATCTACGAACGCCATGTTCGGTCCTATCCAGGCGGTTACCGGAAAGCTGCTGAACCTGCCTGTGCTGCTTACGCCAACCCTGAACTCTTTAGGCGCTGAAGTGGGCAAACCGATTGCTCCCCAAACCGCCAGTGTGGGCGTCTCCACCAGCAAGTTTGTTCGCAGTGAAGGTGAGGTAATCCGCCACAACATGGCGTGGACGCTGATCGTCCTGGGCTATCTCATCCTGATTGGATTGCTCTTCTACTATGTGTTCCCCAAGGAGATGAGCATCTAAAAAGATGGACTAAAAGCAGTTTCGTAAACAGCAAACACCGCCGGAAAACGGCGGTGTTTGTTTTGCATGAGCTATTCGGTTCGCAAATAGCGTTGCCGCCGGGTTGAAGCTATATGTATGAGATCTTGAAAGACGGCGTGAGACCGTCTTATCTTGGATTGAATCCATAATGACCGGGACAATTAATACTCCTGGCGAGATCATTGCGCGCCGCCTTCTCAGGCAAGCCGAGTGGTGTGAGACGCTGGGTTCAGGGCTGTATTCGCAACTCCTGCGTGAATCAGCGGCGGATGTCCGTGGCTTGGGGGTGTGCTGGAGGGTCCTTCAGGATCATCACGCTGATCCGCCGGGATCAGCGCTTGCTCTGCGCTTTCTGGGAGCAGTCCACCGGCTGGTTCTCGAAGGCAAATCACCACAACTTGCGGCCTGTTATCCATCCATGGGTGGAGACGCCGGCTGTGCTGAACTCTGGCCCCGTTTCCAGAGGTTTGTGGACGAACATGAAACCGAGCTGCGCCGCTTGGTTCATTTACCGGTCCAGACGAATGAAGTAAGCCGTTGTGCTGCGCTGCTGGGAGGATTTCTAGCTGTCAGCCAGCGTACCGGCCTGCCACTGCGCCTGCTTGAGATAGGAGCCTCTGCCGGCCTGCTGCTTCGCTGGGACCACTACCGCTACGACGAAGGAGACGAAGGATGGGGTGATCACTCTTCGCCCGTGCGCATTTCCGGCGCGTTTGCAGGCGCCTGGCCAGGCTTCAACCATGCGGTGAGAATTGCCGAACGCCGCGGTTGCGACAATTTCCCAATCGACCCGGCCACGGAAGAAGGGAAGTTCACGTTGCAAGCGTATGTTTGGCCAGATCAGATGAAACGCTTTCATCAGCTTTCCGCCGCCATCGATGTAGCAAGATGTATACCTGCGCAAGTAGATAAGGCTAACGCGGCTGACTGGATCGAAATGATGCTGAAAGTTGAATCCAAAGACGTAGCGACCGTTGTCTATCACTCGATTGTGTGGCAATACCTTTTGCCCAATGAGCGGTTGCGCATTCAACGAGCAATTGAGTCAGCAGCACGGAGCGCAAGGCCAGATAGGCCCCTTGCCTGGCTTCGTTTTGAACCTGCTGAGCACAACGCTGAAGTCCGGCTGCAGTGCTGGCCTGGCGGAGACGACCAAGTACTTGCGCAATCGGGCTTTCATGGAATGCAAGTCAAGTGGCTAGGTTGAGAAATAGGCCGGCTTCAAACAAGAGCCTGGATGCCAACTGCGCGTCAGCTTCCATTTGCATCCCCGGTAGAAATAATTCATCAATCTTTTCTCAATGTCATGTCGACGAACCGAAATGGGAATCTAAGTCAAGTTTAACAGCCTGCTTACGCGGTTTTTCTTTGACGCACGCTTTTCCTGTTATTACGGTGACTAAAGATGAGAGCAGCTTCGGGAGAAAGTTATAGCCCGAAGTCAGAAAGATAAGAGCACAGGCAGTAGAGCTACATGGTTTCTTCCACTCGCATCTGACTTCTCTGGCTTCTGACTTCCTGCTGATTATTCACCATCTGTTTTCAAGGAGGAGTTATGACGTTGAATCGCCTGCGGAACTGTTGGAAGAGCCGGAACGTAATTTCCGGCATCTTCGGCATATTGGTTTGCAGCCTGTTCGTTTCGGCCAGCGCCGGAGCCACTCAAATCCAGATCTATGGCGCATGGCATTGCAGCAACGATGAATGTACCTGGGGCACGGTCCGCAATATCACGGACTTTGATACAAAGAACCATTGGCTGATTGACCGGGGAGATGGAGTTCCATCCGTCAACCTTGTGGTGCTGGCTTTTGTTGATCCGCTCAAACTGCTCAATCAGACCACAGACTCGCAGACCGTGAATGGCATTCCTATCGGCATGAACCCGCAGATTGTGAGCTACTTTACCAGCAGGAACATCAGGGTCATGCTGGCGATCGGGGGCATTACCTTTGTGAGCAACTGGAACAGCGCTCTGGCGTCGAATCCAACCCAACTGGGGTTAAACGCTGCCGCAGCCGCCAAAAACCTGGGCGTAGGAATTGAGATCGACTATGAGGAAAACACTGCTCCCAACCTGAGCGGTCTGCAGGCGTTCATCAACTCTTATCGCTCGCAGTTGCCGTACGACGCCACTGGGGCTAATCCGGCGGCCCGGCTGACTATCGACGTCGGCGCCGGCGATCGTTTTCTCATCCCCATTGATCAGATGGCAACGTTACAATGGCTCACCACCAGCAATCCAGTCCTTGATTATGCGAATGCCCTGGTTCCGAGCAAGCAGCCAAACAGCGCTACCGCAGCTGAGGGCAACTGGCTGGAACATGTGGACGGCAAACCCAATTTTGCGCCGCCTATTCCACCACTAGCGCCCGCCAAATTCACTGGGAGCTTGTTTATCACGGACAGCAACAGGCCCATTCCTGAATGCACCAACTTCAGCTCTTCCTTGGAAGACTCAACCGGAAGCTTTGTTCAGACTGTGGCCCCGGCGGGAGCTGGAACAACTTCCGGCATGTTGGGATATATGTTTTGGGCAGCCGAGTGTCCTTCAACGCGCAACGTCTGCACCACGCCGCCCAATAGTTGCCAGGGTGGAGTAGGAACAGGAGCCAGGACCTATAACATTCCCATACCTATGCCACCGCTGCGCCAACAATGATGGCGGATTCTGAGCGAATTCGAATTTAAGATTTGGATTGATGCCATTCCCTTTTTGGGAAGGCAGGCGGTTCGATGACTTAGACAAGTTGAATCAGAGAACACTCCTCTTTAATCTGTTTGATTAGTCCGGCATTTCTAGGCGGTGGTTAGGACTTGATTGATGCTACGCCGAATCCATTCTCCGAGTCGCCCCACCTTGAATCGCCGGCTGCATAAACCTATGACAAATCGCAAAAAATCTATAACAAAAAAGGGAGATTGAATATGACCAATGAAAGAGACAACAGAGTACTGGGCCGCATTGGCGCCCGTGAGCTGAGCGATCAAGAAATCCAAATTGTTAACGGAGGATTTCGCACGCTAGCGCCTTGCTCAGCTCCTAATCCCCTGTTTCCGCACGGGGACGGTGTACCCGCAGACTGCGGCGTGTAGCGGCAGCGAGTGTTTCAGAATCGTGGGTGACGCGCAGGCATCACCCTGCGTGATTCCACAGATCAGATCAAAAAAGGAGATTGAAATGGCAAATGAAAGAGACAACAGAGTACTGGGCCGCGTTGGCGCCCGTGAGTTGAGCGATCAAGAAACGCAAAATGTAAAGGCAGGATTCCGATTCCCCACGGGAGCGCCCTGCACAGGGCCCAGCCCCCAATTCCCGCATGGGGACGGGCCACCTGCAGATTGCGGCGGCGTGTAGCGGCAGCGAGTGTTTCAGAATCGTGGGGTGACGCGCAGGCACCACCCTGCGTAATCTACAGGTCAGCGAAATTGAAGATCATAGTTCTGGAAGAGGAGAACGATTCGCCCATCAAGTCGGATCCTGGAATAGTGCCTGGCGGAGAGGGGGGATTCTAGCTACCACAAATTTTGCAAATTATTGATTTCCTGTGACGTAGGCTCAAATGCGCATGAATTCAGTGGATTCTTTGCTTTCCGCCCTGTCTGCCCAGTAGAACCAATTTCCGCGTTTTATGGACAGGAAGCCTTCCCAGCAGTGGCGTAATTCGTCCGCGCAACAACACGTCGTCGAAATCTAATTTAGGTCTTGCAGTTGCGTGACCTACCACAGTAATAAAGAGAGCCAACTCACACTAGCTGCTTGGCAACTGCTTATACAGGATTGGTGCCATGGCCAAATCGTGACATGGCCGCACGATTTCTCTCCAATTCTCCATATGGAAGAGAGCGCAAACGTAAGCGCTGCCGTCGCAATCCGGAACGCAGGGCGCGGAAGTTGTTCTCTGACTTCCTCATGTCGTTTTGTCTGGCGCAGCCAAGAAAAGCGGCTGTTTCGCTTGAGATTGCTCCGAACGATTACGCTTCCTGGCGACAGGATGTCTGACCTTCCGCCACATTTACCGGCGCCAAGGCGCGAGGAGTATTAAATGTCGCAGCACGCCCATCGAGTCTTGTTTCTACTCGAAACTAATGTTCAATGATGCTGTACATTCCGTCCCGGTATTGACGTCGACGCCCTTCTTGGCTGAGTCCTTTGAGAACTCAAAATGAAGATGCCGCCTTGGCAGACCCGTAAAACGCGTAGTTCCGTCCCCTTCGGTATGGGTGAATAGATGCATATCGGAGCTAGGCACTGGATTGTGGTCCCAGCTACGAGAGTTCGATTCTCTCATCTCGCCCCAATTATATGAGGGCTCCGCAGACAAGCTGCTGCGCCCTCGCCAACAATTTTGGCTCGTGAACTCGACGGTAGAGTGCTGGTCTGAAAAGCCGGTGGACACGGTTCAATTCCGTGACGAGCCACCAGATTTCCGGGTGTAGGGTAGCGGCCACCCACATGTTTTGGGCACATGTCCACGCAGGTTCAACTCCTGCCCTCGGACCATTTTTCCCAGTCTCAGCAAGAGAAGCAGCGGCAGAAGCATAGGACAAATACGAGACGCTCATAACCTCTAAACGCAGTACAACTCCTGCAACCAATTTCTGCCATCACTCCCGGTTAGCCTGTCGCATGGCGCATACTGCAGGGTGCAGGCTGAGAAGAACAATTGATCGCGGCCGATTCGCGTTGGTAATGTGGCATCAGGGCAAGCGCTCATCAGATGATTGTCGCCGCTTCCAGAATTGCGAATTGGGCCAGTGCAGCACAGAGCCGTAAAACTGGCGGCGCACAGACAGATAAGCGTGGTAGGTTTCCTGCACCCAACTGTCGTATGACTTAAGAGCGCTTGGATCGCCTGCAAAATGGCGGGCAATTGCCGCAGCACATTGAGTCCCCGCCTCAATGGATTTAAGCACGCCCTGCCCGGAGAGCGGATCGAACGCAAGGGCCGCGTCGCCGGTAGCGATCCAATTCGTGCTGGCAACCGGACGGCGCACCAGGGAGCCGGCGGAGACGACCAAAGACGGCTGAAGAATTTGCCTGCATCCGGCACGCTCGAAGGTCAGGGGTGCCAATTGCATCAGCTCGTGCCAGATGTCGGGATTCCATAAATCGGAATCGGTCATGTAGGCAAAGACCATACGGCCACCTGGCAGTGGCGCAGAGTACCACCATCCTTCTTCAACGGCTTCGATCAAAGCCCACTGCGCTGGTTCGGATCGCTTGCAAAAGGCAACTGCTCCAATCAGCCGGTCCGCCACATCGGCCTGCGCTCCCAGACGGCTGGCGAGCAGGGCCTTGCGTCCAGTGGCGTCTACCAGTACGCGGCCAAGGAAGGTGAGATTCTTTTTGTCATGAACAACGTCGAGCTGGCACTGACCGCCCGTCATGGTGCAGGATTTCACATGGGCGGCGAGGAGCAGCTCGGCCCCTGCGTCGGCAGCAGCCTCTGCCAACATGGCATCAAAGCTGGCGCGATCAACGTGCCAGCCGCAACCGTATGGATTGAAAAGGAAATCGCGATGGCGCGGGGCCGGCATCTCCCACGCAGAGCGGATACCGTAAGATTCCAGTCGATCAGACGAGACAAAACGATCCCAGACACCCAGTTCCATTAAAGGCTTTCGCATCTGTGGTGGCAGTGTCTCGCCAACGCGATCGTTCTCGTATGCGGATTGCTCAATCAAGGCAACGCGGAACCCGCGGCGGCTGAGCGAGAGCGCGGCGGACGCGCCTGCGGGCCCGCCGCCAGCAACCACGACATCGAATGAATTCGTCACGAGCGAGGGCTTAAATCGTTCGCTCGGTTTCGACGATTACATCGCCACTCTGCACCAGGAAGCCCAAGCCGCTCCAGAAATTCACCATGTCCTGGAAACTGTTCAGACCTCGGTCCCACGTCACGTAATTGTTGGAGCCCGCAGTAAAGACGTTGTCGGGGTGTGCAGACGGCCACCAGGACAAAGGAGACTGGAAGACGCAGTCGAAGAAGTCTGCCTGCCAGGGTATAGCCTGCTGCTTGCTGAGATCACCGGCATTGCGTTGAGTACCATCGAGCCGGAAGGGTTCGACATACGGGTACACATCGCGGGTGAAAAAGCTGGTCTCAATTCCAGGGAAAAACGGACCGCCACTGCAGTTCTCCAGCGCCGCCTGAGTCAGACCGTCAGGAGTGATGCTGGTGGCCGGCGTTGGCGGTCCAACCCAGTCGTTGATGAAATTCCCAGCCGCCCAGTTTTTCATCGCGTTGTACTGCGTGGGAGTCAGCGCCTGGTTCGCCCAATGACCGGTGTTCGGGGATCCGTGACCTCTGATGCCGAAGACGTCGCGGAAAAAATCTGTGTGGATGGCCGGCATGAGACGCGGAGTATCTACCGTGGGCGTAGTGGCCGGGTCGCGCAAAGCCTGGAAGATGGCGGTTCGCTGGGCTGCGGTGGCAGGCGGCGGAATCACCGCTGGCAGTGGGTTATGCTTGTTGCCGATTTTGGTAGTAACCCACTGATAATCAATGGCGCGCTTCAAAATTGGATAAATGTCATTGGTGAACGACGGGGTCGCCGGCACCTGGAAGCCCAGGCGGTCGACCGCGGTCTGCAGCAGCGCGTCGTACAGACTAATAATGTGGAAGATCGGCGGTGCGAAACGTGGCGGAGGGCAGATCACCCATGCGCCGCTGGCCTGAACCGCTGTGTTGCCATGGAGTGTTACCGTCGCGGTAACCGGACCGTCGGAAACGTCATCGTGCCAGCCGTCGTTGCTGGCAAAGTTCGTGAGCGGCGCGTTGGTGGGCGAACTGGAAGAACCAAATCCGCCGAGTACGAGAAGACGGCCGCTCGCGTCTGTCTGAATTTCTCCGAGCGGTACCGGGGTTCCCATGAACTGGCCGGTGTCGAACAATGCGGATCCGTTGGGACCGCTGATCGTCCGCGGACCGGGTGTAATCATCAGGGAGCTGCGATCGGTAACCGATGCGTTGCGGAGTGGGCCTGTATGGCCGATGCCGGCGAACGCGTTAAATGCTGCCTTAGTGTTCGCGAGTTCGACCGTCCAGGTGATGTTGGCGACGGACGAGGTAATCTCGCCCATAAACACGCCGTTTTCCCAGCCGTAAATACGAAAACGAGCGGCCTGCTTACGCACACGGCCCTGGGCGTCCTTGTATCCATTCGGGGGAACAATCACCGACCCCGGAATCTCAGGTCCCACGTAGAACCCAGAAGGTGAATCGTCGGGGCAATTGCCGATTCTGGCGACGCCAATCGAGGGAAAAATCTTGAAAACCCAGCTCATCTGTAAATTCCTCCGCCTACGCCAACGGCGAATAAGGAGCGAGTTTATAAATCGCCTTTGCGGTCGTCCTCGCGCCGGATCCGAATCTGTTCATGGACTCCCGCTGCATCTCCATCCATTGTGCGTCCCTATCCAGCCTGTCCCACGCCTGCTGGCGGGCAGCCATGCTGTCAAATGGGACCACGTAAGTAAATCGCGGCAGATGCTCACCAGCAACCGTAGCTCCCGCCACAATCGGATCAATGCCAACCCGGTGGAGAACGGAACTAACTTCTGGCGCCATACCTCCGGGCCAGGCTGGGGAATGCCAGGTTCGAACTTCGAACAAGCCCGCCTGGGCGAACGCCGACTCTGTCGGGAATCGCACCGATTCCTCGTTGACGATCAACACCTGAGATCGAGCATCATCGAGCACTTGCGCCGACTCGATTCCTGCCCAGGCGCGGCGGACGCGCCGATCAGACGCGATGCGGTCACGCACCTCAAGCATCTCGTTGAAACTGGAGTACATGGTGAGCAGCAGCGTTTGTGGAGTATGAGGCGCGACGATAGCCTCCAGGCACATTCTGGGGCTGTTGCTCAACCGGTCCATGCAGGGGAGCAACGTGTCAGCAACGTAAGAGCGAAGATGCTGTACCTGATCGGCATCGGTGACGCAAAAGCTTTCGAATGCGAGTACGCGCGTCCCATTTCCGGGTCGCGTTTCTTTTGCGAATGCGGGAAATGTATTGAGGGCACTGGCACCGCCCGCAGTCATTCCCAGCCAATATAGCGCAGAGCGACGGGAGATCATGTGAAACAACCCTTTCCCCAAAGGTCTGGAAGCCGCATGCACGCATACGACCCCGACTTCGGTCCACTCAGCCCGTGCCACATTCTCCTCTCGCGCAACACCGGCTGTCAATGCAAAATGGAGCCACACAGGAGTTAAAATTCGCGCCCTTGGCCAAGCTAGGGCGTCGGTTCTTGAAGCCTTCGAGCGCGTCTCGACGTGCTGCACCGGATTCTTGGTCACTCTTTCGTGCAGGACGCCGACCTTGTAGCGCGGTGCATAATGCCCCGCAGCTTCGCAATCATCGTCCAGGCGTGTCCTTTTTCCGCATGCAGCGACTTGAGCCGAGAAGAACGATACGGAGATGGGTTCTCATGCCTGAATCCCTCCAGTCATACTGATTCACCATCAATTGCGGCCGAAGGGGGCCTCCATGGTCCAGTGGAAACCTCTTGAGATCAGCGGAAACGAATTCCGGTCAGTCAACTGAAGCTCCATATGAACCTGATGATTGTCCATCTGGCCATCTAGGATGAGCTGATCCCCGGCAGGCCGCTTGAAGGTGAAGCTCGCCGTCCAGTTCTTGTCGTCACTCTTCGTGAGGGCGAGAGTTCTCTCCGTGAGATTGACGGAGGCGCCATAAGGAGTGAACGAATCGTCCATGCGCTGAAAGGCCATGCACAGGGACGCTTGTGTAGGCACCACTTGTTCGTACGGCGCAGCACAGTTCCGTGTGGGAAAATCGAAGATGGCGCGCCGCCAACGGGTGGAGTCGGTGAGCAGCGGCGGGCGTAGTTGTTGGTCGATCGACATCTGGTGCACTTCCCAGATGCCATAGAGCGGCGGGAGCGGTCTGCCGTCGCCCGCGGTCCTCCAGTCACTCCAACAGTCTTGGAAGTTCATGCCTACGAGCCACAGACCAAATATGATTTGCGCGACAAGTGCGATCCGCTTCGCCCGGACGCTACGGAAGAGTTGCACTTGCGTGGAAGGCGCCGTGGCCCGGTTCAGCAAATGGAATCTGACCAGGCGCGGAACTTCGGGGGCCAGGAGAAAGCAGGCAAGCAGGAGGTTGTGGAAGGCAAGCAGCTTTGCCGGCACATCGTACGTCATGTCCAACACAAACACCTGGATCATGGCAGCGAGGCTGGTCAGGGCGCCGAGGGTGGCCGTACGAGGGACGATCAGCAGCAATCCGGCTAGAACCTCAACGCAGCCGAGGAAGATTTCATAAGCCGGGGCCGAGCCCATGGAGTTCCAGAGCGTCGCCATGGGAGAGAACGTGCCGAAAGGCTGCATCAGCCAGGTCAATGAGGGATAACTCATCTGTACCGGGATGACTTTCGCAAAACCGTACATGAGCATCTGTCCGGCAAGCGCGAAACGAACGAAAAGCCGAAACCACTTATGCAGCCCGGCGTAATTCTCCCGGCTGCGGTCGAGCAGTGACCAGACGACGGTCGCGGCAGTGGCAATCATTAGCACGCAGAAGGCCGTGACCCAACCGAACATGTCGTCGCCGGTGGCGCTGTTGTTGCCCCAGTAGGCGGACAGGGGCGCATTCACGTGGAGAATATGGGCGCCGATCCAGGAGATCACGGGGCGCAGTGGCCAGAGAGTGGCCGGATCGGGAATAACGGCTCCCTCATCAGCGTTGAACAGGCTGGGGACGTTTTGCGTGGCGAGACAATACAGCCCCAGATATATCATCCAGAATCGAAAGGCAATCCGCAGGGTTAGGTTCCAGCTCGGAATATCGGTCTGGGGCTGGGACTGGGTCGTTTCGGTCTGGGGCAGTGGGATCGTCTGAAGCTGTGCGTTCATCTGAGACCTCCGTTAGAAAGCGGCTGGGAATAGGCCATTCACTATCACTGCGATGGAAGAGGCTCCAAGTTGTAACAATCCTCGCAGTTTTACAGCACCTTATGAAGTCTGTTGTGGATTTCAAGGACTCTTAGGGCGATTTTCTGTTTATTCCAATCACGGCTGTGGAAGCAATTTAGACTCTTGTATCCAATGGAAACCTCTTGAGACCAGCAGAAACGAATTCCGGTCAGTCAATTGAAGCTCCATATGAACCTGATGATTGTCCATCCGGCCATTCAGAATGAGCTGATCCTCGGCAGGTCGCTGGAACGTGAAGCTCGCCGTCCAGTTCTTGTCGTCACTCTTCGTGAGGGCGAGAGTTCTCTCTGGGAGATTGACGGAGGCTCCATAGGGAACGAACGAATCGTCCAGGCGCTGAAAGGCCATCTGGTCGGGGAAATCGAAGATGGCGCGCCGCCAACGGGTAGAGTCGGTGAGCAGCGGCGGGCGTGGTTGTCCGTCGATCGACATCTGGCGCACCTCCCAGATGCCATAGAGCGCTGGGAGCGGTCTGCCGCCGCCAAAGGTATTCCAGTAACCCCAGCTCTGTTGGCATTCCAAGCCTACGAGCCACAGACCAAATATGATTTGCGCAGCAAGTGCGATCCGGTTGGCCCGGACGCCACGGAAGAGTTGCGCTTGCGGAGAAAGCGACGTGGTTCGGCGCAGCAACAGGAATCTGACCAGGCGCGGAACGTCGGGGGCCAGAAGAAAGCAGCAGAGCAGGATGAGGTTGAAGGCAAACAGCTTTGCTATCACATCGTACGTCATGGCCAGCATAAACACCATGATCATGTCGGCGAGGCTGATCAGGGCGCCCAAGGTGGCCGTGCGAGGGACGATCAGCAGCAATCCGGCTGCGACTTGGGCACAGCCGGCGAAGATTTCATAAGCCGGGGCCGAGCCCATGGACGTCCAGAGAACCCCCATGGGAGAGAACGTGCCGAAAGGCTGCACCAGCCTGGTCAATGTGGGATACGACATCTGTGTCGGGATGACTTTTACAAAACCGTAGGCAATCAACGTTCCGGCAAGCGCGAAGCGAACGAAAAGCCGAAACCACTTATGCAGCTCAGCGTAATTCTCCCGGCTGCGGTCGAGAAGTGACCAGACGACGGTCGTGGCAGTG
>DATEHN010000037.1:0-128931 GCA_035279585.1 Candidatus Angelobacter sp. | reverse complement strand
CCACCAGCTTAAAGAGGCCGGAATTGAATCGCGCACCCTGCAATACCATCTTGCCCGAGGAGCGCAGTCTGACCCAAGCGTCAGGCATCTCTACATCCTCGATGAATCGAGTCTGGCCAGCACCCGCCAGGTCAACCAATTTTTCCAGGGATTGAATCGCGAAGACCGCGTCCTCTTAGTGGGTGACACGCGCCAGCACGAGGCGGTTGAGGCTGGACGACCCTACTACCAACTGCAACAAGCGGGAATGCGGACCGCGCGGCTGGATGAAATCATCCGCCAGAAAGACCCCGCGCTCAAAGAAGCGGTTGAACAACTCGCCCGCGGAGCAGTTTTTAACGCCATCGAAAATCTTGAGCGCCAGGGCCGCGTACACGAAATTCCAGATCGCCATGAGCGCTTTGTCGCCATCGCGAGCGATTTTCGCTAC
Organism: Candidatus Angelobacter sp.; assembly: GCA_035279585.1. GTDB lineage: Bacteria > Acidobacteriota > Terriglobia > Terriglobales > Acidobacteriaceae > Angelobacter. Next base: position 128,501 of record DATEHN010000037.1, on the reverse strand, counting down.
TACTATCCCGATACCTTGGTCGTATCCCCCGATAACCAGTCCCGCCGCGAATTGAACACCATGATCCACGGCTTGATGCAGGACTCCCAAAGAATAGGCGGAGAACAGCACACGGTTCGCATCCTTGAACCACGACAGGAGTTGACCGGAGCCGACCGCGCCTGGGCCGAGCAATACGAACCCGGCGATGTATTGCGCTATTCCCACGGCAGCAAAGTCGTAGGCGTCAAAGCCGGCGAGTATGCGACCGTTCGCGATAAGGATGGAAAAGAAAACGTCCTTACCGTCGAACGAGCGGACGGAAAACTGGTTTCCTATGATCCCCGCCGCCTGCAGGGCGTATCGGTTTACCGCGAAGCAGAACGCGACTTCGCCGAAGGCGACCGCGTCCAGTTCACCGCGCCGTCAAAAGAGTTGCATGTCGCCAATCGCGAGCTTGGACACATCGCGCGCATCGATGCCGAGGGACAGATCGCCATCCGCACCTATTCCGGTCGCCTGGTTGAATTTGATCTCAAAGAACACCCGCATCTCGACTACGGCTATGCCGTAACTAGCCACAGCAGCCAGGGCCAAACCGCCGACCGCGTAATCGTGCACGTCGATACCGAAAAGAGCGAGCACCTGGTGAACCGCCGCATGGGATATGTCGCCATATCGCGTGGACGCAACGATGCCCACATTTACACCAACGATCAAGGCGAGCTCGCCTATCACCTCAGCCGAGACCCATCCCGCCCGACAGCTATCGGCCAAGATCACAGCCACGAGCGAGACACCGGCCAAAAGATTGGACCTTCTTCTGTCGGCCACGACGCAGGCCAACACCACGATTCAGGCACAAGTTCTCACGGCCACTCCACAGGATCCTCAGGAGCGGGTGGAGGCCAGGGACAAGCAGCAGGGGAATAGAAACAGGAAAAGTTGTATGCCACAAGATAAGAACACGCAGAAAAAACCGCCAATGCCTCAGCTCGTTAATCCGAAGAGAGCCGCAGAAATTCTCTGCCGTTCGGTTGCTACATTAAAACGCTGGCGATATGAAGGAGTCGGACCGAATTGGATAGAACTCGAAGGCCGTGTCAGCTATGATGTGAATGTTCTTCTTGAATATATCGAGAAGAACACACGAGTCGCTTCCGTGCGGGCTGCAATGGAGGACACTCGTGAAGCTGTTTAAGAAACAGAAGTCACAGTTTTACTGGTACGACTTCACGGTGCGCGGACAGCGCTACCGTGGTTCAACCGAGGAAACCAACCAAGCCCGAGCTTCGAAGATTGCAGGTCTAAAACTTGCCGCGGCTCTGGAAGGTACTGACCCGCTGGACAGAAAAACGTCAACCCTGCAGGAATTCTCAACAGATTTTCTGAAATGGGTTGATGAGGCAAGACTGGCGGAAGCAACCAAAACCTATTACCGAGACGGATGGAAGCTGTTATCAACAAAGAAGGAACTAAAGGCGATGCGGCTGGATCACATCTCGAATGATGTCGCAGAGAGGCAAGCATTTCCCGGATCTGCGGCCAACATCAACTGCGCCTTGCGGACATTGAGCCGGATGCTTCACAAGGCCGAAGAGAAAAAACTGATCCGCCAGGCCCCACGGCTGAAGCGGGTCACAGAATACGAGCGCGACCTGACGCTTGATGAACAGTCGGAGACACGACTGCTCGCAGGCGCAGCCCAATGTGGATGGACAGCGGAGAGTTATCAACTTTTTGAAGACCTTGTGAAACTCACCCGCGATACCGGGATGCGCAATCGGAGAGAAACTTACCGTATGCGCATCGAGAATCTGGATTGGGAGAATCGGATCATCTTCGTTCCCGACAGCAAGACAAAGGACGGACGGAGGAAGGTTCCGATGACTGATCGGGTATTTGCAATTCTGCGTCGTCGCTGTCGTGACAATGCCGGCGTATTAAAAAAGGAGGGATGGGTATTTCCATCCCGCCGCAAGAATGCCAAACACCCGTATCTCCGCTCGATCGCAAAGCATTTCGCAGAAGCACGTACGAAGGCAGGACTCCCGAAGAATTTGGTTTTGTACTGTGGGCGTCATGATTACGGAACGAGGATGATGGCAAAGACAGGAAACCTCAAAGCCGTGATGGTCGTCATGGGACAAAAAGACGTTAAGACAGCACAGAAATACCAGCATCGGGAATTCGAGATCATACGCGCAGCAATGAATCAACCTCAGGGAGTCGCGACACAGCAGATGGAAGCCTAAAGTTACGGCACACTTTACGGCACACCCTGAAAACCACAATCTGATAAGTGATTGAAAAAGATGGTGAGCGCGGAAGGAATCGAACCTTCAACCTACTGATTAAGAGTCAGTTGCTCTGCCAGTTGAGCTATAGTGCGTACCCGTTTGGCCACAGCCGGAAAGAGCCCAATCGCTACCGCATATGTGCAACCGCTTGCGGATTTGTACACCGCTTGTTTCGTGGCCTGCCTATAGTGATCTCTTTTTGCTTGCTTTTTCATTTCATCTTACGGCCGACGGTGGTTCACGAGACGGCTTCCGGAGGAGAAGAGGAGTGAATATCGGAGTATTTTCTTCTATGCTATTCAAATGCAAACGGCTTACAATCAATCGGAAATCCCTTAATCATTTATACTGCGATTCGGAGGATTCTCCGTATATGCTGCAGACTTTTCTAGGCACTAGCGTCGAAAAGTGGTCGGACAGCGCTAAGGCGGACATGAAAACCGACCTAAATAAGTTGACAACGGTTCCACAGGATTTATTGCGGACCATTGCCGACGAAATTGCACGCACCCATCCATGTTGTAATCCAGTTGAGCTCGCCGCATTTGAAGCAGAGAAAAACGGCATTGCAGACCCTCAAGATTTAATCGATGCTGTAGCCGGGTTTGCTTTCGTATGGGCGAAAGCTGAACAGCAAGATACGCCCCTAGCCATTACTAAGGATTTGCTCCAACTTGACGTCATATCTCAACCAGCAGCCCAAAAGCTAAGAGAACTCCTGACGGATGCGCAGCCTTTTAAGGAAACCGCTGATGTAACATCGAACTATCTTAGGATAGGAACAGCATTGTTCGGCGATATCCGTGGGACAGTCGACATCAGATGCCGATTTCACAAGACATCTGAGGAGTTTGTCAGCTCACGACTTCCACAAGAGTTGATCGATACATACCAAGTTATTATCACCAATGTGTCGATTAACCATCCCAACGGAAATAATGACGTGGTCGCCTTTCTTATGGATGAAAAGGATCTAGCTTACATGAAGCGTTTCGTCAGAAACATGGAAAGGGAACTGGAACTTACAAAACACCTTCTAGTACCTCAAAGTGGAAGAACCAATGTCGGATGAGCAATATAGAAAGTACAAGGAAGATCCGTCGGCAAGCACGAGTGAACCGAAGCCGCATGCTACTCCGATAGTGCGTTTGCGGTCGCCGCTTCTTCAGCGTCGCGTGCGCCCCACACCCGACTATACGGGCTTTAAAGCACAGATAAATTCTGCGGTAGAGGAACTTAAGCTCGAAATTCGAGGACAGCACGAACAGACTAGAGCGGAGGTTCAGGATGCCAAGCGCGAGGTTATAAAGGCTGTTGATGCCTCACCAGCTCAGCACATGAAATCGCTTTGTGAATTTGGATCACTGTTCATGTTATTCGCGTTGGCAGTTCGCTACGCCCTACATATTGAACTTGTGAATACTGCTTTCGCGATATTCATGCTCCTCGCATTCGGCGTTTACTGGACGATGGCATTTGTGAAACAAAAATCAGAGAAGCGGAGGAAAAACACCTAGTAAAAATGGATATCCTCCGAGTAGTGGTACTAGTACTTCTCAGTGTAGGCCTCGCATTTTTCGCAATATTCATTATTCAACGCTCTATAGGCGAGACCTTTAAGGCCTTGAAGCTTGCACTTAAATCCGAGTTTACGACGAATACTGGAAAATTGAATTTAGTGGCAATGGTCTTGTTTGCTGTGGTAATGCTCGTCTTCAACCTCCATGAAATGATAGCTAGTGCCCTAAGCGTTGATGGCCAAATGAGGGCAGGCGATCATGTGATTGCGCCTGCACTTTTATTAATTTTGCTTTTCATAGGTTCTTTGGTTTGTGTTGTGGTGGTTGAAGTTAAGAAATAAATTTTGCATCAACGACCAAATCTACCCAAAATTCCCCCTAACAAACCTAACGTAAAATAGCTGAAAATCAATCGACAGCATTTTGCCGCGCCAGGGAATTTTCTCCAGAATATGCCTTTCATCTGCGCCCATCCCAAAAATCTGCGGCAAATGCTTTTGCTTTTTCGTGCCCTTTCCGAAATCCCTAACAACTGCGCTCTTCACAAAAATGCAAGTGTGCTAGTTCCTAAATCCGTAACTCACGACCGCCAAGCGCCGCAAGGCGCGACTGAGAATAGCCCGGTACGGTCCGAAACGAGCAACGCGAGTGAGGACAAGTGCCGGGTAAGCTGAAAACAATCCCATTCCTTGCTGCCGCAGGCCGGAGCGCAGCAAAGCGGAGCGACATCATTTTTTTGTCAAACACAGCAGTTAGTCCAAGATGGCCTTGTCAAAATCTTTACGGGACTGCTGCGAAGCCCCAAAACATCCCCTGGCTCGAGCCCCAGAGGATGGGTCTGACTGCTTGCGGGTGTCCAGAGTAGGACCGACCGTGGGCCAGGAGATAACTAAAAAAATACTTAGTCACGTTCCTTGTTTTTCATCTGCGCTCATCTGCAGCGAATGCTTTTGTCTTTCCGATTGCGCGCGCGAATGCGTTTCCTTTCTCGTCGCTTTATAGGACTTGTCATCCTGAGCGAACTCCGAGGAAACGCAGTGACCGAGGGGGAGTCGAAGGATCCCGAAGCTTTTTCGTGCGCCCAAGCCACGTCAGGGAATTCTCTCCAAAGATCAGCATTTCATCAGCGAATGCTTTTGTCTTTCCGATCGCGCGCGAAGGCGTTTCCTTTGTCGTTGCTTTATAGGACTTGTCATCCTGAGCAAACTCCGAGGAAACGCAGTGACCGAGGAGGAGTCGAAGGATCCCCGAGGCTTTTTCGTGCGCCCAAGCCACGTCAGGGAATTCTCTCCAAAGATCAGCATTTCATCTGCGCCCATCCCCAAAAATCTGCAGCGAATGCCTTGACTTTCCCAGCGCCGCAAGGCGCGGCTGAGAATAGCCCGGTACGGTCCGAAACGAGCAACGCGAGTGAGGACAAGTGCCGGGTAAGCTGGGAAAATATCCCGTTCCTTGCTGCCGCAGGCCGGAGCGCAGCAAAGCGGAGCGACATAAAGGAATCGCCTTTAGCTAAGAACTAATAGCTAAAAGCCAAGAGCTGCCTTATATGTACACACTTCAAGTACGTGAGGTGGCAGTCAGTGACAACAAGCTGGGTGCTCAAGCTTACCGCTGCTCTCTAAGGCACAGGCCACGGCGGACGAATCGCCGGGGCGGATGCTCTTCAGGTTGCTGGCCTTTTGGATTCTCCAATCTTCAGCTAAAGGCTTAAGGGCCAATAGCTTAAAGCGTGGCTTCCCCGATGCCGCTCTCGGTAAAACCCCTACCATCAGCCATCATAGGCGAAAACATCTTCCCTGTCAATAAAAAAGCGAAACTTGGAGCAAAAAAATGCGGACCGCCCTGAATTTCCGCTTGTTAAAGAAGGTTATTGACCGATTTGCTAACTGCATTCCTGCTTGCCAAGTCTGTAAACTAGCAAGCGGAGGTGTGCCTGTGTTCAGCATTCTCCAGGACATTCGTTATGCGTTGCGTACGCTCAGGCGCGCGCCGGGATTTGCCATCATCGCCGTAGTCACGCTGGCGCTGGGCATCGGTGCGAACACCGCAATCTTCAGCATCGTCAATGCTGTGCTGATCCGCCCGCTTCCTTACGATCACCCGGACCGGCTGGTGCGGGTCCTGGAGAGCAATCCCCGGCGTGGGCTGCCCGTGACGCCTGTTTCGCCCGCGAACTTCATCGATTGGAAACAGCAGAGCACAGCCTTCGCCGATATGGCCGCAGCCGAGTGGACGGCATTTAATTATCGGGGAAACAGCGGCGCAGTCCGAATCGATGGCGCTCAAATTTCTGCCAACCTGCTTCCTATGCTGGGTCAGCGGTTGCTGTTCGGGCGCGGATTTGAAAAATCAGAAGAGCAGCCCGGCCATGACGATGTGGTCCTGATCAGCGAGACCCTTTGGCAACGGCAGTTCGGCGCGGACCCGCAGATACTGGGCAAAGAGATGAGGATGAACGGCCGCAGCTTCACCATTATCGGAGTGCTGCCGGCTGGGTTCACGTTTCCTTTTTCTGACAGTAAGGTCTGGAAGCCGCTGGCGTTTTCTGATTCTGATCTGGCCAACCGCTCCGAATATCGGCTGCTGGTTGTTGCGCGCCTTAAAGATGGCGTGACGCTTGAGCAGGCCACGAGCGATATGCGATCTGTCTGCAGCCAGTTGGAACGTGCTTACCCGGATGCAAATACCGGAGTCACGGCCCAGGTTAGAGATCTGCATGAAGCGTTTGTCGGCGGCTCGCGTCGGCTGATCATGGTCCTGTTCGGCGCGGTAACTGTGGTGCTGCTCATCGCCTGTGTGAATATTGCCAGCTTGCTTTCCGTGCGATTTCTGGGCCGGCAGCATGAGATGGCGCTCCGGGCTTCCCTGGGCGCAACGCGAGGCCGCCTGGTAATGCAATTCTTGACCGAAAGCGTGCTGCTGGGCCTGGCCGGCGGAGTGCTGGGGATTGCCACTGCTTACGGCGGGCTCAAACTTCTATTGAGCTTTCCTGACTTCTTTTTCTCTGACGTGGGCGCCATCAAAATTGATGGCAACGTCCTGCTGTTCACGCTGGTGCTCTCAGTTCTTTGCGGCATTTTGTTTGGAGCAGTTCCGGCATGGCAAAGCGCGCGGGCCAATCCCGTGGCTGGCCTTCGCGAAGGCAGCCGCAGCAATACAGGCACGCGCAGCCAGCGGCTCTTCCAGACCGGCCTGATTACAGGTGAGATCGCGCTCTCACTTGTGGCGCTGGTAAGCGCCGGCCTGCTGATGCGGAGCTTTGTGAACATGCTGCGTGTGGACCCTGGCTTTCGCCCCGAGCATGTCCTGGTGAATTCACTGCTGGTGCTGCCCACCTATAAATATCCGCAGAACTATCAGCGCGTCCATTTCTTTGAGCAGCTTCTGGACCGTGTGAACGAACTGCCGGGCGTGGAGGCCTCAGGAGGAATCACCTCATTGCCGCTGATGGGAAACAGCGCTTTTTCACCCTTCCGCATTCCCGGGCAGCCTGTGGGGCCGGATGGCAGATTACCAACCGCGGTCATCAATGTGGTCACACCCGGATACTTTTCCACCATGGGCATTCCGCTGAAGCAAGGCCGCTGGTTCAAAGATGACGATGTGGAGCAGGCGCCGCGCGTAGCCGTAATTAATGATGTAGCGGCAAAGCGCTACTTCGATAAGACCAATCCCGTCGGCATGCAGTTGTTTGTGCAATCGCAAGGTGAGCAGCCATACACGATTGTGGGCGTGGTGGGCAGCAGCCGGCAATTCGATATTACTGAGGCGCCTGAGCCGGAAATTTTCACCAACTATCATCAGAGCACAATGAGCTACATGTACGTGCTGGCGCGTACAAAGAATGATCCTTTGAGTTTGGTCCCAGCCATCAAGCGTGCGGTTGCGGAGATTGATCCGGAGCAGCCAGTGGGGCATCGCACGATGGAGCAAACGATCAATAATCTGGTGTCTGAGCCGCGGTTTTACACGCTTTTGATCGGCCTGTTTGCCGGGCTTGCGTTGCTGCTGGCGATGGTTGGCGTCTACGGCGTCATGTCTTATGTGGTCTCGCAACGCACGCAGGAGATTGGCGTGCGCATGGCGCTGGGCGCGCCCAGAAGAAACGTCCTGGGGTTGTTCCTGACGCGCAGCTTCAAAGTTGTGGCGCTCGGCGTTGTCACAGGACTTGTGCTGGTATTGGCATTGGGCCGCCTGATGGCGACTCTCTTGTATAACGTTAAGCCAACAGACATCCTTACCTTCGCCGGAGCGGCGCTATTGCTTTGCATCGCAGCATTTCTGGCCAGCTATCTGCCCGCGCGGCGGGCTACCAAGGTGAATCCGCTGGTGGCATTGCGGCATGAGTAATACCTGAAAAAATCTGCGCTCATCCGCGCGGAAATCTGCGGCGAGGGCTTTCTTTCTCCATCACCACATCAACCCCGCTTCTGGTCCATATTATCCGTTGTTCATCCGTGGTAAGGTTTTGTCTTGCTGATCGCTGATTGCCGGCCACTGAATGCTATCCTATTAATGCATGCCACAAGAAAATACATTTGACATCGTAAGCAAAGTCGATCTGCAGGAAGTCTCCAACGCGATCCAGAACGCGCTCAAAGAGATCCACACCCGCTTTGACCTGAAAGACTCCAAATCTGACATTCAGCTTGAGGGCAAAGAGGCGCTGGTGATGAGCTCCATTGACGAATACAAACTAAAAGCCGTGAATGACATTTTGCAGGGCAAGCTGGTGAAGCGCGGCGTGCCCATCAAAGCCCTGACCTACGGCGTTGTCGAGCCGGCGGCCGGCTCCACGGTTCGCCAGAAAATTACTTTGCAGCAGGGTATCCCGATTGAGAAAGCCCGCGAGATCGTAAAGGTAATCAAGGACTCAAAAAAGAAAGTGCAGGCCTCAATCCAGGGTGATACCGTGCGCGTGAGCGGTAAAGACCGTGATACCTTGCAGGAAATCATCACGCTGCTGCGCGGGCGCGACTTTGGCATTGACATGCAGTTCACCAATTATCGTAACTAAATCGAGCGCGCGGACAAACATAAAGCTGCAAGACACCTTCAAGTACGGGACGATAAGGACATCTTGAGTTCACCTGCCATATCCGCGAAAGAAGTTTTTGAGCTGCTGCGCGATGACCTTGCTGCCATCGAGCGCGAGTTCGGGCGCGACACGGTCTCCACTGTGCGCGCCATCACTGATATTGGCGAGCACCTGCGTGCGGGCGGCGGTAAGCGCATTCGTCCAGCTCTGTTGTTGCTGGCAGCCAAGCTCTTTCCTTACGACGAGAAGAGCGCCGTCCGCCTGGGCGCCGTGGTTGAAATCATCCACACCGCAACGCTTGTCCATGACGACATCATTGACGAAGCCAAGACCCGCCGCGGCCGTCCCGCCGCCAACACGCAATGGGGCAATTCAAAGTGCGTGCTCGCCGGTGACTGGCTCTATATGCAGGCTTTCAAGATCGCGGTGCAGGAGCGCAACTTCCGCGTGCTCGATGTGCTCATCGATCTCACCCAGCAAATGGTAGAGGGCGAGCTGCTCCAGATGGAAAAGCTGGGCAAGTGCATCCGGTTAGAAGAGCATTTTGATCTCATTTTCCGCAAGACGGCATGTCTCTTTTCTGCTTCCACTCGGCTCGGCGCCATCATCGGCAACGGCACAGAAGAGCAGGAGTCGCGCCTGGGCGAGTACGGTCGAAATCTCGGCCTCGCCTTCCAGATCGTTGACGACGTGCTCGATCTCACCGCGTCAGAAGAAGTTCTGGGCAAGCCCGTTGCCAGCGATCTGCGGGAAGGGAAGGTCACAATGTCAGTGATTCATGCGCTCGACCATTGCACCCCAGCCGAGCGCAAGCTGGTGGAAACCGTTTTGGAAGAGCGCGCCTTTGTAAGCGTAAAGCATGAACAGATTCTCGCCATGCTCAACCGCTACGACTCCATTGCTTACGCGCACGATGCCGCCGCCAAACACGCTGAAACTGCGCGCAAAGCCATCTGCACATTCCCGGATTCAGAAATCAAGCGTGCTCTGCTCTCCATTCCGGATTTTGTTGTGGAACGGAACAGCTAGTTTGTTTGCTCATCCGCGAAAGTGTGACCATTATGGAACAAAATCTGCAGCACACCATAGAGCTCCTCTCCCGCACTCCCAACGCTCTCAATGCGCTCCTGCGCGATCTGCCGGAAGCATGGACACACAGCAGCGAAGGCGGCAATACCTGGACAGTGTTCGATGTAGTTGGCCACCTGATTTATGCTGACCGTACCGACTGGATTCCGCGAGCAAAACGCATTCTGCAGTCTGGTGAGGCAAAGGAATTTGATCCTTTTGACCGATTAGGCCAAATCAAAGAAAGCCAGGGCAAATCTTTAGCTCAATTATTGGATGAATTTGCCCGCTTGCGATCAGAGGCCCTGGATGCTTTGCGTGCCTTAAATCTACGGCCTGATGATTTCAATCGTCGTGGGCGGCATCCGGCCCTTGGAACAGTTACGCTGTCAGAGCTTTTGGCCACATGGGCAGCTCATGACATGACGCACCTGCACCAGATCAGCCGGGTCATGGCTCACCAATATCGCGAGGCAGTTGGACCATGGGCCAAATATCTTGGTGTGCTTAAGTGCGCCGGCCACAGCTCTTAATAAGCTCAGCAGGTACGAGCCGATTTCCTAGATCAAGCGCACTCTGCTTTTTCCGATGCGGGGCTTCATCGCCTGCGTTTATTACTCGTTAATTTTACGAATACAAATCCGCACTCATCGGACAAAAATGCGGCTCCAGAAAAACCTGAAGCCGCACAAAAGGTGTGCCAATTTCTGGATGATTTGCAATCAACCAGAATTCGCTTTTATTGGCCGCCGCCTGTCTTAACTGCTGCTGGTATTGCGTCAGCCCCAGTTTTTGCCGGTGCTGCTTCTGTAGTGCTATTGCTGGAAACAGGAACCGGTCCCGCGCTCTTCGCGGTTGGTTTGCGTGTCGATTTCCCCTGATGAACGTGGGCTGTTGTAACCGCCGCGTTTGGCGTGATATTCGCTGGTCTGGTCATGTTGGCTCCGGGAGGTGGGACCACTTGAATGATGTTCATCATTCCCAGGTCCTCATGCCCAAGAATGTGGCAATGGAAGACAAAGGTCCCAGTGTCAGGCCCACGGAAGTCGATCCGCAGTTTGACATTCGGAAACGGGTGCCTGCGATTTCCGTCCCATCCTGGGACTTCAATCATATCCAGGTATTGCCCCACGATTGCTGGCGCCTGTTTCTGTCCATTGATTTCAAAGTTATTTTGCGATTCCACCAGGAAATGGAGTTGATGGAAATGGAACTCGTGGTTTTCCAGTGCATGGTTTTCCACTGTCCATTCCTCTACTGTTCCCTGGGTCGCAGTAATGGCTGGCGGGGCGTTAGGATCAAAGACTCTCTCTGGCTGTCCCGCCACGGCCATGAAGAAGGTGGTGGGTTGGATCTCATCAAAAAAAACCAGCCGTTGTTGCGCGATGGGCGCGGTAGCCAGCCCGGCAAATCGCTGTCCGCTGGTGCTTAGAGTGCTGAAGGTTCCAACGCTGTCGTCCAGGGCGGGCTCGTCGCCGTCCGGAGTTCCCACAAGCTTTATGTTGAAAATCGGGCGCGTCGGGTCGCAATCCCCATCCGCTCCGGTGTTGATACTGGTTGTCACCAGTTGCGCCACCTTAACGGTTGAAGACGGAGCTTTCACAATAAATTCCACGCGTGCCGCAGGTGGCATGCGGAAATGCGTGGCCGGTATAAGGTTACCCGGCTGAGTGCCATCCTGCGAACCTACCGGCACTGCATCAATCCCTACAAGCTGGATGGTCTGCGGAACGCCATCATATTGCACTTGTAAATCCAGAATGGTGTCTGAAGACGAATTGGTTACTCGCCAAAACTGCTTCTCTCCCGGTTCCATGTGCAACACTGCTGGTGTAAAAGTGACCGGTCCCCCTGGGACGGCCTGGTGCGAATCGATGGGAATATTGTTGACTGTAATGTCCTGGAAGGGGATGTCATTCACGCAGCCGCCTCCGCCTTCAGGCAGTCCTGCCAACTGTGGCTGGTCGCGAATAACGATGATGCGGTGGCGCAGGCCGGAAACCGCAGGCTGCGTGTTCTGAATACCGTCTACCACCAGAGCGCCGGACGCGCCACCCAGCAGCGCGGCTTCCGCAATTCCGTGAACATGTGGATGATACCAGTACAGTCCCGGCGGCTCATTTGCTGGAAACGCCACGTTGTATTGGAAAGTTTCTCCGGAGTTGATGATGGTCTTGATCACCTCGTCCTGGCCGCAAGTGGGTGAAGTATTGGTTCCATGGTAATGGATATTCAAGGAGGAATTACCCATCTTTGTTGCGCCACAATTCGGCGGATTCAGCGCCATCGTCAGCGGTTGCGCAGGCGTGTTGTTTGTAACAGTAATGATCAGATGATCGCCCGCATTCACGTGCAGCGTGGGATTTTCCAGGCCGCTCGGTGTCATAAAGCAGAAAAGCGTCCGGCCGGCAAAGTCGGTCGTGGTTTGATAGGAGAACGCAACGGAAAGCGTTCCGTTTTGGCTGAATAGGGCCGCGGGTTGATGAACCACGCTTCCGGCGGCAAGTCGCGGACATGGATTAGCTACGGGTGGGATTGCTGATGGCATTGGGGTGCCTGTGGCCGTTAGCGCAAACAAGCAGGTTGGCCCCAACAGGGACAAGGCAAGACCTGCCAGAAGCGTGAAAGCAAATCGCATCTGTCTGTTCATAAAAATCATCTCCAATATTCGCTTTTCGGCCGCGGACGGCCGTAAAACGGGCTCAGCGAAAGAGTGGTGACTGAGGTTGTTGCGCCTTCTTTGCGCGAAAAATGAATAGGTGAAACAGCAGCTGCCATTGAACAAACACACGAATAGCTATGCCGTCAGTTGGCGCTGCTGGTTCCAGGAACATCCAGTCGAGTTTCAGATTGGCTCGACTGTGATCTCATTGCCTTGATGGGAGTTGGAACTTGTCCCTTAGACAGGTCGAGAAAAGCTCAGCGGTCGGAGCCAAAGTGCACCGCTTTTGTGAGTCCGGAAGAGCGGTGCGGCGAGAGACGATAGCGCAAATCGTTAAAACATTCTAAGAAAATATGCCAAGATTTCTGTTTTCAGAAAGTTAGCTAAACAGGCTGGCTGCCAATAAAGGCCAACTGCTGGAGACTCTTAAAGAAACTCGGCCTGTAAATGGAGTGTTATTAAATTGCGATCCTGAGCCATAACTAACAAAATGAGGAAGTGCTGCACAAGAAACCTATTGCGATACCTGCTGCAATCGCATGCGCAAATACTCTTGTTCCACGGAATTCGTAACAAGGGCCAGCGCCGCTGCATAAGCCTCAGCTGATTCACTTCTGCGTCCCAGCCTCCGCAAAATATCCGCGCGCGCCGCGTGAAATAAATGGTATTGCTCAAGCTCGCCGGATGCTCCAATCTTCTCAATCTGCGCCAGACCGGTTTCCAGACCGTCGCTCATCGCCACCGCCACCGCATGGTTCAATGCGACAATCGGAGAAGGCGCCAACCGCATCAACTCCTGGTAAATCCCTGCTATCTCATGCCAGTCAGTCTCCGCGGGTGAAGCTGTCTCTGCATGGATGGCGGAAATTGCCGCCTGCAATTGATACACGCCGGCCTGCCTCATGCTCAGCGCTTTGTGCAGCAGCGCCACACCTTCGCGAATTCGCTCCTGGTTCCAGAGAGAGCGATCCTGGTCTTCCAGCGTGACCAGCCTGCCTTGCTTGTCCATGCGTGCGGCGCGGCGGGAATCATGCAACAGCATCAGGGCCAGCAAGCCAAGATTTTCCGGCTCGTTCGGCAACAACTCGCACAGTGTTCGGCCCAGCCGGATAGCTTCAGCGCAAAGCTCGCGGCGCACCAGTGACTCGCCCACCGTCGCCGAATAGCCTTCATTGAAGATCAGATAGATAACCGACTGCACCGGTCCAAGCCGTTCCTGCAACTGCGCCCGTGGCGGAACTTCGTAGGGAATTTTAGCTTCGGTGATCTTGCGTTTGGCTCGCACCAACCGTTGCGCCAGCGTCGGTTCCGGCACAAGAAACGCCCGCGCGATCTCCGGCGTGGTCAGCCCACCCAGCGTTCGCAGCGTCAGCGCCACCTGCGCTTCCTGATGCAGCGCCGGATGACAGCAAGTAAAGATCAGCCGCAAACGATCGTCAGGAAACGTTATTGCATCGGCTTCAACCATATCGATTTCCGGCTGGTAGGTCGTGGGCGTTTCATAGAGCAGCGGCTCTTGCTTCTCGCGGCGCGTTCGTTCGCGGCGGCTAAAGTCCACCAGCTTGCGGTGCGCAACCGATGTAATCCACGCGCCGGGGTTCTCCGGAACGCCCTTCGCCGGCCAGTTGCTGACGGCCGCCGTGAACGCTTCCTGCATTGCTTCTTCCGCGCGATCAAAACTTCCGGCAATGCGGATCAGCGTGGCAATAATCCGCCCTGATTCATGGTGAAACAGCTGCTCGATGGTGCGGCGAATCTCATCCATGGCTGCTGGAACTTGAGAATGCTTCCTCCACTTTGCGGCTGGCCGGAACTTCTTGCAGCGGGCGTATCTCCACGCAGCCTTGCAATCCGCCGCACGCAGTCGGAATCTTTTTTGCCCACTCAATCGCTTCGTCCAGGTTTTTACAGTCCAAAATGTAATAGCCGGCAAGCTGCTCTTTGGTCTCAGCGAATGGGCCGTCTGTGATGACCGGAGTTCCATTTCCATTCTGCAACCGGACCGTAGTCGCCGTGCTGGTGCCGGCCAGCGGTTCGGCGGCTTCCATTGCTCCTTTAGCGTGTGCCTCCCGCATCACCGCCAAATGCCCGTTCATTACCTGCTGCATCTCTTCTTTTGAACTTTTCGCAACCGCGTCTTCACGCGTATAAATCAACAGCATGTAACGCATAAAATCTCCTGTTCAAATGCACCGGTGAAGGGAAGCGCACCGCCGGTAAGAAGGGTACGCTTCCCGAATAGCGTGCGCCGCAAAATCATTTTACGCGGTGATATTCAATGTTCTCCACAAACTTGGGCTTGCCGTTCTCCTGGAAAGTCCACTTGGCAGCGAATTCGTCCGCGCTGGCGAACTTAAACACCACATTGTGCATGTGTCCCACATTCGGATTGCTCAAATTGCCGCCACCGGCAAAATCAAACACAAGCTCGTTGCTGCCTGCGTCATAAGATTCGGCCTGCATGTGTGGTTGATTACCCGCGGTGCAATAGTGGGTCAGCACCAGCTTATTGCCGTCGAGATGATAAACCGTCAGCATCTCGTCTTCGCCCGCAACGCGTACGTCCTCCACCACCGCGCTGCCATTGGAGATCACTTCATACGAACTGGTAGCCTTGCCACGGGAGCTGGTTGCTTCCCAGTTGCCCGCCAGCGTTTTAAGCCTGGCAAACGCCTCAGCGGCGTTGGATTCTTTACCCGCTGCATTGGCCGTGGCGCTGGCCAATCCAAGCCACAGCACCACTGCCGCCAGCACGCCCAAACCCCAAATAGAAATGGATCGAGAGTTGCTCATTGCTGCCTCCTTGAAATTCGTCCTGCTCGCCTGTACGACGCGTGACCGGACCTCAATCGACAACCATTTCTGTTTTTTATTGGCTGGCGCTGTTGAGCCTGCAGCAACCCTGTGATTTATACTTGTACGCGGAGAAACGCACTTTGCCTCTTTCCGCAGTCATAGTTGACGATGAGCAACTCGCCCGCGACGAACTGAGCTATCTGCTTAAGTCGGTTGACGACGTTAGCGTTGTGGCGCAGGGCCACAACGGGCTTGAGGCCGTGAATCTGGTAAAGGAATTTTCCCCAGACCTCCTCTTTCTTGATGTCCACATGCCGGGGCTGAATGGCTTTGCGGTCCTTAAAAAGCTGCTGGATAAAAAGATCCCCCTGCCCCAAATCGTCTTTGCCACGGCCTATGACCAGTATGCAGTTAAAGCTTTTGAAGTCAATGCAATAGATTATCTTCTTAAACCTTTTGACAAGAAACGCGTCAGCCAGGCAGTGGAAAAAGCGCGCCGTAAAATCCAGGGCGCAGCCCCCGGAACTGAAAAGCTCGATACGCTGATGAAGCTCCTGGAATCCCAGCGCCCACAGAACTCCAAAGTTTTGCTTCGTTCCACCGGCAGGCTTTTGCTGATCGATCAGAAGGACGTCTGTTTCGCCTCCATTGAAGACGGCATTATCAGCGTTGTCACCACCAACCTTGAAGGCCAGTCCAACTGCCGCACCCTTGAAGAATTACTGGAATCGCTCGATCCCGAGATATTCTGGCGCGCTCACCGCTCCTTTGTGGTGAATATCAATCGCATTAAGGAAGTTGTGCCCTGGTTCAAAAGCTCTTACCAGCTTCGCATGGACGATCGCAAGCAGACGGAAGTTCCGGTCAGCCGGGCACAGACCCGGCGACTTAGAGAATTGTTTGGCCTGTAGGTCGCGTTTTAGAATTGGCTCAGGAGCATTCATGTCTGCGTCGAAAGATCCTACATCTCTCATGCTTAACCTATAGGACTACTTCCGCACCTCCGGCGTCACCTTAAACTCCAGCCGCTTCGAGCCGCGCAGAACCACGAGTCTCGTGCTCATGCCAATCCGCTCTTCACCCAACAGCCGATGCAGTACATCCACGCCTTCCACCGGCTCACCGTCTAGGTTCACAATTACGTCGCCCTCCTGCAAGCCTGCCTTCTGCGCGGGACTGCCAGGCTCGGCCGACAAAACCAGCGCGCCTGTCGTTGCTGTCAACTCGTAATGCCGTGCGATCGTCCGATTTAATCCCGCAGTCTGCGCCTGCACTCCAATATAGCTGCGCCGTACCTGCCCGTGGCGTATCAGCTTGCTGGCTATAAATTGCGCTGTATTGATCGAGATAGCAAAACATATCCCCTGTGCTGGAAGAATGGTCGCCGTGTTCACACCCACCACTTCGCCCGCCGAATTTACCAGCGGCCCGCCGGAGTTTCCCGGATTAAGCGCCGCGTCTGTCTGGATCACATCTTCAATCAGCCGGCCAGACTGTGACCGCAAGCTTCGTCCTAGCGCACTAACAACGCCCGCCGTTACCGTGTACTGGAAGCCATAAGGATTGCCAATGGCCACGACTAATTGCCCTACGCGAATTCTGCGCGAGTCGCCCAGCTTTACGCTGTGCAGCTCCGGCGCATCGATCCTCAGGAGCGCGAGATCGGTGTCGGGATCTTCGCCGATCAGCTGCGCTTTGAAATCGCCGGAATCCGGCGTCCAAACCGTGATCTTGTTTCCGCCATGGACCACATGGCTGTTGGTGAGAATGAATCCGTCGGGAGTAAAGATAAAGCCGGACCCGCTGCCGCCGCGCCCGCGCTCATTCTCAACCTGTATCCGCACCACAGCCGGACTTACCGCCTCTGCCGCGCTGGTTACAACCCGCGAATAAGCGTCCAGTGCCTCAGCTTCGCTTGACCGTTCCGCAGCCGTATGCGCCTCAGCGCCGGGATAAGAAATTAGATTTGGCCTGCTGCTCATAGGCCCATTGGATAAGTTTTATTGTGTAAAGGATTCAGGCCCGGTTTGGAAGGCCAATTTCCGCTTACCGAGCGCAACTCGCGGTGTTTCTTGAGACCGGTGCAGCTTGCTGCCATTCGCGCTAAAATCGTCCCCGCGCATCCCACTCACGCAATGGAAAGCAATCCTGAATGGAGACTTGGACTCGAAATAGTCCGGCGACGAATAAGCCTTTTAGCTTGCAAAATTTAATCGGGCTTCTGGTTCTATTCACTGGCCTTTGCGCAATATTTGCTCTGGTTGTAAGCGTCTCAGATTCATGGCGGGAGCACATGCAGCAAAATTGGCCCCAGGCCACCGCTGTCATCAAACATTGCAGTGTTGATCCCTATGTTCCGTTCAGGCGCGCAGGCGGGACGCCGATCTGGTACATCCGCTGCCAGATTGGCTACAGTGTGCATGGCAATCAGATTGAGGCCAGCATTCGCTCACGCAGTACCAAATCAGGCTGGGGTGGAAGCCTTGAAGCGATGCATGAGTGGGTATACCGTAACCGGCCTGGCAGTCCAATCATCATCCACTACGATCCCAATGCTCCCCAGACCGCCGCGCTTATTGCCACGGATATGCCCGATGCTGGGCCGCGAACTCCCAACAATCTCAAACTCTTTTTGATTGCCTCCGTGTTTTGCCTTGGTTTATGGATGATTGCACGGCATCTTCGTACAAAGCAGCCATCGTAAACCCTATGGAGATCGTGCTTGATTCTTTGCGGACCCAAACCTTGTGGTGGCAGGATCGAAGTTCCTTCTGTGCGATACTGTGAGAGGAAGGAATGATCCAGAAGTGAATCACGTTAGCGCTTGAGTCTCACGCGAGTGAGTAAGCGAGTGATCCCCGTGGCCGGGATGGCGGAACTGGCAGACGCAGCGGACTTAAAATCCGCAGGGCCGAAAGGCCTGTGGGGGTTCGAGTCCCCCTCTCGGCACCATGCGTGTATTCCTGCCTTAAGAAGCTGGGATTTCCCGCAGCAAATTACCTTGAGACAAACCACTGTCACACTCCGAATGCGATTCGTTTAACTAAGACGCTTTCTTCAGAAGCTTCACCAGATCCGCCATGGTCTGGATTGTTTTATGCAAAAGTTTGTCCATGGGTGTATCAGCAGCAGCATCGTACTGAAACTGCTTTCGTCCGTCCAGCCCGACTTTAAAGCTGCTGTGCCCAATTACATAAAGCACGGCGACACACCCGGCGATCAGCGCTGGCGCTGCAAGCACTAGCGGGATAGCTGCTGTTTCCTGCTCCGGAGGCTTTGCAACTTTGACTTGTACAATGCTTTTGAGCTCCAGTAAGCCAGGTTCATTGGCCATACCTGAGTCTGTCAGACAAAAAACCAATAGCTCGCGTCCTGCCTGGGCCACTGATGGCTCGTCGCCCGCTTGTATCGCGGAATGGAGGTCGATCTCCTCTCCGGTGCTTTTAAAGGCTTCTTCCAGTATTTGGATCTGCTCATCCGTAGTATCGGGGAGCGCATCTTCGCCGTAGATTCCGGATAGATCATCCAGAATCTGAAGCACCTGCTGATTTTTGAGGGATGTCACTTTGTTTACTATTTCCATAAGATCCTCGTTTGTTGTTGCTATTGCCAATCTCCAATCAATGCAAAGGAAGCCCAGTGGTAGGGATGCGAATATTCCTTCTGCCGAAGCAGTTCCAACTGGGCGAGCCGAAACGCTTTCCACTTGGGTAAGCGAGCCGCAGCATTCAGCCAGTGCCTATAAAAAGATGAGAGTAGAAGCCTGGAACTGCGTTTATTCACGTTCCATAAAGAGGCCAGAAGCGAAGCACTCCCGGCATGAAGTAAGGCTCGGACTAGTCCAATCAACTCATCGCCCGGCCGGACCTGAGTGCGCCCGGACGAGCACGCCCGGAGCACGATCAGCTCGGCTTGCATCCGCAGATTCCAGATTTCTCTTGCCGTTATGGTGTTTCTTTCAGCCGTCCCCACCCTGAAATTCGAAAGAGAGTATACGCTTCCGCGTTCCTGGCCATCGGAGACTAGTATGCCGGAGTTCAGCGGATCGGGAACGTCCGTTTCCAATCCAAAGAATCCATGGCAAGCGATATGGATAAGCTGGTGTGCCGGCAATTCAACCAGGACTTCTTTTTTGCTGGCAGCTTTGAAAGTCTGTGTGGCTACTGGGCCTACCAATTGCGTTAATTTTGAGTCCGGATGGTATTGCTGAAACAAACCTGCTAGGTCCTTGCCGTCCTCTTCGAGTTCCAATGGATCTAGATCTTCCGCGGCAGCCATTGCTACTATCAGGCAGCTTTCAACGAACGCTGCTGGCTGGCTTCTGCGTGGATTTTTCGTCAAACAATGCTTGAGAACGCTGGCGCTGGGAGCATAGCAGAGGCCGAAGCGCTCGATCAGGTATTCATTTTCCGACCATAGCAGCCCCGCAAAGGATAAGGAATGGAGTGGCCCGTGAGGAACAATGCAGAGCAATTCACAATCGGCAATCAATTCGCGAACCGGCTGCGGTAGCAGGGCCGCGGACAGTTGCTCCAGATAGGAAAGACGATAGTCGAAGCGGTCATCATAGAGGCGGTCTTGCCTTATGCCCTGGGTGCGTTTGCGCGCATTGCCTACCGCTGGCGGCAAAGATAGAAGACGCCTGTAGTGAGCCAGATTCTCCGGCTTGTCCCAATCATGCGGCAGGCCGTGAAAATCTATCAGCATGCGCTGGATGGCTTGCGACAGAGTTGCTTCTGAAACTGTTTTCAGAACGCTGCTGGAGAGAGCAAAGACGTATGGTTCCGGATGGTCTTTTTTAATAAGAAATAAGAGAGTATATCCTGGCGTCGTGTAGTATTCGAGAAGGGCCATTACTGGCATGGCTTGTCTAGACCTTGCGATCAAACTCTGGAACGTTAAGAGCTGTTTGAGGCCAATCCTATGACAGAGGCTGCGGGTCCGTCAAATGATTCCCCGCTCAGCGGGCCGAATGACAAGATGGCGTGCTTCGTGCGCGATATCTTAAAGGCCTTCGAGGAAGCCGCCGGCGAACAACTGCTCGACGCCAGATCGGCCGAGCTGAACCGGGACGTCATAGAGGCGCTGGTGCAAGAAGGCTTGCATCTGCGCGAGACCAGGCTCCTCTTGGCTGCCGACGGTGCTTTTCAAGCCGCAGCCGCGGTTTGCAGTAGATTGGGAGTCGACGTTTCGCGACAGCTCCTCCTGCAACTCCGCGTGGAAATTCTTCTGCACGTCGAGCAGTTCGAGCATGCCCTGGAGGTCGCAACGCTGCTTTACCGCGAAAGCCTTCAGCTCATGCGCGACGGGGAGTCCAGTCTGGGTGACATGCTCGCTTTTGGCGCCTGCGCCTTCGTGCGCCTCAATGGGCAGGCCGGCGACGTGGAGAAGGCCAGAGGCATGTTGTCTGAAGTCCGGCTGCTTTGCCACAAGGCGAAATCGCAGGTGGGTGAGATTTCCACGGGCTTCTTGCTGGTGCTTATTTGCTTGTCGGAAAAAGAATTGGATACGGCGCGCGAGTACGCCGTCAGCCTGATCCCCTTATGCGCCCACTCCGGGCTGAAAGCTTTTTTTTCCGGACTCGACGCAGCGGAGGAGCTGAGCCAGCTTCTCACGAGTGTGGCCCGCGATTTTTACTACGAGCAAAATGACTTCAAGTCCGCCGAGTCGCTTGCCGCCGAGTCGCTCAAACTCTCTTCCGCCAACCAGACCGCTTACTTTTTTCTCGGCAACAGCCTGATGCGGCAGGAAAAATTTTCAGCGGCCGCAGAGATATGGAAGAAAGCATTGCAAGCTTTTCCGGAGGATCCGACATTCCACTACAATTGCGGCACAGCTGTAGCGCGGGATGGGCTCTACGAAGATGCGCTGAAGTATTTGACCCAGGCGATCGCTCTCAGACCTGATCCCAGATACTTTAGGGACCGGGCCCGAATTCATCAGGCCCTGGAACACTACCAGGAAGCAATCGACGATTTCAGAAGCACGGCTACAATTTCCCTCGCTCAGAAACCGGACGGGGAAGCCCCCGCTGCGTTTCGCGACCGTATCGATTATGAACGTAATATGCCGGCGGAAGACGTAGCATTTTTCGCGCAGTGCGCCGTGGTCAATTGTTACCTCGCCTGGGGCCGTTACGATTCCGCCCTGGAAGAATTGAGCAAATTGGGCAAGATGACCGTCCGGCTTGACGTTAACGAAAGAGCTGTAGTCTGCCTCTTGCAAGGGCGCGTTCTGGAAGCAAAGAGAAATCCGAAACTGGCCCTTTCTGCTTACGCCGAAACGATTCAACTGCAGCCGGAAGGGCAGCTCGGCCGTTCTGAAAGAGCCAATCTGCTTATTTCCATGGAGCGTATAGATGAAGCCCTGCAGGACCTGGCTTTTCTGGCCCGGCATGAGGCCGAGGTGGCGTTCCAGGTTGAGCGTGGTTCCCTGGAGACGGTGATTCAACTTCTCGACAAGCTCCTGCAGGTGAAGCCCGGCTATCCGCTTGCTTTGAAGTGGAGAGGATTGGCTTACTTTCGTGAGGGATATTCCAGCAAAGCCGATGCGGACCTGCTTGCTGCGGCGCAGCTCCTGCCCGAGGATACTGAGATTCATTTCTACCGCGGCCTATGTCAGATCTATACAACCCCCGAAGAAAAGGGCTCGATGGAATCGCTTCCTTGGGAGAAACTGATTACCGCGTTTAACGAAATCGGGCAGGCTGCCAGGCTCGATCCGGCGAACCCCGAGTATCTTGCTGCCTATAAATGGTTGTTCGATCGCGCAAGCACGGACAGCTTGATTCGCGATTATCTGATCACCTTCGGAGACGAACCGGAAGGCATCTATCAAATAATTCCCGGTATACAACCGGCTATGGTGGATTATCGCGAGTCGCTTCGGATGTCTGAAAAACGTGACTGGGCCTCCGCGGTTAAGGTTTTACAGAGAACACAGGAATCATTGATGGCCCTGGATTTGCCTTTGTTTGCCACCCGGCTGCATGTTCATCTGGCAGACAACTATCTCCGCTTGTACAACCTGCAGGCGGCCATGGACCATATTCGATCGGCCGAGAAGTTCCCCGATATTCTTGGCCGGCCATTAAGCTCCAATCTGCGCGACAGATCGAAAACCATGAAAGGCGAGCTGTTCAACCAGTCGGGACGGGAATCTCTCGTCATGGAACTGGAATACATTCGAATTTACGCAATAGGTTTCGAAAGACTCTATCAGCATCTTACCCTGGTAAAGAGCGAGTTGGCGCTTCGCCTTGGTGACCCGCAAAAGGCAGTTACGCTTTTAAAAAAACTGGACGCATTAGACGATGTTGAGTCGCAGTTGAAGCAGGGGACCCCAATCCAGGCATACATTGCGGTTGCAGTGATTTTCCGCGAAGCGGGACAGCCTGAGCGCTCTCTGGAATTCTTGCAGAAGGCGCTGCCACACGCAAAAGATCCATGGGATGAAGCTGGCGTCTTGAACACGATTGGAACCATCTATGCAAAATCGAACATGGATGAAGCGGAAAAGTGTTTTGAGAGGGTGCGCGAACTCATGGTCAAGGCAGGTCGCTGGAATTGGGGAGTTATGATCAATCTGGCGCAATGCCGCTTATCGCGCGGAGATGCTGCGGGTGCGCTCGCATTGCTGGAAGAGGTGGATGATATAGATAAAGGAGAGGCAGCCCACGATATCACCACCTATTGGTTCATGAAAGCCGAGATCCTCGCCGAGCTGTCGCGTGTCGAAGAAGCCCATGCCTGTATCTCCATGGCCCTTGATCTTATTGAAAACAGCAGGCAGGCGCTGACGCGGCTGGATGCTCGAATGGGATTTTTTGCAAGGTATCTGAATATCTACCATAGCGCTCTCTTGATTGCTCTGCGCATGAATAATTGGAACGAGGCCTGGTCGATTGTGGAAAGATCAAAGGCCCGCGCTCTCCTAGACCAATTGGTTGCAGGTCATCTGCCTCTCCCGCCGGAAGCTGGACAACTTGAAAAAGCTCATCTATCTCTGCTCGAGCAGCGGAGGACCCTTAGCGCGTTGCGGGACTCCATGGATGGAGCGGATCTGGTGGACTATGAACTGCTCGCGAAGCTTAAAACAATCGGCCGGAACATTGATGCATTGAAGGACCAAGCCACAGGGCAATTTTCCGTCATCCGGACCCAGGAGGAATTAGACAGCCTCTATCGGGACATCCGGAATCTCGAAGAAAACATTGAGCTGCAGCGTTCCGCTGCTGCCAGAGGGCACGCAGGTGCCATTTTGAGTTTTGAAGAGGTGCAATCAGTGCTGGGGACTGATGGGTCTGTGATTTAATACGCTGCTGGTCCGCATCTGCGTGCCTGCTGCCCTGGCTCTGTACCCTTACTACAGCTGTTAAGCCGCCAATTGGAAAAGCGAGCGAGGCTGGACGTGAAGCCAAGTTTTATCACTTTCCGCCGAAGCGCGCCGCCAGGCGCAGTTGGCTTCCGGCATTCCAACGTAGGTGGCAGGAGATTTCCGCGAAGCGCGAGACATTTGCGGCTAAAGAGCGGAATAACTACGCCACGGTGCGCTTGAGTTGTCCGCACGCAGCATAAATATCTCTTCCACGTGGCCTGCGGACGAACGCTGGAATACCGGCCTTCGTCAGAATGTTTTGAAAGGCGATGACGTGCTGTTCTGCTGGCGTGCCAAAATCGATTCCTGGACCAGGATTCAGCGCGATCAGATTTACTTTGCAGCGGATGCCGCGCACCAGCTCCACCACTTCGCGCGCATGTTCAGGGCTGTCATTTACGCTGTTGAGCAGCACATATTCAAAGGTGATGCGCTCGCGATTGCGAAGAGGGAAGTCGCGCGTGGCTTGCATCAGCATTTCCAGGTTCCACTTGCGGTTGATCGGCATAATGCGGCTGCGTAGCTCGTCGTTGGAAGCGTTGAGTGAGATGGCCAGCTTGGGCCGGACCGGCTCAGCGCCAAAATCATGGATCCGGGGAATAATTCCTGAAGTAGAAACCGTCATGCGTGAAGCGGGAATACCCACGCCCTCAACCAGCAGCCGCGCGGCCTTCATGAACTGTGGATAGTTCAGAAAGGGCTCGCCCATGCCCATAAAAACAATGTTCACGCGCTGCCGTTCCAGGTCAACCTGGCGGTCATTCAACACGGCAATCACCTGGCCAACAATTTCTCCCGCGCTCAGATTGCGTTTTACCCCCAGCAGCGCGGTGAGACAGAACTGGCAATTCACCGCGCAGCCCACCTGGCTGGAAACGCAGATGGTGGCGCGGTTCCAGTCGGAATCGCCTGCTTCACTGCCATCGCCGGCTTCACCGCCATCTCCTTCAGGCATCCACACGGTCTCAACCGATTCGCCGTCGGCCATCGCAATCAGGTAGCGAATGGTTCCATCATTTGATTGAAAGCTTTTCTCCACCTGCGGATGGCGTATCTCCATCCCTTGCTCTCTCAGCAGGGCGCGAAATTGTTTGGGCAGCGTAGAGATAGAATCCAGCGCGGCCAGCCGCTGCGGATAAAGCGCTTCAAAAAGCTGGCGCGCCCGATACTCGGGTTGACCATTTTGTTGTGCAATCCTGCTAAGCTCTTGATAATCAAGCCCAAGCAGGCCGGTTTGTAACTCATCTGCCATCAAAGATCGATTTTCATTTTAAATTCTACAACGCATCCCAAGAAGGCAGCGCCGGATGAACCTTAGTTATGTAAGTGTTTGATTTTAAAAGATATATATTTGCCCGTGCGACCAATTCTGCTGTGTGAGAATCATATATGTGCCCCAGATGGAAACCGCTGTCGTAAAACGCGCTGCTTTAGATGAACCCAGAAACATCCACCGTGAGGTGCTGCCGAACGGTCTGATTGTGCTGAGTGAAGAGATGCCGCACATTCGCTCCGTTGCCATCGGCATCTGGATGAAGACCGGCTCGCGCGATGAAGCGCTTGAGGTCAATGGCATCTCCCATTTCACTGAGCACATGGTTTTCAAAGGCACCAAGAGCCGCTCTGCCCGCGATATCGCACGCCAGGTTGATTCCATTGGCGGGAACATGGACGCATTCACCGGCAAAGAGACCATTTGCTTCAATATCAAGGTGTTGGATGAACACATTCCCATTGCCATCGATATCCTGAGCGATCTGGTGCTGAACCCGGTTTTTGCCCCCAATGACATTAACCGGGAAAAGGGCGTGATCCTGGAAGAAATTAAAATGGATGAAGATAACCCTGACTACCTTGTCCATGAGATCTTCACCCAGAGCTTTTGGAAAGACCATCCTCTGGGCAAGCCGATTCTTGGGACCAAAGACACGGTGCGCTCATTTGAGCAGCAAAAGCTGTTTGACTTTTACCGCCAGCGGTTTGCTCCGAACAATATGATCATCTCTGCTGCCGGCAATCTGAACCATAGTGATTTTGTGGGGCTGATCAAAGAGCGCTTTGCCGGCCTCAGCAGCGTGCCTAACGGCTTCCATCTTCCGGCGCCTGCAGTCACGCCGCGGATTGTCACGCGCAACAAGAAATCTCTTGAACAGGTGCAGCTTTGCCTTGGCGTGCAGTCACATCCCATCTCCGATGAGAAACGCTATGTCTCTTATGTGCTGAATACCATGCTCGGCGGCGGAATGAGTTCGCGGCTCTTCCAAAAAATTCGCGAAGATCAGGGCCTGGTTTATTCCATCTATAGCGACCTCAATCCCTACCGCGATACCGGCTGTCTGGCGGTCTACGCTGGCACCTCGCTGGAATCAACGCGGAAAGTGGTGGATTCGGTGATGGCAGAGTTCCGCGAACTGAAGTCCGAAGCCATTCCCGCTGACGAATTGCGCCGCGCCAAAGACCAATTAAAAGGCAGCCTGATGCTCAGCCTGGAGTCGAGCACCTCACGCATGTCAAACCTGGCCCGCCAGGAAATGTATTTTGAGCGCTTCTTCAGCCTGGATGAAACCATCGAGCAGATCGAGTCGGTAACCGGAGAAGAAGTCTGCGCCATGGCCAACTCGCTTTTCCATCCAGATAAGGTTGCTATTACGGTGCTGGGAAATCTGGATGGATTGAAGCTGTCGCGGGAAAATTTGGTCTGTTAAAAGCCATCAGCGACCAGCATTCAGCTTTTTCTGCAATCCCGAGCTTAGCGAGGGATCCATATTCCCACGAGATTCTCAATGACGATACATCCAGGGTTCATTTTGTTCTAAGCCGATCAACAAAGATATTTGTGGTTATATTGACCTCTCGCTACGCTCGAGGTTTCAGAAAAAGGCTGCGTCAAGATTCCAGAAAAAGCTATCTCTCCACCACACTCTCCAACATCTCAAAAAACTCCGGAAACGAAATCCTGGCGGACTCTGCTCGATGAATCTTTGTCTCTCCTTCAGCTCTCAGTGCGGCCACGGCAAATGCCATGGCAATCCGATGATCTCCACCTGAATCAATCTCAGCACCGTGCAGTCTCTGGCTGCCGGGGACACGCAAACCATCCTCGCGCTCTTCGCACTGTGCGCCCATGGCCCGCAGGTTGCGCGCGACCAGCGCAATTCGGTCAGACTCTTTTACCCGAAGCTCTTTGGCATCACGGATCTCAATGCCATCGCGTGTGTAAGGCGCAATGGCTGCCAGCACGGGGAGTTCATCGATCAGAGCCACTGACTGCGCTCCTTCAATGGTTGTTCCTTTCAGCTTGCCGTGTTCAACCTTGACAGTGCCCACCAGCTCTCCGTGGTGCTCTTCCAAATTGATCACTGAGACTCCGGCGCCCATAATCTTTAAAACATCCAGCAGGGAAGCGCGGGTGGGATTGAGCAGCAAGTTGTCAATCACCAGGTTGGAATCAGGGAACAACGCGGCAGCGCAGAGAAAAAATGCCGCAGATGAGATGTCGCCGGGAACTGCGGCGTTGATCGCGCTGAGCCGCTGCCCTCCAGCTACGGTAATGCGATTGCGGCTGCGTGAAAGCTCCACGCCAAAAGCTCTTAGCGCCTGTTCGGTATGGTCGCGCGTGCGGTGCGGTTCTTCCACCGTCGTTTCACCATCTGCAAACAGCCCGGCAAACAACACCGCGGACTTCACCTGCGCGCTGGCGATTGGCGTCTTGTATTCAATGCCGCGGAGCTTGCCTCCATGAATATGCAGTGGAGGCCGGTCATTTACGGCATTAATCTCTGCGCCCATCAGGCGCAGCGGCGTCATGATGCGCGCCATGGGACGGCGTGAGAGTGATTCGTCACCGTGCAGGTTGCAAGCAAAATCTTGCCCGGCCAGGATTCCTGAAAGCATGCGCATGGTTGACCCGGAATTACCACAATCCAGGCTTGCGCCTGGCCGTTGCAGCTGCTCTCGTCCGTCAATCTCCACCACGCCATCAGCGTTCCTGCGTACCGTGCAGCCAAGTTGCTGCACACATCTCAGCGTGCTGGCGCAATCAGCGCCGGTAGACAAGTTGCCCAGCTTCGTTGTGCCGGAAGCGATTGCGGAGAGCATGGCGTAACGATGTGAAATGGATTTATCTCCCGGCAACCGCAACGAGCCAAGAATGTTTTTCGCAGATCGAATAATCACCAATATTGCTCCATGCCGTCAGCGGGTGAGTTGCCTGAACGAAAAAAAACTTTCTAAACGCCAATCGCTGTCAGCTATACAACCTGCAGTTTCGTAGCACATCTCACTTTCAGCACGAATAAAAAACGTGCTGGTAGAAAGCATCATCCAGGTTAGGTTCCTGGCCACCTGCCCGGATTCTGCTCTCCTCAATTCAAGATTAGCAGGTTGGCCAATGAAAACTCGTCCCATCTCTCTCCTGGCTCTCGCACTATTTTTTTGCAACGTTTATTCCATCGCCCAAATGCCCACACAAGGCGGAGGTTCGGCTGCTGCGTTTTCGCATTCGGTCTTTGATTCGCCCGCGCATCAAGGCTCCATCAGCGGAACCGTTCAGGATATGAGCAACGCGCCGATAAAAAATGTGCGCGTAGAACTGACTGATGGGAATGGTGTGGTAATCAACTCGGGTTATACGAATTCTGCCGGGATTTTTGAATTTTCCGGCGTTGAGCCAGGAACGTATAACCTTGTGGCCACTGCCGGTCTGGCGCAGAGTAATGAGCGTGTGGAAGCAAACTCATTTGCCAAGGTAGTAGTCCTTCACCTTGATGCCAATAATAAGCCGCAGGATGGAGTAGAGGGAAACTCCATCTCCGTTGCCCAATACAAAATCCCCGGCAAGGCCCGCGACGAGTACCGCAAAGCGCGCGCCGCCATGGAAAAAGATAAGCTGGACCAGGCACATGAACACCTGGAAAAGGCGCTGGCCATCTTTCCGAATTATGCTGATGCTCTGACGTTTCGGGGCGTTCTGGAATTGAACCAGAAAAACTCTCTGGCTGCCGTCGCCGATCTGGATAAAGCAATTAAAGCCGACCCTAACTTTCCCATGGCCTATCTGGTAATGGGCTCAGCTTTGAATATGCAATCTAAATTTGATGAAGCCATTCGGGCGTTGGAGCGCGGTGAATCACTGGCGCCTGACTCATGGCAGGCGCATTTTGAACTGGCCAAGGCCTACATTGGAAAAGAGGACTATCAGAACGCGCTCAAACATCTGCAGCAAGCACAAAGCATGGAGCCGTCAAAATACCCGCTCATTTATCTGTTGCAGGCAGATGCACTTCTAGCCATGAAGCAATATCCAGAAGCCATGACTGCATTGCAATCGTATTTGCAAAAAGAGCCGCAAGGCCCGAATAGCGCTGAAGCCCATAGGCTGATGGAGAAGGCGCAGGCATTTATGGCCCAGGGCAAATAGCGCAATCAGCGCTGACGCATGAAATCCGGCTCTCCTGACACTCAGCAGCATCACGCCGATTGGTTCCAGCAGTGTGTGCGGAGATCCTAGAGTACGGTCTGAATCCTGCAATGTTGATTGCTGCTATGTGGTCGTGGCCTTATCTGGTGTAGGTGCTGGTGCTGGCGAAGAGAGCAGCAGCGGCTCTTCTGGCATCACACACCACGCCGCGCAATAAGCAACCACGCCGAACAAGCCAAAAAGTGAGCACACTGCCCACACAATGCGAACCAGGGCGACATCAAGATCAAAATACTCTGAGAAACCCAGGCATACGCCAGCTACCTTGCGCCCGTTCCGAGGTCGCACCAGCCGTTTACGAGCGACCACGCCCGCTACACGCTTGCCACAATAAGCACAAAGATTGGCATCATCGGGAATGACCTTGCCGCAATAATTGCAATACATGAAAATTTCTCCTTGGAAATTACTTTTCAACCCTCCAACGGGCCAAAAAGCAATTTGCCTTTTTCATGGATACGCTTCTAACCAGCCAAAAGTTCAATCGGGCAGATGTAAGCTGAAAATTGCCGCTGCGCGCCTGTTTACCCGAAAGTTATTAACTGTTATAGGCAACAAAACCGTAGTTACCTGGGTAATCGGGACAATGACCGCGTAAGGTGTCAAGCTGACGGCTATCGGGCAGTTTACCTGATTTCTAAGCCGGGCCATAAACGGTACAACAATCTTGCTCCCCCGCATCCTCAAAGGGATACGGACAAAAAACAACTATGACTCGACCGCTCAAACCAGTTAAAGAGTTCTATACAGAACCCGAGGCCGCTGGATACCTAAACCTCTCATTGCCAGAGCTGTACTCGCTATTAGATGAGTACATCTTTAACGATGGAAGCCCCCGACCTCAAGACCTTACGTTTTGTGAGGCCGACCTTGTATTGCTTGGGTTTTGGAGTAAAACCAAGGAAAATCCCAAGGTTCTTCGCATGCCGCGCCGGCGTGAAGCTTGAAGCTTTTACAGCGTAAGAATTTCCGGGTACACTGGCCAATCGGACATGGCCATAATGCAAGTGATTGCATGATTTGGACTTAGCAACATCCATATTTTGGCAACCCATGTGCCTTTATATTGGGAAACCAATAGGGGTCTCCCAAATGGCACACATGGCACCAAATTACGAGGAGCGTCAGGAGTTCTGGAAACCAGCCGTTTCCCCGCGGCTTTCGCCAGAGACAGACACAACTGAGCAGGTGTGCCAGGAATGCGGCACGGATTTCATTGTCGGCTCGCGTTTTTGCTATGTCTGCGGTGCCGACCGCAATACGAATCTCGCTGATACAACCGTAACCGGCCTGCGGTCCTGGATAGACTTTGCTTCACTTCGCGACACCTTGGGGCAAAGCAACGCTTCTTTGGTAGCGCTGATTTTGGGCTGTGCTTGTGTAATAGCCTCGGTGGTAACCGGCTTTGTGTTCACAGCCACCACGCTGCTGGATTGGCAGGCCGTGCAGCTCTGGCGCATTGAATGGCTCCTGGGAGCTGTGGCGATGTTTGCTGCCGGATTTCTCCTTAAGAAGAAATGATTTCTTTCCTCAACAACACACAGGCGGCGAGCGCATTCGCCGCCTCTTTTTATTTTCGGAGCTTGTCTTAAGCGAATATCTTCAGATCACGACTGACCGATGGCGTTGGCAAATAAAATGTCCGGCCCCGCGTAGACATGGAACGGCCGCCTAAAAAGGCGGCCGTCAATGATTCAGCAATTTACTTTTTGTTTATAGCTGAGGTGGAGTTGAGCTCGGCGTCGATGGCTGAACCGTATTCGGCATGTTGCTCGGCGTCGGCGGATTGGACATCGGGCTGCTCGGGGTAGTCGTGCTCCCCGGCGTACATGGCGTGCTCGATGGTGCGCCCGCTACAGTCGTTGAGGTTCCTGCCGGCTGTGACGGCGTGCTTCCGGCTACCGTTGAGTTTCCAGTACTTGTCGTTGAGCTTCCAGTGCCAGTCGTGGAACTGCTAGGTGTCGAGCTTGAACTGGTTGAACTGCCAACACTGGTTCCGCTATTCGCCGGAGTGCATGGCGCCGGTGATGCCACAGTCGGAGTTGTTTGCGTTTGATTTGGTGATTGTGTGCCTATCGTTCCACCAGTCACGCTGCCTGCGTTTCCCGCGGTGCCCGGCGTGCCTTGCGTGACTGAAGGAGTTCCCATGGTGCTTGACCCCGGTGAGGTCGTCGTAGTTGAAGTAGATGGCGTCGTTTGCGCGCCCGTATTTCCCGGAGTTGTGGTTGTAACGCCCGGCTGTGTCGTTGTTGTGCTGGGCGATGTCGGGCTGGTGGTCTGTGTGCTGGGGCTGGTGGTTTGCCCCATGCCTGTGCTGGGCGTTGCTGTACCGGTTGTCTGCGCTGAGGCTACACCCACAGCCAATGCAAACACCGCCGACGCTAATAAAATTTTTCGCATAGAACATGCTCCTTGTCCAGAATTGTTGCGGATGAATTGTTACCGCGCGAGATATGCGTTTTGTTATATGATGCGCTGGGCCCCGTGGAAGATGGCATAAGCAGAGTTGGCGGCCGCCTGATTTCTCACAGCAAATTGCCGGGCATACTGCTGTTCAACCCCCACCTACGTACCAAGATAGACAAATCCGGGACTTTGCTTCTATTCTTCAAGCCGTACCATACAATAAAATCTTAATTAGTAATGAGAGTCTCCGCTGTAAGCTGCACAAGCGTTCGTGTGCGTTTCGGATTTTTATTGCATTGATTCAAGGGGAAAAGATTTTGAATTCATCGCTCATCCCTCGCTGTCGCCTGGTCTTGGTGCTGGCGTCGCTGGTGCTCAGCCTCATGTTTGCAGGAAAATTGTTCGCTCAGCAAGATCAGGGCACGGACCTTACCGCTGACGAGATCATTCAGATACTCCAGGAAAATCCTGACGTGCTGGCGAACGCCAAAAGCCAGATCGTGGCCCAGCTCCGCAACCGTGGCTATGATGTTTCTGAAAAAGACATTACTGACGACCGGCTTTTCAGCGAGATCCGCTCCGATGATCGCGTGCGCCAGATGGCCAGCGATTATTTGGTGAGCGCCGGCTTTGGTCCACAGCAGAACAATGAAGAGCCTTTGCCGCAGGAGCAACAAACCGGCCAGCAAAGTCAAAGCCAGAATTTGGGCCAAGGAGAGATGCAGGGCCAAAACCAGGGTCAATATCCCGGCCAGGCATCGCCAACTCCTACTCCGTCTGACCGGATCTTCAACCAATTGCCATCACGCAGTAGTCAGACCGGACCGTTTGGGTCAGGCACGCGCCAGCAACGGCAGCAGGAGCCGGGCAAGCAAAAACCCTTTAGCCAGCAGCAGGAGCAATATCCTTTGCGAAACCTTCCGGCCCTGCGCGATCTGTACACTCAGGCGCTCCCGGATGAAACCAAGTTGGAGCGTTTTGGCGCTTCTCTCTTCCGCAACAGCACTGCTTCTGCTGAGAAAGATAAATCTCCCCTTAGCATTCCGGTTGGCCCGGATTATGTTCTTGGCCCCGGCGATGAGCTGGTGATCGATTTTTGGGGTTCCAGCACGCAGCACATTCAACGCGCGGTCGATCGGGAAGGGCGCATTGCTCTGCCTGAAGCGGGCACGCTGGTTGTAGCCGGGCGCACTCTGGGCGAAGCGCAGCAGATGATCCAGCGAATGCTTTCACAGCAATTGCGTGGCATCAGCGTTGATGTAACGCTGGGCAAGCTGCGTTCCGTACGAGTGTACGTGGTTGGCGACGTCAAAAACCCCGGCGCGTATGACATCAGTTCGCTTTCCAGCGTGTTGAATGCGCTCATCGCTGCCGGCGGGCCTACCGATAGCGGATCGTATCGCATCGTGAAACATTATCGCGGCAAAGCGTTGGTGGAAGAAGTTGATCTTTACGATTTAATGCTGAAGGGTGTGAGTGGTGGAGAGGTCCACATTGAATCGGGGGACAGCATTCTGGTCCCGCCCGTAGGTGTGCAGGTAACTGTCTCTGGCAAGGTGCGCCGTCCGGCCATTTATGAGCTTCGCAATGAGCAAACCCTGGACCAGGTACTGGCTCTTGCCGGCGGAGTTCCCGTTACCGGCGAGCTCAGCCAGATCAAAGTAGAGCGTGTTCAGGCCCACGAACGCAAAGAGATGCTCAGCGTCAATGTAAGCATGAGCAAGGGAAGTGATGGGCGAGTGCAAGTGCCTGATAGCGCATCAGAAGAGGCCTTTAGCCGCTTCCACGTCCAGGATGGAGACGTGGTCATAGTCGCCCCCATTCTGCCTTACAGCAATCGCACGGTCTATTTGCAGGGCCACGTGTTCCGTCCGGGAAAATATCCTTATAAAGATGGATTCAAAGTTACCGATCTCATCGGCTCATTTGACGACTTGCTGCCAGAGCCGGCAGATCGAGCGGAAATCATCCGGCTGCACCCGCCGGACTTTGCTCCAGAGGTAATTCCTTTTAACCTGCACGATGTTTTGTCCAAGGCCGTGGAAGCGCCGAGCCTGGAGCCTTTTGATACGGTGCGCGTCTTTGGCCGGTATGAGGTGGATGCGCCCAAGGTTTCAATTTATGGAGAGGTTCTGCGTCCGGGAGAATACCCACTGGCAGATCGCATGACTGCCGCGGATCTGTTGCGTGATGCCGGTGGATTTAAGCGTAGCGCCTATCAGCAATCCGCCGATCTCACCAGTTACTCGGTTATTGATGGCGACCATGTAGAGCTTGAGCACCGTGAAGTTCGCATTGATCGCGCTCTGGCAGGCGAAGCCGATACCGACGTCTTGCTGAAGCCGGGCGACGTTCTTACCATCCGCCAGATTGGCGGCTGGCCGGACATCGGCGGCGCAATCAACGTTACAGGTGAAGTGATGCATCCGGGACGCTACGGCATTGAACGTGGTGAGCGTCTCAGCTCCATCCTCAAACGTGCCGGCGGTTTTTCTTCTCAGGCTTATCCTTACGCCGCCATTCTGGACCGCGCTGCTGTACGCGAGGCTGCAGCCAAAAGCCGTCAGGACATGGTATCGAGGATTCAAGACCAAGCCATTAGCACGCCTGGCTCAACGCGCACGCAAATGCTGGCCAACCAGCGTGAACAGCAACAACTTTTAAACCGTCTCAAACAGATCCAGCCCAGCGGGCGCATGCTCATCCACATCACTGAACCAATTGAAAAATGGGCCAATACCATCGCTGATGTTGAAGTCAGACCCGGTGATGCGATCTATATTCCCAAAAAGCCAAATTTTGTAATGGTAGCAGGACAGGTTTATAACCCCACGGCCATCACCTTCAGTCCGGGTAAGCATGCCAATTGGTATTTGAAGCAGGCGGGCGGGCCTACCAGTCTGGCCAATAAAAAAGACATTTTCGTGGTTCGTGCAAACGGTACCGTTGTTGGCCGTGGATCAGGCGAATGGTGGTCTGGCAACGTTCTTGGCGCCACGTTACAGCCAGGTGACACAGTTTTTGTGCCAGACAAGGCTGGTGGTGGCAGCACTCTTTTCAAAAATTTGAGTCAATCAATGGGACTGCTTTCTGGCGCCGCAGTTGCAGTAGCGGCGATCAAATCGTTCTAACTGAAGAATTGAGTTTACGTAAATGCGACAGAGCAAGCTTGCTTTCATACTTTTGCTTTTTGCTGCCACGGCGGCTTCCTGGGGACAGGCTACCAACGGCGCACAAAATTCTGCTCCGTCCCCTGCACCCACGCCCGATCCTTCCACCGGTGAGGATACACACTATGCCAGCGCACATCCTGTGGAGTTCATGCGTAATCTGGCGCGCGATCAGAAAGACATCTGGACCAGTCCTTTCAAAGTGAAAATCCAGGATTTGAATTGGCTCGTTCCCATGGCCGGGCTGACGGCTGGAATGCTCAATGCCGACGCTGAACTCTCTTCGCGTGTTACCAGCACCAACACATTTTCAAAACATTCCAGCACTTTTTCCAATGCAGGGCTTGGCCTTGCCATTGGCGGCAGCGGAGGGCTTTACCTGCTGGGAAAAATTCGCGGTGATAGCCATCAGCAGGAAACCGGAATTCTGGCCATTGAGGCTGCCACAGACAGTCTGGCAGTTACAGAGGCTTTTAAGCTGGTAACGCAACGCGCGCGGCCAACGGATGGAAACCAGCAGGGTGATTTCTTCAATAGCAGTTCCATTACCAACTCTTCTTTCCCCTCTGCTCATGCCATGCTTATCTGGTCTGCGGCAAGCGTTTTGGCGCATGAATATCCAGGGCCACTTACCAAGTTCTTTGCTTACGGCCTGGCCACCGGCGTGAGCGCGGCCAGAATCGCGGAGCGCGCCCACTTTCCCAGCGATGTTCTGGTGGGCAGTGCCGCAGGCTGGCTGATCGGCCGCCAGGTTTATAAAGCCCACCATGATCCCGATCTTGGCGGCGCGGGGTTCGGCACGTTTATCAGCGACCGTCCGATTGAGGGTACCCCATCTGAGCGCGCGTCTGCCTATGTCCCCATGGATAGCTGGGTTTATCCAGCGTTTGATCGTCTGGCAGCGCTCGGTGTAACCAACAGTGCTATCGTTGGCCTCCGCCCCTGGACGCGCAAAGAATGCGCGCGCATTCTTGAAGAGATATCAGGCGAAGTGGATGAATCTGATCCGAATGAACCGTGGCGAATTTATTCCACTCTGGCGCGTGAGTTTGCCGTAGAGCTGAATGGCGAAGACCGCGACAATATCGCTCTTGACTCCGTGTATACCCGCGTGACCTCAATTTCAGGGCCACCGCTTACAGATGGCTACCACTTTGGCCAAACACTTGTGAATGATTTTGGCCGGCCATTTCAACGCGGGACCAACGATGTGACCGGTTTTACCAGCAGCGGCGCTGCCGGAGCCATCGGCTTTTACGTTCGCGGCGAATATGAGCATGCACCTGGCGCGCCCGGTTTTACCCAGGTACAGCAGGATGCAATCCAAAACGCCGACTTCAAGAACCTGCAGCCTGCTTCAATCATTCCTGTATTTAACCAGTTCAGGTTACTCGATACTTACATTTCACTCGATATCAATGGATGGGAAACGTCGTTCGGCAAGCAAACGCTTTGGACCGGTCCCACGCAAGACCCGTTTCTCTGGAGTGATAACGCAGAGCCCATGTACATGCTCCGCGTTGATCAGACACATCCTTTGCGATTGCCCAGCATCCTGAGGTTCCTGGGGCCACTGCGTACAGAATTTTGGGTCGGCAAGATGACTGGTCAGCACTGGGTCCAAACTCAGGATACAACTATTGGAAATTTTGGACTGGTTTCCACCCTTGGCCGGACATTGAGCAAACAGCCCATGGTGAACGGCCTGAAAGTTAATTTCAAGCCCACACCTAATTTTGAGTTCGGCGTAGGCCGTACCGGCATATTCGGCGGGCCGGATTTTCCCATCACTCTCGGCGCCCTCAAGCATGCATTGTTTTCCACCAGCAATGCCGTGGGGCGAGGCCATGATCCGGGAGACCGCCGCTCCACTTTTGATTTCACCTATCGTCTTCCCGGTTTCAGAAACTGGCTGACGCTGTACGATGACTCCTTTGTCGAAGATGAAATCTCGCCGATCGGTTATCCACGCCGTTCCGCGCACAATCCAGGGATTTATCTTTCTCAGGTTCCGGGAATACCTCACCTTGATGCCCGGGTTGAGGCGGCATACACAAACCTGCCGGGGCTGATCCAGACTGGAGAAGGCGGCTTCTTTTACTGGAACACCCGCTATGTGGATGGTTATACCAACAAGGGCAACATCATTGGCAACGCGACAGTTGGGCGGCAGGGAATTTCTCTGCGGGCGCAAACCACCTATTGGGTAGCTTCAGATAAGACAATCCAGTTCGGCTATCGCAGTGAGATTGCCGATAATGAATTTCTTCAGGGCGGAAATCTGCGTGATTTGACCTTGAAATCTGAGTGGAGCTTCAGCCCGCGTGTATCGCTTTCCAGTTTGTTCCAGTATGAATGGTGGAATTTCCCCTTGCTCAGCGCGGGACAGAAGCAAACCAACTTTACTGCGCAGGTACAAGTGACATATTGGCCGCACTGGAAGCTTAAACGCGGAGACTAAGGACCAGGGACCGTGACATCGGGAATCGCAAGCGCATATTGGTTTGGTAAAAGAGCCTTCAATTCACGCGAGGGGGCACAAATATCGAATGCGAGCTTTGATCACAGGAGTAACGGGCCAGGATGGCTCATATCTGGCTGAGTTGCTGTTGGAAAAAAGCTATGAAGTTTACGGCATGGTGCGCAACCTGAGGCGCCAATCAAACCAGAGTCTGGCGGCTGTGGAGCAGCATGTTCATTTCGTTGAAGCTGACCTCACCGACCAGAGTTCGCTTGACCGTGTAATGCAGCAGGTTTGCCCGGATGAGATTTACAATCTCGCCGGACAGACTTTTATTCCGGTCGCATGGAGCCAGCCGCTGCTCACCATGGAGATTACCGGCATGGGAGCGCTGCGATTGCTGGAAGCCATGCGCCGGCACTCCCCAAAGACGAAGTTTCTCCAGGCCTCAAGCTCAGAGATCTTTGGCCGGGCTGAAGGAGCGCTGCAAAGCGAGAACACTCGCATGCAGCCCACCAATCCTTACGGCGCAGCCAAGCTGTTTGCTCACCACGTGACCATCAATTATCGCGAGAGCTATGGCATGTTTGCCTGTTCTTGCATCAGCTTCAATCATGAATCGCCGCGGCGCGGGGTTGAATTTGTTACCCGGAAAGTGGCGCAGCAGGTTGCGCGCATCAAGCTGGGCCAGGCTGAGAAGCTGAAGATGGGCAATTTGGAAGGCCGCCGCGACTGGGGGTTTGCCGGCGACTATGTGCGCGCTATGTGGCTAATGTTGCAGCAGCCTCAGCCGGAAGATTTTGTCATCGCCACCGGCGTTACGCATAGCGTGAAAGAGCTTCTGGAGGTCGCGTTTGCTTATGCCGGCCTGGATTGGAAAAAGCATGTCGAGGTTGATCCGGCGCTGGTGCGTCCGGCTGAACCCGATCCTTTATGTGGTGATGCCGGCAAAGCCCATCGTATCCTTGGCTGGACACCCAAGGTAAGCTTCCGGCAGTTGGTGGAGATGATGGTGGAGGCTGAGATTAAGGCACTTTCAAATTCTGCACAGAGCAATAAGCCTACGGTCGTTGCAGGAAATTAAACGTGTCACGCACGACAACATCCAGAGCAAATTCTGAAAAATAAAAGAATTTCAGCAGGCGAGCTCCTGGGAAGGAGCGTGAAGCTCGCCTGCTGTCCGAAGAACCAGTCACCCCGATCTTTTGGCGTGAGGCTGGCTTCCTCAGTTTCGCGGGACGCGAACCTTTGATTCTGTCGCTTCGCTCCGAACCGCCGGTGCGCCTTGCCCGACAGAACATCTTCTGCGCTTAAGGCAGGCAGCTCGCCGCGCAAGTCGGGCTCGCTGCTATTTCCAAAAGCTACACCGCTTTTGCCAGCGTCCGGGAGCTACTAACGCCCTGGATCACCTGGCTGGAGAAGCGTTCCATCTCTTCCAGTTGCGGGCTAAATTGCAGCAGCAGCAGATCAACGCCGGCATCTTCAAATTCAGCAATGCGCTCTGCGACCTTCTCCGGCGTGCCAACCAATCCTGAGCGCAGGCCGCGGTTCGATACCGAATAGTCTTCCAGCGAGACACGCTGCTCCAACTGCGTGTTGGCCAGCCACTGCTGATAGTTCTGGTAACCGGCGGCATTCTCCTTGACGTTGGTAATCCGGCGCACTTCTTCCTGTGCCTCGTGTTCGCTGTCGCGAACAACAGCGTAGGCGGCCACACCGAACTGCATCCGGGGCAGGCCCCAGCGTTCACGGCGGGCAGAGAGATCGCGAATCTTCTCGCGGATCTTTTCCGGCGGATCGCCGTGCATCACGTAGGCATCGCATTTCTGCGAGATCAGGTTCTTGGCCGCCTCAGATTCGCCACCGGCATAGATCACCGGTCGCGGGAAAGAAACGGGTTTAGGTTGCAGAAC
The DNA here is from genome assembly GCA_035279585.1 of Candidatus Angelobacter sp. Classification (GTDB taxonomy): domain Bacteria; phylum Acidobacteriota; class Terriglobia; order Terriglobales; family Acidobacteriaceae; genus Angelobacter. The sequence goes on along the minus strand of DATEHN010000037.1, from coordinate 89,333 downwards.
CAGATCATCAACGCGGTAATACTTGCCCTGATAATTTACGTGATCGTATTTCCAGGCCTTGTCCACCACGTCAAGCCATTCAGAGGTTCGGGCGTAGCGATCGTCATGCTGATCAAACTGCACGCCGTATTTGCGTGCTTCTTCCGCCCACCAGGAAGAAACAACGTTCAGAGACAGCCTGCCATTGCTGATGTGATCAATATTCGCGGCCTGCTTGGCCAGCAGCGCCGGGTTATGGAACGTAGGCCGCACGGCCACCATCAGCTCCAGGCGATGTGTAACCGCCGCTAACGCTGCTGCGGTTGACCATGCGTCCAGCGAGGGCTCTTCCGGACCTTTGATGTCATTGAGGTTGAGCTCGGCAATGAGCGTGAGATCATAGCCGATCTCCTCACTACGGCGGGCCAGCCGGCTCACGTAAGGCCACGTAGGTTCCATCTGTTCGTCTTGCACGTTGCGCAGCCAGCCGCCGAAGACAGGAAGCCAATATCCGTATCGCATTACGCGGCCTCCTTTTCCAGGTAGTCAACCAAGCGGGCAAAAGGATCAAACCCCACCACCTTCGGCCCGTCGGCCACGAAGTTGGACAGCGCATTAATGTCATAGAAGTAGAGCTTGCCGTCGCGATCATCAACGATGTACTCGATTCCGCCGACCTCAATACTCGCTTCCTGCATAATGCGCTCGACATGCTGAATGATGTCGTCGGGCGGCGTGTAGCCCTCCACCTTTAGTCCGGTTTTCGGAGCATCCACGGGGCATGCGGCACGCGCCAGCTCCTGCCCTCCAGTGGTGCGGCAGATATCGGCGGGGCAGAGATCGAAGGTTTCACCAGTGAGATGGACCTTGATGCCGTAGAGAAATTTTCCACCCACAACTTCCACCCGGACGATGTGTCCGCCGCGTGCCGGAATAAATTCCTGCACCAGCGCCGTTGCGTCCAATCCAAGGTCAAGCTTGCCTGCATTGGCAGCTTCTTCCAACTCCTGGCGGGAATTAAATCGCGTGACTCCCGCGCCGCTGCCGCCGATGTTTGGCTTTACCACGATAGGGAAGCGCAGGCCGTCCGACGCTTGCGCCGCGTCAGCAGGATTGTTGATTACGCGACTCTTGGGGTAGGGAAGTCCCAGCGATTCCAGCAACGAAAGCTGTAACGCCTTGGAAGTCTCATAACGAAAGGCCTTCTGGCCGTTCACAATGCGCTTACCGCGCTGTTCAAGATGGTCAAGGTAATAGAGCGTGTAGAAGATGGCCTGGCCATGGCCGCGACGATACGCTGAAGGGCTCATTCGGTTAAAAACCAGTGAAAAGCCGCCCTCACCGTTCAACTGTGCAGGGTCAAAATGGTGTTGTGCCGCATCAATGCGGACAAAGGGCACCTTGCGCCGCTCCAGCTCATTAAAGAGCGGCACAAACCAGTGCGGATGCTCGTAATAAATAGCGATCGGCTGCTTCTGCTTTGCCATACCTTCCTCGTTTCCCTGAGGGGGCCACGCGTCCCGTTTGAGCAGCCTAAAAATTTAAAAGGCCGCTCGTTTTGAGCGGCCCCGGTGGTGATTCTGAGTTAAAACCTAAGAAAAATTGCTCAGCACCGGCCGCTCGCCCGTACACATACAGCAGCAACACATGACCATGCTGTGGGAGGAAGCCGGATTGGTAATTAATTGGTGCATTTAGACGTATAGATGCTACACGGAGGGCGGGCGGATCGTCAAATTTCTTTTTGAGGTTTGGTACTGTCCTAATTTTGCCCTTCGGGGATGCTTACACACAGAATCAAATTACGGACACATTGGAAGGACAGTACCTGAGGTTTGTGAAATGTTTTGCAGTGTTTTTGGGCCTTTCAACAAATAAAGAACCTCGTCCCAGGCCAATAAATTCAAACTGAAATACCGTAAAAGGGGTATATACTCTCGTGCTGTAATTCCAGAGATGAACCAGGAGGAACCCCCATGCCTCAAGCTGTCATCCCCGTAGAGCAAGAGTGGGCCAGAGCCCTGGCAAGATTCGTAACCAACCAACTACCGCAGGCTGTACGCCAAGTCCCTGACATCCAATTGAACGCCGACCAGATTGCTGTGCTGCAGAGTGCATTTGAGAATACGCTGGTCACTAACATGGGCTGCGAAGTCACTGCCCCTTGAGTGGTTGAGAAGTGCCGATGGCCGGGAACATCGGCCAGAGGTGAATCAACATCATTCAACCGCAAGCCAACCAGTGACACCCATGAAAGTTGGAGAGATAGACGTCAGTATCCTTCATTCCGGCTTGACAGCCGGTCATTGAGGGATCGGGTCCCATTGCCAAAATATTTGCTCAGGAGTGATTTAAATGTCAAAACCCAATGATGAACCGAAAGGTCTTGATCGTCGATCTGTGATGAAGGCCGCACTTGCGGTAGGAGGGGCGTCTTTACTTGGCGGCGTCGCTGCGATGCCCCAAAACGCTGTGGTTTCGGAAAGAGAATGGGCCAGAGTTCTCGCAAGACACGTAGCCAATCAGTTGCAGGAAGCTGTACGCACCGTTCCTGAGCTGGGGTTGACCCAGGTTCAGGTTGTGGAGCTCAGGCAGGCATTTGAGAATACGTTGGTTGCCAACATGGGATGCGATGTCCCTACCGATCAACCTCCTACCGATCAGCCTCCCGCCTAATCGCGACCGGGCCCCCGGACCGCGCGCTTTTTACGCGGGCTGGGGGTGCATCAGGGCCGGCAGATACGTAGCCGATGGTGTGCCAACGTTCGTCTGTTCGCTGTGCTCACCCAAGACAAAAATCTTGGGCTGGGCCTCGTGCTTAGCAGGGAAATCGCAAAACGCCATACACGATAGTTGATCCGTTTGAAATCGAAAATGGCTCACTATCGTAGCCGAATTTCACACTGACAATTATGAAAGTTTGCCTTATCAGCGCGCCCACGGCCAACCAGTTGCACAACGCGGTTGGCGAGATGGAAGTTGCGCGCATGATGGGAGAACTTGCGCCTGTCGGCATCCTGAGCCTGGCCGCCGTGCTGGAGGCCAGGGGCTTGCAGCCTGAGGTGGTTGATCTCAACCGCGTCTATTACAACTGGCTGCGCGAGCCTGACCAGGCCAAAACTGATTTTTGCCGCTTTGCCGGAAATTATTTTGCCGACTGTGATTTTGATTTTTTTGGCTTCAGCACCGTTTGCAGCAGCTATCCCCTGACGCTTCGCATTGCGGAGGCGGTCAAGCGCGCACACCCCAGGTCAATCGTTGTTCTGGGTGGCCCACAGGCATCAGTGGTGGACCGCGCTACCATGCGCGCCTTTCCCTGGATTGACGTGGTGGTGCGCGGTGAAGCGGAGCAGAGCCTTCCTGAGGTGGTGGAAGCTGTGGCTGAAACCCGCTCTCTCGCCGCAATCCCCGGCATCACGTTTCGTCAAGGCGGAGAGATTGTGCGCAACCCAGATGCGCCTTTGGTTCTTGACCTGGACGCATTGCCGTTTCCTGCTTTTCATCTTTTTCCTGACGTTCGTTTCTGCCGCCATTTTCCATTGGAGTTAGGGCGCGGCTGTCCGTTTTCATGCACGTTTTGCTCGACGAATGATTTTTTCCGGCGCCGCTTCCGGCTGAAGAGTCCGGCGCGCATGATCGACGAGATGCGCTGGGTCAGGGAGACCTACGGCATCAGCTCTTTTGAGCTGGTGCATGACATGTTTACGGTTGACCGCAAACGGGTGGTGGAATTTTGCCAGGCCCTGATTGAGAGCAAAGAGGAATTCTACTGGGGTTCCAGTGCGCGTACTGATTGTATTGACGAGGAATTGATTGCGCTCATGGCCAAAGCAGGTTGTCGCGGCATCTTCTTTGGTATTGAGAGCGGTTCGCGGCGAATGCAGAAGATCATCGACAAGGGCCTGGAGTTGAACGATTCCGCGGCGCGGGTGCGTTCATGCGACAAATACAAGATCAACACCGCAGTCTCATTGATGGCCGGCTTTCCCGACGAAACCATGGACGACCTGCGGGAGACGGCGGCCTTTTTTGTAAATTCACTGCGCTACGATCACGCCGATCCGCAACTCAGCATTCTGGCGCCGCTGGCGGACACGCCGATTACGAAGCAGCATAAGGACTCACTGCTGCTGAATGATGATGCAGCCGATATGTCCTATCGCGGATGGCGGCAGGAGACCGAAGATCACGCGTTGATCGCCAGTCATCCGGAAATCTTTTCCAGCTTTTATTCCATACCTCTGCCCTATCTCGATCGCGAGTTCGTCAAAGAGCTGCGCGATTTCTTGCTGAACGGACAAAGGGCTTTCCGCCGGCTGCTGCTCGGTTTGCATCAGGATAGCGGCGATGTTGTGGATGTGTTTGAGCAGTGGCAGGAGTGGCGGGGTCACAATGGAATTCAGTTTTTTGGCGGCGAGCGCACCGTTTACTACGCACAAAGTAGCTTTCCCGCTGATTTCTTCCGCTTTGTGCGGCTGCGGTACATTCCCGCGACAAGCAAGGCGCCGCTGGCGATCACCGCGCTGCTGGAATACGAGGAAGCTCTGCTCCGGCAGGAATCGGTCTCTGACGAGCTGATCTTTTCTGACAAAGACCAGCATGACAAGGACCAGCTGCTGGCAATGGAGAGCCGTCCGCAGTTGCTTCGGGGAATTAATGTCGTTACGCTGCAAGCAAATTATCAGGAAATTATCCGGCGGTTGCGGCAGGGAAGCGCACTTGATGATGTGCCGCCGCAACCGGTAAAGCTTGCTATTCGCAGGACACGAGAGGGCGAGCCCGAAGTTCGTCAACTCACGCCGCTTTCGGTTGAACTGCTTGACCTTTGTGCAGAAGGATTGACCGTACAGGAGATGAGGGGGGAATTCATCCTGCGCGGCATTGAGGTTGCAGGCGTCTCCCCAGACAAGCTATGCTTGGCCGGCCTCGAGATCCTGCGCCAGCAGCGGCTCATCGCTTTGGCATAATCAAAATCGCCTGATTATAATTCCAGAAATCTTCTTTAATTTTGCACTGGGCCAAAAACAGCAAAGAGTTTTTGCATCCAGTTCCGATTACAGGTCTCCAATAAGCATGGACAACGCTAAAGAACCGCCAAAAAACCAGAACGACGAACCGCAACAAGTCATCTTGTTCCGCTCCAAGCTCACAGATCAGGCCGGTGAGGAGTACCAGGCCATGAATGCCGAGCTGGCTGAGTTGGTGCGGGAGAACCCCGGCTTTGTGGACGTGAAGAGCTATACCGCACAGGATGGCGAGCGGCTTACGCTGGTCTGGTGGCGCGACGAGAAATCCCTGGCTGATTGGCGCAACTTGATGCGCCATCGCGAAGCCCAGAACCTGGGCCGGCAAAAGTGGTACCAATATTACAAGATTGATGTCGCCAGCATTACGCGTTCAAAGAGCTTCGAACGTAAGTGATCGGTCTGGCGTTCCGGCTTTTGCGGCAACAGATCTGGCGTTGACAGGATTGTTTCACGAAGCTTGAAAAGTAGTGCTTGAAACATACTACAATCCTGAAATTATATGTCCACCAAGACTTTTAGCCGGACGCTCTTTGCCTCCATCACATTCATGGCAGCCGTAGCGTTGGTTGGGGCGGTGCTGTACAGATATTGGATCAACTCCCAGCCGCAGCCACGCGCTGAAAAACCCAAGCCGCCCGGCTTGGTGGATGAGCAGCCTTTGGTGACAGCGCAACGGCTCGCTGCACTGGCGACTACTCCTGAAGAGCAAGAGTTTTCCAAAAATGCCTTGCGGATCTCTGACCATGAAGTGGATATGACCTTTGCCACGGCCTTGCATCGGGCCACGGAACATCCGCCCGCCATACCAGCCGCAGCAAAGCCGATTTTGGCGCAGATACAGACATCGCAACAGCGGGTGACTACTGAACAACAGGATGTAACGCGGCTGAAACAGCTCCTGGCCAAAGCTGACGACAGCGCCAAGTCCGGGCTTCAAGACAAGCTTGACCTTGCCCAGGCCACGCTGGAAGTTGATCAGGAGGACCTGGATGCTCTGCATCAGGAGCTTATCCGCGTAGGCGGCGATCCGCGCAGCAAGATTCAAGAATTAAAAGACCAGCATGAAGCCCTGGACCATGCGCAACCGGGCGCTGCTCCCGGCAGCACGGAATCCACAGCGACGGCCACGCAAAACCAATCGCGCATACTGATGGTGCAGTTTCGTAACTGGCGGGAGCAGTCAGCCAAAGCGAATGAGTTGGCAGCAGCGCGTGAAGAGTTGAAGCCTCGCCTGGCTCATATTGCTGATGAACGCCAGAAGATCAACGAGGAGAACAAGGAAGGGAAGCCAGACCAGCCGAAAGGTGAAGAGCCGGCCGCAACAGTGCAAACGCCGGCTGCTTCGCCGGCGGGAAGTTCTGCTCCAGATCACACTAATCCTGCGGACAAGTATTCCGCCCTTAGACATGCTGCCGCAGAGCGCAGGCATCTGGCCAACCTGGATAAGCGTGCCGCAGATTTTCAGCAGCTTGATTCAATTTACAACGGATGGGCCGGGCTGGTGGCGGAACGCAAGCATACCTATGGCATGGGAGTCTTTGAAGGCATCTGCTGGATTGTTGCTCTCCTGATACCGGTGATCTTTGCCAACCGGCTGGTGCTTGGCCTTGTTGCCCGCCTCGCTCCGGATAGCCGTCACCGGCACACCGTGCGCATTGCCGCTCGCTTTGCTGTGCAAGTGGTGGGAGTCTGCCTGATCCTGGTGGTGATTTTCGGGCCGCCCAGCCAGCTTGCAACCGTGTTGGCGCTTGCCGGTGCGGGACTTACTGTAGCTCTAAAAGATTTCATTGTCGGTTTCTTTGGCTGGTTTGTCCTGATGGGGCCAAATGGCATCCGGCCTGGTGATTGGGTGGAGATCAACGGCATTGGCGGCGAGGTGGTTGAAGTCGGATTGCTGCACACGGTGATCCTGGAGACCGGAAACTGGTCAGATGCAGGCCATCCAACCGGGCGCAAAGTAACCGTGGTCAACAGCTTTGCCATTGAAGGGCACTACTTTAACTTTTCCACCACCGGGCAATGGCTGTGGGATGAGATTGAGGTCCCGATTCCCGCCGGAGTTGACCCTTATCCTGTAGCAGAAGCAGTGCTCAAGGCGATTGTGAAAGAGACGCAAGCCAACATGCAGTTGGCAGAGCAGGAGTGGCAACGGGCGATTCCCAGTCACGTGGGACATACCTTCACTCCGGCTCCGGCTATCACGGTGCGGCCCACATCGCTGGGCGTAAACGTGATTGTGCGTTATATCACCCGCGCCCATGAACGGCATGAGGTGCGTTCGCGCCTGTTCCGGGAGATAGTGGAACTTTTGCGGAGCAAGCACATAGCTTCTGGCGCGCTGGAAACTCAGACGAAGACGGCAGCTTTTTCTGAAGCCCAAAATCCCTAACATTCTGCTTCAAATCACTAAGCTGACCCCGTTCTTTTAAGAGAACTTCCCGATTGACACTGAGTCCGATCAATGGTAGCGTAAATCGTTTATTTGCAGTAGTTTATAGCGCTATGGGTGGGGTGCATTTTGGCATGAATTCGGGACGATTTGGCCACGATTGCAGGGCATTTGTGCCGGGGTTTAACCGGGTTATCCCGCAGTTGATTCGTGTAAGTGCTTTTGAATCATAGATGGGCCGATAGGGGGGTGGGGGTGAAAGTTGCCGAGGTTGGCAAAACTGGTAATCGCCGGGATTTGAGGGCCGAAGGCATGGTTCTGGCAGTCCTTATGTTGATTGCAGCGGCGACGGTTTTCGGGCAGGCATCTGCTCCTCCGCAGACGAAATCTGCAGTCTCAGAAGCCGTTGCGCCTGTGGGCATTCCGCGCGAGCTGGCACAATTTCGAGCCCAGCAATTAGCAGAGGTGCGCTACCAGCTTAGCTACACCATTGCTCCCAAAGCGTCTTTCATCGTTGGCAATGAAAAACTGCGTTTTGTACAGAACGCGGATGATCGGGGTGTTCTGACGGAATGGCTGGATTTTCGCGATGGTTCGGTCAGCAAATTGACGATCAATGGCCAAAGCCTGCCGCCGAAAATCGAAAATGGCCACATCGAGCTGCCGAGCAGGCTGTTGAAAGTGGGTGAGAACGTAGTGGAAACCGCTTTTACGGCAAACGTTGCGCCCGCAGGCAAGGCGATCACGCGCTTTGAGGATAAAGATGACGGCAGCGAGTACATCTACACGCTGTTTGTCCCCATGGACGCCGACATGGCGTTTCCGTGCTTTGACCAGCCGGATTTGAAGGCGAAGTTCCAGCTAACGTTAGACGCACCCGAAGATTGGACTGTAATTTCCAATTCTCCGGCTGCGGAAGTGTGGTTTGAAGATATGACCACCAAAACGACCAGGAACCGCAGCACGGTCTTCGCGGAAACCAGGCCGATCAGTACTTACCTCTTTGCTTTCGCCGCCGGCCCGTTCAAGAAAGTCCATGACACGCCCGGTTTGCCTGGGCTGTACGTGCGCAAATCGAAATTTGAAAAAGCGCAGGCTGAAGCTCCAGAGGTCCAACAGATTACGGCTGAGGGCATCAAGTATCTCTCCGACTATTTTGCCCAGCCGTTTCCATTCCCAAAGTACGACATGGTGATGATCCCCGGCTTTGCTTATGGCGGCATGGAGCACGCCGGAGCAACTTTCTTGCGCGAGGAGTCGATCCTATTCCGCACGGCGCCGACCCATAGCGACCGGCTGAACCGCGACATCCTGCTGCTGCACGAACTGACGCACCAGTGGTTTGGTGATCTGGTGACCATGCGCTGGTTTGACGATCTATGGCTTAAAGAAGGCTTTGCGCAGTACATGGCGTATCACGCGCTCAATGACCTGAAGCCGAATGAAAACGTTTGGAAGCGCTTTTATCAGGCAATCAAACCAGCGGCCTACGCCATTGATTCCACCAAGGGAACGACGCCGATCTACCAGGAAATCACGAATCTAAAGGACGCCAAGTCTGCTTACGGAGCAATTGTTTATTCCAAAGCGCCGGGTGTGCTCAAGCAACTGGCTTTTGTGATTGGTGAAGAGAATTTCCGCGACGGTCTGCGGCTGTACCTGAAAGAACATGCTTATGGCAACGCCGAATGGAGTGATCTGGTACATGCCTTTGAGCGCACTTCAAAAAAATCGCTGGGCGAGTGGGCGGATGCATGGATCAAGCGGAGAGGCATGCCTCAGGTGGATGTTTACTGGACTTGCGATTCTCAACACAGAATTAGTCACTTCTCCCTTATGCAGCATGACGTCCTGAATGAAGGTGGGCTGTGGCCGATCGCAACCGGTGTTGCGAATCATTTCGAGGTTCCTAGTGAGCATGGCAAAGGGAACGCAACTGGCTTTTTGCGAGTACAGCTCAATACTTCAAAAACAGAGTTGCCAAACTTAATCGGCTCCGACTGTCCAAACTATGTGTTCGCGAATGCTGCCGACTATTCCTACGGACGCTTCCTCCTTGATCCTGTTAGCCGCAGGTTTGTCATTGCCCACATGGAAGAGATTCATGATATTTTCGAGCGCACGCTTCTCTGGGGATCCCTGTGGGATTCTGTCCGCGAAGCGGAGATGGACCCGAGGGAATACATTGATCTTGCCTTGAAGCTATTGCCGAACGAAAAAGACGAATCGCTGGCGCAGAGCATCATCGGGCGGACAATTACAGCGCTGCATCGTTACGTTCCGGCTGAAGTTCGCGCGCAATTTGTGCCCCGGATGGAAACGCTGGCCACCGACCAGATGCTGCATTCGCCTTCACAGGACATGCGCATTACCTGGTTTCGCGCGCTGCGCGGGGTGGCTGAGACCGCAAAGGGCCGAGGCGAATTGAAAAATATGCTAAGCGGTAAACTCACGGTGCCGGGTGTGGAACTCCGTCCTCTGGATCGCTGGAACCTTGTAGCGACGCTGGTGGCATTAAATGATCCTGACGCAGAAACAGTTCTGGCCGCGGAAGAGAAGCGCGATCCCTCAGGTGATGGCAAGAAGTACGCCTATATGGCGACTGCCGCACAACCCAATGTGGCAAGCAAGAAGAAATTCTTTGACGACTACCTGCATGATGCTTCGCGTCCGGAAGACTGGATTGAGCAGAGCCTAGGCAGTTTTAACTGGTGGAACCAAGCAGAGCTGACTGCGCCCTATCTGCGGCCAGCCCTGGATGCGCTACCGCAGGTTAAACGCGAGCGTAAGATCTTCTTTTTGCTTGCCTGGCTCAACGCCTTTATCGATGGCCAGCAATCAGCCGAGGCGGACAAGCAGGTGCATCAATTCCTGGAGTCGGCTGCATTAGACAAAGATTTAAGATTGAAAATCCTTGAAGTGGTTGACGAGCTGGATAGGACAGTAAAAATACGGAGCACATACAAATGAGAGATGAGATAAGAACGGCTCAGGTTCATCGCTCCGCGATGACGTCTGCCTAAAAAGGCCCGCGATTCGCCGTGAATCTCTTTTTAGACGCTGATACTCAGTATTCACTGACCATTACTGTAAAAATCCGGGCTAAATACAAATGAGGGAGTAGTTACATTAGGGAAACCGGCTTGATTTTCAGTTATTTTGAAGACACAAAGACGAATTAAACAGATGTATAATTTTTAAGAATGCCGAAGTACTCAATCGTAGTGCCATTTCACAATGAGCAGGAGAGCGTGACCGCGCTCTATGACCGCCTGAAGGCCGTCATGGAGGCCACTGGAGACACGTTTGAGCTGGTCTTTGTCGATGACGGCAGCATGGACCGCACCTATAAGCTGCTGCGCGAGATTGTGACCATTGACAGCCGCGTGGTGGTAGTTAAGCTGCGGCGCAATTTTGGCCAGACATCGGCGCTGGCTGCCGGCTTTGCTCACGCCCAGGGTGAATACGTCATCGCCATGGATGGCGACCTGCAGCACGATCCTGATGACATTCCAAAATTTCTTGAGATGCTGGAACAGGGTTATGACCTGGTGAGCGGCTGGCGCAAAGAGCGTGTGGATAATTTTGTGATGCGCCGCCTGCCTTCCCGCATTGCCAACTGGGCCATGTCAAAGTTGAGCGGCGTTAAGATCCATGATTTTGGCACCACCTACAAGGCTTATCGGCGCGAGATCATTCAGCAGCTTCCTTTATACGGCGAACTGCACCGCTTTATTCCAGCCCTGGCTTCATGGTATGGCGCTTCTATCTGCGAAATCCCTATCAAGAACATTGTGCGGCCTAAAGGGAATTCGCACTATGGCATCTCGCGCACGTTCCGCGTTTTTTTTGATCTGATGACCATCCGCTTTCTGCTGAAATACATGTACCGGCCGCTGCATCTGTTTGGCACGGTGGGCATGCTTTCATTGCTGAGCGGGTTGGGCATCGCCTTCTGGTTGATGCTGTCAAAAATACTCTGGCATTTGAGCGTGATGGGCCAACACGGGCCGCTGTTGATCTCGGCCGCGGTTTTGATCGTTTTTGGCGGGCAGATGCTGGCGCTGGGACTTCTTGGCGATCTCCAGGTACGAAACTTCCAGGAACCGGCGCGGCGTGTACCGTACACCGTGGCGCACGTATTGCGATCACAGAGCCAGGAACAAGCAGTCAACGAGTGATCGATCAGAAGAGCATCATATAAAAAGACATGAGCACAGTTACTACTCCAACAGAGCTGCGGCTGGCCAAACGTATGGCCCGCCTTGGAACGGAAACCGCTTTTGAGACCCTTGCCAAAGCGCGCGCGCTTGAGGCCCAGGGCAAAAACATCATTCATTTGGAAATCGGCGAACCGGATTTTGATACGCCGGCAAACGTAATTGAAGCCGGTATTGATGCCATTCATAAGGGCTACACGCATTACACCCCTTCCGCTGGATTGCCTGCATTGCGCCAAGCCGTGGCGGAAGAGGTAACCAAGTCGCGCGGCGTGAAAGTGACTTCAGATGAAGTAGTGATTGTGCCCGGCGGCAAGCCCACGATTTACTTCACCTTCACCGCGTTGGTGGAAGAAGGCGATGAGGTCATCTTTCCCAACCCGGGCTACCCGATCTATGAGTCGCTGGTCAATTTCACCGGCGCCAAGGCCGTGCCACTGCAGTTGCGGGAAGAGAATGAGTTTCGTCTTGATCCCAACGAACTGGCCGACCTGATTACCGATCGCACCAAGCTGATTGTGCTGAACTCGCCGCATAACCCCACGGGCGGCGTCCTGACTGAGCAGGACATAAGAGATATTGCGGCTGCCATTGGCGATCGCGACATCATGGTGCTCTCTGACGAAATTTACAGCCGCCTGATCTTTGAAGGCAGTCATCATTCGTTGATGTCGCTGCCGGGATGGAAAGATCGGGTCATCATGCTGGACGGCTGGTCAAAATCGTACGCCATGACGGGCTGGCGCCTGGGCTACGGCGTAATGCGCAAAGAGCTGGCCGAGTATTTTGGCCGCTTAATGACCAACGTAAACTCCTGCAGCGCCGGTTTTACACAAGTGGCAGGAATGGAGGCAATCAAGGGCGACCAGACGGCAGTGGACCACATGCGTGAGCAGTTCCACGCAAGGCGCGACAAGTTTATTGCCGGCCTGAACAAGATCCCCGGATTTAGTTGCCGTTTGCCTCACGGCGCGTTCTATGCTTTCCCCAATATTAAGGAGACCGGATTGGAGTCGCGCAAGCTGGCTGAAGCGTTGCTGAACGAAGCGGGCGTTGCTTGCCTCTCTGGTACGGCGTTTGGCAAATATGGTGAAGGCTATCTGCGCTTCAGCATTGCCAACTCCATGGAGAATTTGGCGACAGCGCTTTCACGAATTGAAAGCTGGGCAAAAAAGAATCTTTAGCTGCAGATTTTTGTACATAAACGCGAGTCGAAAATTAGCCGCGAATTTCCGCGAATGAACACGAATTGATTTCAAATTCGTTTGGTTCGCGTGCATTCGCGGCTTGCTTTTTGCCATATCAGCGCGCATCTGTAAAAATCAATAGTTCGAATATTCCCCCATGACCAATAAGAGACCCCGAGTGTACGCCACCTGCCATATCGGCGATGCCGCCGAAAATCTACTGCGTGAAAAAGGCTATGAATTGGAAGTTTATCCCGGGCCAGAAGCTCCGCCGAAGCAGCTGATCATTGAAAAAGTCGGCAGCGGCGTGGATGGACTGATTACCACTCTTCGCGACCGCATTGATGCTGAGGTATTTGAGGCAGGGAAGAGCACGCTTAAAGTTGTCTCGCAGATTGCAGTTGGGTTTGACAACATCAATCGCGCTGACGCCAATCGTTACAAAATTCCGTTCACTAATACAACAGATGTCTTGAACGATGCCACCGCTGAGTTTGCCTTCCTTATGATGGGAACGCTGGCGCGCCGCATGTGGGACAGCGAGAAGATGGTGCGCGAGCACAAATGGGGAGCCTGGCATCCATTTCTGCCTTTCCTGGGCGATGAAATCTCCGGCAAGACGGTTGCGGTGATCGGTACAGGACGCATAGGCCTGGCATTCATCAGAAAGTGCCTCGGCTTTGACATGAACATACTCTGCTACGATCCGGTTTACCAGAACCAGAGGTTTGCAGGTGACGTTCAGCACCTGATGGACCTGCGGTACCGGTTCGAAATGACAAAAACGAAGAGCTGGATCAAGTATGTTTCGCTGGATGAGGCGCTGAAGCAGGCTGATTACGTAAGCCTGCACGTGCCGCTGATTCGTGAAGGGAAGACGCCGACCTATCACTTGATCAACGAACGGACTTTGAAGCTCATGCGCCAAGACGCTTACTTGATCAATACAGCACGTGGGCCGGTTGTGGAAGAACAGGCGCTGGCCAACGCGCTAAAGGAACGCTGGATCGCGGGCGCAGCGCTTGATGTCTTTGAGAATGAGCCGCTGGCTGCTGATTCACCACTGCTTGATCCGGCAATTGAAGATCGGTGCCGCGTCTTTCATCATTTTGCCAGCGCTGGGCGCATCACGCGGCTCTCCACCGATCCTGAAAAAGGCATGGCCGGCCGCTGTGTTCAAGGATTACTTGATGTTTTGGAAGCGAACTACGGTGGAGATGTCACGCGCATGCCTTATGTGGTGAACAAAGAAGCGTGGACAAGCCAGGGGCTATATGGGGAAGGAATTTAAAAAGGGACAGAGCTTGTGCTGTCCCTTTTAAGCAATCTAATTTAAGCAAACCAGGCAGAGCGCTACATACCCGAAGGTCTGCGCTTGCCTTTTACATCCAACTCATTCACCACCTGCTGCACGTTGGGTACGCTGGCCGCAAGTTTTTCCGCTTTATCGCGCAGCGCCGGTGTGTCAACGTTGCCCTTCAGCGTAAGCACTCCGTTCTTGGCGTTGTAGCGGATGCTTTGTGCGTCCAGCCGGTTCGCAATCATGACGGCTTTAAAGTCTTTTTCAATTGCGTCATCAACGTTGGAATCAATCTTTCTGGCGGCATTCTCAACGCCTTCAGGACGCACGCCGATTTCGTTTGAAATCACGTAACCGCTGGCTGCGGCTTTGGCTAAATCCTCAGCATGGTCCTTGTCCTCTTGCGTTTTCACGTCGCCGGTGAGGGTTACCAGCTCTTTGTCATGGTTCACGTCAATTTTCAGGTCTTTGTAGCCTGCATTATCAAGGGCTTTTGTGACCTGGTCTTTTACGTCTGGCGTGCTGGCTTTGTTAGATGTGCAGCCCATGGCCAGAGCAAGCAGCAGAGAGGCCAGAGCAGCCATTGCAGTTTTTAAGCGCATACAATTCTCCTAGTCCAGTGAACCAGGGGAAGTTCTGATGCTTTTGATGCGGATGGCCGCTAATAGGGAAGCTTGTCAGGCTTCATCGCGTCGCGACACCGGCCATTGCCATCGACCGGAAGATTTTTGCGCCGTCAGAGGAGCCTAAAAGCTGTTCGCTGCAGCGATCAGGATGCGGCATCATGCCCAGCACGTTGCGGCCTTCATTGCAGATGCCGGCGATGTTATCCAGCGAGCCATTGGGATTGGCTTCAGCAGCAATCTGTCCGTCAGGCGTGGAATAGCGGAAGACGATCCGGTTCTGGCGCTGTAGCGTTTCCAGCGTAGGCTGGTCACAATAGTAGTTGCCTTCCATGTGGCCGATAGGAATCCGCAGTACCTCGCCCGGTTTGCATGCGTTGGTGAAGGGCGTATCAGCGTTTTCCACGCGCAGGTTAACGAATTTACAAACGTACTTGAGCCCGGCATTGCGCATGAGCGCGCCAGGAAGCAAGCCGGCCTCGCAAAGGATTTGGAAGCCATTGCAAATGCCGATTACCAGACCGCCTCTGGCGGCAAACCTTCCCACCTCCTGCATGATAGGCGCGAAGCGGGCAATGGCTCCGGTGCGAAGATAATCGCCATAAGCAAAGCCGCCGGGCACGATGATGGCGTCACAATTTTCCAGGTCGTGCGACTCATGCCACAGCATAGTGGCCTGCTGGCCCGTAGCAGTGATAGCGGCGTGATAGCTGTCGTGATCGCAATTGGAGCCGGGAAAGATGATGACGCCGAATTTCATGATTACATTTTAGCAAGAGGGTCAACGTATGCTGAGCAATCAGCACTCAGCCAACAGCATTCAGTCCTTCAACTATTGCACGTCCTGCACTAATGAGATTGCAGGCCTTGCGATCCTGCGTAGGTTTGCTGAATGCTTCAGGCTGAGTGCAGAGCGCTGATTTCTGACGTCTTTCTCTTTGGAACGTTAAACTAAACATTGCATGACAGATTGGCAGGACTGGCGTTCTCACGCGCGCACCACCGGCACAGCGCTCAAGAACTGGTTTATTGCCCAGTGCCAGGATTCGCTGGCCGTGGCGCTTCTCTGGTTCGTCGGACTGTGGATCATCGGCATTCCCTGGGCACCGGTTTGGGCAGCTCTGGCTGGCCTGCTCCAATTTATTCCCAACTTCGGCGGACCAATCGCAGTGATTATTCCAGCGATTTTGGGAGCGCTCAGCCATGACCACATGCGCTTTTTCTATGTGCTAATCCTCTTCGCGGTAATCATGGTGACCGACGGCCTGTTTCTGCAGCCGTATCTGATGAAGCGGACAGCCAAGGTGCCGTTCTGGATGTCATTGCTCACGCCGATTGTAATTGCTCTGCTGATTCCGTTCTGGTGGGCGATTTTGCTGGCGCCGCCCCTGCTGGCGGTGATCTATGCGTTTCGAAGGAAAGCACAAACGGAGCACCAGCAGCCGTGAGATCGCCGTTCCTTTTTAAGGTTGTGTAGGAGGGAGCGCTGGCGGCAATCTCTGGTTGGTCTCTTCATCAGTGATTGGCGTTGCGGTCAAGCCGCGGATCATCACGATGATTCCGAAGCCCATTTGTGAAACCGTAACGAAGACTGGGATGAATGCTATACAGCGCCCCATTGTGTCTTGTGTCGCAAAAAGGGAACCAAGAGCGAGCGCAGTACCTACGCATCCCGTAACTAAGAACGAAGCTGTGATTACCAGAATACCCATCTTCTGGACCAGGTTGAACTGTATCTGCCCGGAAACCATGTTCCTGAAAAACTGGCCTTCGTTCAGCACGGTATCAGGGAAGACAATGTTACGCTGCCGATTCAGGAGATCGCGTTCCCACTTCTGCCGCCCGCGTTCCCATTGATCCGGAGTCATCGCTGAATCATACCAACTCCCATGCTATAATCTACTTTGTTTTCTTGCGCCAATAGGCGCTCATTGCGGCTCCCACCGGCTGCCTAAATCTTTGATTCTTTGAGGTTATCCACATGTCTGGCCACTCTAAATGGGCCACAATCAAGCACAAAAAGGGCGCGCTGGACGCGAAGCGCGGCAAGATTTTTACTCGTCTGATCAAGGAAATCACTATGGCCGCCAAAAGCGGCGGTGATCCTGAAGGCAATCCACGGCTGCGTACCGCTATTGCGGCCGCCAAAGCGGAAAACATGCCGGCGGATAACATCAAGCGCGCCATCCAGCGCGGCACCGGCGAACTTCCCGGCGCAACATACGAGGAAATCACCTTTGAAGGCTACGGGCCAGGCGGGTGTGCGATCCTGGTGGAAGTTACCACGGATAATCGTAACCGTACCGTCAGTGAGATCCGGCATGCTTTTACCAAGGGCGGCGGAAACATGGGTGAGGCTGGCTCTGTCTCCTGGATGTTCCATAAAAAGGGGCAGATTGTGGTGCCCAAAGGCGCTGCCAAGGAAGACGATCTGATGAATATCGTCCTGGAATCCGGCGGCGATGATCTCAATGACGACGGCGACAATTGGGAAATTCTTACCGCTCCCAATGCTTTTGAAGGCGTGGTTGAAGCGGTAAAGAAAGCCAGTATTGAGGTTGTGCATTCCGCCCTTGGAATGGTCCCGCAGAATTACATTAAGCTGGAAGGCGCTCCGGCCAACCAGATGATCCGTCTGCTTGAAACACTGGAAGATGCCGACGACGTGCAGAATGTGTACTCAAATTTTGACGTCGATCAGGAACAATTGGAGCAGGTAGCTGGATAGGAGAATTTGGTAATTGAGTAGTTAGGTAATCGGGGTAATTTGGGGATCTTCCAGATTACCCTTTTACTTTTTCGACGAATAGCAAATCGCGGAGGGCGGCTTGAGTTGTTGAATCGCCCTTTACTTTTTCTCGACCGTAAAATCTCCTGGCCGGGTTCCTTTCTTGATGGTCCAACCTGGAGCAAGGCTCAGCTTCCAGCCATTTTGGTCAATCTCACCACTCTTGCCTTCGGCATCTTTTGGCGCCTCAACTACAACGCGGGCAAACTTGCCTTGCTCTCGCACCATGAGCGCGCCGTGGCTGACCTCCAGAATGCCCCAAGTGTCGCTGACGCGAATGGCGGGATAAGCACTCGTATTGTCATCAAGAGGGAAGACCCCGTTTGGATCGAAGCTGACCTGGACTTGATCACTGAAAGGCAGCGTCAGCACCGGTCCTGCCACCAGCCGCCGTTTGTAGTCGCTGATAAGCGCATCGCGGTGCTTTTGCTGCTGTGTTTCCGACCAGCGCAAAGCATCGCCATCGTATATGGCAGAGCGCTGTTGTGCCGCACTGCTGAGATCTTTGGGAAGAACGATGCCATAAGCGCGGCGCAGCAAATCGCCCAAATCTGACTTCGCCGTCAGGCCTTTGCGCCATGGCGTCTTCGCAAAATCGAGCAACATTCCGTAGGCAGGGCCGCTGACGTAGGCAAAAGAACGCGAGAACGCTTCTCCGGACTCGGCGGTGGTAAGCCTGGCAATAATGGCTGTGGCGGTTGCGGCGTCACTGGTGCCGCGCAACTTGTAGCCGGTGTATTCGGCAAGGCCTTCATTCATCTCAAGCTCGCGCTCTTCTTGGGCGGCTTTGGGAAAGAGTGCACGCCGGTGCAGGCGAAAGAGCAGTGCATCTTCCACGGCGCGTCTGCGTTCCGCTGGTGATGAATCAGCCCGTGCCAAAGCCTGCTGCAAGGCGCGCCACTCCAGTTCCAGCCAGTAGCGGCCTTCCAGCGTGCCCAAATGAGCGTTGGGCGGATTGGAAGGGGGAAGTCCCACGTCCTCCTGAATGCGGTGAAACAGCTCATGCATCATCAGGCGCGCTCGAGCGGTTGGACTCTCAGGAAGCGGCCACATGATCATGGTCCAATGCACGCCGGCCCAGGTCATCGCAGTATTCGCGATGCTGATTTCAGGCGGCAGTTTAGCGACAAATAGACCGCCCTCAGCAGTCAGTCGCCCTTCCGCATCCGCATGGTTGGCGACGACGGACCTGGTATCCGGATCGACAAACAACATTGGCCCGCACAGACTCTTGCCCCAGAGCTTTCCGCCATCGCGCTTGCAGATGGTGTGAGCTTCGTCAAAGTACTGCTTGGCCTTTGCCAGATCAATGCTTTGTTCTTGCGCGCTGGCGGCTTGAATGATGGCCGCGACAAGCAAGATTACAAAGCAGAGCCGCACATTTCTTTGCATGGCGTTCACTGCGAACATGGGCTCACCAAATTTCAGCAAAGTCAAGTCTCGAATAGTATATCCCCCAAATATTTAAGGTGGATTTCCACGAAAATTGGTAGTGTCTTGGGACACTATCCGGAAATTGAGATACCATGAGGCGATCTGCAAGCTTAGTCTTTTGCATTTCGGCGTGAAGCTGGTAATCTCTTTTCTCCCAATTCCCAGGAGATATTTGATGGATTTACAGCTTTGGCCGCTCTCCGATCCTCCGCGCCTCTGCGGTGCGCTCCTGCTGTTGATTTTCTTCTGTAATGGCTTTGCATTAGCCCAGGATTCCAAACCCCTTGATGGTCAACCATGGGACTTCGGTGTGTGGGCTGGCGGCGGGTTCAGCGTTCCCGGCGGCACCAAAGACGCGCATGCCATTAACCTCGGCATTCGCCTGGGCAAGGTGCTTACAGATGACCATGGTGGCAGCTTTGTGCGGGGCAATTTTGAATGGTCGGCCGACCTGGTGCCGCTGTATTACATCTGGCAGCCAGCACCGGCTAAAGACGCTTATGCTGCAGCATTTACCCCCGTGAACTTGAAGTGGAACTTCACTCATTTTGGAGGCACTGTTCCGTACCTGGAACTCGGTGGTGGCGTGCTTTTTAGCAATCATGCTGTGCCCGTCAACACCTCACACGTCAACTTTGTTACCCATGCCGCGCTGGGCTTCCAGTTTTTTAATACTGAACGCCGCGCTTTTACGGCTGCGGTTCGATATGAGCACATCTCCAACGCTGGACTCACTGTTCCCAATCCGGGGGTCAACACGGTGCAGTTTACGTTGGGAGTGAATTGGTTTCGCTAGACCGTTTGGGCTTTTGTGCTACTAGTTCTGCCGTGGCCTTATTTTGAGCTGTTTCGTGATAATGCAAAGCACGCAGCGACTGAAAAGCGTGCAGCAGTTCATTCGGCTTCAGCAGAAACACGGGGTTGTGTGGCCCATCGCTGAGGTTTTGCTGATCTGTGGTGTAAGTCTTATAGAGAAGAAAGCCGCCGGGCTTGAGCGCCGAAATCAAAGCAGGGAAGAGCTCGCGCTGCAAATAAAAGAAGACCAGGACAAGATCGTATTGCTCGACGCCAAAGCTCTGCATTCGATTCAAATCTGCGACTTCGGCATGAATGAGAAATTCCTTGCGGATTGGCCCGAGTGATCGGGAAGCATTTCTTTCTGCTAGTCCGATACCCACGTCAGAAATATCAAGCAGCCTGGCGTGCCAGCCTCGCTGCGCCAGCCAGATGGAATGGCGCCCAGCTCCGCCTGCCACATCAAGCGCAGTTCCGGCAGGCAGGCCAGAGAGAAGCTCGTCATAGGCGCTTACCAGAAAAGGATCAGGCTCAAGCGAGGCGTGCGATTTCTCGCTGAATTTCTGGTTCCAAATTGCTCTCTCGTCGATTTCCATTTAGGCAATCCGTTGGTTCCCATTAAGAATAACCGCAAAAACCGCCATTTTGCTGCGCTATACTGGAACTGTGACGGTTACGCTCCAGAAAACGTTTTACATTGAGACCTTTGGCTGCCAGATGAATGTCCATGACTCAGAAAAAGTCATTGGAACGCTGATCCATGAGGGGTATCGGCAGGTGGAGACCGTGGAAGAGGCTGATCTGGTCCTCTATAACACCTGCTCCATTCGCGACAAAGCCGAGCAGAAGGTCTTCCATCGCCTGAACGACTATAAGAAGCTCCAGGCACAGGGCAAGAAATTCGCCGTGCTGGGTTGCGTGGCGCAGCAGGAAGGCGAGAAGATCTTTGCCAAGGCACCGTACGTTTCCATGGTGGCCGGATCAGCCTCATATCGTAATCTGCCGGCGATGCTGGTGCAGATTGAGGCAGGGAACAACCGTGTTACCGGGCTTGATGATCGCCAGACCGATCTGACCTTTGAAACGGAGTTCACCGCGCGCAGCAATCCGCATCGCGGCTACATCACGATCATTGAAGGCTGTGACAAGTTTTGCGCTTACTGTGTGGTGCCTTACACCCGCGGCAAGGAGCGCAGCCGCACTTCTGATTCTGTGCTGGCTGAGGCGCGTCAGATGGCCGATCTGGGTTATACCGATATCCAGCTTCTGGGCCAGAACGTGAATGCCTATGCCGATCCTCTGGGCAAGATGAGTTTCGCCGAGCTGCTGTATGCTGTCGGCGAGATTCCCGGCATTCGCCGTGTTCGCTTTACGACTTCACATCCGCGGCATTTCACTAAAGATATTGTCGATGCCATAGCCGCTTCGCCCCGCTTGTGTGACCACATTCATCTGCCGGTGCAAAGCGGCTCATCACGTGTGCTTAAAGCCATGAGCCGTGAATACACGCGTGAGATGTATCTGGAAAAGATTTCCTGGATTAAGTCATCCAAGCGACCAATCGCCATGACTACTGACGTGATTGTGGGCTTTCCCGGCGAGACTGAGGCTGAGTTTGAAGAGACCATTACCTTGCTGCATGAGTGCCAGTTTGACGGCGTCTTCAGCTTTAAATACTCACCGCGGCCTAACACGCCGGCACTGAGCATGATTGATAGCATCCCAGATGCGGACAAGTCCAAACGGCTACAGATATTGCAAGAGCGTCAAAGAGAGATACAAAGAGCCAATTACGAGAATCGGATTGGCCAAACCTATGAAGTAATGGTTGAAGGTGAAAACCAGGTACGGGGCCAGATCATAGGACGTACCACGCAAAATATTACTTTAAACTTTACTGCCGCTCGCATGGTTCCAGCGGTGGGCAGCTATGTTAATGTGCGGGTGACCAGGAGCTTTCCTAACAGCTTGGTTGGAGAGATGGTTTGAGAGTGAGAAACGCGAATGGGCTAGGCCGATCACATGCCGAGCTGATTGATTGAGGAGCAAAGCTTAAGGGCGACTGTCGACCCTGGAGCGGTTTGGAGCGGAGCGATCGTAACAAAAGGCTCCAGTAATCGGCGAGCCGAATCACGCGGCGAGCCGATTGGCTCAGGAGCATAGAGGCTGACGGGTGAACGCTGCCCGTAAGCGGTTTGGAGCAAAGCGACATGGAAGTGGAAATGAAAATTCGCGGCTTGATGATGGATCCGGTCACCAATATGCCTATCGTGGTGCTGAAAGATGTTGGAAGCGACACCGTGCTGCCAATCTGGGTTGGAGTGTACGAGGCCAACGCCATTGCGCTGGAGATTGAAAAGGTCACCACGCCGCGCCCCATGACGCACGATCTCATCAAAAATCTTCTCATCGGCCTGGATACGCATGTTCACAAGATCGTGGTAAATGAGCTGCGCGATGACACTTTCTTTGCCGTGATTTGGATGGAGCGAGAGGGAAGAGTCATCAGCATCGATTCCCGCCCCTCTGATGCTCTGGCTCTGGCCCTGCGCCTGGATTGCCCGATCTTTGTTGAAGACGAGGTCCTTAAAACTTCAAAAGTCGCGAGCACTTCTGCCGAACGCGTGTCATCAGAAGATCTGCGCAAATGGCTGGAAGGCCTGAATGACGAGGACTTAGGCCGATATAAGATGTGAGACAGAAGCCAGGCTTTTCTGAAAATCTAACCCTGAGTGTTCTTTGCATAGGAGGAGGGAACCCTGTAGGCAATACACTCAAAAGGTCGATCTCCCCAAAATGTATTTGTACTGACAGGGTTCTCTCGCTTCGCTGGGATTTCAGAAAAGTGCTACGCTGCTGCGGATACCGACTGGCCCCTGAGGTTCTGCAGTCTCTCCACCTGGGCCACTAGAACCGCCTTTGCCGGATCATTTGCCTGCAAACTTGACGCAATGAGCGATGCAATCAATGCGGCCTGATCCAGGCGGTGTGGACGTGGAGGTGTTCCGCAAAATTCATCGAGGTCCGCCGCAAGGGCGCCGCTGATGCCGGCATTGAGGGCCTCGTTTCCTTTAACGTGGGCAGCAACCCGGGCTACGCCAGCCGTCTCCGCCACTCGCCGTGTCAGCGAAGCCAGGGCCGTCTCCGGCTTGGCTGTAAGGTTCTCCAACACTGCGGTGCTCTTCGCCAAAGCAACGAAATCGCGCACATACGGAGCAATCCACCAGGGAATCTCCTCGTCGCCGAGTCCTTCAACATAACCAAAACGCGTATATTGAGTAATGAGCATGGTCTTACCTCTCTGCCAGAAACAAGATTTCCGCCGATCGGAGATTCTGGCTTGATCACTCTTATGTGAGACACACGCGCAAACCGTTACAAAGTGCCACAAAAGAAGTACCGAACAAAATGCTTCCAGAAGAACAACTCCAACGTCTTTATGCCGCCGGCTTTGACCTGCAAACATTCGATCGTTTTCCCAAGGCTATTGGGGTTCTCCGTGACAATTGCATCGCATTTCTGGTCCCGGGGCCAGACGGATTGCAGATTCTTGGCAACGTTGGCTGGCGTATGGGAGAAAGCCTGGGACCGCTAGTTGAAAGAAACGGACGTAAGCTTTTCATTCACAAGAGAGAAACATTAGAAGCAACTCCAGAACGTATAGCCATGTTAGAGCGTTTTCGAAACGATCTGCGGGTTGTCCTGCTTGGAAACGAGATGAAACCGGCCTGAAAGCCCTATACGTGCCACGGCAGCCTTTATCCCTGAAGCACAACTTTGGGATGAAACAGGGTTCCTGCAACCCGTCTGGCGATGGCCAGCAATTCTCTCTGTCCAGCAAACACGCGAACGATTGGTGCCTTGCTGAACTCGGGGAGATTGACAGCACCGCCATGCCTGATCTTGGATACGCTCTCCGGCGAAGCCGTAACCGCTGGGAATTCCGGCAGCACAAGCCGTGGATGAAGCAGCGAATCGGCAACCGTTTCTTGAATATTTAACATAATATCCGTTATCAGACGTTGCGTATCTATCTGATTGATCCCCAGGCTGTGCGCGTCTTCAATCGTAAACTCCCTTACAGCCGTCCTCATTAGCTCGGCTAGATGAGCCCCGACTCCTAATCTCTGCCCTAAATCGTGCGCCAGCGATCGTAGATATGTTCCGGAGCTCACCCAGGCCTTGAATTGCGCATTCTTTCCATCAAACGAAATAATCTCCAGCTCCTTCACCTGCACCTGCTTCGGTTTCAGTTCTACTGGCTGTCCCTTGCGCGCCAGCCGATAAGCCGGAACGCCGGCAATCTTCTTAGCTGAGAACGGCGGCGGCAACTGCTCAATGTTTCCTGTGAATGCTTTTGCAGCAGCACGTAGCTCATCTAGACCAAAACCTACTGGTCGCTCCGGCCCAATTGGCGAGCCTTCAGCGTCGTAAGTATCCGTGGCCCGGCCAAAGCGGATTAGACCCTCATATCGCTTATCGGCATCGCTGTAGAACTGGGCCAGCCGCGTGAATCGCCCCAGCACCAGCGGCAGTACGCCTGTGGCCATGGGATCGAGCGTGCCCAGATGGCCGACGGATTTTTCCGAGGTAATGCGGCGCACATGCGCTACCACGTCGTGCGAGGTCATGCCCGCCGGCTTGTTAATGATGAGAACTCCGTCCACTTGAGTAACTCCGCGTTATCAAGCATGATAATCAAGAAGCAGTCACTTGAATGCTACCGATTCGCGACGACACTCCCCGGTCAACCACGCCTTACATCAATTATTTTTTGATCGTGCTGAACCTGCTTATCTTTTTCTATGAATGGATCCAAGGCCCTCGCTTCGTGCAGGGCTTTGAATACCAATTCGCCTTTGTTCCCC
The DNA here is from genome assembly GCA_035279585.1 of Candidatus Angelobacter sp. Classification (GTDB taxonomy): domain Bacteria; phylum Acidobacteriota; class Terriglobia; order Terriglobales; family Acidobacteriaceae; genus Angelobacter. The sequence continues at coordinate 64,723 of DATEHN010000037.1, read as the reverse complement.
GCAATATCACAGGGTGGGTGTCTGGATCTGTACCGGCAAGCGCTGCCCTTGTTCCGTTCATCAGCTCCATGTTCCTCCATGCTAATTGGTGGCACGTAATTGGCAATATGTGGTTTCTGCGCATTTTTGGCGACAATGTTGAAGACCGGCTGGGGCACTTTGGCTATCTGATCTTTTACCTGCTGTGCGGCGTGGGCGCGGACCTGGCGCATCTTGTGTTTAATATCAACTCCCGGCTGCCTGCGGTGGGGGCCAGCGGCGCGATTGCCGGTGTGATGGGGGCATATTTTGTTCTTTATCCCCGGGCGCGGGTGCTGACGTGGTGGATCTTCTTTGTATTCTGGCTTCCTGCCTGGCTGGTGTTGGGATACTGGTTCCTGGGCGAATTTCTGGGTGGCGCCGCTTCCCTCTTTACCTCTTCCGGCGGAGCCGGCGGAGTGGCTTTCTGGGCCCATGTCGGCGGATTTGTGACCGGAGTTGTGCTGATCAAGCTGCTTCCAACAAAGAAGAATGTGTACGCGTTTGAAGAATATTAATCACCCTCGGCTGGATTTGCGGCAGTTCGTTTCTGCTTAAAGCGCACCCGCTGTTGGTCCAATGCGTATTTCTTCGATCGTGGTATTGTCAGGCGCGGAGACAGCGTGCAATACAGCGTCAGCAACTGCTTCAGCCGGGATCATCTTCTCTTTGGGAGCATCAGCCCAGAACTGGTTCCATATATCGGTGTTTGTGGCGCCGGGCAGCAGCGCCAACACACGAATTCCCTTCTGGCGCAGCTCTTCGCGTAGCGCTTGGGTAAACCCCAGCGCGCCGAATTTTGAGGCATTATATGCGGACATGCCCGCAAATGGGCGAATGGCTGCGATGGAAAGGTTATTCACAATCGTGCTGCCGGCACGCATCAGCGGCAAAGCCGCACGAGTAACCAGAAATGTCCCTGTGATATTCGTCTCGATGACCTGCTTCCACGTTTCCACCGGCAACTGTTCGACCGGTGCTAACGCATGAGCAATGCCGGCATTGTTGATGAGCACGTTTACTGTCTCATGACGGGCGGCGATTTCCTGAAACAGCCTTTGTACTGAAGCCGGATCGCGGACATCGCAAGCAATGGCCTGGATATTGGCGTTGTTCTTGTTTAGTTCGGCAGCTGCTGCCTGCAGGCGTTTCGCATCGCGGCCGGAGATCACCACCGAGTAGCCGGTACGACTGAATGCCCGGGCCAGAGCCAAACCAATACCACTTCCGCCGCCGGTAATTACAGCGATCTTAAGCTGCGGATTGTCTTCTGGCATTAAAACGAGTGTCCGTTCTTGCCGTTGCGAATGAGAGAGAGGAACTCTTCGCGTGTCTTATCTTCCCCGCGGAAGCTTCCCAGCATGTGTGAGGTGACGGCCGCTGAATGCTGCTTTTCCACGCCGCGCATCATCACGCAGAGATGGCGCGCCTCAATCACCACACCTACACCTTGCGGTTGGATGGCGCGCTGTATAGTCTCAGCAATTTGCACTGTAAGGCGTTCCTGCACCTGAAGTCGGCGGGCAAAGATATCCACCAGACGAGGAATCTTGCTCAGGCCAAGCACCTTGCCATTGGGAATATATGCAACGTGGACCTTGCCAAAAAAAGGCAGCAGGTGATGCTCGCACAGGCTGAACATCTCAATATCTTTGACGATGACCATCTCGTCATAACTCACGTCAAACAGGGCGCCCTGCAGAACTTTATCGGGGTCCTGTTGATAGCCTTTGGTCAGAAACTCAAGTGATTTCTGCATGCGCTCCGGCGTACGCAGCAGGCCGTCACGGTCTGGGTCCTCTCCCAATCGCACAAGCAACTCGCGCAACAACTCCTGGGTGCTGACGTCAGCCAGCGGAGAGGATTCGTAAATTTTCTTCACAAGGGCTCCTGATTTCACCTGAACCTCCTAAAAACGGATTTCTTTGCCTCCGGCATATTCAAAAGAATTGAGCATGGTTTCCTCCACGCGCACTTTTTCAACCTGGGCGTGGTGGAAACCCTGCTGCAGGATTCCATAAACTTCAACGCACAGGTTTTCTGTGGTCGGTACAACTCTTTGAAATTCCGTTAATGTATTGAGATTCTGCTGGTCAAAACGTTCCAAAATCTTTTCCTGCACAAACCTATCCAGATCAACAAGATTGCAGACCATGCCCGTTTGCTGGTCAACCTGGCCGCCGACCGTTACCTCCAGGGCGTAATTATGGCCGTGACCGTATGGATTGTTGCATTTGCCATAGACCGCCTGGTTCTCAGCTGCGGACATATCTTCACTATGCAGGCGGTGCGAAGCAGAAAACCAATAGCGCCGGGTGAGGTATGCTTTCATGCTTCTCCGTAATAGTCCACAAACAAGTCCGGCGTTTCATACACCCGGACGCGATGCAATTCCGCCAGCTTCAACTTTGGTTCCAGCCGTCGCCAAATGCTGATGGCCAGGTTCTCCGTAGTTGGAATCGCGTCCTTAAAGTCCGCCACTTCCTTGTTGAGAAAGCGATGGTCCATGGCATCAATTACCTCACGGTTCATGATGTCCTTTAGCTGTTTCAGGTCCACCACAAAGCCCGACCGCTGGTTTACCTGGCCTTTGACCGTTACTTCAAGCGTGTAGTTGTGCCCATGGCCGTTAGGATTGTTGCACTTGCCAAAAATACGCTGGTTCTCCTCCGGGGTGAATTCCGGATTGTGGTAGTAATGCGATGCTGAAAACTCTGCCTTTCGTGTTAGATAGACCATCAGATCAGCTCTTTAGATCAGCTTGCTCCCTTGAAGTAGATGAATCGCCGGCCTTTTCGGGTGCAGATTGCCGGTATTTACGGCCCTTCCATGTTACCTCGCCCCATATATTGGAATGGATGAAGGAGCGCAGTAAAAGTAACACAAAAAGAGGTAACCCAAATAATGCCAGCAAGTTAGCTGTCCACGGAAAATGAGCTTGGCGAATGCGCAAAAGAAAATTGACATAGAAAAAAAGCCCGATTGCCAGCAGCACAAGACCCGAAAAAGGCTGGTGGAGGGCCAGCAAAATGATTGCGCCGATTAACTCTCCACCGATTACCAGAAATTCCAGGCCGTGCTGAATCGCCAGAGCCAGCGGATTGCGAAAGAGCAACGTCAGGTTTTTGATCCAGCCTTCACACATGGAACGAAAGCTGCGGTACATTCTGGTGCGCACTATGCCGGCGCCATGACGGAACCAGATTTTATGTCCTGAAGCTTTAAATATTCTTGCTAACTCTACATCTTCTAAAAGCTTATTGGCTACCGATTGATGGCCGCCAAGGGCTTCGTAAACCGTCCGGCGAACCAGAATGTATTGCCCGTTGGCAGCCACGGTTGGATCAGTTGGATTGTTGACTCGCTCAGGAGGGTAAGTGCTTACAAGATCGGCAAATACTACAGGCATGAGCGCCTTTTCCGCCAAAGATGCCACTTCCTGCTCAGGAGAATAAGACAGCAGATCGACTCCGCGCTCTTCCGCTTCGCGCACGGCGGTGGCCAGTGATCCCGGGAGATGCTCGGTGTCAGCGTCAGTAAATAGCAGCCATTCGGTCGTGCTTCCTTTGACCCCGGTAATAATCGCGTTGGCTTTTCCCAGCACGCCCGCCGCTGGCTCCCCCGCGCGGATTACACGGACTCCAGTAAATGATTCAGCAATTTGCCGGGTTCGGTCCGTCGATCCGTCATCGACCACGGTTATCCTGAAGCTAATTCCCTGCTGGTTGATGAGCGACGCCAGGCACCGGCCAATGCAATCCTCTTCATTCCGAGCCGGAACAATGATGTCTACGGCGACCTCGGACCGGGTTACTTCGGAGTGGGCCATAACGAGTGGAATCGGGTTATTATAAAAGCGTGAAACCCCTGCGCCTATTATCTGCAGCCTTTTTTGTGGCAATGCTTGGCTTTAGCGGCTGCACAGAGCAGCCCAAGCTGCGCATGATCGGCTCACAGGCGCCGGATTTTACCGTAAAAGATTCTGACCGCACGGTGGCACTCCATGACCTGCGGGGCAAGGTGGTGGTCCTGAATTTTTGGACCACATGGTGCGAACCTTGCATTATTGAGATGCCATCACTGGAGCAAATGCAGAAGCAGATGCAATCCAAAGTGACGGTCCTGGCCGTGAGCACAGATACTGACTCCGATGCCTATCACCGCTTTTTGCGGAAGTATGGAATCGACTTCCTTACCGTAAACGATCCAGAAAAGAAAAGCGCCGACCTTTACGGCACCACCGGCCAGCCGGAAACCTTCATCATTGACGCCTCTGGCAAGCTTCGCCGCAAATTCATTGGCCCGGTGAACTGGACCAGCCCGGATATTGTGGAATATTTGCAGAGTTTGTGATCCGTGGCAGAGGTCGAAACTCTAACATTCACTTTGTGAAAAAGCTGATTATTATCACCATCGCGCTCACTCTGTCCGCTATCGCGACCGGACTGATATCTGCGCCGGAGGCAACACCTGCACGAATTCGGAAGCTGCTAAAGGACTACGAGCCTACCGAACCAGGCACGCTGGCACACCTTTTCAAATACGGAGACAGCCGGATGAGCGAGTTGATCATCGCCTTGAACGATCCGGATGCCCGTGTACGTGAGAATGCCCAGCGCGTCATCAGGTATCTCGGCAATCCGGAGGGTATGCGCGCGATCTTCTCCCAAAATGGCAACGGGAAGGCCATGGTATTCACTGGGCCAGTACCCGTTCCGCTTAGTGAATGGGACTATGTTTATCTGGAAAAGGAAGTTCTGTGCGACCGCTGCCAGCTCAACGCACCACAAGTCGACTATATCTACGCTTTGGCGCTTGACCAATCTCCAAGGGCCCAGGAAACACTCTCAAGAATCAAATCGAAAACTAAGCTCCCCTGGCTGTATGGGAACCCAATAACGCCGGAGGGATCTGGTGATGAAAAGGTCTTAAGGAATCTTATTGACCGCGCATTCTATCTGGATGCCGAAGATAAAAAGGCGTCCACAGTTCGGCTCGTAGCACGTACCGTGGATGGCCAAAAGGCCCTGTACGAAATACATGTCGATCAAAGCGCTTTAGCTGAGAAGTGGTTTCACATCGTCCTTGAAAAGGATGGACCCGGTTGGAGATATCTCTCCGTGTCCCTTGCTGCGGAATCGTAACCGCGACAGCTACTTCCGTTTAATAGGAGGTGGCAAAAACTTCTTCTTCACCTTGGCCACAATCACGTAATTGGGATCAACCATCTCATTCAGATGAATCTCTCCCACTTTGGATAGCAGTTCATACGCGTCCAGCTCCGAGAGTCCGTAGTCGTTGTGGATCCAGCTGACAAGCTCTGTGAAAGCAATGCGCAGGGCGTCATCCAGCGGGCGATAAGCGCCAACCGTCATGATGTATTCGTCATTTTCAAAGCGCGGCCAGTTGATCTTCTGGCCCTTGATCACATGCACCTGAACGCGTCCTCGGAGCGGCACTTCCAAGGCCGTTCCGGCGATCTCGCCATCCCCCATTGCGGCGTGGCCATCTCCTAAAAAGAGCATCGCTCCCGGCGTGTTTACGGGAAAATAAACAGTATTGCCGACGCTGGCTTCAGGCGAGTCCATGTTTCCGCCAAAGGCCTCCGGCACCACAGAGCTGCGCGCTTCTCCGCCCGCCGGCGCCACGCCAATGCAGCCAAAGAATGGATGCAGAGGAAATTTCACCGTGTATTTGGAATCAAGCGCCTGAAAAGTTGCGGTGTTAGTGGCATGGTCAATGGGGTAGAACCAGATTTTTTCCGGGATCGGCGGATTGATCATGGGCGTGTAATTGGTGGAGTTGATCGCGCCAAACCCGGGAGCCAGAGCGCCAATGCCCTGATCGCTATCCACGTCGATTTGCAAAATCTTGACTGCCAGCGTGTCGCCCGGCTCTGCGCCGTCAATGTAAAACGGCCCGGTGAGAGGATTGTCACCGGGGGCCATGCTGAGCGTATCTCCTGGCTTTTTAATGGCATTGCCGAAGCAGTCCACGGTGTTGGTTTCAAGAATGTTGCCGGACTTAAGATGCGCCACCGGCGTATAAGAAGCTGAGTAGGTATATTTCAGCTCAGCGGGTTTAACCTGATAGCGAACAACTTTCCCCTCTTCAGAGCTCTGCGCAAAAGCAGCAAGAGACAGCAACAACATAGCGACACAGGTTTTCATTTGATGGGCCCCTCGCGCAGGATTATAGAGAAGCAAGAAGCTGCTGGCTACATCCTCAGCCAAGGGCTGCCGTGCGGCAGCCCTGTGTTCCCTCTTGCCGCGCTATTGCACCTTCAGCGTAATCACCGATGAGTGCGTGGTTGTTCCAGACGTTGCGGTTACGGTAACGCTGAATGTTCCCGGCGGGGTCCCAGGTACGGTAATTGGGGGTTGGGAACTGCCTCCGCAGGAAGCTATTCCCATAGCCATTCCGAAGGCCAGCAACAGCATTCCTGCCAAATGCAAGCTGCGGCGTCTGCGGGTTGGAACTCCAAGGAAAACGATCCCCAAAAATCCAATCCCAGTGAGGGCCGCCATGGTCGTGCCGTTTACTGTGCGCGCAGAAGCAGTTGTTCGTGCGGTGGTTGCGATTGTGAGCGTAGTGCTGGTGGCGCTGCCACTCGGAGTCAATGTAGCTGGGTTGAAGGAACAGCTTGAAGCGGCCGGCAATCCGGAACAGGCAAAGCTGATGGTTCCGTTAAACCCGCCTTGTGGTGTTATAGAGATGTTGTATGCAGCAGACTGCCCTGCTGCGATTGTGGCGCTGCCATTGGGAATGCTTATCTGGTAGTCAGGCGCCGCAGTCGCCACCGTGACGGTAACAGCAGACGATGTGCTACCAACAAAAGTGGCATCGCCGGAATACTCAGCAGTAATTGTGTGCGGTCCTACAGCAAGCGTTGCGGTCTGGAAGGTTGCAACAGTTGAATCAAGGAAGGCCGATTGTCCCAGAGTTGCGGCGCCATCTTTGAAAGTAACTTGTCCGGTCGGCACTGACTGACTTCCCGTGGTGGTCAAAGTGGCGGTGAAGGTAACTGTTGTGCCGACCGTTGGAGCTGTAGAACTGACGCTTAGACCAAGTATGGTAGAGCCACGCACCACAACTGCAACTACAGTCGATGTGCTGGGGGCATAGGTAGAGTCACCGCCGTAAATTGCCGTGATGTTATGGCTGCCAACACCCAGGTTTGAAGATATTCCGGCATTGCCTTGAGCATTCACCGACGCTGATCCGATAGAGACGACACCATCGTCAAATGTAACAGTGCCCGTGGGAGCGGCTGCCCCAGACGCATGGGCTACGCTCGCCGAAAGCAGTACCGGATTGCCAAAAATGACGCTGGTGATGTTTGACGACAGCGCCGTTGTAGTTGGCGTTCCTCCAGGAGTAATGACGGTAATAGCCAGCGCTGCTGACGTGCTGCTGAGATAAAGCGTGTCACCGCCGTAGCTGGCAGTGATGTTGTGCGGGCCCGCGGTCAGGGTCGTGGTCTGGAACGTGGCGTTTCCGGAGCCATCTACTGCTCCTGTGCCCAAAACGGTTGTGCCATCAAGAAACGTCACCGTTCCCGTGGGCACGTTCACCCCTGCTCCTTTATCAACAGAGGCAGTGAAGATCACGTTCTGCCCAAGCGTGGGGGTAATCAGATCAGCGGCTACTGAGGTGGTGTTGGTAAAAAGAGAGGCGGCAATTTCCCAAGCGCCGCGGCCATGGGTCCCGATGCGGACCTTATGGCTGGTTTTCTGGATATTGAGATCAAAAACGGCAACTCGCGGCAAGCCGGAACCGTAAGCTGCCCAGTTCGCTCCGCCATCGATAGAGCTAAAAACGCCAATATCGGTCCCGGCATAAAGATAGCTGGAGTTAAGCGGATCAACGGCAAATGCGTTCACGGGAACATCTGGAATTCCGTTGGAAGAAGCCACCCAGATTGGCGCGGGCGGCTCTCCAGCCAGCCCCTCTGTTTTGAAAATATGCGATATCCCTGAACCTGGAGTGCCATAGCCATCCAGTACCACATAGGCAGTGGTTTTGTTATTGGGATCAATAACCGTACGCGATATGAATTTCGCCGCCCACCCGCCGGTAACGTCAGTCATAGAATTTGCGCCGGTCGTCGTGGCAAACACTCTGCCGGTAGTCAGCCCAAGCAAGCGCACATTATCATCCTGCGGGGAAATTCCGATCGCGCTCACGCGGAAGTTGTTGGTGGTGTTTGGCTCGCAGCATCCAAAAGTTTGGCTGACTGGGGTCATTGTTGTCCCGCTATCGACGGAACGGTACAAGTGGTCAGTGCCGAAGTAAAACGTGTTCGGAACTCCAGGCCCAAGCGCCAGCGGCGGGTAAAAAAGAACTGAATCAGTGCAGGTAAAGCCGTTCAAGGCAAGCCCAGCCTGTGCCGGACATCCAAAGACCGTCCAGCTTGTATTTTCATTGAGATTGGCCGCACTGCTTGCACGCGCATAAGCAATCAGATTATTTCGCTGATTGAAATACGTGTGGTACATGGTGACATTGGTGGTATCAGTGCTGCTTTGGTCGATGGCGGAATAACCGCCGTCGCCGGCATCAGCCCGCGTCCACGTGCCTGCAGGATTCATAAACTCAGTGCCGTTGTCCTGCGTTCCCCCAAGGGTGAAGTTTGGATCAGTGGGGTGCAGTGACAAGCTGACAAACTGAGTGGCATTGAAGCCGGCCGTGTTGATACTGGACCAGGTTGCGCCGGCATCGACAGAGCGGAAGATGCCGCCATCATTCCCGGCATAGATTTCATTTGCGTTTGTGGGCGCAAAGGCAAGAGCGTGAAAATCTGCGTGCAGCTCATTATCAATGGAGTTGAAAGTTGTGCCGCCATTGATTGACTTGGCAAGAGTTTTGCTGCAACTGCCATCGGCAGAACCGCCAAGGTAAATTGTGCTGGCAGTGGTGGGATGGAAGGCCGGAACCATGTCATAAAAACATTGCCCGCCGCAAAAGCCATTAGCTGCTGTGATCTGCGCACTCCATGTAACGCCATCGGCAGATGTTCGCAACGATCCCTGCGTGCTGGTGGCGCCGCAGGCAACGGTTTCATCCTGCGCTACTGCAAAGGTGGTCACGGCAGGAGTGCCAGAGCGGTTCACAGCAAATTTGCCAAAGCCCTGCCGCGTTATGGTTTGCGTCCAGGTAGCTGTACCGGCCCAGGGATCGCCCGCAGTGCTCACCCACACGCCGCCGTCACCAGCGACGGCGGTTCCGAAGACGTAAACCAGTATCTTGCTCGGATCGCCTGGATCCATCACCATGTCAGTGACGGTGCGGTTTTGCATTCCAGTAGCAGTGCCGGTTTGTACCGTGACCCTGGTAAATGTGGGAGTGGCACTTTGCGCATTGGTGGAAAGGAAAACACCTCGGTCAGGCAGCGTGCCAAAAGAATCCTGACTCAAGCCGCTTACACCGGATGCCGTGGAAACCAGAATCTTGGCATCGTCAGCCGGGTTCACCAGAATTTGTGTGATGGCACGACCGGTAAAGAGATCGTTGGTTCCATCAGTGTTGAACGGGCCGGTCACAACCGGACTGGCTGTTGAGGCGTTACGGATCATGTAAAGTCCGACGCCGAAGAAGCTGTCGCCGGAAAGATTGCCTTCGCCGGTGCCGACAAAAAGCGTGTCAGAGTTTTGTGGATCAAGAGCAAGCGCGCCGATGGCCAGTGATTGCGCTGAATCCAGAAGCGCTGTCCAGGTAGTTCCGCCGTCGAGGCTACGGTACACGCCGCCTTGTGCCGTGCCAACATAAACGGTCTGGTCGGTTACGGGGCTCACGACAATGGCGGTCACGCGGCCGCTTACTGCGACTTCCGTGCCGGTGGTTTGGCCGTTCGGTATTGGATCTGGACCCAGCGGTGTCCAAGCTGGCGGAGAAAGCGCCGGGAGCAAAGAGCCGAAAGGATTAATGCCCTGGACAGCAAAACGCAGGACCTGCTCCTGCAACTGCATCTTCCGGACAGCCAGGGATCGCGCTTGCGGAGTTCGCATCAGGTCGTCAATACCGCGGCGGAGACGGACTGCCTGATCTCTGAGCTCGAAATATTCTTTTTCCGAGATATGTCCGCGTGCGAAAGGCGGAATGTCAGCGCTATCGTCGTCTTCACTGACAGCTCCGGCAGATCCGGCCTGTGCCTGGGCAGCAGGCGCATTGGCGGCTGCTTGCGAAGGGCTTTGGGAGAAGGACCAGGCAACGGGCAGCAGGAGGAAAAGGAGGACCCGGGCAACGCCGCTTAAGCCGCGCAGTGAAGGCATATAACTCCTCAAAAAACACTGAATTGTCCGCACCAGAGGGCCTTATGGACGGAGGGATTTCGGGGTAACTGGATCAAAATATTGTCACCTGAAGCGGCACGCAGTCAACAGGTAAATGGCTAAAACATTTATGAATAGCCTTTAATAATGAAGCGGTGTGGATTTAGAGGCGAACGCTGCGCAGCCGCAACGCATTAGCGATCACAGACACCGAGCTAAAGCTCATGGCAACTGCGGCAAAAACAGGTTGGAGCAGCAATCCTGTAAAAGGATAAAGGATACCGGCGGCGATGGGTACTCCAAGCAGGTTATAAATGAAGGCGAAAAAAAGATTCTGGCGAATATTGCCCATGGCAGCACCGCTCAACTTGCGCGCGCGCAAAATGGCGCTCAAATCGCCCCTCACCAGCGTGATGTCCGCGCTTTCCATGGCAACGTCTGTGCCCGTTCCCATGGCGATGCCGACGTCAGCCTGGGCCAGCGCGGGCGCGTCATTCACGCCGTCGCCCGCCATGGCGACCACGTGCCCTTGCGACTGCAGTTTTTTGATGGCTTGGGATTTATCCTGCGGCAGCACTTCGGCTTCAAACTTCTCAATCCCCAACTCTGCGGCTATGGCCTGCGCAGTAAGCTGATTATCACCGGTCAGCATCACAAGGTTCAGACCTGTTTGTCTAAGCGCTTTGATGGTCTCTGGGGCAGAGGGCTTGATGGGATCGGCAACCGCAATCAGCCCTGCAGCCTTGCCGGCGATGGCAACAAACATGACTGTCTGGCCGTGACGACGCAGGTCATCGGCTTGGCTGGCAAGCGCGGTGAGATTGAGATTTTTTTCACTAAAGAGCGCCGCATTTCCGATGGCGATTTGGCGGCCCGAGACCTCTCCTGTGATTCCTTTGCCGGTGTACGATTGAAAGCCGGAAACGCTCTCCATTTTTAGCCCCCGGTCAGTTGCCGAGCGCACAATTGCTGCGGCAAGAGGATGCTCGCTGGATTGCTCCATAGACGCAGCCAGGCGAAGCAACTCGGCTTCTGAGATCTCACCGGCAGCGACAACCTGAGTAACCTGCGGCTTCCCTTCCGTTAAAGTTCCGGTCTTGTCCAGAACCAGGGTGTCAACTTTTTCCATGGTTTCCAGCGCCTCAGCATTCCGCAGCAGCACGCCAGCGTGAGCGCCACGCCCGGTTCCCACCATCACAGTCATGGGTGTGGCGAGGCCAAGCGCACATGGGCAGGCAATGATCAGCACTGCTACAGCATTTACCAAAGCATGAGCCAGGCGCGGCTCAGGTCCCCAGATGGCCCAGAGAAGAAAAGTGAGCGCGGCTACGAACAACACTGCGGGAACAAAATAGCCCGAGACTTTATCTGCCAGTGATTGGATTGGCGCGCGGCTGCGCTGCGCCTGGGCGACCATGCGAACAATTTGCGCAAGCAGCGTTTCGGAGCCAAGCTTTTCCGCCCGCATAATGAATGAGCCAGCCTGATTGACCGTCCCGCCAATCACTTTTGCTCCGGCAAGCTTTTCTACAGGCAAGGACTCGCCGGTAATCATGGATTCGTCAATCGCGCTACTTCCTTCTTCTATGACACCATCGACGGGAACGCGGTCACCAGGCCTGACGCGGAGACGGTCATTACGATGAACATGCTCCAGAGGGATTTCTTCATCGGAACTGCCGGGACGCACGCGCAGCGCGGTCTTGGGGCTTAGATCAAGCAGCGCCCGGATAGCGGAACCGGTTTGCTTTCGCGCACGCAACTCCAGAACCTGCCCCAGCAGCACCAGCGTGACGATCATGGCGCTCACTTCAAAATAAACTTCAGGACGTTCGCCATGGCCCAAAAAAGATTCCGGGAAAATTCCCGGCGCGACCGTGGCGATCACGCTATAGACATAAGCCGTGCCCGTGCCCATGGCGATGAGCGTGAACATATTCAGGTGCCGGTTGACCAGCGAGGCCCAACCACGTTCAAAGAAAGGCCATCCTCCCCACAGGACTACCGGCGTGGCCAGCGCTAGCTGCAGCCACTCCATCCAGACGGCGGGAATGCGGTGAATGAGACTGCCGGCGGCCATCCCTCCCATTGAGAAAACGAGTAACGGAGTGCTGAGGGCCACGCCAACCCAAAAACGACGCGTCATGTTGCGGAGTTCAGAGTTGTCTTCTGCGTGAACGCCTGCGCTTATGCGTGGTTCCAAAGCCATACCGCAGATAGGGCAATTCCCCGGCCCAGAGCGAACAATTTCCGGGTGCATGGGGCAAGTGTATTCCACCGCTTCAGGTTCCAGCGCCATCCCACACTTCGGGCAGGCGCCGGGTTCGCTCTCACGCACTTCAGGGTCCATGGGGCAAACATAGGTGGCAGTTCCCTTTTCTGTTTCTGCTGAGTGCGGATGCCCGGAGTTTGCTGCCGCTTTTGCTGGGGCGATCCCGCCGAGCTGTACCAACTGCGTCACCGGCGGCTTGGGTGCAAGATAACGCTCGGGCTCAGCCTGGAATCGCTCAACACAGCGGGAGCTGCAGAAAAAATACGCTCGCCCTTTGTATTCCACCGATCCCCGCGCTTTAGCGGGGTCAACGTCCATGTGGCAAACAGGGTCTTTCACGATATGGTTTTGAGAGGTCATGAATCCATTTGATCTAACGAGCGTGCTTATAGAACAGCTCAGTCAATTCGCTGTAAGTGCGTTGCGCCTGCTTCTCATCTCCTGAGCGCAGGGCTTCGGTGGCGCAATGTTGCAGATGGTTTTTCATCAGAATGCGTTCCACTGCGCGCAAGGATTCATGCACGGCAGACATTTGAATAAGAATCTCCGGGCAGTACCTCTGGGCTTCTACCATCTTCTGAACGCCGCGAACCTGGCCTTCCACGCGCCGCAGGCGAAGCAGCATATTTTCTTGTGTCTCCCTGTCACGCTGAACCGTTCGCTGACGTTGCCCACCGCCCCTACTCTTTTTCCGCATAAGCGTGTCCTCAACAGCCACCACGCTATTATACCCCTATGGGGTATATCAGAATCAATATCAGCCAGCCTCTATTGAGTACTGAAAGCGGAGCTGGGACGATAAGCTCTGGCGGTGAAGGCCCATGACAATAACCCTTAAGATCGCAATCGGGGTCAGGTTTATATTTTGCTGAACTTGGTCATCATCCTGGCCGCCAAGGCCTATCAGAAACGATATCCGTAAAGACCTCGTCCGCACGACAAACTTAAAAAAGCAATCGACGATTCAATCAACAGAACCATTGATATGGTCGATCGGCATGAAGCGGAAAGATTTTTGCCTTAACGCACAGGCTACTTATTCGCTGAACGGACTGTTCTTTCCTGCGAATGCTATTATTCCTATGGCCACAATCGGCTCGAGGAGATACATGACCCTTTTGGACGTGGTTTTTAAGTACGGCACTCCGCCCGGCGAAAAAGAGATGGCCGCACTCAACAACGCCTGGGAGATTTACGGCGTGCGCAAGATCAAGTTTGACGAAAAAGAACATGCGATCCGCGTTGAGTATGATGCTACCCGCCTGAATGACGGCGAAATTGCAGCAATCCTGCGCCGGGCAGGAATTGATCTGCGGGAAAAAGTGCAGCTGGTTTAGGCAAAAATTCACCACTCATTACACGGCTGAAACGTTGAACACTGTTTCAGAAGAGCTTCCGCGCTTTTCCTGGATGGCTGGGCTCGATGGAAAACTTTTTCAGCAGCTTTCTAAAGCTGCGCGGCATATTGTTCCAGTCGCTGCCAGTGCGTGCCTTCGGTTTTTTCGCCAAAGGGGCTGCCATGCAGGATTTCAGCGATGATTTCCGCTGTTTGAAACACCGACATTCCGGAACGGTTGAAAAACAGATTGCCGTCGGCGAAGGCAACATTTCCCCGGCGAACAGCCTGAAGCTCAGGCCACCAGGAATGCCTCTCCAGCGCGGGACGCTCACGCAGGCTGCGCTCAAGATTGAAGCCGCAGGGTGCGACGATCAGGCACTCAGGATCGGCTTGGCGGAGCTGCTCAGCCGGGATTGCGGCGGAATGCGCGCCCTGGTGGCCCAGCAAAAGTTCTCCATTGGCGATCTTCACCAGTTCTGGCCCCCAATTGCCCATAGCAAACACCGGATCAGTCCACTCCAGCACGACCACGCTCTTCCGGGGTAAACGCGCGGCTTCCTGCCGGATTCGCTCCAGCCGCTCCTTTTCGCGCCGGACCAGCCTCCGGCCTTCTTCTTCCAGATCAAGAGCGCGGGCAATGAGCAGAATGCTCTCAAAGATATCTTCCAGCGACGATGCGGAAAGAGATATTTGCCGCGTGGCGGCGCCGCAAACGCCGCTGCGCTCGACATCACCGGGCGTAACCGCGCAGACCTCGCAATGTTCCTGCGTGATCAGCAGATCGGGACGCAGACTGGCAATTCGTTCGGAATGCAGGCGGTAGAGCGGCTCTCGAGCCTGAAGACGGCGGCGCACCTCGGCGTCGATTTCGCCGGCGGAAGTCGAAACATCAAACGCCGGTTCACTGCAGGCTGGAAGCCGCCGTACCCATTCGGGGTTATCGCACTCATGGGAGCGGCCCACCAGCATCTCACCCGCGCCCAGGGCGCAGACAATTTCCGTAGCGCTTGCCAGCAGTGAAACGATTCGCATCTCAGGCAGCCTGGCTCTGCGGCTGGAATAGGCGGCTTAAGGCAGCATAGCCGCCGAAAATTGCCACGGTGTAGAAAACGTCACCCAGAGCCTGATTCTGGTAGAACGGCAGCGCCGCCGCAAAGCAGGCTGTGAGGCCGGTGGCTGTGTGCGGATACCAGTAGCTGGTGGCCCACACCATGAAATTGGTGATGATGAAAAAAGACAAGCTGGAGGCCACAGCCACTCCGGCCAGCGCACCCACGCCGCGATGGCGCACCAGACATCCCAACAGCACCGGAACCAGCGCGGCGGCATAGACGTACCAGAAGCCGGAATAGAAGCCCATTGCGGCATCGCTCAGGGCGAGCGCACCCAGCGTAATGAAGATTCCCGTGAAAGCTTTTTGTGCCTTGTTTCCGGCAAACAGTCCAATCGCTAGCAACGGAGTGAAATTCCACGGATGAGGCAGCAGCCGCGCGGCAGCGACAAGAAGCACCATTGCTATCCATAAGCGTTTCTGAATACTCATCATTCATCTCCTCAAAAGCTTTGATTATTGCAGAGGAACCAGCAAGAGCCGCCCCAGAGCGCCTGTTGACAGGTCCCCTTTCCGAATCAAAGAGGGCCGGAACGATGCGGGAAGCGCTTGCAGTGTCCCGGCAAAATCCCAGGCCAGGTCGCGCGCAACGCGAACATTCCATATAGCTAGCATCCTACCAATTCTGCCGGTGTCCTGCGCAAGCTCGCCTAAAATTCCGGTTGCCAGAAATGTGAGGGCCATGGGCAGGACCGCTTCCAGCAAATCGTTCACATGCTGGTAATCCTGGTGCTCAGGAGTACCGGCGGCAAAACCTTGATGCATCTCGTTGTCAATTTGCAGCAGCGCCAGCGAGAGATCGTGGTTGATGTGCGCGTTCATCCCCGCCAGAGCGAACTGTATGCGATCGACCCCGGTACGCTGCCTGGCTTCAAACAAAGCCTGCCAGGAACTGGGGATAGGTTTTCCGTTAAGCGAGTCTGCCAGAGCTGCAAAATAGAGGTTGGCAAAAATCACGTCGAGACGGGTAAGCCAGACCGGAGCCTGCCAGCCATTCTGCGGAGGACTATTCAGCACCTGCTGAGTCACTTTCAAATACAACAAGTTAAACCATTTGAGACCATCATTAGAGGTCAACGCGTTATCCAGGTTCTGCATCACCTGGATAACACCGTCAATGGAGGTCGGCGGATTGCTGACTATGGCAAGCAAGGGGGAACCGGCTGGAGTGGCGCTCATCTTTATATCTCGCAGTTACCTCGTTCCTGCGCATTGTACAGTGATTCGGATAGTTCGCTTCGCGAAGGAAGTTCTGGGCAGATTTCGTTCATTGAATATAGGAGATGGCTTACGACGGCCGTTGGTATATTCTGTCGGCCTAAATTCAAAGCGAGATCTGGCATGAGCACGATTGTTTTAGCACACGGTATTTTCGGTTTTGGTGAGCTGATACCCGGCTTTACGCTGGTGAACTACTTTAATGGAATTAAAGATCATTTAACCAGCAAGGGACATACGGTCATCGCGCCCAGCGTAGCGATCATTGGCTCCATTCAAGAACGCGGCGATAAGTTAGCAGAGGTACTTAGAGATGCGGGCACTGGCCCAAAGCACATCATCGCACACAGCATGGGTGGGTTGGATGCACGCCATGCCATTACCAACAGAAAAGATATTGTTCAAGGTGTCAAAACGCTCGCGACCATTGGGACGCCACATCGCGGTTCACCGGTAGCGGATGCAGTTGTTAATGCCTCCGGCCCGCTCGTCAATGAGATACCTTCATTCATTTCGGGCATTCTGCGCGGAAACGCCGGAGCGTTCAGTGATTTAACGACCACAAAGTGCATTCCCTTTGACGAAAGCACGGAAGATGTTGACGGTGTGCGCTACATTGAGGTTGCCGGAGACCCTTCCAAGGGCGGCGATGAACTGATTTTGTTTGACCTGGCGGCGAAGATCGGCCGCATCACAAATGAAGTCAATGATGGAGTCGTGACCAAAAGCTCAGCGCTACGCCTGGTTCCTGACCATGTACATCTTGAAGATTGGCCGGTTGACCATCTTGGGGAGATCGGATGGAGCAAGGGGCTGCTTTTTCATAGACAGACAGTGCTGCAGCAGCACTTTGCCCGGTATGACGCGATTCTGGATATGCTGCAAGACTAGAGTGCAAGGTTTTGTCTTTCCCCTTGGAACTGATAACTCATTTTTTGACGTTTAGCCGATACCGCGTAATCAACGTCTTCTGCTGCTGAAAACAATTCGGTGAGTGGGTGCACTCTCTTCCCAAGTTTTGCTTGCGACACCTTTGCCGTATAAATCCCGCGATCAGTAGCAACATAGGATTCGCTCAGGATTTTCGCGTACGGATTCCCCGCTGGGCTGCGCTTCGCTCACGCCCGCAGTGCCGCTCAAAAATGCAACGAGGCACTTTCGGAGGATCTCTGGCCGTTAGATCCATTCGAAAGCGCCCCGATGCGCGCCACTTCGTCTGGCTTTTGTAATAGCACCCTCTATGCCATTTAAGACTTTACTGAAAACAAAGACCTTAGGAGAGCTGCTGAATTAAGAATTGGGTAGTAATTCCCTGCTTCTTGAAAAAATTTCCATGTCGATTTTTCTCGCCTTTGCCAGCAACGAAGGACACCAGCAGCAAACGAACAATATTACGCAGCAGCAATGGACATTCGCGTTTATTCTAACCATCAACTAAAACAATCAGGCAAAAAGACTTAGCGCGTTTTTCCAACGGTCCGGGATAACCGGGCCGATGCTACCACTTATTTTTAATCAACTTAGACAAGGAGAACTCAATGGCACACTTTGACTCAAGAGTCATCAACGCAAACCCCCGGTCTTTAGGGCGTCCTGTTCTGATTGTTATCGGGATTATTTTTGTGCTCATTCTTGTATGGGCTTCAGTCGCTTACGTGCCGCCGGGCAGCGTTGGCGTGCTTACCTCATTTGGAGCCGTTACAGGAGAGACCTTGCCGGAGGGGACGCACTTTGTCTCGCCGTTCAAAATCAACCATGTAATGACGATTCGCACTCAGACCCAGGAAGAGCACACCTCAACTCCATCCACCGAAGGGCTGAATCTGGAGATTGACACATCCCTTATTTATCACCTGAACCGGGACAAGGCAGCTAACGTCTTTGAGAGCATTGGAACAAATTACGGCGCCACGATTGTCGATCCGAATTTGCGCTCGGTGATTCGCGATACCACTGCGGGCCATTCAGCCAACACGCTTTACTCAAGCTCACGCAAGCAAGTGGAAGACGAAATTATGCAAGGACTAAAAACGGCGCTGGAGCCGCGCGGCATTGTGATTGAAAACGTGCTGCTACGCGATATTCAGCTGCCACATTCTTTGCGATCTTCCATTGAAGCCAAGCAGCAGGCGGAGCAGGAGTCGCTGGCCATGAGCTTCCGTTTGCAAAAAGAGCGGCAGGAGGCAGACCGCAAGCGGATTGAAGCCCAGGGCATCCATGACTTTCAGCAGATTGTGGCCCAGGGGATTAGCGCGCAATTGCTGGAGTGGAAAGGCATTGAAGCCACAGAGACCCTAGCCAAAAGCCCGAATTCCAAGATCATTGTGATTGGCAACAGCAAGAATGGCCTGCCGCTGGTGATGTCACAGTAGGGCCGGGTTATTTGAGCGCAAAAAGCGCGTTGACGTGAGCGTTGATGGTGATGGTCTGCGGAGTAAATTCCGCTGTGGGTGGAGGCGTAGCCGCCCCGGCTGTGGCTGACCGTGCCATAACTTGCGGCGCGAATACCGGAATGATGTTTGCCTGATTCACGTCTACTGAAGCATAAAGAAGATCGCCCAGTGTGCGTCCGCCGGCAGTGGCCACGGCAGAGGCTTGGTTGCGCGCTTTTCGCAGCGCATCTTCTGATGCTTTGGCCTTAGCCTGCTCAATGTCTTCCAGCGTGTATGAAACTGACTGGTTTTGCGTGTCCTCAATATCGGCAAGTTGTTCAGTGAGCGCGCCTACTTTGGTGAAGTCGTGCAGCTTCAAGGTGACGTCAGAGGTAACGCGGTATCCGATAACTTTATGTTTGGGGTTCTTCCAGTCATACATAGGTTGCAACTGATAGCTGCCGAACTGAGCGCTCTTAACGTCGATGCCATTGGCCTTCAGCACCTGGCGCACATGGTCAACGGCGGCTGCGGCGTGGTCATAAGCAGCGCGCGAGGTGTCCTGCTGGGAGCCGATATCCATGCGCAGCACTGCGGTGTCTGGAGCCGCCTCAAATTTGCCATCGGCGCCGGCATAGATGGTGTTGAGTTGAATGGCGGCGGGAGTTGAACTCTGAGCTATAGCAATACCCGCCAGAGCGATGACTAGCAAACAATAGAAAGATGCTTTCATTTGTAAAATCTCTCTTTACGAAAAATACTACCACCGACGAAAGCAGGTTTGTCTTGCAAAATGCCGACTTCACGCGAAGAGCAAATATATCTGCGCTATTGACGCAGCGGTTCGCAATATTTAGGCTTAATCTGCAATTTTAAGCGGAGGACAGAAACATGCGTCGCAGAACCGCTGTCAAGATGTTAGGAACGTTAGCGCTTCTGGGGCCCAGGGCTGGTACCAGCCTCTTGGCACAGAACGAAAAGAAAGAAGCTCCACCATCGCCTCCGGAACCCAACATCAAAGTTGGCGATACTTTCCCGGATTTCACATTGCTCGACCAGAACCGTAACAAGGTTTCCCTGCATGACTTCAAAGGCAAGAAAAACGTTGTAGTCGCCTTTGTGGTCTTTGCTTTCACCGGTGGTTGAACCATGGAGATGCAGAATTTCCAGAAGAGCTTCGGCAAACTGGAAGCTGCAGATACCCAGGTTCTGGGTGTAAGCATGGACAGCCCGTTCAGCAACGCCGCATGGGCGGAAAAAGAAGGCATCAAGCTCCCTATCCTGAGCGATTGGGGCGGCGATCTCACCAGGCAAATAGGCATCTTCAATCCGCAATACAAGGCGGCGCGCCGTGTCACCTTTTTGATCGATAAGGAAGGCAAGGTCGTGGAGATGCAGAAGGACCGCGAAGCCATTGATCCCAGCTCCGTGGTTGCTTCCTGTGAGCGCAGGAAACTCAAGAGCTAATGCCGGTTTTAGCAGGAACTGAGGCCCGCCGTGGAGTTTCTTCGCGGCGGGTTCTCTTTTTGCTTTCGCTGGCTGAGCTGCTGGGCATGTCACTGTGGTTTACCGGCACAGCAGTCATTCCCCAGATAACTCATTTGTGGCATGCCGGACTGGCGCTGGGCTCATGGCTGACCATTGCGGTGCAAATGGGCTTTTCTATTGGCGCAATCGCATTTGCGCTTTTCAACATTCCTGACGTCTTCAGCCCGATTAAAGTTTTGGTAGTTTCAGCATTGCTGGCAGCAGCGGCCAACGCTGCTTTTGCGCTCTTTGCCGCTGAGCCTTTAACGGCGATCCTGCTGCGCGGCGCTACAGGATTTTTTCTTGCCGGCGTTTATCCGGTGGGAATGAAGATCATCGCGGGCTGGTTCCAGCGTGGACGCGGACTGGCTTTGGGAATCATGATCGGCGCTTTGACGGTTGGCTCTGCGGTGCCGCACGCGGCCAACGCAATTGGCGGGATTCCGTGGAAGGGCGTAATTCTGCTGGGCAGCCTGCAGGCTTTGCTCGGTGCGGTGATTGTGGCTGTTGGAGTACGCGAAGGGCCTTTTGCCATGCCGCAATCGCGTTTTGATCCAGTACAGGTTTTTGAAATCGTCCGCAACAAGCCGCTGCGTCTGGCCAACCTTGGCTACCTGGGACACATGTGGGAGCTTTACAGCATGTGGGGCTGGATCGCTGTGATCTTTGCCGCTTCTACCGGCTGGCCGCGTGTTCAATATGAATGGGTGACAGCCCTGGCCATTGCCATTGGAGCGGTGGGCTGCATTTGGGCTGGAGCGGCGAGCGATCGCCTGCAAGATCAGCAAGCTTCAATGCGTGTAGCCCAGCGCGCGCGGGTCACAATGATTGCCATGGCCATTAGCTCTGCGTGCTGTGTGCTGGCTGCGTTGGTGTTGCACCGGCCAGCTTTGCTGATTCCGCTGGCGATGATCTGGGGCATTGCCGTGATTGCTGATTCCGCGCAGTTCTCCACCATCATCAGCGAGGTCTCAGATAAAAACTATGTTGGCACGGCGCTGACCTGCCAGGTGGCGCTGGGATTTTTGCTGACGGCGGGAGTGATTCGATTGATAGCCGCGATTGCCGCCCATTACGGATGGAATTGGGCATTGGCCAGCATGGCTCTGGGACCGCTGCTGGGCATCTGGGCGATGAGCGGGCTCCTGGCACGGGGGCAAAGTGCGCAAGCTCTTGCTGTGCACTAGCTAACGATTTTCTGCCAGGTGTTGCGCGGGATTTGCATGGTGTTGCGTTTTCAGACCTCTTCCGCAACGTGATATTCTTCCACCGTTTTCAAAACACTATTTTTAAAGATGGAGGCGAGATATTCATCGCCATGAAACTGCGAACTCTTTTATCTTTCATCCTGTTGTTGGGTTTGCTCGCGGATCTGCCTGCACTAGCACAAGAGCCGAAAGCCACACCGGTACCACCATCGCCACACGCGCCGGCGGCAAGTGAATCCAGCGTAACCGAGCCAACCCATGCAATGACCGCGGACGACGTCCACGCTTTTCTCGATGGCTTTGTTCCCATGCAGCTTGAACGTGAGAACATTGCGGGCGCTGTGGTGCTGGTGGTAAAGAACGGGGCGATTTTGTTTTCCAAGGGCTATGGCTACAGCGACGTCGAGAAGAAAACACCAGTGACCGTGGATGCGACACTCTTTCGTCCTGGGTCGATTTCCAAATTGTTCACGTGGACCGCTGTGATGCAACTGGTGGAAGAAGGAAAGCTCGATTTAGATAAGGATGTCAGTGCCTATATCGATTTCACAATCCCGCCCAAATTCGGCAAGCCGATCACGCTGCGCGACCTGATGACGCACACGCCGGGGTTTGAAGAGCAGATCAAAGACCTGATTACTGACGACGCCGCACCCACGGAGACGCTGAAGCAGCACGTTTCACAGCACATTCCTGAGCGCATCTTTCCGCCGGGAACTACGCCCGCTTATTCGAATTATGGCGCATCTCTGGCCGGCTACATTGTTGAGCGCGTCTCCGGACAGCCTTTTAATGATTATGTAGCCGAACACATCTTCAAGCCGCTGGGAATGACGCGTTCAACTTTCGTTCAGCCGC
Source organism: Candidatus Angelobacter sp. (assembly GCA_035279585.1). GTDB lineage: Bacteria > Acidobacteriota > Terriglobia > Terriglobales > Acidobacteriaceae > Angelobacter. The sequence goes on along the minus strand of DATEHN010000037.1, from coordinate 42,529 downwards.
TGCCGGCTGAGCTGAAGCCATTCATGTCAAACGGCTATAACGCAGGCTCCGGCAAAGCCAAGCCATTTGAGATCATTGAAGAAGCGCCAGCCGGCGCGCTGGCAGCCACGGCTGCTGATCTTTCGCGCTTCATGATCGCCCACCTGCAGAATGGAAAATTTGAGAACACGCAGATTCTGCGTCCGGAAACCGCGACTCAGATGCACTCGCGCCAGTTTGGGCTTAGCCCGGCGCTCAACGCGATGTGCCTGGGCTTTTATGAAGAGACGCGCAACGGACATCGCATCATTGGCCACGGCGGAGACACGGTTTACTTCCACAGCGACATGCACCTGATGCTGGATGATGGAGTAGGTTTTTTTGTTTCTTACAACAGCGCAGGCAAGGGCGATATAAGCCCGCGCACCGCGCTCTGGGAACATTTTCTTGATCGCTATTTCCCGTACACTCCGCCCAAAGTTGAAAAGCTCTCTACAGCCGATGCCGACGCCAAAGCCGTAGCCGGGCATTACCTCACCAGCCGGCGCTCTGAGAGTAGTTTTTTGAAAGTAGCAGCGGTAGATGATGACCTTAAGGTCACGCCCGATGAAAACGGCACCATCAAGGTGGAACCGCTCAGGGATTTCAACGGCCAGCTAAAAAAATGGCAGGAGATTGCGCCGCTCGTCTATCGGTCCGTGAACGGCCAGGACCTGATCGCCTTCCGCCAGCTCGATAGCAACCGGATGCAGCTTATCCCCAACTTCCCTGCTGTGGTGTATCAGCGCGTAAATCTGGCGGCCAACGGCGACTTCAACCAGACGTTGATACTTGCGGCCATCATTGTTCTGGGCTTGACGCTGGTCTTTTGGCCAGTAAGTGCGTTGGTGCGCCTGCATTATCACCATCGGCTGGAGCTTGACACTCAATCTTTGCGGCTGCGCCCCTGGGTGCGGCTGGTCTGCGCGATTGACATTGCCTTTCTGCTTATCTTCTTCAAGGTGGTTACCAGCGACTCGCTCGCCACGTTCAGCTCGCGCAGCGACCTCAAGTTCCACCTGATCCAGACGCTCGGGGCCGTGGGAGCTGTGGGAATTGTGGTGATAGTTCTGGCCTGCTTCCGCTCCTGGCGCGATCCGCATGAGTGGTTCTGGGCGAAGATGTGGAATTTTCTTCTGCTGCTGGCGTGCGTGGCCTTTGTATGGTTCTCAATACACTGGAACCTGCTGAACTTCAACTTGAATTATTAGCGATTGCTGATTGCTAGACGCAATACACAAAAAGACGACGCCTTGCCTTGCGGCTGAAACGCCGTCTTTATGCATTGCGCGCTATTAAAGTTTGCCTTTAAGGTCTTGTTGGCGCGCAATTGTCACCGTCAAAAAAAATTGCTACTGCGCAGTAATGGTCGCCGCGCACAGTGCTACTTTTTGCTGGATGGCTGCCGCGTTGCCAATGGGGCCTGCAACTGCTCCGCCGATTGGAATCGGTGTAGGAGAAGGCTGAGGCGGTGGCGGCGGCGCCTGAGCGCAATCGGCTGGCGGCTTGGTCCCGTGAATTGCCTGCCCGGCGGAGCCTGGGCCGTGCAGCTCATTATTTTGCCCGCAGCCGTAGCCGGTTGAATGTGTGCCACCGCAACCAACCTGGATTCCGCCGAAGCGCGGACGCCCAACTGTGCTATAGCCGCCAACCAGCACTCCCGAGGGAACAATGGGTATGCCCTGCGATTGTGGATCAAAGCCGGTGCTTGAGGTCTGTACCCAGTTGCCGCTTCCGGTAATGGGGAATGAGCACGCTCCACTCGGAGTGGAGCAATCCACTGTGTGCACGTCACCCGGGGGATTCACGTTGGTGAAGGTCAGGATCGGAGTAACAGTAAAGCTTGACGAATAAGTTCCGCCTTCTGTGGTGGTGGTAGTAAAGGTAATGGAGCCGGTGCCGCTCTGGTTCGCCAGCGCGGTGGTCACGTGATAGGTGCGCCCATCCTGCAGCTGCATATCAGGACTGGAAGCCAGGTTCAGCCCTTTAAGGGAGAGCGTGCCGGTGAAAGTGCTGCCGAGGGTGACCGGCCCGCGTGAAACCAGCGTATCCGCCTGGCCGATTGACGAGTTCAGCGGAACACCGGTAAACGATACCACCGAATTTTTTGGCAGCGACCCTAAAAGCGTGCTGATATTTACGTTGCCGAAGTGGGAAAAATCAACCTGGGTTCCGGTGCCGGTGACCCATGTGTCGTCTTCAGCCGGAATAGTCTGAGCGTTGGCTGAGACCGTTGCTATGGCAGCGAGCAAAATCGTTGCCAGCAGCATTTGCGCAGTGCGATGCATATTTGCCTCCTATAGCAAGTTGCAGGCCCATGAACTGGATCAACTCTAGAAGAGCGCTCTGGGGCAAAACTTCTCTGGGATTGCGAGATTGGCAAGTGCCGGAATGGAACTGGAATATGGATGTTTCTATGGGTGCCAAGAGGTTAAGCGAAAGCTAACGTAGATACTGGCGATTCCAGCAGTGTGCATTGAACTCAGAGGCTCTCTTCGTCTGGAAACAGAGACTAAAGCATTTCTAGGCTAGCTGAACCAGTGGATAATTCTGCTCAACTGCTGACAGAGAGGATGCAGATTTAATTCGGTCACGAATCGCCTGAGGAATGAGCGGAGCGGTAATCAGCTTGCCGCAGCATTCAACCACAATTTCCCGTCGCAGCAAGCCTTCCAGCGCTTCCGCCTGATCGGGCGTGAGGCGGCGCGGGCTGATCGGCTGATCACAGGCCAAAAGGACTTCAGTTTCAATCGATGTCAGCTTCCATTGCGTCGCAGGGCGGTTAAAACGCTTATCGGAAATGGTGCAGCTAAAAGCATCTGCTTCAACCACGGTAAATTCTCCGCCCTGACCGGCGTGGTGGCGGTCCAGCCATGGTTTCCAGAAAGCCCGCATTGGCTCTGCCAATTCGGGCAATGCCGCACATTGCGAATGATCGTAATCAAAGAAATAAGCCAGTTGGGCGATCTCCTCCGTTGTGGCCGCAAAAACATGAGCATAGGCCGGAAGCGGGGTGACGGATTGGAACCCCTGCTGCTGCCAGCGCTCATAGTTTGGGCTGAAGCGGTCCACCCGGATCGGAAAACAGCCTCGCGGCGGGTTGAGGTGAGAAATCTTTTGGATCAGTTCCGCGGTGTAAGCAAAGCCAGCGGGATCTTCGCCGGGAAAGCCGTACAGCAAGTTCCAGTGCGCTTCCACGCCCAATTCCATGCACCAACGGAGCAGGGCGATGTTCTGTGCGCCGCTCACGCCCTTGCCCATGATGCGGAGCGTGCTGTCCAGCAGGCTTTCTATGCCAGGCTGAATCTGTACAATGCCCGCATTTTTCAGCAGCATGACCTCGTTCCGCGTCATGTTGGCCTTGACTTCAAAAAACTTTCGCGTCTGGGATGGTTCGCCCGCCCAATGTGGCAGCACGTTCTTCATGTAATCGCGCGAGAGAATATTGTCTGAGAATGACAGCATCTGCGGCTGGTACCGTGCGGTGAGGTGGGCGGCTTCCTCCACCACGCGCTGCGGAGATTTCTGGCGGAAGCGCATTGTCTCTCCGTTCAGCCCGCAAAACGTGCAGTGCGATTTTTCGCCCCACCAGCAGCCTCGCGCGGCTTCCATTGGAATAAGGCCGGGCTCTATTGCAGAATGGCGCACTGCCCGAAAGAAATCATCAAAGTTCGGATAGGGCAGGCTATCCATATCTTGCAGTTTAGGCGCTTTTGAAATTTCCGGGTGGTCGTGGGAGATGAACCCTGGCGGCGGGGCCGGGTATTCGGTCGTCCTGTTTTCCAGCGTCTCACAAAGCTCCAGAAAGCTCACGTCCGCTTCGCCGTGGCAGATGTAATCAACAAATGGAAAAAGGCGGAGATAGGGGCTGGCCATGCCTGCTTCAAAATTGGCGCCCCCCATTACAATCGTTACCTTTGGATGCTTGCGCTTGATCAGCCGCGCCAGGCACATGCTGGCCATGGTTTGCTCAAAGGTGCTGGTGAATCCCACAATGTCATATTGAGACCAGTCGCAGCTTTCCAGGCAGAGTTGAAGAAACCCTTCGGCAAGCCCAAGTGCGGTTTGCGCCAAAGCCCTGGCTTCCGGCGGGAGTTTGAGAAGCGGATGCGCCAGAATATCGTTCTCGTAAGATTCCCATGAGGAAATGGATTTCCCGTAAAACGCCTGTGAAAATACCCATTCTCCCACCAGTAACGGTACGGGAAAATAGTCTGACATGTCGCGGTAAGGCTCGCGGCCCAGCATGCGCGCAAAGAGGGTGTTGAAGTATTTTGAGCAGCAATCATAGCCGCGGCGTTCAGCTAATGATTGCAAGAGGCCCAAAGCCAGACTTGGGCGTCCAGCGGACGCGAATGGCATATTGATGAGAGCGATGCGCATGGTTATCAGGCCGTTGCAGTCAGTTGATGTGTGCAGGAATCCAGCACGTGGCGCACAAGCTTGCTTAGGTCAGCGCAGTAAATGCTGGGATTATCAAAGCCGTTCCGTTGGCTGAATCGTGAAGGCAGATAGCCGCCGCCGCAAACATCGCGTATTTCGCATTTTCGGCAGGTTTGGCAAAGGCTTTCCTGCCCAGCCAGCGCCTTCTGAAACGTTGGTTGTTGAAAGATGCATTCAATAGAATGGGTGGCCACGTTCAGCTCTGCCTGCCCGGCGCCGCTTCCGCACAAAGAATCAACCGGCCCGATGTTTCCATTGCGATCCACCACAACAGTCGTGAGTGGATCAGCCCCCAGCGAATCGGAGTGCACACGGCTGCCAACCATCGAGCGAAGGAGGTTGTCAAAAAAAGCAATACGGACATCGGGATGGTTTTCAGTCCACCACTCGTCAAAAACAGGAATGAGATAGTCGGCATACGGCGTAGGACTTGTGAAGCCGGCGGGTGGATGGTCCCAGTTTGCCTCCGTTGGCATCACAAAATCTATGGTGGTGATTCCCAGCGAACGGAAGTGACGATAAAGAGCGGCGCCATCATCGCTTGGGTTTACCACGCACAACACACCGCCAAAAAGACTTCCCATTTTACCGTGGCGCCGAATGAGTTCAATGGCAGCGAGGGCATCAAGAGATGCGCCTCTTCCGCCTGTGTTTACGAACCCATTCTCATGGGCTGGCGTCCGGCTATCCAGCATGATCGTAAGTCTTATTCCCAGCTCCGCACAAAGATCCAGCCACTCTTTGTCTAAGAGCTTGCCGTCCGATTGAAGGGTAAAGGTAGTCGCGCAGCCAGAGGGCATCTGCCCGCGAATCATTTTCACTGCGTGGCGAAACCAATCCGGGCCAGCTAATGTTGGCCCATCTCCAGCAAAGACAATGAGCACTTTTGGCTGATGAAACCTTGCGCAATATCCGGCAATTGCATGCGCAGCAGCATCCACCACAGCACGCTCCATGAGAAGCGGTTGCCGCTCAACAGCTTCGCCAGGCTGAAACCCAGAGCCGTGGTTAGGCAACGGATTGAACGCCGCCGCCTTCAGGACAAATGCGTTGGCCTGGTACACAAGGTTATGACTTTGCTGCGGGCGCCTGGTTAGGATCAATGATAATGCCGATAAACACGCCTGCATCCAGCTTGGTTTTGCCAGCGGCGGTGTGCTCGGTGGCCTGCAATGCTGAATTCAGGTGCCATGATGCCGGTTGATCGCCTGGCTGCTGCACCCTCAAACGGCGCATCTGTTGCAGCTTGGTGGAAAGGTCTGAGATCTCATGAGCAACGGGTGCTTCAAGAACAGGCATGATGTTTCCTTTTCTTAGCTCGATTGATTTTCCTGCTGGATATGACTTCCCCTGGGTGGCTCCGCCACTTCAAGGGGGTTGATTAACTGCCCATCAACGACAGTGTATTCGGCCGTTACCACAACGGCGCAACGTGAACAGGCATTGAAAGATTCCTGGTGGAACCACCGGCACACACCGCGAATTGGACACGAAACGTGCTTGGCTTGTGCGGCCGGAAGGTGATCCTGCAAGAATCGCGGCAGGCCGCATTGGCCGTCAGCAAAATGGCCGCATCGCGACCCCTGGCAGGGGCTTGTGAAACGAAAAACCTGGTTTGGATGCTCACCTTTGGCTAGCGCCAGAACTTCTGGCGTCGCTGCAATAGGATGCTCCAGGTACCGGATGATGGGAAAATCCCCGCGGTTATCCACAATCCCGAAGACGGCGCTCTGCGGCGAATCCGCGCGGGAGCTCGGGCAAGCCAGCGATTCTTGATTCGTATCCATCTCCGGCATTCCAGCAAAACTACCACAAAAAGCGGTAACTTCTAAAGAATATTCCTAACTTAGGATCGGACTGCCGACCTTCAAACTGCCGGTACTGTCCCAAGCCAGATTTAGGACAGTACCAAACTGCCCAGTCTTGAATTCAATTCCACCCCATCGCCCCGCCCAGCTTCTCCAGCGCTGGCCCCAACTCCTGAGGCTTTTTCAAAACGCCCTCGAACAAGTCTCCGACGCGGTCGAAACGCCGCAGCACATTGGCAAGATGAAACTGCTGCGGCTTGAGGCCGGGAACAACTTCTTTCCACTTGAGCGGTGTGGCCACCGGCGCTCCGGGGTGCGCGCGCACAACGTACGGCGCGGAGATGGTTTTGCCGCTGGCGTTTTGCAGATAGTCGAAGTAGACCTTGCCCTTCTCGCGTGCGGAGACGGTGCGCGGCGTAGTGAATAGATCGGGCCGCTCGGAGGCCACCCATCGGGCCAGCACTTCAGCAAAGGTGCGCGTCTGGTTGAACTCATAGATGGGTTCCACCGGGACATAGATATGCATGCCGTTGCCGCCGGTGGTCTTGGGATATCCTTCCAGCCCTATCAGCCGCAGCTTGTCATGAATGAGCCGCGCTGCTTCGACGATGCGATCATAGCCGCAGTGATAGGGATCGAGATCGATCAGGATAAAGTCGGGGTGCTCCAGCGATCCCAGCCGGCTCATGTACGGGTTCTGGTCGATGCAGCCGAGATTGGCCAGAAAGAGCAATGACGCCCGGTCATCGCAGATCACACGGGTCTTTGAGCCCGTATCCTCGTCGTCGGCCAGCTCTTCGCGATGCAACCAGTCAGGAAAGCCCGAAGCGTCTTTCTGGAAGAAAAAGTCCTGGTCTATGCCGTTGGGATATCGCTTGAGCGAGAGCGGACGGCCCACGAGATGCGGCACCAGCAGGTCAGCCACGCCGTCATAAAAGTTGATGAGGTCGCGCTTGGTGTATCCGTCTGCGGGGTAGAAAACTTTTTTCAGGTTGGTGAACTTGATCTGGCGGCCTTCAATGGTGAGCGTGGCTTCGGCTTTCTCCGGCGGAAGCAGGACTTCCCCTTCCGCGGGCGCAGGTGCGGCGTCGGCAGCGGTGAGGCCGGTTTCGCGTACGACCTCATTGGCCGTAACGTCATTGCGCAGGCCGAGAAAGACCGGAGCGCGCAGGCGATTGTCGTCCGTCCACGAGGTGAATTTTACCGTGCAAACCAGCTCAGGCTTGGCCCAGGTGACTTCGCCGACATCTTTGGGCACACCGCTAAGAACAGGCCTCTTGGTGATGAGCGGCTTGATTTTCTCAAACAACGCCTTGAGCGATTGCTGCGTGAACCCCGAGCCAACGTTCCCGGCGTACACCAGTTGGCCGTCTTTGTGATAGCCAAGCACCAGCGCGCCGAAATAGTCGCGCTCGCCTTCAATGAAGCCGCAAATGATGAAGTCCTGCTGCGTGGTGACCTTGAGTTTGAGCCAGGCATTGCTGCGCCGCGATTCATACCGGCTCTGCGCCTGCTTGGCGATGATGCCTTCAAGGCCCTGGGCGCGCACGGCTTGCAGCAACTCTTCTCCCTTGCCGGCAAAATGGTCAGAATAACGAACGCTTTCATTGGGCAGCAGGATGGAGGCCAGAAGCTGGCGGCGGTCAATGAGCGCGGCTTTACGCAGGTCGTATCCGTTAAGGTAAAGCAGATCAAAGGCAAAGAAATTCAGCGGCGGCCGAGCCACGCCTTTAAGCGCCGGCTTGGTGCCGAAGCCGGTGAAGTTCTGCAGATGCTGAAAGCTCGGCTTGCCATTTTCGTCCAGCGCGACCACTTCGCCATCGATGATGGCGGTCTCAGCCTTCACGCATTGCTGCAGCGCTTCAGCAATGGGCGCAAACTGTTTATTAAGATTGTTGCCGCGTCGCGAAGACATAAGCACCTTACCGCTGGCAAGAAAGCAGAGTGCGCGGTAGCCATCCCACTTGACCTCATAGAGCCAGTCAGTTCCCGGCGGGATGGCGTTGGTCAGAGTGGCCAGCATTGGGTCGAGCGCTGTTGGCATCTCGGCTTTGACTGCGCCTTCAATGGCTGAGATTTCGGCTGTGCCTTGCAGTACGCTACGCGTATCGCTCTCCGGGTCCCAGCCTTGGCGGACAGCAAAGTCTTTTTTCTTGATCAGCAGCCAGTCTTTACCTTTGCTGCGGTTGGTACGGACGAGAGCAAACTCTCCGGCAAGCTTTTGACCGTGCAAGCGGATTTTGAGATCGCCGGCCTTCCACTGTTCTTCAGGAGTTTTGTCGGTGGCCCACTCATAGGTGCCGCGATCCCACAAAATAACGTTGCCGGCGCCGTAGTTGCCGCTGGGGATAGTGCCTTCAAAGCTGCCGTAGTCGAGCGGATGGTCTTCAACGTGGACGGCGAGGCGCTTTATGGCGGGATCGAGCGTGGGGCCGTTGGGCAGGGCCCAGGACTTGAGCACGCCGTCCATTTCCAACCTCAAGTCATAGTGGAGACGCCGGGCGCTATGTCGCTGAATAAAAAAGCGGTTCTCCTTTTGCTCAGCTTCTTTGGCGGGAGGCTCAGGCGTGCGCGAGAAAACTCTTTTTCGCCGGTATTCTTCTAGTGACATGGGCTATTCGAGAGATTGTAATGCACCGTTTTTTGTGCTTTCATACTTGTCTACGCCCGTATTCGGAGAATTCAATGGCCAGTACCGTCTGGAAGGGACATCTTACCTTCGGCTTGCTGTCGCTCCCGGTTAAATTGTACAGCGCAGCGCGCAGTGAAACCGTAGGCTTCAACCAGCTCCACAAGCACGACAATTCGCGTGTCAAGAATGTGCTTTATTGCCAGGCGGAGGATAAGCCGATCCCGCGAACTGAAGTTTGCAAGGGCTACGAATATTCCAAGGACCAGTATGTGGTCATTGACGATGAGGATATTAAGAAAGTCGCCCCGAAAACCGCGAAAACAATGGAAGTTTTGGAGTTTGTGAAGGCTGCGGAAGTCGACGCGGTTTTTCTTGAAAGCTCCTATTACATGGCGCCAGACGAAGCCGGCGAGAAGCCTTATGCCCTGCTCTTCGAAGCTTTGCGCCAGAGCGGCTGCGTAGGCGTGGCGAAAATTGCCATGCACAACCGCGAGCATATCGTCATTCTGCGCCCCGGGCCGAAAGGCATTCTGCTCCACACCATGTACTACCCTGATGAGATTCGCCAGGTGGAAGAGTTCCGCACAGACACTAGCCTTGTGAAAGACCAGGAGCTCAAGATGGCCAAAATGCTGATTGAATCTTTGCTGGCATCGTTCGAGCCAGAGAAATATAAAGATGGCTATCGCGAAAACTTAATGAAGATGATTGATGCGAAAGTTGCCGGCAAGGAAATTGTCGCGACCACGGAAACGAAGCACAAAGCGCCGGTTATCGATATTTTAGAGGCCCTGAAAATGAGCATCGCTGAAGCCAAGAAGCCGATACGCTCATCCATCGGAACAGCCGCCGCGCCGGACGAAGAGGCTGCACCAATTAAGAAGGGACGTAAAGCCGGCAGCTAAGATCGCAGCCGCACAATTAATCTACCCAATAAAAGATTACTGCATCTTGCCCGGCGTAACCTTCACCGCTTTGTTCTTCTCAAAGGTCATCGTGACCGGTTTGCCGCCATTCTCAAACTCAATGGTGCGATCCCCGTATTTCTCTGAATCCGAACTGCCCGCAGCGCCGAAAGCAAAGCTGGCCTGCAGTTCGCTCATCCCCATCGCGCCTTTATGCTTGTCGATGGCGCTCCAGATCTCCGGCGGCCAGTGCTTGTAGAGTTCGTGCGGATCATCAAAGAACAGCAGATCGTTTACCGTAAAAGTGTAATCATCACTGGTGTTCGTGCCGATAGAAGCAGCATACAGGCCCGATTCACCGGCCATTTCAAACACCGCCATGATCTGCTTTTGCACCACTGATACTTCACCGGGTCTAAGCGCAACCGGCTTACGCGCAAGAACAACATCTTTCACCTGCAACTTGGCTAGCGGCGGCAGCAGCCCAACCTGTTTGAAATTTACGCTCTTCGTGCTTTTGTCATAGCGATAGTAAGGAACCTGGTTCCCACTCTTCACCCACACCGGCTTGTCCACCAACTCTTTCTTTGCGGACTCCACGTTGTAAGGAAAAATCTTGTGTGGCGTGACGTAATCGTCCTGGTTGGTTGAATAGGTTGGTTCAGCCTTTTTCGCGGGCGTGCTCGTATCGCGGCGGCTGTACCATAAATAGCCCCCTTCAATGGCTCCAGCCACCACAAAAGCAATCAGCGTGATGCTCAACCGCTTCTTGAGATCAGAATCCATATCTTTTTTAACTGTATCATAGTGAGTTTGTATATATTTCACGCTAAGACCTCTGCATGATAAACTGATATAGAATTACTGCGAACTGGAGGTCTTCACGTGAGATACCGCTCATTCATGATCTTTTTGTTTGTAGTTTTCTTTCTGAACCTTCCATCATTAGCTCAAAATTGCCTTGGCAATCTGGAGTTTCGAACTATTTCTTGTACTTGCGGGGTGAAGTGTCGGCATTTTTTTGCAGAGGCACTCTTCCCGGTAATTGCATGGAAGCAGCCGGCCCCAATAAAACCTGCGGCGACGGTAGCTGCGGAGTATTGCAAGCGGGCGAATGCGGAGGAGGTATCGGCCGGTCTGAACCCAATTTCCATTTAGACCTTCCTGGTAAATCTCCGAGAATGGCCGAAACCTGTGCCTCTCAAAATATCTTTGATGCGTGGTTACATCAAAAGCTGATCAATGCTCACAGAACCATTATCCTGCGGGGAATGTAATTTGTATGCAAAAGCATGCTCTTAGTTTCTTTCTTTTTGTGCTTTGTAGTGCAAGCGGCCAGCAAAACTCGGTCAATTCCAAGCTGCTCGCGCCGCTTGATCCAGAGCTGTCAGTACCAACACGGCAACTAAAAGCAACTTCTTCGACGCTGACGGAAGTGCCTTATTTTACTTTCTATGACGCTGCAAAGTGCGACCAAAGCGGCGAGATGTTTTTTCATACCGGAAGCCTGAACAGCATGGAAGTATTAAAACTGAAATTAATCTCTGGCTCGGCTGAACCTACCGTATATAAGGCTACTTCAGAATTCGTTACCCAAAAAGCCGGCTTCCTCGTCAATTTTTCTGTCAGCCCCTCAGGCGATTTATGGATGATCGGTGAATCAGGAGACAGGGAATACTATCTATTCAGCTTTGACTCAAATGGCGACCCTAAAACTAGCTCTAAGCTTGATGTTCCTGAGCACTTGGAGATCAGGGATTTTGCCGTTTCAAATTCAGACATGCTACTGATATCTGGATATTTTGACCGTTCAGCTGCCTCCGGTTTGCAAGGGAAAACATTTATTTCGTTGTTAGATTCGTCCGGCAAAATCCGCAAGCGCCTGGATTTGGAAAGCCAGAAACATGATTTTGCTCTAGAGAAATTGCACGAAGACAGTGTCGTATTTGGTGATGATGGCCTCCTTTATACTCTCGAGCCTTCGGGTATCTTCGTTATCTCTCCGGCAGGCAGTCTGGTGCGCCAGATAAAGTTCGACAAACCACCTGGATTTTCTGCGGTCAACTTGGCTATATCCGGTGGCTATCTCGCCGTCTGGCTCTATAAACCTAGTAAAAATGGCCCAACGGTCGCGGAGTTTCTTGTAATTGACGCGAACAATGGGAAGTCCTTGGCTCTTTATAAGCCGACAGATGAAACAGGCGACGTGGCTTTATGCTACTCGCGCAAAGAAGGATTTACTATGTGGCAACTAGAGAACCACAGGATCAGACTTACAATTGCATCTCCACGCTGAAAGCTGCCACCCATTGGTAAGCTTTCCTTTGCTTCAGCTCATTCGGCCCACACGTGCCGGCGAGAATTGTGCGAATCTGGTTCCCGCTCTTCACCCACACCGGCTTGTCCACCAACTCTTTCTTTGCGGACTCCACGTTGTACGGAAAAATCTTGTGTGGCGTGACGTAATCGTCCTGGTTGGTTGAATAGGTTGGTTCGGCCTTCTTCGCCGGCGTGCTCGTGTCGCGGCGCTATACCACAAATAGCCCCCTTCAATGGCTCCAGCCACCACAAAAGCAATCAGCGTGATGCTCAACCGCTTCTTGAGATCAGAATCCATAGTGGATTCAATGTATCACGCCATACAATGATCAACGCTGTTCTCCGAACCGATGTTCCTCTATTCGCCTGCGGCCCACATAAACCAAAGTGCTAGCATGCCCAGCGACAAGACGAGAGCATGCCAGCGTAATATGCTTCGTCTGAAAGCACCAATTGCAGCACACACTAACCCACCCAATGAAAGCAGGATTCCAATCCTATAAATCTGCAGCAACACGGGATCATAGTACCGAAATCCTCCGCTTAGAAATGCAACCAGGATGCTGCAAGCAGCCAGTAATGCTGAAGCAGACCCAAGCACGAATCCAATTAACGAAATTCTTAGGCCCGGATCACCTGATGGTCTGCGCCGCCAGCGAATCCAGCCCGTAACCAGGACAACCGGCACCGCGATGTAAGCCGATATCAAGAGCAATAGAAGCAGCCGTTCCATTTTTTTACATCCTAATCTAAAGCTTGAACAATTTACTCTTCCCGGTATTTAGCTTCCTGCTCCCGCAGTTGATGCGCAAGCTCATGGCTGCAAGAATCAACAAAACGTGGCTTGAGAGATTCTCCAGCAGAAAATCTCCTTCGCCAACAACAGTTGCTACTCACAGCATCCAAATTTATTAAAGGGGGTTCTATGATTGCTTCGGCTTTGCGTTTGATTAGCCGCTTTGCTGCCGGATTGCGAATTTCAATGGTCCTGGCGCTGCTGATCGCAACCGCGTCTTTTACTCTCTGGGGCCAGCCCGTCCCACAATTCCCGCGATCATCAACTCCGCCTGTCACCAATGACAATGCGCCCAACACCAAGGAACATCACGACCGAATGTCCACCAAGGATGTTCAGGAAAAGCTGCAAAAGGGGCTGGACAACAAGAATGCAGCTTATGCCGGGTCTGACATCAAGGTAGCTGCCAATGATCAAAGCGTTACCCTTAAGGGTACAGTCACAAGCTCAACCCAGCATGAGATGGCCATGCAATTGGCGCGGGCCTATGCGGGTAGCCGGAAGATTGTGGATCAACTTACCATCAGGTAACAATATCTGCCGCCCCAAGGATTTAAGACCAAGAGCGCTTCTTCAATTCATCAACGTGCTCACGGTGAGATATTATTTTGTGCATGGCAGAGTTCCCCGTAGAACAGCTTCGCGCGGTCTTTCCCGCGCTGCAGGATGACTTTATCTTCTTTGACAACGCGGCCGGTGCGCAGTCACCCCAGACCGTTTTGAACGCCGTAGCCAATCATCTTCTTCATCGCAATGTGCAACGCGGTGGCCGATACAAACACTCACAGGAAGTAGATGCCGCCATTTCTCAGGCCCGTGCCAGCGTTGCTCTGCTGGTCAATGCCCGCCATCCCGATGAAATTTCTTTCGGGATGAATGCCACTTCTTTCATGCGCTTGATTAGCATTGCGATTGGCCAATCATTCAAAGACCGCCGCGAGATCATCGTGACTGACCTTGACCATGAATCCAATATTGCCGTTTGGCTCGCACTTGAGCGCGAAGGCGCAAAGGTCGTATGGTGGCATTTTAGGGAAGATGGACGATTACATCCTGAAGACCTGGAGAGCTTGCTTACACCGCGAACCCGAATTGTAGCTTGCACGCTGGCTTCAAACGCAATCGGCTCCATTTTGGATATCGCTGAAGTTTCCAGGCGCGCTCATGCCGCCGGAGCTGAAGTGTTTGTTGACGCCGTACATTATGGCCCGCACGGCCCGATTGACGTTCAGGCATTCGACTGCGATTACCTGGTTTGCTCCGGTTATAAAATCTTCTCTCCGCACATGGGCTTTCTTTGGGGCCGCCGGGAAACGCTCGATGCGCTGCCTACTTTCCGCGAAGACTTTGTGCCGGACACCACTCCGGCCAAGCTGGAAGTCGGCACTTATATTTATGAAAACGTAGCCGGCATGGATGCAGCGGTGCGCTACCTGGAAGATCTTGGGCGGCGCATGAACCCGGCCGTAGCGTCTCGCCGGGCTGCGCTGGTGGCGGCAACCGAGGCCATCAAGAGTTATGAAGCCAAACTTTCGTCCGCAATGCTGGATACGCTTGCGAACATAAACGCAACCGTCTATGGCATCACCGCCAAAGACAGGCTTTCGTTTCGGGCGCCCACGTTGTGTTTTAATCTTTCAGACGTAACGCCAGCTAAAGTCACTGAAGAGCTGGCCAGGCGGAACATCGGCGTGCGCGATGGCCACATGTATTCGCCACGGCTGATGAAGCGATTGGGCTTGACCAAAGAAAGCGGCGCTGTCAGAGCATCACTGGTGCATTACAACACTTTGGATGAAGTACGCCGCTTTGGCAGCGCGCTGGCTGAAATAGCAAAACACTGATCAACAAGGAACCCATGCTTACCGAAAAGCAAATCCAGGAGATTCGGTCCCATTTTCCCATCTTCCAGCGCAAGATCTATCTCAACAGCTGCTCTCAGGGAGCGCTGTCAGACTCTGTTCAGGCCGGCGTTGAGGCTTACATTGCCAGTTGGCATGAGCAAGGTTCGCCATGGGAGCTGTGGGTGGAGCAGTATGAAGCCGCGCGAACTGCCTTCGCACGGTTCATCAACGCCAGCCCGGATGAAGTTGCCATTGTCACCAGCGCTTCGGCGGGCATCAACAGCGTTGCCAGCGCACTGAGTTTTCAGGATCGCAAGAAAGTTGTTCTGGGAGAGTTTGAGTTCCCCACCATGGGCCACGTATGGCTGGCGCAACGCGCTCGCGGAGCCGATGTTCAATTTGTGCCTGCGCAGGGCAATACCATTCCGGCAGCGCACTATGAAAAGATGATCGATCGCCACACCTGCATGGTGCCGCTGACGCACGTCTGTTTCAAGAACGGCTTTCGTTCTAACGTAAGCGCTGTCACGCAAATCGCCCACCGCAATGGCGCTCTGGTCATGCTGGATGATTACCAGGACTCCGGCACTCGCCCAATCGACGTGAAAGCCATGGACCTGGACTTCTATATCACCGGAACCTTGAAGTATCTGCTTGGGCCGCCCGGTCTGGCTTTTATGTATGTGCGCAAAGAGCTGATTGCGTCGCTCACTCCCACGGTAACGGGATGGTTTGCCCAGGCGAATCCATTTGCCTTTGATACCCAGCATATCGATCTTTCTTCCACCGCGCGGCGGTTTGAGTCTGGCTCGCCTTCTGTGCCAAACGTCTATGCAGCGGCCCCCGGGTTCCAGCTTCTGCAGCAAATCGGCATGGAAAACGTGGCCGCACAGGTCAGGAAGCTCGTGCAATCGCTGTTGAGTCAAGCGCTTGATCTTGGCATTCGCAGCAAAACGCCTGCTGATAGCGCAGGCCCGCTGATAGTGCTGCAATCTAAAGATTCCAATTTGCTAGTGCAGAAGCTCGCGGAAAATGACATTGTTGCTTCCAATCGCCATGACGGCTTGCGCCTGGCATTCCATGTGTACAACACCATGGACGATGTAAAAGCAGTTGTGGAAGTTCTCAAGCAAAACATTGACCTGCTGGTTCTTGAGCCTGCCGGCGTTGGTCGCCATGGCTGATCAGGAGCGTTCCGCAACCGTGCTTACAGCAGAACCCTCAATAGCAGCAGATGGTCTGCATCGCCGGCTGGGCCAGCGCCAGCTCACCATGATGGCCATTGGTGGCGCGATTGGCGTTGGCTTATTTCTAGGCAGCAGCGTGACCATTCGTCTGGCCGGCCCCGGCGTAATTCTTTCTTACCTTCTTGGCGCTGCCATCGCTCTCATCATGTCTTATGTGCTTACGGAGATGGCGGTCGTTCATCCCGTGGCCGGGGCATTTGGGGTTTACGCGGAAAAGTATCTCAATCCCTGGGCTGGTTTTTCCGTCCGCGCTACGTACGGCGCGGCGCAAATCATCGCCATCGGCGCGGAAGTTACCGCTGCGGGAATCTATATCTCTTTTTGGTTTCCAAGTGTTCCGCAATGGATCTGGGTGGTGCTGGTTTCTGCCGCGATGGTCGCGCTCAATTCCATGCAGGTCAACCGCCTCGGCGAGTTTGAATACTGGTTTGCCATGATCAAGGTAGCGGCCATTCTGGCCTTCATCATTGTTGGCGTTGCGCTGATCTTTGGCGTTGGGGCGCAGCACGCAATTGGCTTCACCAACCTGACGCAGCACGGCGGCTTTCTGCCTTCAGGATGGAAAGGCGTCTGGCTCTCGCTCACTATCACCGTCACCAGCTATATGGGCGTGGAAATTATTGCCGTCACAGCAGGTGAAGCCGAACGCCCGGAAGTTACTATCCCGCGCGCGATGCGCAATATCGTTTACCGGCTTATTTTTTTCTATGTGCTGGCCATCGCTATCATGGTGACAATGGTTCCCTGGACCCAGGCCAGCGGCCCGTCCACGCTTTCCGGCAGTCCCTTTGTGACTGCGTTCTCTGCAGCGCATGTTCCCTTTGCTGCCGCGATCATGAATTTTGTGGTGCTCACAGCGGCGCTTTCCAGCGTGAACACCAATCTCTATCTCTCTACGCGAATGCTCTACTCTCTGGGTCGCGGCGGCTACGGCCCTGCATGGATGGGCAAGGTAAGCAGCAACGGCGTGCCGCATCCCGCGCTGGCAGCCTCAACTGCGGGGATCATCATTGCTATCGTGCTTGCGCTCAAAGCTCCTAAAAATGCGTTCCTCATTCTTTATGGCGTGGCTGTAGCGGGAATGCTTTTCGTCTGGCTCGTGATTCTCAACACGCATCTGCGTTTTCGCAAAACGCTCAGCCATGAACGGATAGCGAATTTGCCGATGCGCTTGCGCGCTCATCCGTTCTTCACGGTTCTCGGAATCTTGCTGCTCCTTGCTATTGCCGCTACAACGTTTTTTGTTGACGGGATGCAATGGGCAGTACCGGAATTTCTGACTTTTCTCGCAATCATCTCTCTTTTATACCTGCGTAACAGGTTGGCCAGGAGGAGTACAAGATGATTGAAGCTGCCGCAGAACTCTGCTCTTCACTCCGCCAAAATTTCCAAGGCGATCTGTTGCAGCCTTGTGACCTCGGCTATGAAGATGCGCGCGGCATCTGGAACGGCATGTTTAATCGCAAGCCGGCGCTGATTGCGCGATGCGCGGATGTAAGCGATGTGCAGAGCGCGGTCCGGGCGGCTGCCGGCGCAGGAATTCTCACTGCCATTCGCTGTGGCGGGCACAGTCTTGCCGGTTTCAGCTCATGCGATGGCGGAATGGTGATTGACCTGTCGCGAATGCGGCAGGTTACAGTGGATCCTGAAAAGTGCCGAGCGCGATTTGCCGGCGGCTGCCTGCTCGGATCGGTTGATACCGCAACGCAAAAAGCCGGGCTCGTCTTCCCTTCCGGCGTGGTCTCGCACACCGGCGCAAGCGGGCTGGTTCTGGGCGGCGGAACAGGATGGCTCACCCGTCGCTTCGGGCTCTCATGCGATAACGTTGAAGGATTCTCCCTTGTGGCTGCGGATGGTTCAGTTGTACGCGCCAATGCCCGGGAGAACGCAGATTTATTTTGGGCGCTACGCGGAGGCGGCGGCAATTTTGGCGTGGTGATTGAATTCGAAGTAAAGCTTCATCCTCTTACATCCGTGGTGCTGGCTCAGGGATTGTGCCCCGAAGGCAATATTCGCCTGCTCCTCGAGTTCTGGCGCGACTTCATGTCTGAAGCTCCGCTCGATTTGAAATGGAACATCGATCTGCGGCTCGCTCCTGAGACAGAAAACATACCTGCAGAGCTGCGCGGGCGTCCTGTGGCCGGCAATTCACTTGTCTGGACCGGCGATCCCGAAGCGGGACGGCCTTGTTTGCAGCAAGCGCTTTCCCTGTGCCACAAGGACTCTGTGAGCTGCAAGACTATTTCCTTTCTAAATCTGCAAACCATGGCCGACTCCGACTTTCCTCACGGCCGGCGTTATTACACCAAATCGGGCTATTTTGCTTCTCTTGATGACAGCACAATCGATCATCTGGTTGAAGCAGTCACCACAATTCCCTCGTTGGAGACGCAAATTGAATTCGCTTATCTGGGCGGCGCGGCTGCGCATATTAGCGCAGACGAAACTGCGTTCGGCGACCGCAGCGCTCCTTTCATCATGAACCTGCTGGCGAACTGGCAGGCGGCGTCTGCCGATGCGGGCAACATCGCCTGGGTCCGCGGGCTCTTCAAAAAGCTCCGGCCGGTAATGAAGCCTGGCGTCTATGTGAACTTCATGAGTGGCGATGAACAAGATCGCGTGCCTGAGGCGTATCACGAACGCTGGGAGCGTATGGTGGCAGTGAAAACGCACTACGATCCAAACAACTTCTTTCGGCTGAACCAGAATGTGAAGCCGCGGAAACTCGCGAGCAAAAATTCCTGACCAAACTCAGGCAAACGGGTTAAAGCTTAGACCCGAGGAAACGAATTCACGTTCTGCCATCTGAATTGATTTCTGAAAAATGGCTTCTACTCTGAAGTTATCTGCAACCTCGGCGCCCACGCGCGAGTCCAATTGATGTTAAGCCATAAATATTTTTGAGAATGGTCGCTTGCAAGCCACTGAGCAATTCAATTGTGGTGTGCAACAGAACACATCTATGAAAGGAGATTAAAGAGGATGAAAGCGAGAATTGATTATTTGCAAGCTGCGCCGACCGTTATTAACGCAATGCTGGGCCTGGAAAAATATCTTCGCACTACCAAGCTCGACGAATCCCTGGTCCTCCTGATCTGTCTGCGCGCTTCGCAGATCAACGGATGTGCCTACTGCGTCGACATGCATTGGAAAGACCTGAAGGCCGTCGGCGAGAGCGATCAGAGGCTCTATGGGCTTGATGCGTGGGAGGAATCTCCTTATTACGCTGAGCGCGAACGAGCAGCCTTGGCATGGACAGAAGCGGTAACGAACGTTCGCGATGGGCACGTGCCGGATGAAGTGTATGAGAAAGTTCGACAGCAGTTTACGGAAAAAGATCTGGCTGACCTGACTCTGGCGATCGCTGCCATCAATAGCTGGAACCGCCTGAACATCGCAGCCAGAACTATTCCTGGAACGTACCAGCCAGCCAAAACGCACGAACTCAAAAAAGGCGCATAAACGTTGGATATGATTTGTAACTTCTGTAAGAAAAAAGGCCAAAGCCTGTTTTACCAGGCTTTGGCTCAAAACAGGTTTATTTACCGCTATTGCGGCATGGATTCTCAGGAAGAATCCGCCGGTAATTGCCAAAAATAATGAGCGAGCTGCCATGGGGTTGCGTCGGAGTGGCTGGTTCAGCAAAGGCCACGCCGGAGATAGGACCAAACTCGGTAGTTGAGCTGCCACCGAAGTTGTTTGTGGTTCCGGGAATGTTTGCTCCGCCAAGCTGCCACTGGCAATTGCCACGATCACGCATGGTGCTGAAAAGAGGATAGAAAGCCGCCCCTGCAGGTGGGTTGGTGCAACCGTGTCCTCCGTTGAAAACGTCGCAGGCTGGGTTGCTTTCAAATTCAATACCGGCAAGGTCCGCCTCAAACGCCACACGGTTGTAATCGTTCAGTTTGTCATCGTTTCCTTTCCCCTGCCTGCGGAACTGCGGACTGGTAAAGCGAATCGGGGTAGGTTTCAGATTGGCATCAATACTGGCCGGACCAGTGCCTGCCCAGCGGCGCTGGTAGGACGCTCCATCAAAGTCGAAATCGCCGCCGATACACGTACCGATGGGTTGCAAGCCGAAGAGTGCCAGAAAATCGCCGGTGAAGCATTCGCTATCGTCGTCGTCAACCCCGCTGGGATCATCGGCGCCAGGCTGAATGCAGTTTCCTCCCTCCTGGTCCACAGCATTGCAAAGCTCGAAATGCCCAATCTCATCAGAGAATGTGATGTTGTAAGTATGCGACGTCCAGGAAGCACGAGTGTGCTCGCTGGATGTGGAATACATTGGATGAAAAGCGAACGGCGTAGAAGAGCAGGTTTTTGGATTCGCCGGATCGGTATCAGGATCAAAATTGACTTGCGCAAAACCATTGGCGATGCTGGCAGTCATAGCGCCCGTTGTTCCAGCAGTCTGGTCTTGAATGACTACCTGCAAACCTTCTGGTGTATCGTGTAAATCTATGACAACATTATCTCCCGGATCCATTTGAAAAGTAGTTCCTGGAAATACGCCAAACTTACCATTAACGTCACCGTTCAGCGGGTCTGCAGCTGTCTGAGCCACGCCGCTGGTAGTAACAAAGGCAAAGTTTGACGGCTCTAATCCCACTCGTGTTTGACAATCCAAATTGTTAACTACGCCAGTGGTGTCCTGGATGTTAAAGCTGAAAATGACCATGGCTACGCACCACTTCACAGGATCGGAGCAGCTGTTGACGCCTCCAGGCGGATAGAACTGAAGTTCCAGGAAAGCTGAACCTGGATGATGGCCGATAAAGTTTGGAGCGTTAGGGTCGGGATTATCAAAGATGTTTGCGTCCGTGTTCGGCACGCAGACGTGAGTGAAATTCGGCGATGACTGCGTATCACACAGGACCATGCCAAACCAGGAAGCGTTGTGCAATTGGAAATTGAAGGTGCCACCACTGCCATCCTGCTGCGGAGGAACCGGCGGATCCAGGGGCAGGGTAAAGTGATAAACAGCGTTGTTGCCTGAGCCCGGCTTATCAGAATAAAAAAGCAATGCAGGCTCATCATGGCCAGAATAGTGCCCGTTGAATTGATGATCGTGCCGCAATTCAGGACAAAAGCCTGCATTGTTCTGATCGCACTTGAATAACGAGGCTTTCATTTGATTGCTGATTTGCGCCTGAGAGACAACAGCCAACAGAAACATTGGCGCTAAAAACAACACAGCTTTCGCGAGTTTGGTCATTGTCTAAAGCTCCTGACTTCAATCTTTTGCTGGGCCAAATAACCCAGTTTTTTCGGGGAGATGAGGGAGCAGGGAGAGACGAGCTAGTTACACAACTGAGCCTCTTGCAGTTACTACTTCGCTCAACATTGTACTGTGAACAATCCAGCGGGCCGATAACGTAATATAAAGGAAATATAAATTGTAATAGCTGGCCAAAGGTAGATTCAGATTACCAACGTAACTATATTTTTAAATGCGATTAATCGGCGCTTTAGATTATATAGGTTGGCTTTAAACTATTCAGGCTAGTTGTGGATCGAAACGGAAAAAAGCTTTGCTTACACTGGGGAGGAAGGATGATTCCAGTGTAAGTTGTTTTCTCAACCTGTCCGCGTACAGCAAGTGGCGGAACTGGTAGGCCATCCCAAGGGACTGTAGCCACCAAGCTAGGACGGGACGGCGCTGTCAGTCTTCCGATGGCGCCCTATGGTCATCGCGATACCTGTTCTGCTCAATGAGTTTCTGCTTGTCGCGGTTATAGGACCGAACGATGAGAGCAACAAAGCCGAAGGCACAAAGCAGGAATACCGCGGTGCCACCCAGAAGAAGATTGCGTCGATGAGGATCTAATGTGACGGCCAGAATCGTTAGGACTGTCAGTCCAAGCAATACCAAGATTGCGCCTGGCATTAGTCGCTAAAGATGGATGGAGTCGTTGAGCAGATTTTCTTCATTGGCCTGCCGGAAGCTTTCATTGGGTGGGCCGGTTTCAGGTGGCCGGGTCTCTGCCGGGTCTTGCACGCGCGATCACTCCCATTCAATGGTTCCCGGGGGCTTTGAGGTCACATCATAAACTACGCGGTTGATGCCGCGCACTTCATTCACAATACGGCTGGAGATGGCCTTAAGGACCTCATAAGGCAGCGGCACCCAATCTGCGGTCATGCCGTCTTCAGAGTGTACAGCGCGGATGGCGCAAGTATATGCGTAAGTGCGCTGGTCACCCATAACGCCCACAGACATCACCGGCAGAAGCACCGCAAAAGACTGCCAGATTTGCGTGTACAAGCCGGCACGGCGGATTTCATTCACTACGATGTCTTCGGCTTCCTGCAATAGAGCAATACGTACCGGCGTGACTTCACCCAGGATGCGTACTGCAAGACCTGGCCCAGGAAATGGTTGGCGTTGGAGAATTTCTTCCGGCATATCAAGCTCACGGCCAATGCGGCGAACTTCATCCTTAAACAAATCCTTTAAGGGTTCAATGAGCTTGAGCTTCATCTTTTCCGGCAAGCCGCCCACGTTGTGATGGGTCTTGATGGTCTGCGAGGGACCACGCACGCTGCGCGACTCGATCACATCAGGGTAAAGAGTTCCCTGCACCAGCCAGTCAACTTTGCCCATCTGCTGCTCAAGGCGATGCGCTTCCTGATCGAAAACTTCAATAAACTCGTTGCCGATGATCTTGCGTTTTTTTTCCGGATCGGTGACGCCTGCAAGTTTGCTGAGAAAGCGCTGGCCGGCATCGGCAGCAATGACGTTCAAGCCTAGTTTTTCGCGTAAGTTCTGCTGGACTTTTTGAAATTCATTCTTGCGCAGCACGCCGTTGTTCACAAAGACCGAGATCAGGCGGCGACCGATGGCGCGATCCACCAGCGTAGCCGCCACGGCTGAGTCTACGCCGCCGGAAAGAGCGCAGATGGCTCTTCCCTGCTCGCCTACGGTCTCGCGCACCTGCCGGATGGTTTCATTGATGAAGTGTTGGGGCGTCCAGGAAGGGCTGGCGCCGCAAATGTCATAAACAAAGTTGCGCAGCAGATCGACTCCGCGCTTGGTATGGTGCACTTCAGGATGAAACTGTACCGCCCAGATTCGACGTGACTCATCTTCAATCGCCGCCAGGGCGTTGCTGCTGCGGGCGACGATATTGAAGCCAGACGGAAGTTTCTCAGCTTCATCGCCGTGAGACATCCAGACGTTCAGGGATTGCGGCAGCGCACGAAACAAGCGCGAGTTGCCATGACTTACGCTGATCTCGGCGTGGCCGTATTCGCGCTTGGGGCCAGGACGCACCTTGCCGCCTAAGTTGTGAACGATGTAGTGCAATCCGTAGCAAATGCCAAGCACAGGCAGGCCGAGCGCAAGGATCCGCTGATCGGCGGGCGGAGCATCAGCATCGTATACGGACGAAGGCCCGCCGCTCAGAATAATGCCTGCAGGCCGATAGCCCTTGATTTCATCCAGGGCGGCGTTACAGGGTAGAACGACGGAAAAGACTTTCAATTCACGGATGCGGCGCGCAATGAGCTGCGTGTATTGCGAACCGAAGTCGAGGATGACAATGGATTGGTCTTCCACGAACAATTTTCTCTGATTCGCGGCGCGGTGTAAAGCGTTAGTTCGCTGGATTGCCGGTCGACCCAGTCGGCGGGGCGGATTGCTCTAGTTGCAATATGACGTCATTTTCCAGCGCAGCGGTCAGGGCAACGTAAGAGGCCATTCGCCAAACATACAGGATGTCTGAGATCGCGAAGTATGCCAGGGCAACTGCGATCACCAGCATGGCGTAGCTCTGCGGCGCTGTGGCCTGCATCTCAGAGGTCAGTCCGAGAATGGCTACCACTATGCCTAGTAAAACCAGACGGAGAAACAGAAAGACGAAGCCTGTCCCGGCGAAATCTGAGCGCTGTGAGCGAACCACCTGGCGGGCGCGCCGGAAGGCCGCGCGTAAGCCCTGCCCTTCCTCCCCGAAGATGGCGGCAACGGAGAGGTACCAATTCAGCGCAAGCCAAATCAGCAGGACCAGCGCAATTGCTGGAACACCGACGTTATAAAAAACCACTGGATCAGAATGAGAGCTGCTGGCCATGTGCATTGCCAGCGCCACGGAGCCGATCACCAGGAGGTATGCAATCCAAACGACAATGGCCCGCACAAACTGCAACTTGAGCATCGGGCCAAAGTTCAATGGTGCGGCGCGGAGCCTGCGGGCGGTGATTCGGCGGGTTGCAGCGACGAAGAATGTCCAGACGATGACGAGGGCTAGAGGAACGGCAATGACGGCAATGATCGCTTTTACCCCAAGCAGTAGCCACGTGAAGAACAGAGTGGTGCCAATCATGCGCGGATCTCTGGTCTGCAGGGCGCGGGCGAGCGAATCAATATGAACAGGATCAAGAAGGATGGCCCCTGCCAGGAAGACGATCAGCACCGCCACGGCGGCAAAGGACCATCGCCAGAGAATCTCAAGCAACCACACCGCGGGATCGCGGAGAATGGCCCGGAGGCTCTGTGCAATGGGATTGGGAGGTTGGGTCATTGTTTAAAAGCAGCCGGCTCCTGGCTATTAGCACCTGGCAAATCAGCTATTTCACCACCAAATTCACCAGCTTGCCGGCGATCACGATCACCTTAACAATCTCTTTGCCGGTAATCGCTGCCCGAACTTTTTCATCGGCAAGCACGCGTTCGCGTACGGTGGCCTCAGGGCTGTCCGCAGGCAAAACTACATGACTGCGAAGCTTGCCATTGATCTGAACGGCGTAGGTGATTTCGTCTTCCTTGGCGAGTGCAGGATTAAAGGCCGGCCAGGTGTGCCGCAAAAGTTGAGTCTCACCTACCCGTTCAGGTGTGATAGCTTCGCAAAGCTCGTTGGCGAGGAAAGGCGCGAATGGCGCAAGCAAGAGAACAAGATTGTGCAAAACTTCAACCAAGAGATCAATTGATGTTTTGTTTGCAAGCTCCTGCTCTGCTCCATAGAGCTCATTGACGAACTCCATGATCGCGGCGATTGAAGTATTGAAGTGCCAGCGTCCTTGAAAATCCTCAGTCACGCGCTTGATTGTCTGATGAAGCTTGCGTTCAATGGTGCGAACCTTCGGGTTTGCGCTTGGCGGCGCAGACGTGTAACCACGAACGTGGTTACGTGCCGCGGCCGCATTCCGCATCACAAAGCGATAGGTACGGCTGAGAAAACGATGCACGCCTTCGACGCCGGCTTCCTGCCAGTCGAGCTCTCGATCGGGCGAGGTGGCAAAGAGCGCATACACTCGCGTGGAGTCCGCGCCGAATTGGGCTACCATATCGTCCGGCGAAACCACGTTGCCTTTGCTCTTGGACATCTTTGCACCGTCTTTGATCACCATGCCCTGGGTAAAGAGGCGGGTTGCAGGCTCATCGTTGTGGACGATGCCAAGATCGCGCATGAACATGGTCCAGAAGCGCGAATAGATCAAATGCAAGATGGCGTGTTCAACGCCGCCAATGTACTGGTCGATGGGGAACCAGTAATCGACGGTCGCAGTATCAAGCGCACGATCTTTGAGCTGCGCGTTGGTGTAGCGATAGAAATACCAGGACGAATCGACAAAGGTGTCCATGGTGTCTGTTTCACGCCGCGCCTGGCCGCCGCACTTGGGACAATTCACGTTCACAAACTCGGGCACGCGCGCAAGCGGTGATCCGCCCTGCAAGGTGATGTCAACATTCTCCGGCAACAAGACAGGAAGATCTTTTTCCGGCACCGGCACTACGCCATCTTTCGGACAATAAATCATTGGGATGGGAGTACCCCAGTAGCGCTGGCGGGAAATGCCCCAGTCTTTCAGCCGATACGTGACCGTGCGTTTGCCAAAGCCATGCTGCTCGGCAAAGGCAGACATCCTCTCAATAGCTTCCTGATTGGAAAGCTCGTTGAACTCGCTGGAATTAATGAGCAAGCTATCTTTTGCCGTGTACGGAAGCACGGGCTGTTCAGGCTCGCCCGGCGCGGGCGGCTCACTGGTCCGGCGTGGAAGGATCACAACACGAATTTCCAAATCGTATTTCTGGGCAAATTCATAATCACGTTCATCGTGCGCAGGGACTGACATGATTGCGCCCGTGCCGTAATCCAGCAAAATATAATTGGCCACCCAGATAGGAACTTTTTCCTGGTTGAACGGATTGATGGCGTAGCGTCCGCTGAAGACACCGTGCTTTTCCACCGCAGCAATGTCGCCTGCATCTTTAGCGCGCGCCTGCTCACGCATGAGATCTTCTACTTTGGAAAGCAAGCCAGGGTCATTGCCGATCAAGTCCGCCACGAGCGGATGTTCCGGCGCAAGCTGGATGGAAGTTGCACCGTAAATCGTGTCAATGCGAGTGGTGAAGACGGTAATGTTATTAGTCGAACCGGTCACCGGCCCATCGATCTTGAACTCAACCAGAGCACCTTCACTGCGGCCGATCCAATTGCGCTGCATGGTGCGCACTTTTTCCGGCCAGCCCTCAAGCTTTTCAAGCCCGGCAAGCAATTCCTCTGAATATTTTGTCGTGCGCACGAACCACTGTTCCAACTCTCGCTGCTCAACCTGCGTTTCTTCATGGCGCCAGCAGCAGCCTTCAACCACCTGCTCATTGGCAAGCACGGTGGCGCATTCCGGGCACCAGTTCACTTTGCTGCTCTTGCGATACGCCAGGCCCTTTTCAAAAAGCTTCAAGAAAAACCACTGGTTCCACTTGTAATACTCAGGAAGACAAGTAGTTACTTCGCGTGACCAATCATAGGCAAAACCCAGGCGCTTCATCTGCGCCTTCATGTGCGCGATATTACGGAGCGTCCACTCTCGCGGCGGAACATTGTTCTTGATAGCGGCATTTTCTGCGGGAAGACCGAAAGCGTCCCAACCCATGGGATGAAGCACGTTGTAGCCGTTCATCCACATATAGCGCGCAAGCGCGTCGCCAATGGAGTAATTGCGCACGTGTCCCATGTGGAGTGCGCCGGAGGGATACGGCAGCATTTCCAGGACGTAATACTTCTTGCTCTTGCTGTCATGCGGATCTGCGGCGTAAAGCGCGGGCTCCGATTCCCAGTGGGCATGCCACTTCTCTTCAATGCGCTGCGGCTCATAGCGAAGCTCGCGTTGCTCTGGTTGGTTGGCGGCGATGTTGATAGTTTCCGACATT
Source organism: Candidatus Angelobacter sp. (assembly GCA_035279585.1). GTDB lineage: Bacteria > Acidobacteriota > Terriglobia > Terriglobales > Acidobacteriaceae > Angelobacter. The sequence continues at coordinate 15,368 of DATEHN010000037.1, read as the reverse complement.
TTTCTTATGCTCTCTTGCGACTTGCCGAAGGTGTTTCCACCTTCACTAATGACTTCAATACTTCTATGTTACGCAAATCGTCACCCGGCTCTTCAATCGGTGTTTCTGCGATGAACGATGCATGAGCTGTCCGCGGATCATTCAACAGCCGGCGAAACGGCTCCAACCCAATCATTCCCTTCCCGATATGCTCGTGGCGATCTCGTTTCGAGCCGCGCGCATCTTTCGCGTCGTTACAATGCCAGACCATCACGTTGGCCAGGCCAATGGTTGCATCCAGCTTCTGCATAGTCTCGTGCCATCCGCCTTCGCTCACAAGGTCATAGCCGGAAACATGGGTGTGGCACGTATCAATGCACGCTCCCACCGGACAAACCGGACGCAAGTACTCAAGCAACTGCGCCACCTGATCGAACGACCCGCCAAGAGAGAACTCCGCACCGGCAGTGTTTTCAATCAAGACCTTGAGGTTTGATTTCTCAAGCTCCAGGCCTTCAGCGGCTTCCGCAATGGAGCGCGCCACCAGGGCCAAACCTTCTTCACGGCTGCGTCCGCGAAACGAACCGGGGTGCAGCACCAAAAACTCAGCAAAGAGCGCCAACGCGCGTTGCAGCTCACCACGAAAAGCAACCACGGACTTGCGATGAAACTCGGGCGTCGCACTGGCCAGGTTCACCAGATAGCTGGTGTGGATGGCCATTGGACCGATGCTATATTTCTCCCGCAGTCCTCGTAAGGCGTCGCATTGCGAAGGCGCAAGCGAATACGGCTGCCACTGTCGCGGACTGGAAGAAAAAATCTGGAACGTGTTTGCTCCCAGCCGGTAGGCGCGTTCCGCAGCCATCTGAACGCCGCCTGCGGTCGAGGTGTGTATGCCAATCCGCCTTGGCCCTGGCCGGGGCGGCTCACCTTCAGACCACAGCAGCACGTCCTTCATGCTCAGGCGCTGGTGGCCGCTTCGCGGACTATTCTCCAGTTTTTTCGAAGCTAAGTAATTGGCCGCGCTGCACATCCCTCAACAACTATCATTTGCCTATCTTGCGTTTTGGATTTCCTACGCCGAAACGTTCAAATATTTATCCGCAACCTGCGCTAAATAGTTGATTTTAACATGTCTAAATCAATGTCTCGTTGCTCCTGGCGGCAAAATCAAAGTAAACTTAAGCTTTCAATACGGAGGGTCCAGGGCCAATGTTGGTGGTAATGAAAGCGCACGCTACTGAAGAACAGGTGCGGGCGGTTTGTGAAAAGATCGAGTCGCTGGGTTATCGCGCTCATGCCATACCGGGAGCGCAACGCACAGCTATCGGCATTACCGGCAACAAAGGGGCCATGGAACCGGGCGCGCTGGAAGAGATGTCTGGCGTGCAGGAAGTGATCCAAGTCAGCAAGCCATACAAATTGGTGAGCCGCGATATAAAGGAAGAAGATACGGTCATCCAATTTCCTGGCAGTGACGGGAGTTTTGGCGGACGCGACCTGGGTATTGTGGCTGGACCATGCTCCATTGAATCGCGTGAACAGGCATTTACGATTGCTGAGCGGGTAGCCAAGGCTGGTGCGCGATTCTTCCGTGGAGGCGCCTACAAGCCTCGTACTTCTCCCTACGCATTTCAAGGGATGGGTGAAGATGGCCTGAAGATCATGGCTGAGATCCGGGAAAAGTTCGGATTGCGGATCATCACCGAGGCGCTCGATGACGAATCTCTGGAATTGGTGCAGGAATACGCCGACGTGGTACAGATTGGCGCGCGCAACATGCAGAATTTCTCGCTCTTGAAGAAGGCCGGACGGCAACGCAAGCCTGTGATGCTGAAGCGCGGCATGGCGGCCACGCTGGAAGAATTTTTGATGGCAGCGGAGTACATTCTGAGCGAGGGCAATTACAGAGTGATCTTGTGTGAGCGCGGTGTACGCACCTTTGCCGATCACACGCGTAATACGCTTGACCTAAGCATTGTTCCCGCGGTGCAGCGGCTGAGCCACCTGCCTATCGTTGTCGATCCCAGCCACGGCACGGGCAAGCGCAACAAAGTCGGGCCGCTTTCGCGCGCAGCAGTGGCGGTGGGCGCAGATGGATTGATGGTGGAAGTGCACCATGATCCTGACCATGCGCTCTCTGACGGAATGCAATCCATTTTTCCCGATCAATTCGATGAGCTGATGCAGGAGATACGGCAAATTGCCGCTATATTGCACCGCAATGTACAGGAGCCACGGACATTCCCGGCCACAGCAAAGGCCGGCAGGTAACTTGCGCCTCTTTATTGCCGCTCTCTGCTTGCTGCTGGCCTACCTTACAGGCTGCAAGGCAGCGCCCGAACCGAACCCTAACTATCGCGAATACGCTTACGTTTCCAATGGCGGCAGCAACACGGTAACGGTGATCGACCTGCGCGCGCTGGCCATCTTGAAGACGGTGCCAGTAGGCAAAAGCCCAACCGGGCTGGCAGTGAACCCAAGGAAGAATGAAATCTATGTTGCAAACACAGAGTCAAACAGCATCAGCGTGATTGATGCAGAGGCCAATAGCGTAGTCTCTACCATTGGCGTGCACCGCGCGCCTTATTTCGTTGATGTCTCCAGAGATGGCAAGCGGGCATACGTGGCCAATTCAGGATCGGCCAATTTGTCAGTCATCGATCTGGATCAGCGCCGCGTGCTCAAAAACATTTCTACCGGCAATGGCAGTAATCTAGCGCGGGTCACGCCGGATGGCAAACTCGTGATTGTTGCGCTGCGTGATGAAGACTCAATCGCCATTGTAGATGCCACTCAATTGACTCTGCGCGACAAGATAAAAGTCTGCGCCAAGCCGGTAGAGTTGGCGATCCTGCCGGACTCAAGCAAAGTGTTTGTCGCTTGCAGCGAATCGAAGCAGGTGGGCGTTGTGGATTTGAAGACCGACAAGCTGCTGGCCCTGCTCGACGTGGGCAAAACGCCGATTCATCTGGCGGTTAAGCCTGACGGCGGCGAGGTGTTTGTCGCGAATTATGACGGCAGCTCGGTATCGGAGATGATTACCAACTCCAACGAGGTCAACAGCACGTTTCCCATCGGCGATCATCCAGTGCGATTGTTGATTTCACCGGACAATTCCCTGCTCTACATTGCCAACTTTGGCTCTGATTCAGTAGCGGTGTACAACATTGACAATGCCAAGCGGACAAAGTCGGTGCCTGTAGGAAGCCATCCTGAAGAGCTGGCGCTGTCGCCAAATCAATTGCTGTTGCTGGTGGTAGACAGCGGCAGTGGTGACATGACAGTGCTATCCCTGCTGGACAACAAAGGACAACCGCAGCCGGACACGCCTTCGCTGGAAACGATGATTCCACTGGGGAAAGATCCGCGGGCAATTGTGGTAAAAGCGTTTGTAAGCCAGCGATGATTACGGCTTGCTTTGCGCCTTGCTCAGTTTTGGAAAGACAATGAGGCGTCCTTTGGCCGGCGCTTTTGGACTGCCCAGCTTCCCCGCAATACAACCGAGCAATTCCGGCAGCGTGACATCAAGAGACAGGGCAAGGATCAGCAACGTTCCCAGCTTGATGTCTATTTCGCCGCGTTCGATGGCAATGAGGCGGCTAATGGAGAGCCCGGAGCTTTCCGCGAGCTGCTGCACTGTGAGTCCCGCGCGTTCCCGCAGCTCATAAATGCAACTTCCCACTGCTTTCTGAAAGGACATAAAGAAAAATTGCACAATCATCTTCAATGAAGATTTGAATGAAAACTCAAAGTGTTTGGTAGTGGTGCAATTTAATAATTTTCACTCCCATTGCATCGTCATCCCGAAAGGCGTAAGCGAGGCCCGCGTTTGCTCCAGCGGGCGAAGCAGCCTTGAGGGACCTTGTGTCTAAAACAACGATAGAGGGGTCAAACCCACTCGCGCGCTGAAGACTTACGCACGCTAGCTTACAGCCCCTCTGGATGACTGATATGAGCAGTGCCAATCATAAAAATGCACTCTTACTGGATATGCCTGGTTCTCAGGCGCTTGTCTCGTCTACGTTTTCTTCGAGCGCCTGCACAAGCTGCTGCAGCGTTTCCAGGTTGTCCACCTGGGCCACAGACCGGATATGCAATGAGTTCATAAGACCCTTTGTCGCTTCAGGACCAATCCGCTCCTGCGCGCCTTCCAGCCGGCGCAGCCCCTGGGCGGCTGATTGCATGGCGGCGGAAACTTTCTCCAACACCGCACGGTCGTGTATCTCTGAGGGTCTCCAGACGCGCGCTATGGTCTTCAGCAGTCCCCGATACATGGCTTTGCCCAGCGGCTCTGCCATGGCCTCAATCTGCTGAATCATCAGCCTGTCTTCGGGCGAAACACTCCGCTCGTCGGACCCGGAATTCTTCTTCTTTTTGGCAGCAGCGGCCGGCTTCGCTGTTTCAGACTCGCTGTGTGGCAAAGACCGCAGGCCTTTTCGCCATCCCTCGGGTGTAGCCCAGCCGCCAAGGTGTGGTGTTTCCGCCGGATGCCCATGTTCGTTCAGGTCCACCCATACGCCGCTGAGGTTATATAAATACCTTCCCAATCCAAAACAGGAGCAGGCGCGTTTAAAGGCCTGGGCTTCCGCGCTGGTGCCCGCATTTTCGTTGTCAGTCCACTCTTCTCCGGTGGCGGAGTGGGAACCAATTCCATGGATCGTCAGGTCGCAGGTGACAAATACCTTGGCCGCAACTTTATTGTCCCGGCTGCGCTCAAAGGTGGCACTGGTGTGGACCGTATATTTTCGCGTCCAACCCGCTGGCGTAAAGAGCTCATTCAGGCGATCGGTGTAGGCCCGCTGATCGGCATAAGGAATAACCTGGCCGCGGCTCCGGTCTTCGCTCACGCTTACCACCCGCCACTCGATCACCGAAGGACTGAAGGGGACCTCCAGTTCGGCGACAAATGCTCTCACCTTATCGAGATTGAATCTTGACCCCGACGAAGCCGGTGATTCCGGTGGTGCGAATTTAGCGATTCCGTTTGGTCGAACGCTGGCAGGATTTTTTTTCAGAGCCGTCATGTGTCCCTCTACTAATCTTAGATGTGCTTTCATACGAGCTTAGCGATCTTCGCCAATCAATAGCCCCTGCCTTTCCAGCTCAACCGATCCCGGCCTCTTCCTGGCAGTGGACGCCTGGCAGAGCCTGAGGATGGCTAATTCATTGGCCCGGATTTGTGTGTATTCCTCCATTGCTTCCCGAAGGATGTCCCGGATGCTTTTCATGCAAACCATCGTATAGCGAAAGAAAAGAGAAAGCAAGGGGATTTTTGTCCAGCGGACTGGAATTAATGCACTGAGAATGTTTCCTTATCCGTGGGGTCTCCATCTGGAACAAAACCAGATATATCGAATACACCGGCGATACTTTTTTCCATCGCAAGCCCCAGTCTGAATGGTTGGGCATCGGCGGTCATATCATCCGTCTGATTATCACCAATAGCGCACTATGAAAGCGTTTTGGGATGGGTGGTGTTTCCGCGGTCTCTGACATTTGCAGATGGCAGTCATGCTCGTCCCTGGAGCGCAGCGACTGCATGAAGATCTACTGGCGGGGGTAAAAACCATCAGGAGATGCAGATACTGCCGCAGGCAGAGATGCATAACAGAAGTTGCTCCGTCGCGGCGTGCAACGGCAGTTGAATTTTTAGAAAATTTGTCGTTGTCATGCCGGCGCGCTGTTTGACCGCAGCCAGTGCAACACTTCATAATAAAGAGTTTGCTTTCAGAGTTTATCGGAGCATAGAGCAGTTCATGGCAAGTGTTACCGCGCCCGTTGCTCGCGGAGTACCTCCAATTCGTGCGGGTCAAGGCCATTCCTTTCTATGGCGGCGCCTGCATTCCTTGAGCGGGATTGTTCCCGTCGGCGCTTTCCTGATTGAGCACTTCATCTCCAACGCATTTGCCACCAACGGCTGGAAAGCCTATGCGGATCAAGTAAAGTTCCTGACTGGCCTGCCATTTGTTCTGGTGCTGGAAATTGTCGGTATCTACATTCCCATTCTCTATCACTCGCTGTATGGCTTTTATATATGGTTTCGCGGTGAGTCGAATGTGAGCGATTATCCCTGGGCCGGTAACTTCATGTATGCCGCCCAACGTTGGACCGGGGGTATCACCTTTGCTTACATTGTGTGGCACACCTACACCATGCGCTTCACCGGCATCCACCTGTTGACAAACTCGCAGGCGGCATTCCACAAAGTCCAGGTGGAATTGCAAAACCCGTGGGCACTGGCTTTTTACATTGTTGGGATTACAGCCGCATCATGGCATTTCGGTTATGGTTTGTTTCTTTTTTGTGCGAAATGGGGCATCACGGTAAGCGAAAAATCGCGGAAGTGGATGGCGAGAGCCGGCGTGGCGATCGCACTGGTGTTTATTGCGGTTGGACTGCTGACGATCAGGGCCTTTTTTCGCCCCGATCCAGCTTACAACCCTCCGCCGTGCACGTGGGAGCAGCCGTCCCAGACTCCGTGTGGCAAGTAGTTATTTATGGCAACTACCAATCCTAAAATCATCGTCGTAGGCGGCGGACTCTCCGGCCTGGCAGCAGTCATCAAGATCGCCGAAGCCGGTGGGCACGTGGATTTGTTTTCAATTGTTCCGGTCAAACGCTCCCATTCCGTCTGCGCGCAGGGCGGCATCAACGCAGCAAAAAATCTGAAGGGTGAAGGCGACACCACCTGGCAGCATTTTGATGACACCATCTACGGTGGTGACTTTCTTGCCAATCAGCCGCCGGTGAAAGCCATGTGTGAGGCTGCGCCGGGAATTATCGATCTTCTTGACCGCATGGGTGTGACCTTCAATCGCACGCCGGAAGGCCTGCTTGATTTTCGCCGCTTTGGCGGGACTTTGTACCATCGCACCGCCTTTGCGGGCGCAACGACGGGCCAGCAGCTGCTGTACGCGCTCGATGAACAGGTACGCCGTTACGAATCTGAAGGCAAAGTCACCAAGCATGAATCGTGGGAGTTTTTAAGCGCCGTGCTCGATGGAAACCGCGTTTGCCGTGGCATCTGCGCCATGGACCTGCACACCATGGAGATCCATACCTTCCCAGCGGATGCAGTCATCATGGCGACCGGTGGAATTGGCGCCATCTTTGGCAAATCCACCAACTCGGTGGTCTGCACCGGCTCGGCACAGTCAGCGCTCTATCAGCAAGGCTGCATCTATGCCAATGGTGAATTCATCCAGGTACATCCGACGTCGATTCCGGGCGAAGACAAGCTGCGCCTGATGTCGGAATCGGCACGCGGCGAAGGCGGGCGCGTCTGGGTGCCCAAACAAAAGGGCGACAAGCGCGACTGGAAGAGCATCCCCGAATCCGAGCGCTTTTACTTTCTGGAAGAATGGTATCCCAAGTATGGCAACCTGGTTCCGCGCGACGTAGCCACGCGCGCGATTCATAAAGTCGTCTACGAATATGATCTTGGCATTGACGGCCAGCCGATGGTCTATCTCGATCTGACGCATATCGACCGCGAGACGCTGAACCGCAAGTTGGAAGGCATTCTGGAGATTTACGAAAAGTTTGTCGGCGACGATCCGCGCGACGTGCCGATGAAGATCTTCCCCGGCATGCATTACACCATGGGCGGCCTATGGGTGGATTACAACCAGGCCACCAGCATCAAAGGCATATTTGCTGCCGGCGAGTGCGAATTTGGCTATCATGGCGCCAACCGGCTGGGAGCCAACTCGCTGGTCTCGTGCATCCATGGGGGCTTTGTGGCGGGCCCGCAAGCCGTACTCTATGCGAAGAACAGCAAGTCCACTGATGGCGTGAGCAGCCAGGTATTTGATTCTGAGAAAAAGCGGCAAGAGGAATTCAATGCTCGCCTGATGACCTCCAGCGGGACAGAAAATCCGTTCCGGCTCTGGCGTGAGCTGGGCGAGTTGATGACCCGCAACTGCACCGTGATCCGCTATAACAAAAACTTGCAGCAGACTGATGCCAAGCTGGTGGAATTGCTGGAGCGCTTCAACCACATCAACCTCAGCGATAAGAGCCAGTGGGCCAACACATCATTCGCTTTTACCCGGCAGCTTTACAACATGCTGCAGCTTTCGCGCGTGATCGCGCAAGGTGCGGCGCTGCGGAATGAATCGCGTGGAGCGCATTACAAACCTGAGTTCCCTGAGCGCGATGACAAGAATTTCCTAAAGACAACGAAAGCTTATTTCGCTCCGGACGCTGACGAGCCGAGGTTTGAATTTGAGCCGGTGGATATTTCATTGCTGCCGCCTCGACCGCGAAGGTATGACATGGCGAAGTGATTTTTAAACATCCCGAGCGTAGCGAGGGAGCCATATAGCCGGAAAAGATTTAGGAGAAGTTACTAGCATTAGAAGTTTGTCAAGCGGAGTATTGATCCCCGCTTCGTTGGAACTTTAGAAAAAATGGAGCTACAAGGCGTATCACCGAGGTTTTACCGGAATGTCGCCACGATATTCCTAGTGATTGGCGTGATTTTATTGTTTGCGGCCATCAAGCAGCATGATTGGCTGTACTGGGCATTTGCGGGCATCACACTGCTGAATGCGCTCATGTCAATGCTCAAATTCCGCCAGGTCAGGGAGACCAAAAACTGATGGCCAAGACCGTCATCCTCAAAATCAAGCGCCAGGAAAATCCCCAGGCCAAGCCGCACTGGGAAGAGTTTGAGCTTGGCTGGAAGCAGGGGATGAACGTAATCTCCGCCATGATGGAGATTGCCGCCAATCCCATGACGCGTGACGGCAAACCTACTACTCCCATCGCCTACGATTCCAACTGTCTTGAAGAAGTTTGCGGCTCATGCGCTATGCTCATCAATGGCCGCGCTCGCATGGCTTGCTCCGCGCTGGTAGATAAACTTGACCAGCCCATTTCAGTAGAGCCGCTCAGCAAATTCCCTGTTGTGCGTGATCTCGCTGTCGACCGCAGCGTGCTTTTTGAAAACTTGAAGCGCGTGAAAGCGTGGGTGCCCGTTGATGGCACATACGATCTGGGCGCGGGGCCGCGCGTGTATCCCACAGAGCAGGAAGAGGCTTATCCCATTTCCCGCTGCATCTCCTGCTGTTGCTGCATGGAAGCCTGCCCGCAGTTCAATGAGAGTACCGGTTTCGTCGGCGCGGCAACAATCGCCCAGGTGCGGCTTTTCAACCAGCATCCCACAGGCAAAGCGCTCAAGCATGAGCGCCTGCAGGCATTGATGGGCGATGGCGGCATTCAGGAGTGCGGCTTCGCGCAGAACTGCGTTGAGGTTTGCCCCAAAGAGATTCCTCTCACCAAGGCGATCGCAGATACTGGCCGCGAGGTAATGAAGCAGGCGATCAAAGATTTTTTCCGCAGCTAGCTGGTAGGCGGCGCGATGATGGGTTTCAAGTCGCGGCCCATTGCCTGCGAACGTTCGCCCACGATTTCAACAAAAGTTTTCCTCACCAGCGAATAAAAACCCTTCAGCGGTGGAGTTGAGAGCTCGCCGGCGTATTGCAGCAATTCCGGCCGAGTCACGCCGTGGTAGGTTACGCTCATGCCCAGCTCAACGTAGTTTTGACGCTGCGCCTTCATCTCACGGCGGCGCAACGGAATCTGGTCAAGGATCTCCTTCGGCGCGCCCGCGCCCGTCAGGATGCCGGTGAACATCGCCATTTGGAAGTCTGTTACAAAGTCACTGACACCTGCGCTCTCATCCAGTTTCTCGAGAGCTTCCATGCGATCGTCTGTGGGCGGAGCGGTCTGGGCAATATTGATGTAGCGTTGGAGCTTGGCCTGACCCTCGGCAGAATTGGTGGCCGCCTCAAGCGCAAGCATGCGCGCTATAAACGGCGACTGCAACTTTTCCACCGTTTGCCTCATCTGCTCTGCATTGCAGAGTGCCGCGACCCTATTTTGCAGTTCGCGCCGCAAAATCTCACCAGAAAACTCCTTCTTTAGCACCGGCTGAATGGCGTTAAAAAACTGTTCTGAATCCTGCCGCCCGCGCAACTGCTGGATGAACTGGTCAGACGCCAGGGCACTTGTCATGTAGTCGATGGTCAGATTGAATCCGCTTAAGTCCAGCGCCTGATGCGTCAGAGACGCACAATCATTGGTTTGCGCCATGGCGGTTCCGCAGGCAAGAAGCAAAGAAGTGAGAATGGGTTTCAGTTTCGTTTTCATTTTGTGAACCATTTGCAAAGGAGTATCAGTTTCCAACGTTATGTCAAAGCGACTCTGCAGCAAAGTAACTTAAGTGCAAGCTGTGTTAGTAACGAAGATGCCATTATCGAAACCAACTGGGATGCGTTACAAAGAACCAGCGCGTCAGATGGAAAAATAACGGCGCGGAAAAGCAGATGGAATCCATGCGATCAAGAATTCCGCCGTGGCCCTCAATCGTGCTTCCAAAATCCTTTACCCCGCGGTCACGCTTGATGGCAGACATGGTTAACCCGCCGGCAAATCCCATCAGTGCAAGCGCAACTGACATACCCAGGGCCACCAGCGGAGGGAATGGCGTCATCCACCATAGCGCTGTGCCCAGTGCAACCGCAGTGGCAACGCCGCCAATAAAGCCTTCCCAGGTCTTATGGGGTGAAATGGCAGGAGCAATCTTGCGCTTCCCCAGCATCTTCCCCCAGATGTACTGGAACACGTCGCTGAGCTGCACCACAATCACCAGAAACAGCAGGAGCTTGGCATCCTGTCTTTGATATCCGTAAATGTTGAGCGTAAGCAGAGCCGGCGCATAGCTGATGCAGTACACGCAGACCATCAACCCCCATTGGATCCGGGCTGCGCGGTCCAGAAACCCTGTGGTCTCTCCCGCCAGCGCCAGCCGAATGGGGACAAAAAGAAAGGCATATACAGGGATCAAAATGATGGCAAGACCATACCAGCTCTCATACCAGAACCAGTATTGCAACGGCGTAAAGACAAAGAATGACCAGAAGAGCGTACGGTGATCGGCACGCGTGGTGCTGATGAGGCTCACGTATTCGCGCAACGCCAGCAGCGAGACAAACGCAAACAGCAGCATGGAGCCGGCCCGGCCGATCAGGAATGAGATGGAAAATATCCCAATCATGATCCACCAGGCGCGGATGCGGGCGTTGAGATTGTCAATGGCGGCTCGTCCATCATCAGACTTCACGCGCCGCGCGAGAATGAAGCCAATAAAGCTGGCCACGACCAGCCCGCCAATCACAACGTTCAGGACCAGGAACATCTGATGATCGAGTTTGAAGCTCATGCGTCCCTCAGCGCGCAGATGGCCTCATGCGCCTTGGTAAGAAATGAATCCTTGGTTTCATTGGCATCTGGACGCAGCGGCGTACCAAAGGTAACGCGGCTGATCACCGGCACCGGCAGAAATTCACCCTTGGGCAGGATCCGGTTCAAATTGGAGAGATAGACCGGAACAAACTGCACGTCTGGCCGCTTTGACCACAAATAATAAATTCCGCTCTTAAAAGGCCCAACTTGTATCCCGTTACCACGAGTGCCTTCAGGAAAAACAATGAGCGAATTCTGCTCGCCCATGGCTTCCAACAGCATATCGAGCGTATGGCGAGCGGCGGCCATGCGATCACCTTCGGCAATCTTGTTTCCGCGTTCCACCAGCACGGCATGAAACGCGTTTACAGCAATGCGCTTGCGCAGGCCGGAATTCCAGTAGTCTTTGGCCGCAACCGGGCGCGTCTTCTCTCTCAAGCGCCGGGGCAGCACTGACCAGAGGACAACGAAATCAAGATGGCTGGTGTGATTGGCAAAATAAACTCGCTGTCGCGATGAAGGCCAGCAATTTACCCAGCGCACCGAAGGACCAGCCAGCGTGCGTGCACAAGCCGCAATAATGCTTGCTGAAACTGCGCTCAACGGGACTCAAGCTCCCGCGCAATGCGCGCTGTTCGTCGCCAGATGGTAACGAGGCAGCCAAGGTTGATGACCATGAGCGCCATCCAAAGCGCTGTGCCTGCGCTGAAAAATCTGATTTCAAAGATGGAAAGCAAACAGCCAAGCGTAAGCGTAAACATGCGGTGCTGTTTGGCCATGGGACCGATAAAGCTCTGCTTCAAGCCAGAGGCTCCACCCAGCATTCGGACGTAGGCAGTAAAAATCGCCAGCGCCGCTGCGATAAAGCCCAGCTCAACCCCGAACCAATGATGCATTGCGCCGTAACCTGCGCCAATAAAGATCAGGGCGTCCGCGATGCGATCTGGAAGATCGTTGAAGATTTCACCCGATTTGGTTTGGCGTCCGCCTTCAATGGCTACCATGCCATCCAGCATGTTGCACAAGAGGCGGCCTTGAATACCTGCCATGGCTACCACCAGTACTAACGCTCGCTCAACGCCGCTGACCTGTGCGGAAAAGTAGAGCGCAACAGCACCGCCAAGAGCAAAGAAAACGCTGGCCAGGGAAATTGCATTCGGCGAGACGCGCAACTTGACCAGCAGTTGTGCAAGCGCATTTGCCCAGGCTGCCTGCCGGGTCTTCAAGGGCCTTCTGGCTGTTCCTGTTTCCATAAAATAGGGCTGAGAATACCTCTTGTTATAACATTCAGGTGCAATGGACAAGCGATTTCTGTTCTACAGTGATAACGGCAGGGCGAGAGGGGAGCCAGCATGAGCCAGAACAGTTCATGGCTATGGAAATCGCTCCTGGTCAGCGCGGCCGTTGCGCTGGTAACATGCGCCGGCTTCTACCTGTTTTTCAGGATCCACCAGGAATTGGAAATCCAGCCGGCCCGTGCCTGGCAGTTCGGGGTGGGCGCGTTTCTTATAAGCGCAGTCGTTACCATCATCTATTTTCGTATGCGGGCTGAGCGGTAATGGAACTTGCGTTCAACGGTGAAGCCGGCCGGCCAACATTTGTCTATCGCCCGTGGATTTTGTGGGCCGGAGTCGTATGGGGCTTTGCTGAAGCCACACTGTTTTTCATTGTTCCCGATGTCTTGCTCACGCTGATGGCGCTGTATTCGTTGCGACGATCGATAAAACTGGTGGCGTTCATACTTGTGGGCGCCCTGATGGGTGGAACTGTGATGTTCTATCAGGGAGCCAAAGATCCGGCTCGCGCCCAGGCTATGGTCTTGCATGTGCCGTTTGTTTCAACCGCCATGTTCACCAAAACGCACGAGGGCTTTGAACGTGACGGCATTTGGACCCTGGCGAAGTCGCCCGGAAATGGCATTCCATACAAAGTCTATTGTGTGCAGGCCAGCCGATACGCCGGATGGCCGGCCTTTATTGCCATGAGCGCTCTGGCCAGGCTGGAGCGATTTGCTCCGTTCTGGCTGGTGGCAGCAGCGCTTGGGATTGTCTTTCGCAAACGGATCCAGCGGCGACCGTGGTTTCCAGCCACCACGCACGCCTGCTTATGGATTCTGGGTTATGCCTTGTATTGGAGTAAAATCTAGAAATCCGCTCGTTACGCTTTCTCAAAACGAGACAGTTTTACGGCCCTAAACAGGTGCGAAAATCACCCCTGTACGGCCTTTACAAATCGCAAATTAGTAACTGACAAAAAATGTCAGAGATCAGCTAACGCGTTGATTACCAAAGTCGCAGCTTCTGGCAGCCCTGCGGGTTTATCAAAAAATGTGAAATTCAGGTAAAACTCTGGGTTCAAATACGGCAGCTCTGGTTTAAAATTTGCCATCTAATGCCGATGTTGTGGAAAATGTCGGCATTTTTGTTTTTGGGGATACAAGAACCCGATGGGCGCTAAAAGAATTTTAATCACTTCGTCGATATTCGTGTTGGCTGCCGCCACGGCTTTGCCCGCTTTTGCGGCAAGCCGCTATACCCGCCATCATCGCGGCCATGTGCGTCGCGTGGCCTGGAACCCTGTTCTGAAGGGCTCCTCAGACTCCATGCTGCGGCAGAACGAAGAAATCGACCGCCTGCAGTTGCCCCGCATTGCGGACAATGAGCAATTGCTGGAACTGGAACGCACCCAGGAACTGGTGCCGATCCAGGAGAGCTCCGCCCTCCGCGTCAGCGCCGGCATCCAGGCAGATAAGCGTTACTGCCGTCCCTGGTGCAATCAGTTTCTGCAGGACATGAGCGTGGCCTACTTCAATCAATTCCACGTTCCTCTGCAAGTGAACTCTGCTGTACGCACCATGGAGCAGCAGCAGAAGCTGCGCACCCATAATCGCAATGCAGCGCCGGAAATGGGAGAACATGCTTCGTCACACCTGGCCGGCATCACAGTTGATCTGGCCAAGCGTGGATTGACGCGCGCTCAGCACCAATGGATTGAAGCGTACCTGAAGAACCTGCGCGATCAGGGGCTGATTGAAGCAGCGGAAGAACGTCGCCAGGCTTGCTTCCATGTGATGGTGTCTGACCGCTATACGGAGTGGCGCGAAGCGAATGTTCTGGCTGATAAAATTGCCAGAGAATGAAGCATCGCAATCCGCTTATATTTCTTTTACTCTCGTCAACTTTAGCCTTAGCGCAAACTCATACACACAAAAAGTCAAGCAAAGGCGTAGCTCCGTCCCGTCCCAAAGTTGATACCGCTGCGGCCATCCATCAGTCCGCGCTGATCATTGATACCCACGCGGACACGCCACAGCGCTTTCTGGACGAGAACTTTGACCTGGGCGAAAATACCCCCGTTACTGACGGCCATATCGACCTGGGCAAAATCAAGCAGGGAAATCTGGGAGCGGAATTCTTTTCCATCTGGGTTGAACCTGAATTTAAAGGCCACTACGCCAAACGAGCCATGGACCTGATTGACAGCGTTTACCAGCAAGCGGAGCGGCATCCGGACAAGATGACGATGGCGTTCACCGCGGACGATATTGTGCGCGCGCATGAACAGCACAAATTCGCTGCGCTTATGGGGATTGAAGGCGGCCACGCCATTGAAAATGACACGCGCCTGCTGCGCGACTTCTACCGCGCTGGCGTGCGTTACATGACCCTTACCTGGTCAAACACGAATGAGTGGGCCGATTCCTCCGGCGACATTCAGGACCCCAACGTGAGGCACCACAACGGCATGACTGATTTTGGCAAAGATGTAGTGCGAGAAATGAACCGGCTGGGCATGATTGTTGATGTATCACACGTCTCCGATGCCACGTTTTACCAGGCATTGCTGGTAAGTCAGGCGCCGGTCATTGCTTCACACTCTTCGTCACGCGAACTTACCAACCATCCCCGCAACATGACTGATGACATGCTGCGCGCTGTGGCCCACAACGGCGGAGTGGTGATGGTGAATTTCTACTCGGCTTTCATTGATGAGAATTACCTCAAGGCATCTTCTGATCCAGTAAAGGTCAAGCAGCGTGAAGACGCGGTGGAAGCCTACAAGAAAGCCCATCCACATCCTGACGGAAGCCCTGTAACTTATGATGAAATAGCTCCAATAGAAAAGAAGTGGGCGGC
>DATEHN010000036.1:0-42685 GCA_035279585.1 Candidatus Angelobacter sp. | reverse complement strand
CAGATATTTGGAGAAATCAACGATCAACGCAACGTTGCAGGATTGTCCGCAGAGACTCGTCCCGCCGCCGCGCGGCAGCAATGGCGCCCCATGCTTGTGCGCCAAGGCAACGGTCTGGATCACATCTTCGATTCTTTTGGGGACCACTACACCAATTGGAACCTGGCGATAGTTGGAGCCATCCACGGCGTAAAGAGCGCGTGTGCCGTCATCGAAATGGATTTCGCCGGCAACGGTGGCGCGGAGCTCGGCGGCCAGGACGTCTGCGGTGTAGCGGGAGGCGGCGGTCCAATCTTGGGGCTTCAAATCCCCGGGCTTCAAAAGCATGGCTTACCGATGACTCCTTTTTAAGCAATGATCTTCTATTCGGAGAATTCCCTCTAATAAACAGCACTTCTTACAGATACTCTTCGTTACACCAAAACCGTATGAAAATCGGTAGCTTACCTGCCGATTTGCAGGATTGGCCGCAATTCTCATCGTAGTTAGAGCGCAGCAATCTCTTTAATGCGCGCCAAGAGCGGCCGCATTCGTGCTTGGCTGGCAGGGTCGGGCAAAAGATAGCCCGGAAGCGCATCGGTAAATTCAGCCGTTCCCAGGAGTTTTTTAACTTCAGAAGCAATGTAAGTTTTAACTGCGTGAGGGGCCAGTCGAATCTCTTCGACGAACTCAGCACGTCCATCAATCACGGTTACTAAGTCCTCAAGATCTTTGCTTAATACATAATCTCCCTTGCCGCGGCCTGCAAAGGCCTCCAATTTAGTTGCGCAGAAATATATGCTCGTAACGACGCGAACGCGAAGATCGGGCTCTAATTCACATTCTTCCGCATAATCCATGGCAGGCTTGTACCAGCGATTTGAGAATCCAAGTATTCTTTCATCGAGAGGCATCACATCCAAAATTGTATTGTTCTGAAGCCAGCGACAGATCGGAGCTCCCTCTGTATTGTCTTCACGAAAGCCAAGATTTCTTAGTCGCTGCGAAAAATCAGCATAAGCGGCATACGAACTGATTTCGGCAATAGCGTCTACATCATACGATGGCCGCACATCAGGGGCACCCGGATCTGTAATGAGCAAAGCAGTTGTGGAGCCGCCGACGAATGCAATCTCTCCCAACATCGGCTTCAAAAGGCGCGCGGCTTCTATCAATATTTGCGAATTACGGTGTGGCATGGATGGGTCGCAGTCGCTTGATGAGCTCATATTCGGCTATTTTGCGTTCGCGAGCACGACCATCGCGAATGGCATCAACAAGAGCCAGAAGTTCATAAAGACGAGAGTCCTTTGAGGCAGCAAGTGGAGCTGTTTTATAGAGTGGCTTGAAGGCGATGCCGCGAACATCTCCTTCTGGCCATGGCCATACCGGGGGTAACTCATCATTAGAGAAAATTTCATTCTTCAATGGCGGAGCTGCATAGGAGGTGGGAATACCACGAGTTATGGATCCATGTTCAGCGGGAAAAGAATATTTCACACCATGGATTAAAAATTCTTCAAGAGCTGAGATGTTAGGTTTGTTCTGTAGCTCAGGACCATGGATGAGCCTTGTGGATTGAAGACGCTTCATTGCACCATGTACTTCAGAAGGGCTAATTCCCAAGTTATTCGCAATTACAGAAATGGGGGGGCGTTTCTCTCCATATGAAAGGAGTTTTATAGCCACCATAACGTCTTGAGACTTCAAGTTCATACACATATCTTACATTCGCGATTCGCCAATAGCGAATGCTGAAATGCATCGTTTTGGTTCTTGTTGTTAGGTAATTATTTTCAATAAGATACAACAAATTACGCCCCTTTCCAGAAAAATTAGACCGCAAACGTCCACGAAATTACACGAATCATATTCAAACTGAAAACCTGATTTTTGCGCATTCGCTCTGGTTTGCGGTCCTGATTTTATCCACGTATTCCAGGTGGCTTCTATTTCGGCCGGTTGGGTTCGATTTCCGGACGTCCCGGCACGACACCTTCCTTACGTTCTTCATTACGCGCCAGGGCAACGTTGATTGCGCCAATCCGCACCGACGACAGCACCTTGGGATGCGAAGGCTTGCCGTCAATAAGCGGGCCGGTAGGAACGAAGACGAGCGGCAGTTTTTCCTGTTTGGTGCGCAGAGCAGCTTCAATTGCCCTGGAGGCGTTGAAGGTGAAGTGTGCAGGCTGGAACTCGCCGTGAGCATGCTCACGGACGCCAGCACTGAACAGGGTCATGGTGCCGAGGAAGTGCGGGCTTTCCGCGGTGAGAACGGTGTTCGGCGGAGCACCGAGATAGACCTCCCAGACAACGCCGGGAGCGCGGTCCGCGACCACATTATCGAGCTCAATGACCAGTCTTTCATTCCTGTTCTGGAGGAGAGCAGGGATGCGCTCGCGGATTTGTGCGATGTCAATGGGAACCGAGACCTCGCGCTCACCGAGTTCGACCGGGGGACCCGGCCAATGGATCAGGACCTGAACCACCAGCCACCACCAGGGGAAGATAATCCTCAAACAATACTCCTTAACCTCGGCTGGCTCGCCCTCATAAGTGTAGTTCAACTGCTCAGCGCAGCGCAGGATGTCGCAGGCGGACATGGTGACGGCTGTCCCGCTCTCATTGAAGAACGTATATGTAGTGGTCTTCCAGGCGGAGTCGCTGAGAGGATTGTGGCGTCCGCCGCCCTGCGCCAGCCACAGATTCCAGTAGCGGTCGATGTTGGAGTGGTGGACGTAAAAGACCGGGTCCTGGGCCGCTGTGGGGACGCCGCCCATCCAACCCCCGACATCGCCATGAACGTTGTTGTGGGGATTGTTTTCGATATCGCTCTGGCCGGAAAAATAGTCGAGCTCGGCCATGCCGGCAGAAGGATCGACGTGCGAGGCCGGGAACGATGCCGCCCCTGTGTTCCAGCCCGGGCCGCGGTTCGGATCGGCAACAAAGAGTGCGCTCGAGGAATCGCGGAACGGAACCGGCAGGGTGCGCTGCGAAGGATCGTGATAGTCCCAAAAAGGGAGCCTCCAGGTGGGATCGCCGCACATTTTGCCGATGATCCGCTCAAACCAGTAGAGATACATGCGGTGCCAGGACCAGAAGAAATGTGTCCCGTGCTGGCAGGTGTTCCAGGCCGTAAACGAGCCTGAAAGGGTTGTGCGGTGAATCGCTGCCTGATAATTCCAGCTCAGCGGGTTGGAGGTGGGCAAAGCCTTCATGGCCTTGATGGCCTTGGCGTAAGAGACCAGGATGGGATCGCTGGCCGACATGCCGCCGAGATTGCGGCGCATGGGCGGCGCGGCCCAAACGGAATCCAGGTTGAAGATTGAGGAGCCCAGCACAGTGGCCCCGGCTGCGCCTGCCGTGGCCAAAAAGCGACGACGCGTAAAACGGTTGCTCATGCAGTACCCTCCATATTTTCAAAAAAACTGTCCGGGGCCTTTGAAGAAGACAGGCCCGGTTGAGCGATAGTGCATTCTATCGCTGGATCGTTGCAGACTTTCCTGGCAGAGCCGCCGATATAATGAATGCGTTCATGCAGACGCAAACTTCTACACAGCCTTCATCCGCATGGTTTGTTTCCAGTTCTTCCGCCCGCCGGAACCGGGTTTTCATCGCCTTGATTGTGCTGGTGTGGGCCGTTGTGTATATATCCACCATATTTCACCCTCCCCTGATGGACGATGCGGACACCGTTCATGCCGAAGCGGCGCGAGAGATGGCGCAAAGCGGCGACTGGGTCACGCTGCACATTAATGGCGGCTTCCGCTATCTGGAAAAAGCGCCGCTTATTTACTGGCTGGTGGCCGCAAGCTACAAATTGTTTGGGGTGCATGACTGGTCAACGCGGCTGCCTATTGCGTTGGGCATGTTGGCCTTGCTGCTGCTTGTCTATCGGATGGGGCGGCGGTTTTATGGAGATGAAGGCGGCTTATACTCCGCGCTGGCGCTTGGCACCGGCTTTGGACCGTTTATCTACACGCGCTTTCTTATCCCGGAGATGCTGGTGGCTCTGTGGCTGGCGATTGGCTTTGATTTCTTTCTGACCACGCTGGAACAGAGCGAGCGCGGAGAGCAGCCGTCCATCCTTATATGCTGGGGATTGGCCGCAACCATGGCACTCAACGTCCTGACCAAAGGACTGATCGGTCTGGTCTTTCCGGTGGGAACAATCGTTCTTTATCTGCTGCTCACAAGAAACCTGCGCCACCTGTTGAAGTTGCGCCTGCTCTCCAGTTTTTTAGTTTTTCTGCTGATCGCCGCGCCGTGGCACGTGCTGGCAGGGCTGCGCAATCCAGCACAGGGAGAGGCTCGGGGATTTTTCTGGTTTTACTTTATCAATGAGCATTTTCTGCGCTATTTAAAGAAGCGCTATCCCGCGGATTACGACACCGTTCCGCTCTGGCTTTTCTGGGGATTGATGCTGCTGTGGCTGATGCCGTGGACTGCATTCATTGTTCAGGCCTTGCGGCAGGTGCCGGCAAAGCTCTCGGCTCTTTGCGATAACCTAAATGCACAGCAGCGAGCGACACTGATATTTTTTCTATGGCCGCTCCTGATCCTGCTGTTCTTCAGCTTCTCCAGCCGTCAGGAATATTACGTTCTTCCCGGCTTGCCGGGAGTGGCATTGCTGATTGGCGGATGGCTGGCGCGGGAAACAGTCTCACCACGCGAAAGCGCAGAGCGGCGCAGCGGCAGGATCTCATCTCTGGTGATGGTAGTGATTGGCGTGGCTGTTTGTATTGCCTGCTTACTGCTGGCGTGGCAGGCGAAAGCGCCCCCGAGAGGTTACGATATTGCCGAACTGCTCAAGCAAAACCCGCAGGATTACGCGCTCTCTTTCGGCCACTTTCTCGACCTGACGCCACAGGCGATGGGCGCCTTCAAGATGCCGCTGCTGATCACCGGAATCGCTTTCGCGCTGGGAACTCTCTTGAACTTTCTGCTGCGGCGCGGCAATCGGACATTCGCGGCGAACATGATGTTGACATTCATGACGGTGGCGCTGCTGCTGGCCACGCATCGAGCGCTGGAGATTTTTTCTCCAGTGCTTTCATCCAAAGCGCTGGCTGAGGAGATCGAGCGGAACTGGAAACCGGGCGCGGTGATCGAAGACAACGGCGATTATGAGGCCGCTTCCAGTGTGAATTTCTACACGCATCGCCAGATGCGCATTCTCAATGGGCAGTGCAACAACATCTGGTATGGATCGAAGTTCCCCGATGCGCCGCAGATCTTTGATGACAACGCATCGTTTGAACGGTTATGGAACAGCGATACACTCGTTTTTCTTCTGACTGATGCCAAGGCAAAACCCAAGGCTGAAGCAACGAATGAGTGTCCACAGAAAGACAGACTGCCTGATTTCCTATTTAGAGAACCGACAAATGCGTGCGTGCTAGCCAGATGGGGCGGAAAGATGCTGGTTAGGAATGGGCCAGAACCTTGTCCTGATTTTATGTAAGAAAAAGCGCGTCCGGGCATGTGTGGCAAGCTGGTGCTTACGAATGCGCCGAAACCTTGTCTTGCTCAGCCTTAGCAGCCGTAAGGCGTTCAGGCGCGTGCGGAAAAGCCGGGCGAATTTTGCCTTTTTCCAGAATAAACACCTCGCCGCGCCAGTGGACCGTGTGATCGACAAAGCTGGCAAACCAGACCCAGAAAGCCACCAGATCGCGCAGCGGCAGCAGCCAAAGATTCTTCCAAACAGCGCGATCATGCACTACTCCGACCCCAACCTGAATGGCCACGGCAGCGCGGAGAGCAACGGCAGCAGCCAGCGTTGTCCATGACCACCAACTGAACGGAGCAAACAACACGGCAAAGATCGCCCATGGCAAGCCAAACGTGAGCAGCAAGCCAATATAGCCCATGCGCCGAGAGTCGCGCGTGCTGCGCGCCCAGCGCATCTGGTGCTCAAAAAATCCACGGAAGCTGTAGGCCGGCAGATGCGTTTCCACAACAATATCGGTCAGCACAACTTCATATCCGGCCTGGGCAATGCGGTAGCCAAGCTCAAAATCATCAGCCAGATAATCAACCAGCGGCAGCAGGCCGCCAATGGCCTCAAGCGCCTGCCGGCTCATGGCGAGCGTTGAACCCAGCGCAAAGTGAATTCCGCCTTCAATCTGCCGGGCCACCAGCACTCCTGCAATGAAATCTGTGCTGATGCCGATGGATTCCAGCTTTGAGCCAATCGTATCAGCAGCAATGCCGCGATAAGGACACGTCACCATGCCGACTTCCCGTCGCGCAAACGGCCCCATCACGCGGCGAAGATAGTCAGGGGTAACAAAGATGTCGCTGTCATTGATGAGAATGTGATCGTAGCCGGCAAATGCCAGCATCTGGACCAGGTTGCTGGTCTTGCGATTGTTGCCCAGCACCTCTGGACAAACGTGCAGGCGAATCTTGCACTGCGGAAACTCACGCATCAGTTGCTCAACCGCTGCCACTGCGGGATCGTCAGCTTCACTCACGCCAAATATAATTTCGTATTCCGGGTAATCCTGCACGCAATGGCTGCGGAAGCTCTCATACATCTGCGGATCAACGCCGCGCAAAGGCTTAAGAATGGTAACTGGCGGCGTGGCCGTGGGCCGTGGATCGCGGCCGTGGCGCTGAAAGCGCAGGGCGCTCCAAAGGCACAGCAAATAAAAGCCCATGCCGCAAATTGCGAGCCCGGCTGCCAGCAATCCTGGAACAAGACTAAGCATGAACGTTGGAATGTATTTTACTCTGGCGCATCTTTCACTGGCCTTACTGATTTAGTTTCTGTTTGGATGCGCAAAAGCAACTCTGCGGCGCAGGCTTTCTCTAAAACCGTTGGGCTTGCACTGCCGGATTTACTGAGTAAGCGCAGCGTTTACCTGCTTCCAGTCCAACTTGCGGAAAAGCTCCTTAATGCGGTCTTCCGCGCCGTAAATCCGGATTTCCAGGTTCTCAATATAAGGACTATTCGGCGGATGAACAAAGGTATTGCGATAGACGTCGTTAGTTTCGTCCCACTTCCCCGGACGCCCATTGCTGAAGAAGAGGATATAGGCAACGCCGTGCTCAAAAGTGTTGTTGCGGTCCTGGTGGACAAAAGTTGCTCCCGGCACTTTGGGGTCATGTTTGGGATCAGGCCTGTCCGACATGGGGACCACAAACATGTTGCACTGAGCTTCTATCCGCAGATATTTCAGGTCTTCAGTCTGCGCCCGCCACAGATCTTTTTGCGATGCGTCTTTCATCAGCTCAAGCTTCTGCATTCGCGGTTGGATCAACGTCTGGTAGCGCTTGGAGCCTTGCCGCACCTCATAAGTGCGCCGCAGCAACTGGTCAATATCCAGCGGACGATCATCCATCACGTTGACCATCGGGTTTTCAATGGTCTCGTCAACATGTTCGTCCCAGTCAGGCCCGCCGATCTTATCGAAAAATTTGTTCATGACCGTGGCGTACTTGGTAATGGCTTTCTGTTCTGCATCTGTAGGCTGGCGCTTGTCAAAGAAACCGAACATCGCGGCAGGAATGAGGATGAGTGCACACACCAGCACAGACATGCCAATTCGTCGCTTCATGAAAATCTCCTCAGAGGGTACGGCATAACAGTTTTGCCTGAAAAAACAACTCTTACCACTGATGAACGCTGAGGACATTGATAAGAAAAGGTCAATTTGTCAGCAGATCCTAAACAAAGCATTTGTTTGATCAGTGTTATCAGTGTAAATCAGTGGTCTATGCAATTTTTTGGGCAAAGCCGTAAGAATTTGGAATGAAATATTTGAGCAGTCTGAGGCCATCCTGGGGTCAAAGTCAATCCGAATCCATCCTATAATATGGATAGTTGATGTCGGGCCGGATGGTCGCTGTCTGGCCGTGAACGCCGGGCTTTTGCCTGGGCTGCGCGGCTTAGAGAGAGGAAAGTCCGAACTCCGCAGAGCAGTGTGCCGGATAACGTCCGGGAGGGTGAGGTCAAGCTCACTTTACGGAAAGTGCCACAGAAAATATACCGCCTTGGGCCGGGGTGAGCGACGGTGAGAGCCGTTCTGCTCGAACCGACGCGAGGGCGAAGCAGGCGCAAGCCGTTGCGGAGCCCTCGAATTAACGGGGTAAGGGTGAAAAGGTGCGGTAAGAGCGCACCGCCCTTGCAGTAATGCAAGGGGCATGGCAAACCCCACACGGAGCAAGATCAAATAGGGAAGGAATGGAGCAGCATCTGGGTGAGCAGACGGCGAGAGCCGTACAGCTTGAGCCGGATGCGAGGGCGCAGCAGGCGCAAGCCGTTGCGGAGCCCTTGAAAAAATGCTTCCATGCGTGCCTGCTCGGTGCGTCAAACTTTCGGGTAGGTCGCTTGAGCCGTTCAGCAATGGACGGCCTAGAGGAATGACCGTCAGCGGCGGCAACGCCGTACAGAATTCGGCTTACAGGTCCGGCATCACTTGTGGCCCCTATGATCGGAAACGATTGTAGGGGCTTTCAACTTTGGGCGATTCCAGCACTTTCCCAATTTTGGCAATTACCGGGGTCCTCGGCGCGCGCCTCGCGTGACGGGGTGGCTTACCGATTTTGGCAATCCGAAAGGATGCCCTCCCCCTCCCAGGTATCCCAGTCATCCCAATTTGGCGTAGAGTTGTGAGGTGCACCCCTGAGGTGAGACAGGAAATTTATCCCCAGATGTGATTGTGAACGGTGAACCCCCGATTTGAGACAGCTACCCCTGCCCTACCCCCTATGTTGACCCAATTCGACCCCAGCCGACCCAAATCGACCCAATGCTGAGAGAATCGGCAGAGGGTCGCAAAGTGGTGCCGGGTCTCACAAAAATGGGATAGGCACCCCCCATAACGCCCTTGTTGAAAACAAAAGCCCAACCCCAATTCAACCGAACGGTGACCGACCGGTCGAATCTCTTTTCCGCCAATGTTTAGGGCTTGAATCGGTGTTGTTTTGGCCGTGTCCGGCTAAATGCTAAGAGCCAATAGCCAAGAGCTGTTTCTGTTTTCAAAGAGCGTCCACCTACTGCTTTTCCTCACTAAGAGGAAAATAGTTTACTTTACCATTTGTTCGCCTCTTTGTCAAGAAAAATCATTCCTCAATCGGATAGAAATCTCCGGCATCCACAGGGTGGAGCAGGCATTTATGGCGTCAAATCGTCGGGAAAAATCATTTCCTTGCGCCGCAGGCCCGGGGTGGAGATCCGCGCGCAGCGTAGCGGAGCGCGCAAAAAGATGGCGCAGCCTAGCGGAGCGGCCTGAAAAGACCAGCAAAGCCGGAGCGCGCTTCCAAGTCGTTCCTGAGCCGGACTGTCTTCCCATTCATGAGAGCGGATGCTAAGCTGGCATTTCTCTCATCGCAATTTTTTGGCAAGGCAGGGGAATGACGGAACTCATCTGGGATGGCAAGTATGTGGATGGCAAGAAGCAATTGCCCGTACGCGTCGCGCTGCCTTTTCAAACCATCGAGACAGTGAATGAAAGCGCTGCCGACCGCCAGCGCACAATGGAATTGTTTGCGTCGGGGCGGGAAACCGAATGGCGCAACCGGCTGATCTGGGGTGACAAGAAGTATGTGCTGCCATCGCTTTTGCCCGAGTTTGCTGGAAGGGTGGATCTGATCTATGTCGATCCGCCGTTTGACACGGGAGCAGACTTTTCTTTTAAGACAACGATACCAGGCTCAATTGAGAGCTTTGTAAAAGAACCTTCAATCCTCGAGCAAAAAGCGTATCGGGATACATGGGGGAAGGGCCTAGGCTCATACATCCAGTGGTTCTATGAGACTGCAGTCTTACTACACGAATTATTAGCTGAATGCGGCTCCTTATATGTGCACATCGGCCCGAATATGAGCCACTACGTTAAGGTGGTGCTGGATGAAGTCTTTGGTGTTGATTACTACATAAATGAAGTAGTTTGGCGTCGCGCTTTCGGTCACAGTGATTCGGGCCGCTTTGGGATTATTCACGATGCAATTCTCCTGTATGGTAAGGGTACCGAGCGAACGTGGAATCCTGGCCTCCAGCCACCGGACACAGACTATATCGAAACATTCTTTGATCAATATGACGAAAAACGGCGGGAACGATACCAACGAATTAGTTTATCGGCCCTAGGGTTGTCGGGTGGGGGATACGATTACACATACAAGGGTGTACGAACTTTGTGGCGCTGCCCGATTGAAACCCTCAAAAAATATGATGAGGAAGATCGGTTACACTGGCCACAAAAAGCAGGAGGAGTGCCAAGGCTCAAAAGGTACGAAAGCGAATATGAAGGAATGGCAATTCAGGACATTTGGACTGATATAAAAAAGATCCATAATCAGTCTGCTGAGTTGGTTAATTATCCTACTCAAAAACCAGAAGCGCTTTTAGAACGAATAGTCAAGACATCTTCGAATGAATCCGATCTTGTGCTGGATTGCTTTGTGGGTAGTGGCACTACCGCGGCCGTCGCGGAAAAATTAAATAGGCGATGGATTGCTTGCGATTTGGGACGCTTCGCGGTACATACTGCCCGCAAGCGCCTGCTAGCAATTCCGGGCGTCAAGCCGTTCGTTGTCCAAAACCTTGGTAAATATGAGCGCCAAGCCTGGCAGTCTGCTGAATTTCCCTCAAATGGCACAGACCATCTGGCAGAGCAGCGCCAGCGTGAGGCGGCTTACAGGCAGTTTATTCTTGACCTTTATCATGCAAAGCACCTGAGTGGCCAGACCTGGTTGCATGGCATTAAAGCTGGCCGCATGGTGCATGTGGGCGCTGTTGACGCGCCGGTGACTATTGCCGATGTGAAGGCAATAGCCCGCGAGGTCTGGAAAGCGGCGAGCGCGGCGGGCGGGAAGGCTGCTGTGGATGTTTTGGGCTGGGAGTTCGCTTTCGAATTGAATGAAACAGCGAGAAACGTTGCCGCTGAATCGAGGGTGGATGTGGCGTTCAAAAAAATCCCTCGTGAAGTTCTGGAAAAGAAGGCGGTCGAGCAAGGGGATGTGAAGTTTTTTGAATTGGGCGCGTTAGCAGTAGATGTTAAACAGAACAAACGCGAGGTCACCCTGAAGCTGAGTGATTTTGTTATCCCGTTGGATGATGTGCCGGAAGAGGCCCGGACTGCGATCAAACACTGGAGCCAGATGGTGGATTATTGGGCCGTGGACTGGGACTTTAAGGAAGATACATTCCACAACCAGTGGCAGTCATACCGCACGCGCAAAGATCCCAAAATTGAGCTTCAGGCGAAGTACACATACGCGGAGGCCGGCAAGTACCGAGTTGTTGTAAAGGTTATCGATATCCTGGGGAATGACACAACAAAAACGTTGGAAATAATGATCAAGTAAGAGAAAGGAAAGATGATATGGCCGGTCATGACGTGTTCTTTACTTTGCCTGAACGAAAACTAGGCAAGACTGATATTGAAATCAGGATTAAAAGGAATGGAGGGGCATTCGGGAGGCTCCTAATCAGCGAAGGGGCGTTGGAGTGGCTTCCGGCTAAAAAGCGGAGCAAGAGCGGTATAAGAATTGGATGGACGCAATTTGATACTTACGCCCGTACCAAGAAGTAAAGTTCTATGCCGCGTAAGAAAAAATCCACCGATCCTCTGGCCCAGCCAGATTTATTAGATATAACCGCGCGGCTGCGCTCCGGCCCCTGTGTCCCGGCATTGCGTGAAGCCGTGAAAGCATGGCGGTCCGCCGATTACCAAGGCATCACGGACACGACACGAATCCTGCTAAAGCATTGGTTCTATAACGATCACAAGCTTCGCACCGGAGCGCCGTTTAAATACCATTCATCGCAGCAGGAAGCCATTGAGACCCTCATTTTTGTTTGGGAAGCCGAGAGAGTGCGGAGCCGGAAAGCGCTGCTGGAAAAATACGCGCGGGAGTGGAAGGACATCCGGCTTCCCTCCTACGATGAGTTTGGCCGGTACAGCGTGAAGATGGCGACAGGCAGCGGCAAAACTAAAGTGATGTCGCTGGCGATAGCCTGGCAGTTCCTCAACGCAGTGCGCGAGCAGGATGACATAGCCCACGACTATGCAAAGACATTCCTGCTGCTCGCGCCAAACGTGATTGTGCTGGAAAGGCTAAAAACAGATTTTGCTGGGGGCAGAATTTTCGAGGTAGATCCGGTTATTCCGCGTGAGTTCAGAATCTTCTGGGAGCTTGATTGCATTATGCGGGGTGATAGCGAGCGGGCACCGGCAGAAGGCGCACTGTTTTTAACCAACATTCAGCAGTTCTACGAGCGGCCAGAGCGAAACGGCGATGAAGAACCTGATGCCATGACCGCCATCCTTGGCCCGAAACCGCCAACCAAGAAGATTGAGGTAACCGACTTCGGGGAGAGAATTGCCAAGCGGGCCGGACATCTGCTGGTGGTGAATGACGAGGCCCACCATACGCACGATGAGGAGAGCGAGTGGAACAACGTAATCCGAGCGCTGCACAAAGAAACGCCGCTTACGGCGCAGCTTGATTTCTCCGCCACGCCGCGCTTCCAGAAAGGCGCGATCTTCCCATGGACGATCTCCGATTATCCATTGAAACAGGCCATTCTTGACAACATTGTCAAACGTCCTATGAAGGGCATTGCGAAAATTGATGAAGCCAAGTCACAGATTGCCAGCGTGCGCTATCGCGGCTATCTGGCGGCAGCGGTGGAGCGTTGGCGGGAATATCGGGAGCAACTTAGTGCGCTGAAGCGAAAACCGGTGCTCTTTATCATGATGAACAGCACCGAAGACGCTGAAGACGTGGGCGCGTGGCTGCGGGAACGTTATCCGGAGGATTTTGCCGGAACAAAAACGCAAATTATTCATACCGACAAATCCGGCGAAGTGAGCAAGAAAGACCTGGACGTTGCCCGCGATGCAGTGCGCCGCGTAGACGACGTGGCGAGCCCGATTCACGCGATTGTGAGTGTATTGATGTTGCGTGAGGGCTGGGACGTGAAGAACGTCACTGTAGTTGTAGGATTGCGGCCCTACACGGCAAAGGCCAACATTCTTCCCGAGCAAGCGATTGGGCGTGGGTTGCGATTGATGTTCCGCGATGTGCCCGTGGGATTCACGGAGCGGGTAGACATTATTGGCAACCAAAAATTCCTCGATTTTGTTGACGATCTGGAAAAGCTTGAAGACCTGAAGCTGGATACGTTTGAGCTGGGCAAAGAGAAGTTGCGGATTGCGACCATTTTGCCGCTGGAAAACCGCAAAGAATACGATATTGGGCTGCCAGTGCTCTCGCCGACGCTGGTGCGAAAGAAAACCCTGGCCGATGAGATCGCCGGGCTGGACGTGATGTCATTCCAGACAATTCTGCTGCCTCTGTCATCGGATGATCCGAAGAATAAGACTTTCCGCTACGAAGGCTATGACATTATCACGCTGCAAAAGGAAGTGGAACGAGACTACAAAATCCCTGAGCCTCAGACCTCACAAGAAGTAATTGGTTATTACGCACGGCGTATTGCGGAGCAAGTAAAGCTGCCCTCGCAGTTTGCAGTCCTTGCGCCAAAGGTGCGTGAGTTCTTTGAGCAGAAAGCATTTGGGGAACTTGTGAACCTGGACGACATAAACGTGATTAGGGCGATGAGCACGCCGGTGGCGCACTACGTGTGCGTGGATGTTTTTTCAAAGACACTCAAAGAACTAACAATTGCAGAACAAGAACCGCAACTCTTGGAGCCGGCAAGGATGCTCTCGGTTTGTGTTCCTTTCCCATGGTCGCGTCCGGTGTGGGATGGAACAAAAACAGTATTCAATTTAGTTCCCTGTGACAATCAATTTGAACGGGAATTTGCCAGGTTTTTGGACAACGCCGAAGACGTAAAGGCGTTTGCGAAGTTACCGCAGCCATTTGGTTTTTCCATAGATTACACGGACTCAGGCATGAATCTACGATCTTACTATCCTGATTTTGTTGCCATTGATCGCAAACAGACGCACTGGGTTTTGGAAACCAAAGGCGCCGAGGATCTGGAGGTTTCTTACAAAGACCGCGCAGCTTCCCAATGGTGCGAAAATGCCACACAACTTAGCGGAACGAGATGGCAATATCTGAAGGTCGGGCAGAAGGTTTTTGAAACCTTGCAGCCGACAAAGTTGGAGCATCTGGCGGCTTTGACGCCGAGACAAAAGAAATTGATTTAGCGCGCTCCGCTCTGCTGCGCGCGGGCCTGCGGCGCAAGGAAGGGGCTTTGGGAAACGTTCTTTTCGCGGCCATAAATGGCCCGCTCTCCCGCCGATTTTCCTTGACAAAAAGGCGAAGAAATGGTAAAGTAAAATATTGGCCTCTGGGCGGAAGTGTGTCCTGGGGGATGGTCTTTGAAAACAGAAGCAGCTCTTAGCTATTGGCTCTTAGCCTTTAGCCGGACACGGCAAAAACAACACCTAAACCCAACGCCAATCTCCTGCCCATCCACGCGAAAACCGCGCGTGGACGGGGCCCGATTGGGATGACCCCTCTGAAGTCTACGCCAAATTGGGATGCCTGGGATACCAGGGAGGGGGTGGGAGGGGCTTGAATCGCCGTGATCGGAAGGCAAAACCTTACCGCTGATTAATGCTGATGACACTGATCGGAAAAGCCGGATATCGGACCAAGGAAATGGAAGGGCAAACCGCTGAAACCCACGCCAAACTCTACCCATCCACGCGAAAACCGCGCGTGGACGGGGCCCGCATGGGATGGTCTGGGATTCAGTGGGATACCTAGGGAGGGGGTGGGGGCAACAAATTGCCAATATTGCCAAAATTGGTAATCGCCGAAATTGAAACCCCGGAGATTTTATTCCCCTGACCTCGCCAGCTCCACCGCCCTTACCAGCGCCTGGGTTTTGTTGAGACACTCTTGATACTCGCTCTCGGGAACGGAGTCGGCCACGATGCCCGCTCCGGCCTGGACGTAAGCCTTCTTCCCTTTTACCAGCATGGTGCGGATGGCGATGCAGGAATCGAGGTTGCCGGCGAAATCGGCGTAGAGAACTGAGCCGCCATAGATGCCGCGGCGCACCGGCTCAACCTCTTCAATGATCTCCATGGCGCGGACTTTGGGAGCGCCGGTGAGGGTGCCGGCGGGAAAGCAGGCGGCGAAAGCGTCCACGGGGCTTAGGTCCTGGCGCAGCGTTCCTTCCACGGCTGAGACCAGATGCATGACGTGCGAGTAGCGCTCCACAAACATCAGGTCGCGGACTTTGACGGAGCCGAACTCGCTGACGCGGCCCACGTCATTGCGGCCCAGATCGACCAGCATTACGTGTTCGGCGCGCTCTTTTTCGTCGTGGCGGAGCTCATGCTCAAGCTTTTGGTCTTCCGCTTCATCCTTGCCGCGCTTGCGCGTGCCGGCGATAGGCCGGTATTCCAGCTTGCGTCCGGTGACGCGCACCAGCATCTCCGGAGAAGAGCCAAGGACGGTGAGATCGTCCATGCGGAGAAAATACATGTACGGCGAAGGGTTCACGCGGCGCAGCGCGCGATACGCATTAAACGGCGGCACGCGCGGCTCAAGTTCAAGGCGCAGCGAAGGCACGGCCTGGAAGACGTCGCCGGCCATGATGTATTCCTTGATCTTTTCCACGGTGCTGAGAAAATGTTTTTTGCTGACGGAAACATTGATCTTCAGCTTGCCCTTCTGCGCCCTGGCCGGCTGTAGATATTTTTTAGGCAGCGGGAGTGTCAACTGCTTTTCAATGCGCGCGATATCGCGGACAGCCTGGTCATAAGCCTGGCGCGGCGGCTGGCGGCGCACGTCGGCGGTGGCGATGATGAAGATCTCATGGCGCACGTGGTCAAAAGCCAGCAGACGGTTAAAGAACATCAGCGTGCAGTCCGCGAGCTTTAAATCGTCTTTGCCGATCTCCGGCAGTTTTTCCAGCTGGCGGACGGCATCGTGGGCGAACAAGCCAACGGCGCCGGCGGTAAATGGCGGCAATCCGGCAACGTGGGCAGGGGTATGCTCGCGCAAAAGGCGGTCGAGCACCTGGAAAACGCTGCCTTCCATCTGCTGCTTTTTGCCGTCGTGCTCCAGAGAGATTTGCCGGCCGCGGGCGCGCAACACCATGTAAGGTCGCGCGCCAAGGAATGTGTACCGGCCGATTTTTTCTCCGCCTTCCACGGATTCCAGCAGGAAGGCGCGCGGCTCCTGCGCGGCAATGCTCAAAAATGCCGAGACGGGCGTGCGCAGGTCGGCCGCAACGGTTTTGGCCACGGGAACCAGCGTTGCCTGCCGCGCCAGCCGGGAAAATTCCCTGTAATCGGGGAATTGCATGGGGCTTTTATCTTAATTGATTCTTACGGCCATTAGGCCGTAGAACTGGAGGGCAAAGAAATTCTCGCCATCACACAACCAGACCACAGGCCTCTTCATTTGCGCTTACCAGATACGCACACGGTCCTCGGGGGCCAGATAGAGCTTTTCTCCTGGCTTTACTTTGAATGCCGGATACCATGCGTCAATGTTGCGCACGGTAGCAACGCGATATTGGCCGGGAGCATGTGAATCCGTCATGACCTGCCGGCGAAGCGCAGCTTCACGGGTCTTTGATCCCCAGTTTTGCCCGAAGGCTATAAAGAATTGCTGGTCGCCAGAAAAGCCATCCTGTTTTGGCGCAGGCTTGCCGCCGAGCGCTGCATGATAGCCGTCATAAGCAGCGGAGATGCCGGCTACATCGGCAATATCTTCCACCAGGGTCTGTCTGCCGTTCACAGAAAGATCGGGGAAGGGCTTGTAAGTATCGTACTGAGCGGCAAGCTTGGCAGTGGCAGCGTTGAAGTGCGCAAGATCGGGGTCTGTCCACCAGTTGCGTACCCGGCCTTGGGCGTCAAACGCGGCGCCTTCACTATCAAAGGTGTGGCTGATCTCATGGCCAATCACCGAGCCAATTGCGCCGTAATTCACGGCATCCGGCGCTTGCGGATCAAAAAAAGGCGGTTGCAGGATAGCGGCAGGAAAGTTCAGCGCATTTTGCAACGGCAGGTTCACCGCGTTTACCGTCTGCGGAGACATGGACCACTCCATGCGATCCACCTCGGTCCCAAGACGATTGACCTGGCGATGGTATTCAAACAGGTTGCCGCGCCAGATATTGCCAAAAAGGTCATCCGCTTTCACTTCATAACCTGAGTAGTCATGCCAGTGTTCCGGATATCCAATGCCAACATAGAGCGCCTTCAGCTTGGTGTGCGCTTCGGCTTTTGTCGCAGCAGCCATCCATGGGAGCGCATCAATCCGCTTATGGAATGCGGCAATAATGTTTGCCACCATGGCTTCAGCCTGGGCTTTGGCTTGCGGAGAGAAATATTTTTGTGCGTAAACTTTTCCCACGGCATCGCCGAGCATGCCATCCACAAGGAAAACGCCTCTTTGCCAGCGCGGGCGCTGTCGCGGCGTGCCAAAAAGCATCTTGCCGAAGAAATTGAATCCCTCATCGGCCACGGACTTAGACAGGAACCCGGCATGATCTGCAATCAGGTGGTAGGCCAGCCAGTCCTTCCAGGTCTCCAGCGGCACAGCGGCTACAAGCGCAGATTCTCCGGCAAACGCGGTAGGCTGCCATACCGTGAATTCCTTCTGCTTTTCCAGGCCGGCGCCGCGGAAATACTCTGCCCAGTCCAGCCCGGGAGCTTTAGAGGTAAAGTCCGCAAGCTTCCAGGTATTGTTGGCTTTATGGATATCGTCGTTGTCAGCCAGGCTCAGATGCTTTTCAGCAATTGAGTGTTCCAACTCAACAATACGGGCCGCGCGAGCGTCAGTATCAGTAAAGCCAATCAGCTTAAGCATGGCTGAAATGTGGCTCTGATACGCGGTGCGGAGATCGCGCATGTGCGGGCTGTTAGAGAGGTAATACTCGCGGTCAGGAAGTTCCAGTCCGCCTTGCAACAGATAGGCGGCATAGTGTTCAGAGTCGTTGAAGCCAGGAGCAGTCCACAGTCCAAACAAATTCGGCGTATGAAAATTCGTGTTGTTCAGAGCATCCACGTCAGCGCGAAGAGTTTCTCCCAGAGCGTGAGCCAACTCTTGCTTGTTGGTGATGGCTCGGATGGCATCCAGATGCGGTTGCAATGGCTTGAGACCGCGCGACTCGATTGCTGCTTCGTCCATGAACGAGTTGTAGAGATCGGCAATCTGGCGCTCGCTGGAGCCTGCTGGCGCGTTTGACTTGGCGTCTTCTTCAATTAACGCGGCGGTGCGCTTGTTAGCCAGATCAGAAAGGCGGGAAAAGACGCCGACGCCGGCCCGGTCGGGCGGAATTTCAGTGCGCTTGAGCCACTCTCCATTGGCATAGAAATAAAAGTCATCGCCGGGCGCCACCGACTGGTCTATGTTGGCGATCTGGATGCCGTGGACTTCCGGCTTGGCCGCCTGATTTTGGGCGAAAGCGGAAATGAGAAACAACGTAAAGAGAGCGGATAACGCGGCAGCAAAATACTTGGATGTGATTTTCATGTTTTTAAGAATCTTTCTATTCATATCTGAGACCTTCAATCGGATCCAGCTGTGCGGCTTTACGGGCCGGGTAGTAACCAAAGAAAATCCCAACGCCGGCGGAGAATAACCCTGCAATAACCATGATCTGGGCTGAGAGCTGCATCTCCCAGTGCAGCGTACTTTGCAGCAAAAAAGAGCCTAGCACTCCGGCAAGCACGCCGAGCGCGCCGCCCATCAGGCTCATCACCATGGCTTCACTGAGAAACTGCATTTGAATATCTTGCTCGGTGGCGCCCACTGCCAGGCGTATGCCGATCTCACGTGTGCGCTCTGTGACTGAAACCAGCATGATATTCATAATTCCGATGCCGCCTACCAGCAGAGACAGTGAAGCGGCGCTGCCCAACAAGAGCGTGAAGACGTTGGCGGCAGCCAGTTGTGCGCGAATGAGCTGTTCCGGCGTGCGAATATTGAAGTCATCTAGATCGCCGGCGCGCAAATGGTGCCTTTCACGCATCACGCCGATGATTTGCCGGGTCGCTTCAGGAATTTCTTCTCTGGAAGAAGCGGCAAAGAAGATGTCATCCAGCCACTCTTGGCCTGTGATGCGCTTTTGCGCCGTCGTTATCGGCATCACCACAAAATCGTCCTGGTCCTGGCCCGTGGCAGAGAACCCTCTGCCCTGGAGCACGCCGATCACTTTGAAAGGCACTGCCTGAATGTTGATCGTCTTGCCCAGCGGATCATCATCGCCAAAAAGACTCGTCGCTACAGTCTGGCCCAGCACGCACACAGGAGCGTTTCTTTCCACGTCATCCTGCGTGAAGTTGCCGCCCAGCCGGAACTCCCATTTGCGAATCTCAAAAAACTCAGGACTCACTCCGCGATATTGCGTCCCCCAATTCAAATTGCCGTAGACTACCTGGATGTGTCCATCCACATTCGGTGTGCCGCTCTTCACCCCTGGCACCTGGTCCAGCACAGCCTGAACATCGCCTTCCACCAAAGTCCTGGTTCCACGGCTGCCAATGCGGACTCCATTCACCGCGCGGCTGCCTGCTTCCACCCAAATCAGGTTGTCCCCCACTTTGCTCAGTTGATCTTCCACGCGGCTGGAGCCGGCATTGCCGACAGCGACAACACAAATAAACGATCCAACGCCCATAACGATGCCGAGCATGGTCAGCACGCTGCGAATCCGGTTGCGCACCAGCGCCTGCAATGCCTCGCGAATGATTGTGCTCAATGACATGAATGAAAAATTTTATTCGTAACGCAACGCTTCAATCGGGTCCAGCCGCGCTGCTTTCTGCGCCGGATAGTAGCCGAAGAAAATTCCAATCGCCATGGCCACAGCCGCCGCTCCGGCAATGGCTTCGCTGGAAATCAAAATCGGCCAGCCCGCGCCTGCCGCGATGAACAGTGACGCAACCACGCCAAGCCCAATCCCTGCGGCGCCGCCAATCAGGCTCATGACAACTGCTTCAATCAGGAATTGCCGCTGAACGTCGCCTTCCGTTGCGCCAATGGCCATGCGAACGCCAATTTCACGCGTTCGCTCTGTCACGGAAACCAGCATGATGTTCATAATTCCAATTCCGCCCACAAGCAGAGACACGCCGGCAATCGAGGCCAGCAGCCCCGTCATTACCTTGCTGGCTTCTGAAGCCAGGTCGGCCATATCTGCCAGATTGCGCACGGTGAAATCATCGCCCTGCTCCGGACGGATGCGGTGACGGTCGCGGAGCAGAGATTCAATCTGCTGCTTCGCCTGGTAGCTTCCAGAGCGCGACTTGGCGGAGACCATCACAAAACGCAGCCACGGCTGGCCGGTAATCTTTTTTTGCAAAGTCGTCACTGGGACAATGATTGTGTCGTCCTGGTCTTCACTCATCGCCGGCGATTGCCCTTTCGCGACCAGCACACCTACAACCATGAAAGGCAGATTCCCAATACGAATGGTTTTCCCCACCGGCTCCGTTGCGGCAAAAAGATTTTTTCGGACTGTATCGCCGATCACTGCGACGTTCGCGGCGGTGGTCACATCGTCTTCAGTAAAGCTTGCGCCGCTCTGGAAGGGCCAGGTGCGGATCTCAAAATATTCCGGCGTAGTGCCCGTAATGCGTGTTCCCCAGTTGTCATTTTCATACACCACCTGGGCCGTAGCCTGTGTGCCAGGAGCAGCCGCGGCCACCGCAGGACATTCCTTCAGAATGGCGTCAACATCTCCACGCACCAGCGTCTTGGTGTTGCCCCATCCCAGCCTGATACCGCCAAAGTTCCTGGAGCCTGAGCTGACAAAAAGCATATTGGAACCCAGATTTGCGATCTGTTTTTGTACCGTCTGATCAGCGCCCTGGCCAATTCCCACCATCGCGATAACGGCTCCCACGCCGATGATGATGCCCAGCATGGTTAGGATTGAGCGCATCTTGTTCCGCGCCAGCGCGCGAAAAGCGATCCGCAATGTGGAAAGCAAATCCATTGAATGTTTTTAGTCTTCCAGCACCGGCATGGTCTTCAATACTTCCGCCGCGCGTGCCCGGTTTGTAACGGCTTCATCGCGCCGAACCTTGCCGTCGCGGAAAACGATGGTCCGCTTGGCAAACTGCGAAATGTCATGTTCATGCGTTACCAGGATGATCGTCAGCCCTTTGTCATTGAGTGACTGAAAAATCTCCATTACCTCGACTGACGTGCGGCTATCCAGGTTGCCCGTGGGCTCGTCCGCCAGCAGGATTGAAGGCCGGTTGACCAGCGCCCGCGCAATGGCCACGCGCTGTTGCTGGCCGCCGGAAAGTTGCGAAGGAAAATGATCTGCCCGGTTGCTCAGCCCAACCATCCTCAGCGCCTCAATCGCGCGTTCATGCCGCTCAGCTTTGTCCACGCGGCTGTAAAGCGTGGGAAGCTCAGTATTCTCAAGCGCCGTAGTGCGCGCCAGCAGGTTGAATCCCTGAAAGACAAACCCAATCTTGCGATTGCGGATTCCCGCCAGTTGCTTCTTCTCCAGTTGGGAAACGTCTGTGCCTTCCAGCAGATATTTCCCAGACGTGGGCCTGTCCAGACATCCCAGTATGTTCATGAACGTCGATTTGCCGCTGCCGCTCGCGCCCATAATGGCAACAAATTCTCCCCGCCTGATCTCCAGGCTTACGCCGCGCAACGCATGGACCTGGGTTTCACCCAGTTGATAAATCTTGTGAACGTCCTGGACCTGCAGGACGGCTTCATCGCTGGTTTTTGGACTGGAGATTTCAGCAAATGGAAGCGAGTTTGTCTGCTGTGAGCTCATGGGCAGCTATCGTCTGCGCGGAACTCCCGGACCGCCCGGCGCGCTGGCAGCATGGCCCTGGGCCACTCCGGTTACCAATTCGTCTCCGGTTTTTAGGTCGCCGTTCAACTCCTGAATCATCTCGGTAAAGGTGTGGTCGGTGATCCCGGTTTTGATCCGCACCGGCTCAATCGACTTATCAGGAAGCAGCTTCCACACAACCTGTGTGTCAAACCTTGGGCCCTGGATCTCTGAAGGTGGATCGTTCACCGTTCCACTAGAAGGGTTCTTGCGGGCAGCGCCCTCTGGCCGCGCGCGGCTTGCTGGTGCGCTCTCTACGCTTGCCCTTTGCGTTCTGGGGCCGGCGCCTTCAGGGATGCCGTTCTTCTGGTACAAGGCGCGGATTTCATCTGCAGGCATATCAGGTTTGTAACGCAACGCGCCATTAGGGACCTTCACCACGTTTGCCGCAGTCGCCACCGGAATACTCACGTAGGCAGTCATGCCGGGAAAAAGCTTCAGCTCTGGATTGTCAAAATCAACAATCGTGTCGTAGGTAACAACGTTCTGGACTACGGTTGAATTCATTCTTACCTGTGAGACCGTGCCGGTGAATGTTTCACGCGGATACGCATCCACCTTGAACGTGACTTTTTGTCCGGGGCGGATCTGGCCGACATCTGATTCGTCCGTCTTGGCATAAACCTGCATCTTGGTCAGGTCCTGGGCAATGGTGAAGAGCGTGGGCGCTTGCAGTGACGCAGCTACAGTCTGTCCCACATCCACGCTGCGAGCCACTACTGTGCCGTCAATGGGAGCGCGGATGGTGGTGTAGTCCAGATTGGTCTGCGCCACTTCCACGGCCGCCTGTTTTTGCTGGACTTGCGCGCGCGCCTGGGTTTCTGTAGCCAGCGCCGCTGAAACCTGGGCTGTGGCGCTCTCGGCATTTGCCTTTGCCAGATCAAGCGCCTGCTGGCTGATCACGCCTTGTTTGCTCAATCCAAGATTGCGCTCATAGTCGGCCCTGTTCTGTGCGTCTGCAGCCCTGGCTTTGGCCGTATTGGCAATGGCAACCGCCAGGTTGGCCCTGGCATTTTCCAGATCGGCTTTGGCCTGTGACAGTGCGCCATCAAACAGGGCCGGATCAATCTGCGCGATGACCTGCCCTTTTTTCACGCGCGAGTTGAAATCCACATTCAGGTGGGAGATTGTGCCAGAAACCTGTGACCCCACCTGGACCGTGATGACGGCGTTGATGGTTCCTGTGGCTTCCACCACCTGTTTGATCTCCCCGGCTTCCACCTTGGCCGTGTAATACTCAATCGGCCCTTTTCCCCTGAGGTTGAAAGCGGCAAAAATTCCTACTCCGGCAATCAGCAGGACGATGATCAATATATTTTTTTTGGTCAGTTTCACTTTTTGAATTCGTCAGTCTGCGGGCGCTTGCTAAATCATATCAAGTGGCGCCTTGCAATTTCAGGTATTCCAGGGAAAGCGCTGGTTCGCCTGCGCGGGTATT
Source organism: Candidatus Angelobacter sp. (assembly GCA_035279585.1). Lineage (GTDB taxonomy): Bacteria > Acidobacteriota > Terriglobia > Terriglobales > Acidobacteriaceae > Angelobacter. Next base: position 19,505 of record DATEHN010000036.1, on the reverse strand, counting down.
TCACCATAGGTCAAGCCGCAATCGGCGGCTTTGCCAATGAGTTCCTGGAGCTGCGGAATGCTCTTGCGCTCACAATAGCTGTGGATACCGGCAAGGATCTCCTCAAAAACCTTGACGCCATTGGTGATAGCAACGCTCGCCAGCTCCACGGCCCGCGCTCCGCTCAGCAGAAAGCGCACAACGTCTTCCCCTGAGCGCGCTCCGTTCGTCCCGATGATGGGAACTTCTTTTGTGACGTTTCGCCAACATTTGCTTACCCAGTAGAGGCTAGCCGGCAGCGCCCATCTTCCGCCAATCGCGCCCCATGACCCAAGGACCGGCTTCTGCGTTTCGATATCGGGCATGAAGCCTTGTATCCGTCCCGTCAGCACCAGCATATCTGCACCTTCTTCCATTGCGATTGCCGTCAGCGCCAGCGGATCGTCCGCCTGCGCGGTATGCTTGACCGCGAGCGGAACAGAAACCGCGCGCCGTACTGTTCTGACGTAGCTGCGCACGGCATCTTGTGCTGTTACCTGGCGCACAGCAGAGGCTTCGCGACCGTGCGGCGCTCCAAGGTTCAGTTCAATCCAGCGCAGTCCGGCTGCCTCCATTTTTCTTGCTATCTCCGCCGCTGGATCGGCTTGGGCCACGGTGATGCTGCCCACCACAATGCTCTGCTTCTGTTGCGCGTAGGCGTCCAACTCAGCAAGCATCGCCAGCCATTGCTCAAGCGGCATCTGCGCCAGGCCGGAGCGGCAAAATAATGATGCATCGCGCCGGTGCGGCGAGTCCCAGGGTACAACTCGCCAATCGTCATCGAGCAGAACGTAATCAGCTTTTGCGAGCTGTGCTGCGGCAGCAGGAGACTCATTGACCGATTTTGCAATCACCGCGGCGGCGCCTGCGTCGATGGCGGCGCGAATGTCAGCGGCCGTCATGGTGATCTCGCTGGAAGCGCAGATCAGCGGATTTTTCAGCCGGATTTTTCCCAGATTAATGGAGAGGTCCATACTTATGCTCTGTTTGCCGCCGCTGAAACTTCAGCCAACTGCTTGATCCAGCCTTTTACCGATCCAGCCAGCGCTCCCAAATCAGAAGAGAGCGCGATCATGCGATAGCCTGCGGCCGCGGCCTGCGCAGCCCGCGCCGGTGAGTCTGCGTAGATTCCCAGGTGGACTTTGGCTGCAGCGGCAGCCTCTTCAATCTCGTGTATGCGCTGCTGTACCGCTGGATCATCCAGCTTGCCCGGCGCTCCCATGTCCACGGTCAAATCAAGAGAGCCGATGAACGCAATATCCAGGCCCTCTATCAAAGCGCTCAGCGGACGTTCCAGCTCTTTGCTCTCAAGTTGCCCCACCAGCAAAACTTCCTGGTTGCTGCGATGGATATATTCCGTGAGCGGCTCTGATCCATACCCGGCCGCAGGCTGTGCCAGGCTTAAACTGCGCGAACCTTCCGGCGGATATTTACACGCGGAGCGGAAAACCAAGGCTTGTTCTCTGGTTTGCACCTGCGGAAGCTGAATTCCGGCAGCGCCGGCCTCCAGCAATCGATTTATTTGGCCAGGATCAAAATGCGCGACGCGCACAATCACAGGAAAGGCGCAGGCACGTCCCGCTGTGATCAGGTTTCCCGCTTCTTGCTCGGTAATTTGTGAATGCTCCAGATCGCAAATGGCAAAATCCAGCCCGGCAAGGGCAAGGATATCAATCACCTCGCGGCGGCCAAGCTTTACAAATGTTCCCGTAACAGCACGCGTATTCAATTTCTGGCGTAGTTGTGCAGAGAGGCTGGCCATGATCATCTAAAATTGAGAGCTATTGTACTGCATACAGGTCGCGGCGAAGGCGTGCTCACTAACCGAGTAGAGGCTGGCGAGAACACCGCAAACGCAAATCGCTGTCCCAAGGCGGGCCGCGCCTTGACATAACAAAGAACGAGTGAATAACATCGTTCGTCCCACAATGCGGGCATCGTCTCGCAATCAGGATCATGCTCCCAAAACCGCAACCAACCCGCAAGCACGCTAAGAAAACTGCCATCGGTCGCGGTTCTACCATTCAGGTGATTGATCGCCTGGCTTGCGTGTTGGAAGTCTTCGCCGGAAACGGGCGGCAGATGAAAGTTCGAGAGCTTGCATCCACGCTGCATCTGCGGCGCTCCACCGCGCATCGTTACCTGGCTTCGCTCTCGCGCGCGGGCTTTTTGCGCGCGGAAGGCGAGGGCAACTATGCGCTGGGGCCTTTGCTGATCCAGCTTGGCGCAGCGGCGGTTGGCGGGGTACAGATCGTGGAGCTGGCGGAGAATTATCTTTCGCACCTGGCTGAGGAAGCGCAGGAAACAGCCGTACTGAGCTTGTGGTCAGGCGATTGTCCGGTTGTGGTGCGGGTGCGGGAGCCGCAATCGAAGCTGGTGCAGCTTCACATCCGGCTCGGCGCAATGCTGCCGCTTGATTCAGCCCAGGGCCATCTTTATCTGGCATTTCATCCCGACCGCCTGCGAGTTCATCAACTGCTGGCGCATTTTCCTGAGGGCCAGCGCAGGGAGATGGAGCGCGGCATGTCTGAGGCGCGCAAGCATGGTGTGTTCGTAAACTCCAGGGTGGCTGAGGGCATACGCGCTGTGGCCGCGCCGGTCTTTGACCATGAGCTGATGGCTGGAACCATTGCGTTTGTCGGCACTCTATCTTCAGTGCCCGCAGACCCGGATTCGGGGCTGGCGCAGGCACTGAAGAACGCTGCCCAGAGGTTGTCGCGCGATCTGGGCCGCAAGCGCGAGACCACAGTGGCAAAGATCGCCACGGCATAGCGAGGAATCTTATGAGCTTGTATGGACTAAGTCGCGCCTGTTATGACCTACGGGATGAAGCCACCCGCCAAAGGTTCCGTTCTGGTCCAGAAGCTTATGCAGCCGGTTATGAACTGACTCCGCGTGAACGGAAGATGCTTCTCCAGTTGGACTGGCGCGCTCTGGCTGAGGCCGGCGTAAGCATCTATGTGCTCACCAAGCTGGGTGCTGCCAGCAATGTTGAATTTCTGGAGCTTGAGGGTGCCATGCGTGGCATGAGCAAGCAGCAATTTGTGGATTTTCTTAAGCAACAGGCGGAGCAGAACAAAACGTTTGCGCTTGGTCTAGAGTAACGAAAGGAGATGGCTGATGGCGAAGATTGTTGCCGGACTGGCTTGCTCGCATGCGCCATCGATTGCACATGCCTACGATCATGGAATGACCAATGACGTGGGCTGGAAGCCGCTGTTCAGCGCTTTTGAAAAATCACAGCACTGGCTGGAAGCGCAGAAGCCGGAAGCGCTGGTAGTGATTTATAACGACCACGTCGACCAATACTTTTACGATGCGTGGCCCACCTTCAGCATTGGCCTGGCAGAGCAGTACGATATTCCCGATGAAGGGCTTGGCGCACGCTCGTTTCCACCTGTTCCCGGCCACAAAGAGCTGGCTTCTCACATCGCCACCAGCATGGTTGCGGATGGCTTTGACATTACGGCGTCACATCGGATGTCGCTCGACCATGGATTCCTTTCTCCCATGCCGCTGCTGGATGAAGGTTGGAAAATTCCGGTAGTGCCGCTGACCATCAACGTCGTCATGCATCCGTTGCCTTCGCCGCGGCGATGCTGGCAAATGGGCGAAGCAGTGGGCCGCGCCATCAGGAGCTTCCCCGGCGATTTGCGCGTTGTGGTCTTTGGCACCGGAGGCCTTTCCCACCAGCTTACCGGGCCAAATTGCGGGCGAGTGACTGCCGAATGGGACCGCAAATTCATGGATCTGATTGAGAGCGCGCCGCAAGAGCTGAACTCTTACACCATGGCGGATTTTGCCCGCCTGGGTGGGGAGCACTCGGTGGAAGTCGTACAGTGGATGGCCATGCGCGCCGCCCTGCCGTCACACGCGCGTGTAGAGCGCAAATTTTATTATCCGTTTGGGATGATGGGCTACGGAATCATGGCATTCCGCGTCCAGGATTAACTTGAAGCTATTCGAGAGGACAGAGGATGATTCGAACCGGCCGGCAGTATCTGGATTCGCTTCGCGATGATCGCGAAATATGGATTGATGGCGAGCGGGTCCGCGATGTCACGCTTGACCCGCGCTTCAGGCCGGTGGCCGAATCGATTGCAGAGCTGTATGAGATGCAGCATGGTCCTCAACTTCAGGAGAAGCTCACCTACGTCACGCCGGAAGGTGAGCGCACCGGGCTTTCTTACATTGAGCCGCGTTCGCAAGCCGATCTGGTTCGCCGCCGGGAAATGGTGAAGCTGTGGATGGATTGGACTGGCGGCATGATGGGCCGCAGCCCGGATTTCATGAACGTCCACATGACCGGCCTTGGCTCCGCGCCTGATTACTTTGCCCGCGGCGGTGAGCGTTTTGGCAAAAATATTCGCAGCTATTATGAGTACCTGCGCAAAAATGATCTGGCGCTGACGCACACGCTCATCAATCCGCAGACAGACCGTTCCAAGCCAGTACAGCAGCAAAGTACTGCAGCCGCCATTGTGAAGGAGACCGATGCGGGGATTGTAATTCACGGCGCGCGCATGATTGCCACGCTGGCGCCGTTTTCCAACGATATTGCTGTCTTTCCTTCCACATTTCTGCAGCTTTCGGATGAAGCTCGGCCTTACGCGTTTGCGTTTTCAATTCCAATGGCCACAAAGGGGCTGCGCTTCATCTGCCGGCCGGCCATCACGCCGCGCGATGGCCGCATCCAGGACTATCCATTTTCTGCCCGTCTTGACGAGATGGATTGCGTCGCCATTTTTGACAACGCTCTGGTTCCATGGGAACGCGTCTTTATTTATCAGGAGCCGAAGCTGGGCAATGGCATGTTCTCTGAGACCGGGACCATGAACCAGATCATGCACCAATTCGCCACCAAAAACCTGGCCAAAGCAGAGTTTTTGCTCGGGATCGCGCTGAACATGGCGGACGCAGTGGGTATCGGCGGATTTCAGCACGTGCAAAATCACATCCATGAAATGATCAATACAGTTGAGCTGGTGCGGAGCTGCATTCGCGCATCGGAGGTTGACTGCGTGCCTGGGCCTAATGGCACCGTGCTGCCGAATGAGCAGCCGCTGCTCACTGTGCGCACGCTCTTCCCGCAGCTTTATCCCAAACTGGTAGAGACCATCCAGATTCTTGGCGCCAGCGGCCTGGTGATGGTGCCAAGCCATGACGAGCTCTCAAGCGAGCGCGCTGCTGACGTAGAGCGTTACTATCAGGGAGCAACCATTCCGGCGGACAAGCGTATTGAACTGTTCCGCATTGCCTGGGACGTTTCCTGTTCTTCGTTCGCCGGACGCCAGACTCTTTATGAGCGCTATTTTTCCGGCGATCCATGGCGGCTGGCGATGTTGCGTTACCAGAATTACCCCCGGCAGCAGGAACTTAAGCAACGCGTGTGGGACTTTGCCAAACGTACTGCTGAGTGGGATGAACGTGAGGCGCAGAAGAACGCGTCTGCGCGGGAGAAGAACCATGTCACAGCCTGAATTTGCGAGGGCCAAATCTGCAGAGCCGGGCGCAAGCGCGGATGGCGCGGCATTTCGCGACGTAATCCGGCATCTGGCTTCTGGTGTAACGATTATTACCAGTTCACTGAACGGGGAGCCGGTGGGCATGACGGCCACGGCCGTCTGCTCGGTTTCAGCCACGCCGCCAATGCTGCTGGTTTCGCTGACAACAGCGTCGCGCACGGCCCAGGGCGTGGCGGAAGCAGGCGCATTCGCCGTGCATCTGCTGCCGCACTCAGGCCGCAAACATGCTGAACAGTTTGCCTCCCGCAACCTGCACTTTCACGAAGTGAAGTATTCCCCCGCTTCAGACCGGCGAATCCCGGTGCTCAATGAGGTCCTTGGCTGGTTTTTGTGCCAGGTGGAACAGTCATTGCCTGTGGCCGACCACATGATCTTTGTGGGACGCGTGTTGCAGTGCGAGCTTAAAGATAAATCGCCTGACCCGCTGCTTTACTTTGATCGCAGCTACCGGAAACTGGCGCCGGGAGCGGAGCCGGGCGCAGAAAATCTTGAACCCTGGGGATCGGCGAGGAACGCAGGTTTGCCAGGCTTTGGCTGGTAAGTTTTTTGTCTCTACCCAGGAGGAACCCAATGGACGCGGTTGCACGACTGTTGCAGGGATCAATCGATCTACATATCCATCCTTCGCCATCGCTCTTTCCCCGGCGGTTGGATGCAGTGGAAGCTGCGCAGCAGGCGGCGCAGGCCGGAATGCGCGCTATCGTCATCAAGAGCCATCATCACACCACAGCGCCGGAATTGGTGCCGCTGAAGAACCACGATCTCAGAGACATTCCTACGCAGGTGTTTGGCGGCGTGGTCCTCAACAGTTATGTCGGCGGCTTGAATCCTTACATTGTCGATATGACGCTGCGGATGGGCGGCAAGATTGTCTGGTTCCCTACGATCTCATCCATCAACCACATTAAGCATCACGAGGCGCAGCCGCACATGAAGTTTCCTTCGCAGGTCGGACGCGAGTTGCCGGATATCCCGGTAAAGGTGCTGGACGATAAAGGCGAGCTTCTTCCTCAGGCGCGGCTGATTCTGGAGCTGATCGCCGAAGCCGATGCGATTCTGTCGTCAGGGCATGTTTCCGTGCCGGAAGCACTGGCGCTGCTGCACGCAGCCAAAGAAGTTGGCGTGCGCCGCATGCTGATCAACCATCCTGATTTTGTGATTGATGCCAGCGAAAAAGATGTGCAGGAATTTGTCCGGCTGGGCGCTTACATTGAGCACTCCATGTGCATGTATCATCCGGAATCTACGTTCCATTTCTGGGACTTTGACCGGCTCAAGCGATGGATTGAGTTAGTCGGGCCGGAGCGCACTCTTCTGGGCTCTGACCTGGGACAAAAAAATAATCCGCTGCCGGTGGAAGGCCTGCGTTACACGGTGGAGAAGCTGCTGGATATCGGCATCAAAGAACAGGAAATCGAATTCATGATCAAGAACAATGCAGAAGCGCTGCTGGGCCTGGAAGAAGCTGCTGAGCGCCGCCTGCCGGCCAGGAAAGGAGCGTGACCCGATGAGTACCGCCAAGACAGAGCAGAAAGCGAGCGGCAAGGCTTACAACTGGGAGAATATCCCTTCTGAAGTGGTGCGTGCCGGAATCAGCCGGAAAGGCTTCAAATGGAAAGACATGATGATGGTGATGAACGAATGCCATCCGGGCATGAAGCTGAATCCGCATAGCCACACGTTTGAACAAATGGCTTACATTGTGAGCGGGCGCGCCATTTATCACGTGGGCGACGTTGGGCATGAAGTTGGCGCCGGCTCGTTTCTGGTGATACCTGCAGGCGTGGTGCACTATATTGAGCCGCTGGGAACTGAACCGGTGATGAACCTGGATTTTTTCCTGCCTGCCCGGGAAGATTACATGCACCTGGTGAAATACCTGGACGAAGACAAATAGACAGCTAAGCTGCGGCACTGCACATCGCTATGTGTAGTCCCGCTCAGCGGCGCATTGGAGGATACTGATGAATTTGGATGGGTTGAGATTCGATCTCTGCTGTGCTGCGCGGTTGCTCTACCGCTTTGGCCTGAGCGTGGGTAACGCCGGACATCTCAGCATAACCGTAGGCGAAAACCGGATGCTGGTGAACCGCTTTGGGCCGTCGTTCGCCACCATGACGCCTGCCGACGTCCTCACCATGGATTTCAATGGCAACGTCCTGGAGCATGATCCTTCAGTCAAGCCCTACGTGAATGAAACCATCCATCTTCACGGAGTGATTCACCGCTATAACCCGCATATTGCCGCAGTGGCCCACACGCATCCGCCCAACACGGTAACGTGGACCACCTTCCGCAAATTACCGCAGACGTTTGATCAGGAAAGCTGCCTGCTGGCGGATGACATTGCGATTGTGGACGAAGAGTTCACCGGCTTGGCGCAATCAGAAGATCGCGTACGCCCGTTTGCCCAGGCGCTAGGCAAGAAGCCCGTGGTACTGCTGCCGAACCACGGCGCCATCACTACCGGCCCTAACATTCAGTCTGCGCTGTTCCGCATGATGCTGCTGGAAGGAGTGTGCCAGCGCAACATCTCGGTTGCTTCCGCCGCGCAGGTTACCGGCTTTACGCCCCACGCCATCGCTCAAGAGCACGCGATCACCACCAAGCACGAACTGGCGAAGATCCCAATCCTGGATGCGCTGTGGGAAGACCTGCTCAAACGCCTTCACCAGACGGATGCTGAGTTGTTCCGAGGTGAGAGCGATCGCCAAAAAGACCGCAGGCTCGCGTAAAGTAGTCATTCTGCCCACCTTTAATCTGCCTTTGCGGAAGGCTTATTCCTTGGTGACGTTAACGTAATAGAGATCGGTGGCAACATCGAACTCGTCTTTGCTTAGTGAAGTCGGCATGGTCTGCCAGTCAGTGGTTGGCTTAATGATCTGCCAATTGTCTTTCTTGCCCACGCGCACCGGCATCTGAAATCCCTGCTCATCCACCTTCCATCGATAGGCGACCGTTTTCTTATCGTCGTCAAACTTCAATTCCAGCGTTGGAATCGCCGTGTGGCGCAGATATTGATTGAAGACCGGCGTAAGGTCCATTCCGGTTTGCTGGTTGAAATACTGCACGACATCTTCCGTCATGATGTTTTGATATTTGAAATGCTGATAAAAATCGCGCAGCAGCTTCCACCAGCGGCGATCGTCATTGACCATGCTGCGCAGCGTATTGATGAAGAGCGCACCTTTAAAATACTGGTCCTGCGGTGGATCGCCATTGACGCCGCGCGCCGTAATGATCGGCTCGTCATCCTTGACCTTGACTTTATATCCGTTCACATATTTCAGGCCAGCGTCGCGGCCATACATATATTCCACGTAAAGGCATTCAAGATAGGTGGCCCAGGCTTCGTGGATCCACATATCTGAGCTGTCAGCAGCGGTAATGCTGTTGCCAAACCACTCATGCGCGCTCTCATGAATGATGATGAAATCAAATTTGGGGCTGATGCCGACTCCGGTCCAGTCGCGCTCAAGGTAGCCGTTGGCGAAATGGTTTCCGTAAGTCACGGCGCTCTGGTGCTCCATGCCGGAATAGGGCACCTCGATTAGCTTGTATCCATCTTTCTTGAATGGATACTCGCCAAAATAGTGCTGGTACGCCTCAAGCATTCCCCTGGCTTGCGCGAATTGCTTTTTGGCCTTGTCCAGGTCTTCCGGCAAGGCATAGAAATCCATATTCAGGTCGCCCAACTTGTCTGAGAAGTGCTGGTAATTCCCGATGTTCACGGACACGTCATAATTATTAATGGGGTAATGCACCAGCCAGTCCCAGCGCGTGTACCCATCGCCCAGATCGGCCTTGCCCATGAATTTTCCGTTGGAGACATCGACCAGGTTATTTGGGATCGCCACGCTGATCTCCATGCTCTCCACTTCATCGCGCCACTGGTCTTTATTGGGCCACCACATGCTGGCGCCAATGCCCTCGCACGCGGTGTAAATCCATGGATGGCCGGATTGATCGGTCCCAAAAGTAAAGCCGCCGAACCTGCCCTGGTGTACCGGGGTGCCGGAGTAGTAGAAATCAATGGAGTAAACGCGGCCGGCGTGCAGTACTTCCGGGAAGTCCACAAAGACCGCGCCGGAGTCGCGCTCATACTTGAGCGGGGTATCCCCGAGAAGAATTTTGTCGATCTTCAGCGCGTCAGCCAGATCGAGCTGAATTCGCATGTCGTCTTTGAGCATCTTGAAGCGAATGGTGTTCTTGCCGCTGACGAGTTTCTTTTCCGGATCAATGCGGATATCGAGATGGTAAAAAAGCAGGTCATTGTTAGCGCGATACGGGCCATAAGCGCCGCGCAGAATATCAAACCGCGTCGGCTCGCCATGCCCGCGTGACGATCGCGCCGGAGTGGGTGAAGGCGTAGGAGTCGGGCTGGCTGTCTGGGCGGAACCAGCGAGAACCGTTTCCGCAATAACGATCAATATAAACGTGCTTTTAGTGAACAGCGTGCGAGCGCGGCTTCCCAAATGTGCATTCATGTTTTATCTACAATAGCAGCCTGCTTGGAATCGGTGTAGGTCTTTTACTGGAAGAGATAGCCAAGAAGCTTGTCCGCGGGGCGGTCATGGCGGCGGTACATGCACGCTCGATTTTTTACTTTCAATCTTGTCAGGCGCAAGATAACTTGCAAGTGTCCCACTAAGCGATGGCAACCTCTACTGACAGCACGATCACGAAAGCTCCAGCATCGCTTGCCCGCGAGATCTCTCCGGCCAGCAAGCCGCAGCGGCTCGAGTCTCTGGATGTCTTCCGCGGGCTGACCATCGCAGGCATGATCCTGGTGAACGATCCCGGTTCAGACGCTTTTTACTGGCCGCTGGGACACGCGGATGAGCTGGCAAGCGCACACCCAACGGGCTGGTACGCGGGCAAGGCATGGGTGGAGGCAAACGGCTGGACGCCCACGGACCTGATCTTTCCGTTCTTTCTGTTTATCGTCGGGGTGTCGATGGTGATGTCGTTCGCGGCGAGGCGCCAGCGCGGCGACTCCCGTGGAACGCTCATGAAGCATGTAGTGCGGCGGAGCGCGCTGATTCTTCTCATCGGCTACGCCATCCGCATCCAGCCCTTTTTTGATATTTCTCACATGCGCTATCCGGGCGTGTTGCAGCGGATTGCCTTGGTCTACCTGTGCGCGTCAGTGATTACGCTATGGACTGCAACGCGCGGCCGGATCATCTGGATTGCCGGATTGCTGGCGGGTTATTACGCGGTGATGCGTCTGGTTCCGGTGCCGGGATGCGATCACGCCGCATGGATGACGCAGCATTGCAGCCTGGCCGGCTGGATTGACCGCAAGCTGATGTTCGGCCACCTCTACCGCCGTGACTTTGATCCTGAAGGGCTGCTGAGCACGTTTCCGGCGATTGCAACCACGCTGCTGGGAACGCTTTGCGGAGGATTTCTGCGCCGCTCGGCAACCCTGGCGCACAAACTGCGCGGCCTTGTCATTGCCGGAGTAGTAGGCGTGGTTGCTGGCTATGCCTGGCATCCGTGGTTTCCCATCTCCAAGCCGCTGTGGACCAGCTCATACGTGCTCTTTACCGCCGGAGCTGCCTGCCTGACGCTGGCGCTGTGCTGGTGGCTGATCGAGATGCGCGGCTGGCACCGCTGGGCCAAACCGTTCCTGTGGCTGGGAGCAAACGCGATCCTTTCTTACGCGCTCTCAACGTTTGTCGCCAAAGAGTGGACCATCATCAAGGTGCATGACGGAGCGCGGGCTCTCGATTTGCAGACATGGATCTTCAATCACTGGTTTGCGCCGCTGGCACAGCCCAGAAACGCGTCACTGCTGTTCGCGCTTTGTTTCGTGGCCTTGTGGACGCTGGTGGCGTGGGCGCTACATCGGAAAAAGATCTTTGTGAAGGTGTAATGCGGTCAGCGGCTTAACGCGACATCAACGGGCCCGATGTTGCTGCTGCCTGCTGTTTCACCATCGGCGCGTCAGATTTCGCTCCAACCAGCTTCATATACTCAGTCAGAGTTACAAAGCGGTAGCCTCGCGCTTTCAGATCGGAGATGAGCTGCGGCATGATGGCGGCAGTGGTAGAGAGTTCATGGAAGGCGAGAATATGCGTGTAAGTCCCTTTCTTTTCCCGCTGCTCTATTTGCTTGAGCACCGCGTCCGCCAGAGACGGCTTAGGGCACCCGGCTGCCTTGCCGACGCAGAGATAGTCGAGCGAATTCACGTCGCGCAAGGCCACAGGATTTTCAGATGAAATGGTCAGCACGCGATAGCCCTGATGTTCCAGGTCCCGCCGCGCGTCGCTGGTAATGATCCAGTCCGGAGGGCGCACGTACCGAGGCTGCGCTCCGGTGACCGCTTTGATTGCCTCCGCTCCGCGGTCCACGTCGCGGAGGACCCACGGCTCGCCATTTTTCTTCTCCTGGCTGCGCAGCTCCAGATGGCTGTAGGTGTGGTCTTCCAGTTCATGGCCGCGCCGGATCAACTGCTGCGCCGCATCAAGACAGGTAATGCCGATATTCTCTTCATGCCGCGGCTCGCCCCAGGTCTTGGGCGTAAGCCGCCACCCGACGACAAAAAATGTCGCTTTGACTCCATTCTTATCCAGGACGTCAGCTAGCCCCGGAGCGGGATGGGCTGCCTCCCTGCTGCCGAAGAGGACATACGGACGCGGGCCATCGTCAAAGGTGAGAGCAATCAGCTTGTCACCCGGAAGGACCGCCTTGGTATGAGTTTCGGTGGTGGCTGTCGCCGGCTCAGTATTCTTCGATACCAGAACGATACCGGCGCCATGGCTGCCAGCGGCAGAATTACTGGAATCGATGCCGGCGTTGAAATGGCTGGAGCCGCTACAGGCGGTCAGCACCGAGAGAACAGCAGTTAAAAGCAATACCCTGAATTGGCCCATCACACTCCCACCCGAGTCACCGGTTGATTCCGGAAAATTGGCCAGTGCCGCTGTTCCACAGGTTGTTCGGGGAGACAGATCAGTGAAAGTTGTAGCGGTGAAGCGCTAGACAATCTTTACCACGTGGCGAGCTTGAACAGGTAGAGTCTGAAGGTCAGCGACCAAAGGTAATCCCGCCGCGCAGGACATCTTAAGCTCCGCTCTGCTAGGTGTTTAATGCCGCGATGGGCTGATTTTTGTTGTAAAAACGCGGGAGCGCCCCTTCAGGCTCCCGCGCCCACCGGCGGCTCCTTATCTGGCGCTTCCGCAGCGGGTACGGCAGCGCCTCCTTGAGCTTTTCGGCGCGAACTCCAGGGCATGGCAGGAAGCGATTCCAGAAAGTCAATCAGCTCCCCGTTATCGAGCGACCGAAAAACCCCGTCGTCAAATGCGCGTATAAAGCTCCCGCCAGTAGGGATCAGGCAGTGCATTGCGCTTTGGACACTCGCATGTTCATGCCCGCAGGAATACACGCCATCATCCCAGGTACAGCACGCTTCGTAATGAATCTTTGCTATAGTCACTGGCAACAAATTGGAAGCCAATTATACACCCTATAAGGTGCAACCTTATAAGGGGTAGATTTTAACGAAGTGCCGAAAGACCCTATACGGCGTGCCCAGCGCATTGGTTTTGTTCGGCAAGAAGGTGAAATTATTACGGATTGAACGGCGGCTCTCGCAAGAGAAGCTTGCGGCGATGTGTGCCGTTCACAGGAATTACATTGGACGAGTGGAGCGCGGAAAAACCAACATCCAATTCGACCGCGTAATGAAGCTCGCCGGAGGGCTCAAGGTAAGGCCCGCAGAACTTTTCAAGCTTATTCCCAAGCCCAATCCCCCGGAACCACACGACACAAAATAGCTGCTTGTTAACCGGTGATGAAGATCCCAGTCTGGGTTTTATCTCACTTTTAAGGGGCTGACTTTCCGCGAACGGGAACGATGAATGGCAAGCGGCGGCGCTCAGGAGCAACCACAATCCGATTGGGCGAGTGGCAGAAGTCAATGCCGACAATCGCTATCCGGGCCCATGGATCGAACACTATGCCCTTATCCAGAATCCGGTCAAAGAAATCCAGGGTGCTGCGATCTTCCGAATTAATGCGCAAAGACCGATACACAACCCGTCCTCTCCGTTTTGAAGACTGCAGGATCTCTCAGTCTGGCGTTCGTCATTCGGTGCGTGCACGAGGGAAAGGAAGCATGTGATCGGCGAATTCCAGCCATCGCTTGATCTGTCCCAACGCGCACCGGTCTTCCTCTACCTTTGATTCCTTGAGCTCTTCCATCCAGGCTGGTGGTTTGTTCAGTCCGGGGCCTTGCTGGTTGAGACATGATTCAGTATGTGCAATCCACTCAGCCGAATCGGGAGCCAGCCCTTTTCCGGCGCTTACGGAAAATCTCAAGCTATTTGTTTTGATCATTATCGTCGATGGATATTTTTACCAACATCAAGGTGTCATTGCAGATTTACAAGGCTTGGATTTTGGCAATTAGAAATCCGAACACAATCTGGCTACCAGCGCTTCCATCATTAAGATGCTCTTCTCCCTTGAAAGTCAGATCGCTTTGTTACAAGAAGGGTTGGCATCAGTGGTGACAAAATCGAGAGTCTCTCGCCCGCTCCTCTCAAGAAGCGCGCATCTATTTAAATTGAGACAGGTTGAGGAGCACAGTGAGTCAAAAATCTGGAGCAAAGATCAGGAAAATCAACGGCTTGATTGAAGTATTGTGTGGAATCTATTCAAGAGTTGCCCGCCGTTTAGGTGTGCATCGCACTTACGTGAGCCGGGTGGCGCGCGGGGAAAGGCGCTCACTAGAGATTGAGAAGGCGCTGATTGCAGAATACGACCGGGCGCAAGAAGGCAAGCAGTTGCATGGATAAATTCATGAGCTGGGGAGAGTGGCATTCGCACTCCAATAGAGATGTCAGCCCTTACAACGGTTTAGCAACCGCCTCGACGCCCGCTTTTTCCTTAAGAGTCCCCCGCATTTCATCAGATCGAGATGCCGCACTGGCCGCCGCCAGAATGACCCCGGCAAAGAAGAGCGTGTCGGCAAAGTAGTTGATCCCCTCTATCTTGATCCCGATATTCGGACTAGCCAGCGCTCCAATCATGACAGGAACATAGATCACAAGGATGGTCAGCAAAATCCAACCGCCGACACAGGCTGCCACGGTGCGCGCTTTGCGGTTCAGCAGAATGCTCACGCCGGCAACCAGAAGAGCCGCGCCGGTCACATAGTCAATGAGCACGCGCGCCGGGACCCACGTCGGCATCTCCTTTTGCAGCGGAACTCCGGGCAGCCCAAGCGGATGCAGAAAATGCTGAATGCCAAAGAACAGGGCGGCCAGAGCGATGAGTGTGCGGCCCACTGTGATCAGCGTGCTCCTTACTGGCCCGCGCCATCCGCCTTTTGCCATTCCCGCAAGGACCCAGCCTGCGCCGCCGAACGAGCTCTCGCGGAAGACGATAGTCCAGGTGATTCTGGAACGCGTCCACGGAATATGGGCGTGAATTTGCCGCAGTCCGCCAGGAAGATAGAGCATGGCGACAAACAGAAGCATCATGATCCCGACCAGCAGACCGGACCAGCGCACCTGAATTTTGGTGGCGATGCTCAAGGCTGCGGCGATCAACGCGCAGCCCACGAAATAAACCCAGAACATGCGCCCGGGCATGTAGCGCGGGACCAGGTCTTTGACGAAGTCCGGGCCGAAGAGATGCAGTGCGCCGAAGACCGCGAGCGGCACTGCATAACACAAATTGGCCAGAGCGACGATCTTATCTAAGCCACGAGCCGCGGCGACGCCGTCTTTCGCGGCCCAGCCGCCAATCAAGAAGAGCACGATGCCGGCGATGCACATTGCTGTTGGCGTGCTGAGGAATGCAAGAAAAAAGGCGAGAATGTTTGAGTACATAGATTATCCGCGCGGATACAGGGCTTCAGATTCTAATACGAAAGAGGGTGGGCGAAAGCGCAGGATGGACTGTCAGTATTTTTCTATGATTGGCGCGGTGACCAGAGACATCAAAAGTGGGGTAAGAGGCACTTCAGAGTGTTTACATTGACTAGAGAGCGTCGCATCGATTGGGCGTACGCGGTCCGGCCAGAAAGCCGGACCGCGCTTTGCCCTTCATTAAATCTCCGGGGCGGAAGGATTGATTGAGCTTACAAGTGGCAGCCCTCGTGGTCGTTGTCGCCGTTGGGGTACATCGGCGAAGGAGCGCTACAGAAGGCGGTCAACGTGTTAATTGCGCCGGAGATGCGTTGTACCTCGTCCCACGTCAATTCGCGGGCGCCCATGCGCTGCAGGACTCGATTGTCTTGTTTCATAGCTGGTATTCCTTTCTATTTTTTGAGCTTAGCATTGTTCGTACGGACAAGCAGCGAGATTTTTACAAACTTTTTCCGCTATTCAGGTCAAGAGTTTCAAAAGGGGAACGGTTCGAAAGATCGTCCTTCTTGTGAAATAAAAGGGGCGGCTAAACTCGTCGATAGGAATCTCTGACCCGTTGCGGGTTCAAGATGAAGAAGATCTGGCGGGAGGGGATTCGAACCCCGATACCGCTGTTGCTAAGCGCTAGTTGCTGATTTTCTGGCGGAGAGGGGGATTCGAATTACCGCTCCGTATTGAAAACAGGTAGCTTGTTGAATTTCCGAAACGCACGATATGCAAGGAAGCTCCAGAATCCCGGTTTCGCGGTACGTATTAGGAACACGAGATTTTCGCTTTTCACCCCAGCTTACAATATGGCAACGAGGTGTTTTCGATGAGCAGAGGACCATGGACTCGCGCCACTCGCCAATCTCGCGAGATCGCTCGCGACATTGAATCTAACGAAGCCCGCAAGAAGGCGGACCTAAAGAAGGAAGGATTCGTGCCGCGAACTGAGGCTGCGGCTTTGTTGCATAAAAAGGCAGTAGAGATTGCAGACGGGCCTGCTCACGAATGGGTACACATCAGTCTCGAAGTGGAGTCGAGGGAGGTTGAATGAAGCAACTTGAATTAACGCATTTTTTATATGATTTCTATCTTAAAGAATATCTTGACATGGGGCTTTGCGAGATCTACGAAGTTGATTCTTCCTTCGAAGAGTCGGAGGCTGGATATGGCACTCATGACCGAAAGGTAACCATCGTAGCTCGTAAGGCTGACCGCTTTCTAAAACTGTCAGTGCACGATCATGCGCGGTTTGGGTTTAATAGCAAAAGGAATCTTTCAGTTACTTCTGAGCAGGAAATTAGCGAATCGGAATATCGCCGGCTGATCGAAATGAAAGAACGTGTGGACACTCTTGAGAAAGTGCATGCGGTCAAGTCTAACCAGGAGTCCCTACGCCGTCGCTGGCTGGCCGAAAGCACGCTAAATTCAATTGAATATCTGTGTCCCCAATGTAGTGCGAAGATGCACTGGAAATCCGGCAAATACGGCGGCTTTTGGAGCTGTAACAAATACCCTGCCTGCACGGGAACCAGAAACATGTCAGCCGACGAGAAGAACCTGCTTAAGCTTTGACCGTAGCATTTAGGCGGGGCCCGCAAGGAGGCAGAAAACGCACAAAAAGAAGGGACGTAATAGGAACGCGGGAAACGCAGGAACCGCAAGATGTTGAAGGGAAAAGAGAAAATCTGGCGGAGAGGGGGGGATTCGAACCCCCGATAGAGGTGTTAGCCCCTATAACGGTTTAGCAAACCGCCGCCTTCAGCCACTCGGCCACCTCTCCGCTAAATTTCAATCTTACTACGTTTCGTCTGCTTTGCCCTTAATTTATCGCTGCAAATTCCCATTTCGCACTTTGAAAAACCGCCGCCAAGTTGACGCGCTTGGATCGCCAGGACTTTCAGTGTTTCCTGTTTTTACAGTTCCTCTACTGCCAGCGATGCTGGACATTGAGATGGAAAAGTTAATATGGCGTTATCTACCAGCTTCGGAACAACAGAATCCTCCCAAGATGACGAGCCCCGGGGGCAGGAAGCGCCGGATTTTTCTTTAGTCTTAGGCGGACCGCTTTACCAACTCCTTCGAAAGTCCCACCTCGAAGGAGATGCGATGGAGTTGCTGCATCGGCGAGTGCTTGCTGCCAGCCTCCTGACATGGGCTCCCCTGCTCCTGCTTTCCATCTTTGGCGGCAATACGGGAAGCGTCCGACCAGTTTCTTTTTTCCGTGACATCGAGGTACACGCCAGATTTCTTGCGGCGCTTCCCATTCTGATCGGCGCCGAATTACTTGTTCATTCGCGTTTACGCCCGGCCATACGCAAATTCCTGGAGTGGCGGATTGTCCTGCCCCGGGAAACTCCTCTGTTTCGAAAGGCAGTGGATTCCGCCCTCAGGATCCGCAACTCGGTATGGCTTGAGGCTGCACTCCTACTCATTGCTTATACAGTCGGGCTGTGGGTTTGGAGCGGCAGGCATGCGCTAACCATGGGCACCTGGTATGCGCGTCCTGGAAGCCGATGGAACCTTACTGCAGCGGGTTACTGGTACGTGTTTGTGAGCGTCCCCCTGTTTCAGTTCATTTTGTTGCGCTGGTACATGAGATTGTTCATATGGTTCCGCTTTTTGTGGCAGGTCAATCGGATTCCCCTCAACCTCATACCGACGCACCCGGACCGTTGTGGAGGACTGAGCTTTATCGGGAAGAGCTCGTACGCGTACGCTCCAATCCTCGTGGCTCAGGGCGCGATTCTCGCCGGCATTGTTGCCAACCGGGTTCTTTATGGCGGTGAGAAGCTAGTCTCTTTTAAGCTTCAGATTGGCAGCTTTATTGTCTTTTTTGTTGTTGCCATTCTTGCGCCATTGCTGATGTTCACTCCGCGCATGGCGCGAACGAGAAGAAAGGGACTGGCCGATTACGGGTTGCTCGCACAGCGATACGTCGAGAGCTTCGATCAGAAATGGGTACATGGTCCTGCCCCTTCCGAAGAACTGCTCGGTGCCGGAGACATACAGTCGCTCGCTGATCTCGGCAACAGTTACCAGGTCGTGCGCGAAATGCGCGTTGTTCCCTTCGGGCTGCAGGACATTACACGTCTGGCTCTGGCCGCAGCAGCGCCTTTGTTGCCTCTTCTGTTAACGGTCTTCTCTTTTGAAGAATTGGTTCTCCGTGCGATCAAGGTTGTCTTTTGAGCAAACGGTGGCTGCTCGCCTTCTGTTTCGCTGTGGCGTTTCTCATCCTTCCCATTCCAGCGCACCCACAGTTCACCGATCCACGCACTTATACGAATAGTCCCGTAGGAATCAATCAGCTGGAGCTTGGCTATGCCCATGTGCACGCCAATGCCGCGCTGGATACTTCGCTCGTTGTCACCGGCGCACATCTCAACCTAAATCAAGGAACTCTCGACTACACGCGCTATTTCGGTTTACTTCATCGACTAACCTGGGTCGAGGCCGCGGTTCCGGTTGCCGGCCTTGGTGGTGCCGTGAACGGCACAAACGTCGCGGGCTCTACGACGGGCGCAGGGGACTCAAGCTACAGTTTCGCGATGCTGTTGAAAGGAGGGACGGCGCTCAGCGTCTCGCAATTCGAAAATTATGAGCCGAGAACTGCCCTGGGCGCGAGTTTTACCATCACTGCTCCGACAGGCTCATACAGTTCCGATAAAGTTCTTAACCTGGGTTCCGATCGGTGGTCTTTCAAACCCGAACTGGGACTATCGTATCCATTCGGTAATGAGCACAGGTGGGAGCTGGACTCCTACGCGAACGCCTATTTCTATACCAACAACACGTCCTACCGTGGACGCGAGATTTTGCGCCAAGATCCGCTACCCGGAGTTGAAGGCCATATCAGCTATTCTTTTAGCGACAATCTGTGGGCATCCGTGGACACTCGGTATTCGTTTCTCGGCACGACCTTCCTCAATGATGTTGATCAGAGCAATGCTCAGAAGAATTTCGTTCTGGGCAGCGAACTTAATGCCTCCTTGAATTCGCGGAATTCACTGGTGCTCGAATTCGCCAAGGCCGTGGTGCACCGAAATGGTCCCGCTCTCACTGGCTTCAGTGTGAGATACGACTACATTTGGGG
>DATEHN010000035.1:0-29218 GCA_035279585.1 Candidatus Angelobacter sp. | reverse complement strand
GAGCCGCAGGAAGCAGGCTGGCCGCACATACTTGAGGGGCGCACCACGCTCATCTCCGCGCCTACCGGTTCGGGCAAGACGCTGGCTGCCTTTCTCATCTGTATTGACCGTCTGGTGCGCAAGGCGTTGAGCGGCAATCTGGTGGATCGCACAGAAATTCTTTACGTCTCGCCGTTGAAGGCGCTGGGGAACGATATCCAGAAGAACCTGGAAGGCCCATTGGGAGAGATTACTGCTCTGGCCGGCGAAAAAGGGCTGCTGATGCCGGAGATTCGCGCCGCCGTGCGAACCGGTGACACGCTAAGCCACGAACGCCAGAAGATGCTCAAACGACCTCCGCATATCCTGGTGACCACGCCGGAGTCGCTCTACATTTTGCTCACCGCGCAGCGCAGCCGCGGCATCCTGAGCGATGTAAACACCATTATCGTGGATGAAATCCACGCCGTGGCCGATGACAAGCGCGGCGCTCACCTTGCCATCTCTCTTGAGCGGCTTGATGCACTTACTGGCAGCAGGGCAACACGTATTGGGCTTTCTGCTACGCAGAAGCCGATCGAAACCGTTGCACACTTCCTGACGGGCAATGGCAGACCAGATCCGGTGGTGGTGGATGTTGGCCACAAGCGCGCGATGGACCTGGCAATTGAAGTTCCAGGACAGGAGCTTGGGCCGGTTGCCAGCAATGAGCTTTGGGATGAGGTTTATGACCGCATCACGCAGTTGGTGCAGGAGCACCGTTCCACGCTGGTCTTTGTAAACACAAGAAGGCTATCAGAGCGGGTGGCCTTCAATCTGGCTGAGCGGCTGGGCGAAGAAGCAGTTGGCGCTCACCACGGCAGCCTGGCGCGCAAGCTGCGGCTGGATGCTGAGAGCAAATTGAAGAACGGCGAGCTGAAGGTCCTGGTGGCTACGGCTTCGCTTGAGTTGGGCATCGATATCGGCCATATCGATCTGGTCGTGCACATTGGTTCCCCGCGCTCCATTGCTGTGGCGCTGCAACGCTTTGGCCGTTCCGGGCACTGGCGCGGCGCAACGCCGAAAGGCCGCTTCTTTCCTACCACGCGCGATGAACTGCTGGAATGCGCGGCGCTGGTGTGGTCTATACACCAGGGCGAGCTTGACCGGCTGATCATTCCAGATGCGCCGCTGGATGTGCTGGCGCAGCAGATTGTGGCGGTCTGCTCGGCGGAAGAATGGGGCGAAGATGAGCTGTTTGCGCTGATGCAGCGCGCCTATCCGTATCGCGATCTTGAGCGCAAAGACTTTGATGATCTGCTGGCCATGCTGGCTGATGGCATTGCTTCACAGCGCGGCAGGTTCGGCGCATATCTCTATCGTGACCGAGTGAACAAGCGGCTGAAAGCGCGCCGTGGCGCGCGCATGATCGCCATTATGAATGGCGGAGCGATTCCGGAGACCGCGTTGTACTCGGTGGTGGCAGAGCCGGATGGGACAGTGGTAGGGACGCTGCATGAGGATTTCGCCGTCGAAAGCATGAAGGGCGACATTGTTCTGCTGGGCAATATGAGCTGGCGTATCCGCCGCGTGGAGGCCGCAGGACGCATTCTGGTGGAAGACGCACACGGAGCACCGCCGACGATTCCTTTCTGGCTGGGCGAGGCGCCGGGGCGGACGGAAGAACTTTCACACCAACTGGGCGAGCTGCGCAGAAAGATCAGCGACCTCACGCCGAATACCGTACCGGGCTTTGTGAACCAGAAATCGCCTGAGGTGCTGGCCGCGGTTGAGTGGCTTAAGGAGGAGTGCGGGCTGGACGATTCCGGCGCGGAGCAGGCAATCGAATACATTGTGACCGGTAGAACGGTGCTGGGCGCGGTGCCGACATCGGATACGGTGATTGCCGAGCGTTTCTTTGATGAAGGCGGCGGCATGCAGTTGGTGGTTCATGCACCGTTTGGCGCGCGCATTAACAAGGCCTGGGGACTTTCACTGCGCAAGCGTTTCTGCGTCTCGTTTAACTTTGAACTACAGGCAGCGGCGACCGACAACGGCGTGAATATCGCGCTGGCCGAGCAGCATAGTTTTCCGTTGGCCGATGTCTTTCATTTTTTGCATGAGAACACGATCAAAGAGGTTCTGCAGCAGGCGGCGCTGCTCTCTCCACTGCTGGAGACGCGCTGGCGCTGGGACGCGAACCGTGCACTGGCGCTGTTGCGCTACTGGAACGGAAAGAAAATTCCGCTGCAGGTGCAGAGAACACGCTCGGCTGATCTGCTGGCTTCAGTGTTTCCTGACGTGGCCGCGTGCCAGGAAAATGTCGATGGGCCAATCCAGGTGCCCGATCATCCGCTGGTGCGCGAGGTGATGAAAGATATCTTTCAGGAAGCGCTGGACCTGGAAGGTCTCAAGAGCGTACTGCGCAGGATCAACTCCGGCGAGATCAAGTGCATTGCCGTCGATACGCCGGTGCCATCGGTCTTTTCGCACGAGATCCTGAACAGCAATCCCTATGCGTATCTGGATGACGCTCCGCTGGAAGAGAGGCGCGCGCGAGCAGTAGAGATGCGGCGCATGCTGCCGGAATCGGTCTTGCAGGAAGTTGGGGCGCTTGATCCGGCAGCGATTGCCGAAGTACAAGCCGGAGCGTGGCCTGATGTGCGCGATGCAGATGAGCTTGCCGATACGCTGCACACGCTGATTGCTTTGCCGGAAAACTTTGCGCCGGCAGGACATGCTGCGCCCGTGGAAGCATGGCAGGGAATGTTTGAAGTGTTGCGGAGGTCGAATCGAGCGAGTAAGGCGAGGGTAGCACCACAGGTTGTTTCAGCGCAGCCGAGGGCGGCTGCGGTCCACGATGATAATTTTGGAGCGCAGGCGCCCTCGCCTGCGGACGATACTTACTTCTGGGTCTCGGCGGAGAAAGCAAGAGCTTTTCGCGTGGTCTATCCGGATGCTCAATTTGAAGACCAGATGCCTGAGATCGCGGGAGAAACGCCTTCAACAGATGACGCTTTGAAAGCCATGGTCACTGGCTGGCTGACCCATCTAGGGCCAACTACGGCTGCAACCCTCGCACAGGTACTCAATTTACCAACAGCAGAAATTGACAAGACACTATTGCGTATCGAGTCCACCGGGCTGATCTTGCGCGGGCATTTCACAGGCAAACCAGCGGCTCAAGCAGCGAACGGCGCTGATATGTTTGCTGGGTTGGAATGGTGTGAACGCCGGCTGCTGGCGCGCATTCACCGACTAACGCTCGGCTCTTTGCGCAAGCAGATTGAGCCGGTCACGGCAGCGGTCTTCATGCGTTGGCTCTTCCGCTGGCAACATGTTTCGCCCGGCACACAGACACGAGACGAGCACGGCACCCTGCAAGTCCTGAAGCAGCTTCAGGGTTTTGAAATTCCGGCCAGCGCGTGGGAGCGGCAGGTTTTGGCGCGGCGCATCAGCAATTACGATCCCAAGCTGCTTGATCAGCTTTCGCTGACAGGGCAGGTGGGGTGGGGAAGGCTCTCGCCGCATCCGGCGATGCTGGAAGATTCCTCCGGCCGAGGGAGGCGCGTGGTGCCGACCAGCGTTGCACCGATCACCTTTTTTGTCCGCGACGAAGCGGAGTGGATGGCGCTGCCCAGCGTGCGTTCTGCGCATCGCGACACGGAGGAGGAAATTCGCGGGCTTGGTCCAGGCGCTCGCGAGGTGCTGAACTTCCTGAGATCGCGGGGGGCTTCGTTTTTTACTGACATTGTTCGCGGCACAGACAAATTGAAGTCGGAAATTGAAACCGCGTTGTGGGAGTTGGTTGCTGCTGGACTGGTAACTGCAGATGGATTCGACAACCTGCGTGCCTTGATCGACCCCAAACGGCGGTCCGGGCAGGGAAGCGGCAAGACAAACCGTCCGCGGCACAGCGCAGGCCGCTGGTCATTGCTGCATCCGCTCCATGGCAATGACGGCAATAAAGCATTGGAGTCAGTCTGCCGTGTGCTGCTGGAACGTTACGGCGTAGTCTTTCGTGAATTGCTGGCGCGTGAGAGCATGTTGCCGCGCTGGCGCGATCTGCTGATCACTTTCCGGCGGCTGGAAGATCGCGGCGAAATTCGCGGTGGGCGGTTCATTAGCGGCTTTATCGGCGAGCAATTTGCTTTGCCGATCGCGGTTGAGTCTCTGCGCGCGATGAAGAGCATTCCACCCGGCGGCGAGACCATTACCATTTCAGCGGCGGATCCGCTGAACCTGGCAGGCATTGTGGTGCCGGGTGAGCGCGTGCCTGCGATCTCCGGCAAGCACGTCAGCTTCTGCGACGGCGTGCTGGTGGAAACGCCGGAAATGCAGCCCATCAACATTGCGAGCCGGCAATGAACCGCGATAATGAGTTGGTTGAAGGCGAAGACTACTACCTGGAAAATGGTAAATGGGTTTTCACGGCCAAGTATCTGCTCGATCGCGGATTTTGCTGCCAGTCAGGTTGCAGGCATTGCCCGTATGGGTTTGTAAGAGAGAGCGATTCGCCGCAGATGGGCGCTGATAAAAGCTGATCTCAGGTTCAGGGCTAATGAAAAAAGTAAAGCCGCGAATACACGTGAACAACACGAATTGTTTCTTAATTAATTGGGCCGCTGATTCGCGCTTTTCGCGTTCATTTGCGGCTAATTTTCATCTGCGTTGATCTGCGAAAATCTGCGCTGGACGACCTATTCATACCGCAGTGCAATCACGGGGTCGAGACGGGCTGCTTTGACAGCGGGATAAATTCCAAAGAACAATCCCACACTGCTGGCCACAGCCAGAGCGAGCAGTACGGCCCAGACAGGAACGGACGATGGGAAATGAGCAAGCTTCATCAGAGAGCTGAAAATCAGGGATAAGACAACGCCCAGAATCCCGCCGATACCGGTGAGAGTCATGGCTTCTGTAATGAATTGGAAGCTGATATCGCGCTTGCGGGCGCCAATGGCTTTGCGCACGCCAATTTCACGCGTTCGCTCAGTGACCGACATGAGCATGATATTCATCACGCCGACACCACCCACCAGAAGTCCGATTGAGACAATACCGACGACTAACTGAAAGATTCCGGCCATGATGTCGCGGAACTGGTTCCCCAGCGCCTCGGCGCTGGTAATGCCGAAATTGTCCGGCGCGTTCGGGGGCACACGACGGCGCATCCGCAGGAGGCCGCGAATCTGGTCTTCGGCCGCGTTCTTCATGCCGGGATATGCCTGAGCAATGAAAACCACCTCGTCGTCCTGCGGATAGTGTTTTTTGTAGGTGCGAAAAGGAATAAAGACTTCTACGTCACCGGCCTGGTTCAGAGTACTCTTCTTCTTATCGAATACGCCGATTACGGTATAGACATTACCGTCCACCAGCAGCTGTTTGCCTTCAGCCGTTTCGTCTGGGAATAGGCTTTTCTCGGCGTCAAAGCCCAGGACGACCACGTCAGCACGGTGCAGGTCTTCCTGATCAGTATAAAAACGGCCTTCTTTCATATTGCCGTTGACCACTTCGGCATAACTCGATGACATACCACGAAACGCAATGTTCGTGAGCTCGTGGTTTTTGTAGCGAGCGGTACGGATGGGCTGAGGACCATTGCCGATGTGGGGCAGAGCCTCAAATACCACGTCTTTCACCGCGGGCAATTCTTCCTTGATGGCGAGGCCGTCTTCGTAGGTCAGTACCTTGCGTGTGCGCTCTTCAGAGGAGAGCCTGCCAAAACGGATTCCTGCTTCGAATTTCAAGACAAAGAGATTGTCTACGCCGAACTCATTGAGGGAATCTTGAACGTCCTTCTCAACGCCGAGAAGGATTGAGGCCACCACAATCGCAACCATGGTCCCAATGACCACGCCCAGCACGGTGAGAAACGAACGCACCTTATGCGTCCGAATGGTCTCCAGGGCCATCTTTATGTCTTCGACGATGAGGTGGGAATGATGACTACTCATGCTAGGTTTCAAACCTCAGGGCTTCTATCGGATTCAATTTGGATGCCTTGTAGGCAGGGTACACGCCGAAGAACACGCCAACCAATGCTGCCACCATCACTCCGATGATCACCCAGCGAATCGGCAGGTCCATTGGAAACGGAGTGAGATGCCCGACTGCAAAAGAGATGACTGCCGCAACCACCACACCGAGCACCCCGCCGATGGTGGCCATGACTCCGGATTCAACCAGGAACTGGAGGAGCACGTCCCGGCGCGTAGCACCAAGAGATTTGCGCACGCCGATTTCGCGTGTTCGTTCTGTGACGCTGGCCAGCATTATGTTCATAATTACGATGCCGCCAATCACAAGAAAAATACCGACGATGAAAATAGAGCCGCTGGCGAGCGAACCCGTCAGGCTATTATAAAGCGCCATAACAGATGAGGGCTCGATCACGCCGAATGTGTCATCCTGTCTCTGGTTCAGGTGCCGCCGCGCCCGCATCAGCATGCGCGCTTCATCTTCAGCCGGCTGCATCAGGTCAGTGGCCAATGCCTTTACACTAATATCCAGTGAGATATTCCTGCCATAGACCTTTAGGAAGGTCTGTATCGGTATATAGACAAAGGAATCCTGCGACTGGCCAAACGCACTGCCCATCTCCTTGGCAACGCCCACCACTTCGTAGGTTTCACCGTCAATGTACATCGATTTTCCAATAGGATCAGTGCCGCTGAAAAAGCGCTTCGCCACATCGTTCCCGATCATAGTTACGTTGGTCCGGTGTGACTCGTCTGTTTCTGTGATGTACCGCCCGATCACTGGTTCTTCAACATCAATGTCGCCCATGTTTGCAGTAACACCGCGGACCTCTATATCTTCAATTGATTCCGTTTTGTACTTTACTGTGCTGTTATGATCGCCTTCCAGCCCCACATCTTTGGCCAACCGCATATTGTCCCGGAGGAACTCGTAGTCATCCCATGTAACCATCTTGTTGCTGCGGGTCAATTTGACCAGTTGTTCCAGGCTCGTAATCAGAGGATAGCGTCTTACCACAAAAACATTGGAGCCGAAGTTGGCAGCTTTTTCTGCCACGTACTTGTTGGCCCCCTGCACCATTGAAACCACCACAATCAGGGTGGCAACAGAGAGGATCACCCCCAGCAGGGTCAGAAAAGAGCGCAGCTTATGGGTGCGCAGCGTTTCCAGGGCAATCACCATCGGCTCTTTCAGTGATACGCTTCTGCGATTGGTGTTTGGCATAGACATAGTTTATCCAGTGGTCCTCAGCGATCCTTTGTTCAGCGCTGCCGAAGATTTATTCAGCAATTCGGGGGTTCCACTGCCAGTTTATTACGTCTCCTGATTAGAAGACGAAAATTATCCCAAATAGTTCCATTTTCCCGAAGTGTAACGCTCTTTTCTTCCAGAAAACTGCTTGTTTTTTAAGAACTGCCCTGCCACTATTCACTTTTTGGACGCAACCCGACCGCTTTTGTTTGACGATTTCAACAAGGTCGGGGAAAATAAAAGGGTAACCCTGTGGGCCTGTGGCGCAGTTGGGAGCGCGCTTCCATGGCATGGAAGAGGTCGTCGGTTCGATCCCGACCAGGTCCACCATATAAACCTTCCTGAATTCAGAATTTTACAAGCCCAAAACTTGTGAACGATTTTTTTGTACCGTTTATACCGCCGAACCATGCGCCTGCTGTAAGGGCTCGACAGTTCGGCAGTTATAGAAGGTCGTGGCAGGCATTCAGAACGGGACTGGCTCAGCATCATATACTGACCACAATCGAGCCGGGGCGACTCCTCTATTGACATCCAATCGTTATAAAGAAAAGGTGAACCAGATCAGCGGGCCTTTCGCAAACGGCGATGTACCCTCTGTGCAACACTCTCCGGAATTTTTAGGGTGACGTACTGCCGTTTGCGCCTGCTGCCCGTACTGCTGGTAGCAAACTATTTCCGGTTCATCTTGAAAGAGCCTGCGAATTGCGCTTTTTCACTACGGGAAGGAAGTAGAAGATTGGAAGAAGATCCCAGTCGAGTTCGAAGTCTTCGGCGAGGGGATGGCCGAATTTCTGGCCACACCTATCTATCCGAATTACAGAGATTGGCGGGATGAAGAGATCTCCGATCAGAATATTGAATAAGGTCTGGTCGAAGGCCAGGGATGGATTAGAAGCAGAGCAGAAACTCAACTAGATACAGCCCACAACAAAGGTTTGTCCAGCCATGGACATTGTTGTCCAACCCCGGACTTACGGGCTGTGGTTAGCCTTGTTAGACAACGATCCACCGGAGAGCACTGCTGATTGCGCGCAAATCCAGAAAAGGATATAGCCCTTAGAATCATAGCCTTAGCGGAGGCCAGGCAGATGCTATTATCGCGCGCCGCCGCATTTGCCATTTGGCACATCGTTTGCACAAAGTAGTCGCAGATGTTTGCGGTGACCGGCTACGAAAGCTTCATCAGAACAAGCTGCGAGGAAATTAAATGGAAATGGCACCTGTGACTCAGGATGGCGATAGCCTGCTCGAGTGACAGCACACAAATTAAAGGAAAGTTTACAGCCAACATACAGAGAGGGGCCATCACATGCTCGATCATAATCCTCGATCATGGTTTGCTGTGCAGGTCATGCCCAGGCATGAAAAGAAAGTCGCTGCGATGCTGGCTTACAAAGGATGCACCAACTTCCTGCCATGCCGCAAGGTTTCTAACAGGTGGTCGGATCGTACGAAGGTGATTGAGCAGCCGCTTTTTCCCAATTACGTTTTTTGTCTGGTGGGCAATGAAGAATTCAGGGTTGTACTGGACGTTCCCGGAGTGTATCGCTTTGTCGGATTTGGAGGGAAGCCGTACCCGGTGGCCGACCAAGAGATACATGCCCTGCAAAAGATCGCCGGCAGTGGTTTGAACGCAATGCCAATAACGTCGCTCAAACCGGGACAGAAAGTGCGAGTTGTGCATGGGCCACTCGAAGGTATCACGGGCGAATTGACTCAAATCAAGAACCAAAATTGCCTGGTCGTTTCCGTTCAGATGATCATGCGCTCTGTCGCGGTAACCATGGAAATGTGGATGGTTGCCAAAGCCGATGATTCTGCCGGCATCGGTCAGGTGAATTGAGCGTATCGCGCGCATTTTCCTATAGCATGAATTTTTCTTCATCCAATTCGGCGCCTCTTACTCTATATGACAAAGTGTGGAACTCTCATGTCGTACATGAAGAGGCCGGTGCTCCTGCCATTCTCTACATCGATCGGCATTTTGTTCACGAGGCAACTTCTCCTCAGGCATTTGCCGGCCTTTGGGCGGCCGGACGCAAAGTGCGGCGTCCGGATCTGACCTTTGCGGTGATGGACCACATGGTTTCCACCCAGAACCGAGCCCTGCCGATCGTGGACCATGACGCCGCCGGACAGTTCCGGGCCTTGGAGGAAAATTGCGGCAAGGCGGAAATTCGGCTTTTTGATCTGCACAGCAAGTATCAGGGAATTGTCCATGTCATTGGGCCTGAATTAGGGATCACACAGCCTGGCCAGACTATTGTTTGTGGCGATAGCCATACCTCCACGCACGGCGCTTTCGGAGCCTTGGCCTTCGGCATCGGAAGCAGCGAAGTGGAACACGTGCTGGTGACGCAATGCCTGCCCCAATTCACGTCCAAGACCATGCGGGTCAAGATTTCGGGAACCAAGCCCGCAGGAGTCACAGCCAAGGATATTGTGCTGGCGCTTATCGGGAAAGTTGGGATTGCCGGGGGAAATGGTCACGTACTGGAGTTCCAGGGCCGTGCCATCGACGAGCTTTCAATGGAAGGCCGCATGACCATCTGCAATATGACCATTGAGACCGGCGCGCGCGCAGGGATGATTGCGCCGGACGATAAAACGTTCCAATATCTTGAAGGCCGGGCCTTTGTTCCAAGAGGTAAGGACTTTGAAGCGGCTGTAAGGCAATGGCGCGACCTGCGGTCGGACCCGAATGCCAGGTTTGATCGCGAAATTGAGTTAGACGCCGAGAAACTCGCGCCCCAGGTGAGCTGGGGAACGAATGCTGAAATGGTGGTGGACGTGACTGGCCGTGTACCCGACCCGGCATCGTTCACGGAACCAAAGCAGCGGCAGGCGGCTGAACTAGCGCTGACTTATATGGGTCTGCAGCCGGGGATGCCCGTCACTGATATAGCGCTGGACCGCATATTTATCGGGGCCTGCACTAATTCCCGCATTGAAGACCTGCGGGCGGCTGCTCGCATCATCGAAGGCAAGTATGTCGCCCGGTCGATCAAGCAAGCCCTGGTTGTCCCTGGCTCTCGGCAAGTGAAGGCACAGGCGGAAAAAGAAGGTTTGCATAGAACGTTTCAGAACGCAGGTTTCGAGTGGCGTGATGCCGGATGCAGCATGTGCATCGCCGCCAATGATGACGTGGTGCCGGAACGCGAGCGCTGCGCGAGCACTTCCAACCGGTCCTTTGAAGGCAGACAGGGTAAAGGAAGCCGAACTCATCTTGTCAGTCCAATCATGGCCGCCGCCGCCGCTATTGAAGGTCACTTTGTAGATGTACGTTCCTGGGCTTGTGAGGTAACCGAATAATGCAATCATTCTCGACTCATACTGGGCTGGTGGCTCCGCTGGATCGCGTCAATGTAGATACGGATCAAATGGTGCCCAAGCAGTTCTGCAAGCTTTTGACCCGCACCGGATACGGACGCGTCTTGTTTTATGATTGGCGTTACAAGCGGGGTGAAAAACCTAATCCGGAATTTGTTTTGAACCGTCCTGAGTACCAGGGTGCTTCCATTCTGCTGACTCGAGCTAATTTCGGCTGTGGATCCAGCCGGGAACACGCCCCTTGGGCGTTGATGGATTACGGGTTCCGGGCCATTCTGGCGCCTAGTTTCGCGGATATTTTTTACAACAACTGCTTCAAGAATGGACTCTTGCCGGTGATCCTGCCCGAGCCGGTCATCGACAAGCTGTTTCAACGCGTAGAAAGCATTCCATCGTACCGGCTTCATATTGACCTGGCGAAACACCTCATCAGTGATGTTTCGGGGCATGTGTATTACTTCATGATCGATAGTTTCCGCAAAAAGTGCCTGCTGAACGGGCTGGACGAGATAGGCCTGACTCTGGAGTACGGCGATAGGATTGCAGCGTTTGAAGAAGCCATGTCGCCGCAGGCCCTGCTTTATTCAGAGCTGAAATAACCAGCGTATGTTCCAGATTTGCTGTCAACCAATGAACCGTGGAGTTTGAGGAGATCCTTATGGCTAATGATGAAAGAGAAGACACAAGGGTATACATCGTAGTGGTCAACGATGAAGAACAATATTCGATCTGGTTCGCAAATCGCGAACTGCCTGCAGGCTGGCGCCGGTGCGACAAACAGGGCAGCAAACGCGAGTGCCTCGATTACATCGGCACAGTCTGGACCGATATGCGCCCCCTTTCAGTCCGCAAGCAGATGGAAGCAACCACCGCAGGCTAAGCAGGTTCGCTGTCTGACGCTGGCGTTATGGACCATAATCCGTTCTTGCCTAAAAGAGACGAAGGAAGATCATGAGAAACAAGCAGGCTTTGTGCACGAGCAATGGAGAAAGGCCTGTACGGCGCAAAGTTGGCATTATCGGCGCTACAGGGATGGTTGGGCGCCGCATGGCCGACCTGCTGCTGGGGCATCCGCGCTTTGAACTCGGCATGGTGGTGGGAAGCGAGACGCGCGCGGGCGAGCTCTATCGTTCGGTATGGAAAGAAAAAGAGAGCGCTCTTCGCCGGCACTACGGTGAATTCTGGCAGGAGTTCCCTTGCCCCGAGGCCCTCAATCAAACGCGCCTGTCTTCATTCCAGGACCTGTTGCACTCCGATTGCTCCATCGTGTTCTCCTCTCTTCCAGATCGGGCTGGAGACCTTGAGGAAAAACTGCTCAATAATGGGCAGCGGGTGTTTTCCAACAGTCCTTACAGGCGGTTCTCGCCTGATGTTGCCCTGGTGGTGCCGGAAGTAAACGGGAAAGATCTGGGCAGGACACAATTGATCAAGAACCCGAACTGTGTTAGCTCGGGCCTGCTGCTGGTACTGGCGCCTCTCAGCGCGCAATATGGCATACGCGAAGTGGTGGTCACGACCTATCAGTCGCTTTCGGGAAGAGGGGACGCAAAGTACGCCGCAGAGCTAGTGATTGGCAACGTTTATCCGCTTTACGGATCGTCAGAAGGAACGGAATACTACATTAGACGGGAAGTCGGACGCATTCTGGGGGAATCCTTCCCTGTATCTGTTACCTGCAACCGGATTTGCGTGCAGGAGGGACATTTTGTGGAAGTCAGAATCAAAACCAGGCGGCAGGTACCTGGTTTGAGTGAAGCCGCAGAGGTCCTAGCTGGTTTTAATCCACTGGGCGGCATGCATTTGCATTCCAGTCCTGCACGGCCGATCGTCCTGCTATCGGAGCCAGGCAGGCCGCGCCCCACATTGGATGCTTTCCATCATGGAGGTATGGCCATCGCGGTGGGCAACCTCTCAGTCGAGGACGAAGTATTTGATCTCAGGTTGACCTATGTAGTGAACAACCTGGTCCGTGGTGCTGCCGGGGGTGTCTTGCTGAACGCGGAACTGTGGGACGCCGGTGTTGCCACCCATTCCCCCAATGCTGCAGCGAACGTGGCTGCCTGCCAGGACGTACGCGCCCTGCTGTGGAACAGCCTTAGCCGGCGCAACACAGGGATCTGATACACCATGCAAGTGAATCCAGTTTTATCCAAGTTCGATTGCAGCTCAATCAAAGAGCTTTTTGAGGTCCGTGCCGCGCGCTGTCAGGACCAACTGGCGGTCGTCTGTGGAGACCGAAGGCTGACTTTTCGGGACCTTAATTCCCGCGCCAACAGACTTGCGGCTTACCTGCGGCGCTTCGGCGTCAGTGTGGATGTTCCAATCGGAATCTGGATGCGTCGGTCCCACGAAATGGTGATAACAGTTCTGGCTGTCCTGAAGGCAGGAGGCGCCTACCTCCCGTTGGATCCCACATATCCGGCCGAGCGGCTTGCCTACATGGTCCAGGATTCGAAGACGAAGATCATATTGCATGATGGCTGGGAAAATAGCTTTACAGACAACTTGCCCGGGCCGGGCAGGGTTGAAGTTATCGATTTGACTGAAGCTCAGGATGGCATCAATACCGAGAGCGGCGAGAACCCGCCATTGGACGTTCCAATCGACAGTCTTGCATATGTCATCTATACGTCCGGTTCCACCGGCCGCCCCAAAGGCGTACTGGGAACGCACCGGGGAATGCTCAATCGTTTGCAATGGATGTGGCAGCAGTATCCGTTTATGGCAGATGAAGCAGGTTGTGTAAAGACTTCGCTAAGTTTTCTGGACTCATTCTGCGAAATCTTCGGTCCGCTGCTGCAGGGCATTCCCATCGTGGTTGTGCCGGATGAAGCCGTAAAAGATACAGAGCAATTTGTGCATGAGCTGGAAATTCATGAAGTGACCCGACTGGTCCTGGTTCCTTCGTTCTTGCGGGCCCTGTTGTCGACCATACCGGAACTCGGGGATCGCTTACGCAGGATCAAAGTCTGGGTCACCAGCGGAGAGGCGCTATCAGCAGACCTGGCCCGCCGGTTCAGAGAGTGTTTGCCGGGCGCGCGCCTGCTCAATCTCTATGGCTCCTCCGAAGTATCGGCTGACTGCACATGGTATGAACTCGGCGAAGCGGAAGAGGCGGGAGTGCCCATTGGACAGCCGATCGCCAACAACGCAGTCTATGTATTGGATGACGCTATGGACCACGCCTCGCAAGGGGCAGCAGGAGAGCTTTATGTCGGCGGAGTGGGTGTTGCCCGCGGCTATCTGGGCAGCCCGGCATTGACAGCCGAGCGTTTTGTTCCTGATCCATTCGGTCAACCCGGCAGCAGGATGTTTCGCAGCAATGATCGAGGCAGGTGGGCCCGCGGCGGAGTGCTGGAGTATTTGGGGCGATCTGACCACTTGATCAAGATTCGGGGTTTCAGGGTTGAGCCCGGCGAAATCGAGGCCGCATTGACGCGTCATCCTTCTGTCGCCCAGGCTGCGGTGGCGCCATTCGAGCTCCAGCCGGGCCAGAAGCAATTGGTCGGCTATGTGGTTGCTGAGCCTGGCGTGGAGTTAGGCCCAGCGGCCCTGCGGGATTATCTCTCCAGGCAGATGCCTGATTATATGGTCCCGGCGGTGATCATGCCGATTGAGGCTCTGCCGCTCACTCCGAGCGGTAAGTTGGACCGTAGCGCGCTTCCTGCGCCGCAGTACGCTGCCGGCAACAAGACTCCCCGCACAGCCCAGGAAAAGGTTCTTACGCGTCTTTTTGCGGAGGTCCTTGGTTTAGACCATCATGTGGGCGCGGATGCCCGTTTCTTTGATCTTGGCGGCGACAGCATCAGCTCCATGGAGTTAGTCAGCCGCGCCCGCAAAGCCGGGCTCGTGATTACCGCGCGGGACGTCTTTCGCCACCAGAATGTCACCGCTCTTGTAGCGGCGGCGATGCTCAGGCAGAACCACGAGGCGGATACCTGAACCCAACGGCCAGTCCAGTTTTCAACGGTTTACCCATTGTAATTTCAGTTCTTGATGAGCAGCCGACCTTCAAAAAGGCTGCTTCCCGGAGATGCCATGTACAAGATCTCATTGATCAATATGCCTTTTGCTGATCTGTGGTTTCCCTCCATCGCGCTTACACAGATCAAAGCAATCCTGGAAGAGAAATTCCAGGACAAGGTCAGCATCCGTGTGCATTACATGAACCAGGAGATCGCCCAGTATCTGGGAGTGAGACTTTACTGCTATATCTCAAATTCGCTCGAAACCAATATGGCCGCCTTGGGCGACTGGCTCTTCCGAGAGATTGCGTTTCCGGGCCAAGAGGAAAACATGGAAGCATATTTCAAACGCTGCTTCCCACAAACGGATCCAGGCACGCTTGGCAAGAAGCAACTGATCCTCCGCAAGCGCAAGGGACTGGGTACATTCCTGGAGCGCCTGATCGCTAAGTACTCGCTGACAGACGACGATCTGGTCGGCTTTACATCCATGTTTTGTCAGAATGTGGCGTCATTTGCGATGGCCAAAAAGATCAAAGATCAGAACCCGAATATCATTACTGTCATAGGTGGAGCGAATTGCGAGGCCCCGATGGGAGCCTATCTGGTTCGCAACGTGGAGCAGATCGATTATGCATTCAGCGGCCCGGCGCTGATCAGTTTTCCAAAGTTTGTGCAGCAATGTCTGGATGGTAACCCCGGATCTTCTGCCATTCAGGGCGTTTTCTCGAAACGGTTGTCAGCCAACAGCCTCAGCGGACATGACTCGATTGGCGAAGAACTGGATATCAACCATTATGTTCCTCTCAATTACGCGCCTTTCCTGGATACCCTGGCCCGGAATTTTTCCAACAATGAGATCAGTCCAGTCCTGTTGTTTGAGACTTCACGAGGCTGCTGGTGGGGCCAGAAATCACATTGCACCTTCTGCGGCCTCAACGGCGGCACAATGGCCTACCGGGCGATGCAGCCGGCTGCCGCGATCCGGCAATTCGAGGACCTTTTTAAATACTCCTCCAGATGCTCGAGTTTCAACGCCGTCGACAATATCCTGCCCAAAAGCTATATAGCGGAGGTCCTTCCCCATATCAATCCACCGGAGAACGTCGAGCTGTTTTATGAAGTGAAAGCTGACTTGAGCAAATCCGACGTGGAAGCGCTGGCCAAGGCGCACGTCAGCAGGGTCCAGCCCGGAATTGAGTCACTGGCGACCTCGACGTTGAAGCTGATGAAGAAGGGCACCATCGCATTCCAGAACCTTGCCTTGCTGAAAAACTGCCTGATCCACGGCGTGCACCCTGAATGGAATCTGTTGATTGGTTTTCCGGGAGAACCGGAAACGGTGTTCGAGAAATATGTGCGAGACCTTCCGCTGCTCTTCCATCTACCTCCGCCTAGCGGAACGTTTCACGTTCGCTTTGACCGATATAGTCCGTACTTCACCCAAGCCAAAGAATATGGACTGGATCTGCATCCGAGCGATTTCTATAACTTTATTTATCCGTTCAGTGAAGAGGTCCTGGCGAACATTGCCTATTATTTCGCTGACCACAATTACTCAGCCGCCTATATCGGTGCGGTGAGCGAGTGGAGCGCAAGGGTCAAGGAAAGAGTGGAACAATGGCGGACGTCATGGGAAGCCAAGCAAGGGATCTTCCCGAAGCTCGCGTGGCGGACGAAGGGTGATACGGCAGTAATTTACGATTCCCGCTCCGGAAAAGCGGTGCAACACGAGCTCAGCCCCGAGGGCGTGGAGTTGTTGCGGCACCTGGTCATTCCCAAAAGACACGCCGATATCCTGAAGAACTTCGGCCATTTTGATTCAGCAAAAGAGCTGGAAATCTTGCGGGAAAAAGGCCTGGTATTTGAGGAGGACCAGCGGTACATGAGTCTGGTGATGGAGCAGGACCAGCAGGAAGAGATGACGCACGTCCCGATTCGCCAGCTTGCCAGCGAAAGCCCGACCCAAGGTTTGCTTGCCTGATGAAACAAGCGTCCGGCTGCTGGTTGCTTGAAGAATAAATATCGGATAGGAGAAAACACATGGCTGAGATGAGCAATTATTGCAGAGCGTATCGTGCCGAGGAATTACGGCAGTTTCCCGGATGGCGCGAAAACACGGCTCCCATGAAGGTCCACAAAGACTCACCGGCGGAGACTGGTCCGGCAAGCACTTCGGCGGAAACAGGAAACAGTTTCTATTTCTTCGTGCACGAAGATTTCACTGTCACTGCTGGCGTGTTTCATGATCAGGACATCGCCTTTAATACTGTTACCAAGGAATGGAAGACATTCTGCGTGGACCAGTTGAAGTTTGAACCTCCACGCCCGTCTGCGGCGACATAGAAGATTGGACTGCGCGATGCTTTTCCAGGGTTACTCTCAAAGTAAACCTATTCAACTTTCATCCGATTCGTTCCAATGAGACGAGGTTTCCATGGCGAGCGAACTCCTTATCGGAGCGGCGACTGCCAAGTTCGAACAACAGAATTTCCACACTGCTTTGACGGAAGCGCAGAGGCAGATCTGGGCGCTCGCACAGCTTGAGCTCAAGGCGAGCGTGGCGTACAACGTGTGCTATGCGGTCGAACTCCACGGCAAATTGCATGCCAAGGTCCTGCAGGAAGCGCTTCAAGCGGTTGTGGACCGCCATGACTCCTTGCGGTGTTGCCTGCATCCCGATGGCGAAACCCTCGCCTATCGCAACCGCGAGCCATTTGCATTGCCCTTGGAAGTGATTTTTCATCTCACACCAAGCCAGCAACGCGAACGTTTGGGCCTGGAGGCTTCAAAGGAATTCGATCTAAGCCAGGGGCCGCTGTTTCGTGCAAAGCTATTCCGCACGGGTGAAGAGAAGCACATACTTCTGCTGATAAGCCATCACATCATTGTGGATGGCATGTCGATGCACGTGGTGCTCAGGGAACTGGGCGAGCTCTATTCTGCGGCGGTGCAGGGAAGGCCGGTGGTGCTGAACGATGCGCCGCTCCAAAGCCACAGCTATCATCTCCGGCATGAAGAAACAGGATCTCCGAAATGGCTTGCTGCCGAGAACTACTGGCTGGAACAGTTTCAACATCCGGTCATCCCCCTCAATCTGCCGGCGGAGCGGCCACAGCGTTCCCGCAAGACGTTTAACGGCGCGTTGGAAACCCTGGTGATTGAACGGGAGATATGGGAGCGGCTGGTCAATTTCAGCGCCTTCCATGGCTGTACGCCATTCATGACGCTGCTGATGACATTCTCCGCGTTCATCCAGCGGGTGTCGGGACAAAATGACTTCGCGATTGGTGTTGCGGTTTCAGACCGGTCAGACAAGCTGGGCCGTGAAATTGTCGGTTATCGTACAAACCTCCTGCCGTTTCGGATGCAGGTGGACGCTGAAGCCAGCGTAGAAGAGCTTCTTGAATCAGTTTCCGAACGGCTGCTAAGCGCTTTCGAACACCGGAACTACACCTTGCCGGCCCTTGTGCGAAAGCTAAGCCCGGTTCGCGTGCCCGGACGCTCTCCCATCCTGGACATAACTTTCAATTTCGATAAGGGCGCTGAATCGTTTGACTTTCACGGAATCGACTCTCGGCTTATTCCTGTCCCGATTACCGCAGCGAAATTTGACCTTGACGTGAACGTCCTGGAAACCAGGAGTGGACTTCTGGTCCTGGCCGAGTACAACACAGATCTATTCGACAAACAAAGAATCGAGAGATTTCTGGGGTTATGGAAAAATCTGTTGCAAGCGGCATTGGACGCGCCGGCGACAGCGATTGGGGCCCTCGCATGGCTGAGCGACGATGATTGGAAGCAGGCAGTCACACGCTGGAACCAGACTGAAAAGCATTATGAACAAGACGAGGACAAGAGCGTTCCCGGACTGTTCGAACTTCAGGCAAGTCGTACGCCCAACGCCATCGCTGTCGGCTTTGAAGGAGTCCAATGGAGCTATGCCGAACTCAATCGGCGCGCCAACCAACTGGGTCATTATCTGCGGAGCCTTGGCGTCCGCCGGGAAACGCGGGTCGGAGTATATCTGGACCGAGGGTTGGACCTGGTCGCGGCGATGCTGGCGATCTGGAAAGCTGAGGGCGTGTATGTGCCGCTGAACAGCGCGTACCCGAAGGAACGGCTGGCATACATCCTGGAAGATGCCGGAACACAAGTGTTGTTGACCGAACAGGCGCTGCAGGATGACCTGAAAGGATGTCCAGGGCGGGTGAGCTGTATTGACGTCGAGTGGGAAGTCATCGAACAGCAAAGTGAGAAAGACTTGGAATTTCCGGTTAAGGCCAAAGACCTGGCTTATCTCATGTATACCTCAGGATCAACGGGAAAACCCAAAGGGGCGATGGTAGAACACGGGGGCATGCGCAACCATCTTTGCGCCAAAATTGCAGACCTCGGCTTAACGGCCGAAGACATCATTGCGCAGAATGCCCCGGCTTCATTCGATGTTTCCATATGGCAGATGATGGCGGTTTTGCTGGTGGGAGGGCAGGTCCAGATCATCAGCGAAGAAATTGCGCGTGATGCGTTTAGCCTGCTTCGGGAAGTACAGCGGCTGGGCAGCACGGTTCTGGAGACAGTGCC
The DNA here is from genome assembly GCA_035279585.1 of Candidatus Angelobacter sp. Taxonomy (GTDB): domain Bacteria; phylum Acidobacteriota; class Terriglobia; order Terriglobales; family Acidobacteriaceae; genus Angelobacter. The sequence goes on along the minus strand of DATEHN010000035.1, from coordinate 10,145 downwards.
GGCCATGTTGGGGATCATGATTGAGCAGCAAGATCAGGAAGGCGAACACCGCCTCACTCTCGGCAAGCTGCGGTGGATGATTTCCAATGCAGAGGCTTTGCCGACAGGCATGTGCTATCAGTGGTACAGGCTCTACCCGAAGATCGGCCTCATCAATGCCTATGGACCGACCGAGTGCTCAGACGACATCGCGCACCACTATGTAAAGCCGGAAGATCAAAGTGGTCTGAAATATGCTCCCCTGGGGACGCCTTTGGGAAACCTCACAGCTTATGTGCTCGACGAATGGATGCAGCCTGCGCCAAATGGAGTGGCGGGCGAAATACACATTGGCGGCAGCGGGGTGGGCCGCGGTTATTGCAACCGGCCAGCTCTGACAGCGGAACGGTTCAGGCCAGATCCGTTCGGCAAAGATCCCGGAGCAAGGCTCTATGCTACCGGGGACTGGGCGCGGCGACTGCCCGACGGTACTCTCGAATTCCTTGGGCGAATCGACCATCAGGTCAAGTTGCGCGGACTCAGGATAGAGCTCACAGAAATTGAAGCGATACTCAACCAGAATGAAGATGTCCGGCAGTGCGCCGTGATCGTGCAGGAAGACGGCCGTGGCGACCAGCAACTGGTTGCTTTCGTGGTCCCCAAGCACGGCGGCGTCGTAGATTCCGGCGTGTTGCGCAACCAGCTCAAAAGATACCTGCCGGACCATATGGTGCCGGACTTGATCGTTGTACTCGACAAAATGCCGCTCACCACCAACGAGAAAATTGACCGTGAAGCGCTAAGTAGGATGCAGGGGGACCGTTCGCGCCCGCTTCAACCCGCTGAGCCGCCGCGCAATCCGTGTGAAGAAGCGCTGGTGAAGATCTGGTGTGAAGCGCTGGGACTTTCAGGAGTTGGAATTCACGAGAACTTCTTCGAGCTCGGCGGACATTCTCTCCTGGCGACGCGAATGGTGTCCCGTGTAAGAAATGAATTCAAGATCGATCTGCCTCTACGCGTGGCCTTTGAAAGCCCCACAATCACCGAACTGGCGGAAGTCATCGGACAATTGCAAAATCTGCCGGGAACGGCAATCAACCCCATCCGAAGCTCCCGGATCGAACGGGCCGAGGGGCCTGCGGACGAAAACATCCTGGTCCCATTGGACCGCCTTTAAGAAGAAAAATCGTCATACATAAGGCGCGGTTTAGGCAGGCCTTTCCAACCAAAGCCGCTGCCGTTTATTGATCTGACCTCGTCGAGCAACCGCGACTTTCACGAATTCATTGTGTAAAGGAATTGCCATGAGCCATGCCAAAGAAAACCTGAATGAACTGTTCCTGGGCCCGCGCCATTTCACCTGTCAGTGCGCCTTTCCGGATCCTCGAGAAATCAAGATCTACGATACGACGCTACGGGACGGCGAACAGATGCCGGGCGTGGCTATGACGCCGGAAGACAAATATGTGATCGCACAAGAACTGTCGGAGATCGGCTGCCACATTCTTGACGTGGGCTTTCCCTGGTCTTCCGCCAACGACGAGGCCACCCTGAAACTGATCCTGCAGGGAAAGGCGCGCGGTGAAATACGCGATGATCTGGAGATCCTTGTGATGTCGCGTGCAAACGAAGAGGATATAGATGCGACCGTGCGCATGTTGAAAAGACAAGGCCTGTCGTTGGACGACGTTACGGTCCTGATCTTTACCTCTGCCAGCCCACTCCATTGCAAGTACAAGCTGGGGCCGACCCTGCTCAAGCGTGAAGGCGCCGAAGACATCCGGTCCATTGACGATGTGCCGCTCAAGTTTTTCCATGAAGCCAACAAGAAAATGACGGCGGAGGCAATCCGGTACGCTAGAAGCAAGGGGGTGTCAAAAGTTGAGTTTGGAGCGGAGGATTCGAGCCGGACCCCCTTGCAGCAATTGATCGACCTGACCGAGGCAGCAGTTCAGGCGGGAATCAGTCGTTACGTGTTTGCCGATACGACCGGTAGCCTGACTCCGGAAGCGACCGCCATCTACTGCCGCGCACTGGCTGAATGTTTTCCTGGCATCGCTCGCGTAAGCCACTTCCACAATGATTTTGATCTGGGCGTGATCAATGTCATCACCGCAATTTCCAATGGGTTCCCAATCTTTTCTTCCACCGCCAACGGAATTGGCGAGCGCGCCGGCAATGCCCCGCTGCACTCGGTGGTGGCGAGCCTGAAGTATCTGTACGGCATTGAGATCCCGAACTTCCGTTACGAGCGGTTATGGCGCCTGAAGTCCATCGTGGAGAAAGCAACCGGCGTACCGGTGCAGGCCCAAGAGCCGGTCATTGGGTTCAATGTCTATTCCCACGAATCAGGGATACATACTCATGGGGTAAGCATTGCGCGGTGCATGTATGAACCAATCCCATTCGAAGAGGTCGGAGGCCTCGCCCGGATGGTCTACGGAAAACATTCTGGCGCTCATGGAGTGGTCCATGCGCTCCAAAAACATGAGAAAGAAGTAGATGCTCCGCTTGGCCGAAAGTTCGTCCTGGAACTTCTCAAGGAGATCCAGGCATTGCGAGAATCACGTGCCGCCGATGGAGACACTCAGTCCTATATCGAACAGTACTACCAGAATCTATGCAGTCTTGGCATCAGTGAAGACGAGGTTGTAGATCTGGCTCAGCGCCTAGCTGCCCGTCAGGCAAGCAAGCAGCAATTGAGCGTTTTGGCCCTCTGATTCAAGAACAATATATCTCACCCAGTGATTCAGCTATGAACTCTTCGTTGGAAAGCCTTCGCAATACGAACGCCATGGAAGAAACGAGGGAGCACTTGACAGGAGTAACTCCGGCAATCTCGCCTGAAAGCAGACGCTACCCTGTATCGCATGAGCAACAGCGTTTCTGGCTGATGCGTCAACTCGATTCCGAGCCATTCGTCTATCACGTGCCGTACGGTGTGCACCTGGCCGGTGAACCGGACATGGAAGCCCTGGATGCAGCCTTTACGGAACTCGTGCGACGTCATGAGATCCTGCGGACCAGCTTTAAGCTGCACAATGACGTTTTGATGCAGACGATCCATCCGGCAGGCAAACTCACGGCGTCGGTCATCGACCTGGAAGGGGCGCCAGCCGGAGAGCGGGAGGCACTGGCCCGGCAACTGCGGCAGGCTGAGTTTGAAACTTCCATCGACCTGGAAAACGCACAGCTCATACGGCTCTATATTGTGCGTCTCACCAGAAAGCACCACGAATTGTTGCTGACGATTCACCATATCGCTACGGACGCATTCGAGGGCGTGCTGGCAAGGGATTTTCAGGCACTGTACGAGTCATTTGCCACCGGGCAGCCTTCGTCGTTGCCTAAGCTGGAGATCAGGTACTCCGACTATGCGGTCTGGCAGCAAAAGTTTCTTCAAAGCCCGGAAATCCAAAACCAGACTGAATACTGGCGCAGGCAGCTGGCCGGAGTGCCGCCGCTGGAATTGCATCCTGACCGAAGGCCTGGAAACAGGACTAAGTCCGGAGAACGCGGCTTCCGGTTTGAGTTTTCGCAGGAATCCAGCAAGATGCTCAAGGACTGGAGCCGGTGCGAAGGGGCAACGCTGTTTACGGTGCTTCTGGCGGGGCTGCAATGGCTGTTGGGATGTTATTCGGAGCAGGAAGACTTTGCCATCGCCACAGTTGCAGGCAGTCGGCGGGAGGAGACCGAAAATCTTGCTGGTCTGTTCATGAATACTGTGGCCCTGCGGGCCAACCTCAGCGGCAGGCCTTCCTTACGGGAGCTTGTGAAGCGCGTACAAACGACAGTGCTCGATGCGCTTGCGAACTATGATCTGCCCTTCGAGAAAGTCGTGGAAGAGTTGACCGCTTCGCGGGGCGCGACGGACGCGGAACGGCCATCCGCGTTTCAGGTAGGTTTTGTCTTCCAGAATCCGTTGGAACGGCCGATGCACCTGCACGGTATGCGCACGTCCGGCGGCGTCGAGCCCAGAATACCCCTGGAACTCCGGTTTCCGCTCCCCGGCATGCATCTCATCGTCGAACTTCAGGAAAAGGTCAACGGTTCTCTTCGCGGCACTCTGATTTTCAATCATGACTTGTTTTTGCGCGAAAGCATGGAACGTCTGCTGCATCATTATGAGCAGCTTCTAACCAAAGCGGCTTCTCGGCCGGATGTTCCGCTCAGCGAAATATCTTTTCTTGACCCGGACGAACTAAAACAGATTGTCCATGTCTGGAACCAGACAGACCGGCCGGGTCCCGAAGGAAAGACGGTCTGCCAGATGTTTGAAGAACAGGCCGAGCGATATGCGGAAGAAACGGCGATCATCCATGGTGAATCGAAGCTTACCTATGCTGAACTGAACCGGAAAGCCAATCAACTCGCGCGCTATCTACGCGAACTGGGAGTGGAGACCGAATCCCGGGTGGGAATCTGTCTTGACCGCAGCCCGGAAGCGCTGATTGCAATTTTTGCAGTGCTGAAAGCAGGCGGCGCCTATGTGCCCATGGACCCGGCCTACCCGGCCGAGCGGCTCGCTTTCATGATGAAAGATGCACAATTGGATGCGGTACTTACGTGCAGCCAGCAGAAGGGAACATGCGATGCGGCGGGCGCACCGGTGATCATCTGCGTTGACGAAACTGCAAAGTTTGCCGGCCATGATACAACTGACTTTCCGGCCGAAATCACGCCCAGGAATCTTGCCTACATTATTTATACATCCGGATCCACGGGTATCCCGAAGGGGGTCATGGTTACCCACCTGGGGCTCGCCAATGTTATCAGCGAAGGCATACGGCAATTCGGAATCGTCCCGCAGCGCACGAATACACAAATAGCTTCGCTTTCATTCGATGCTTCCGTCGCGGAAATATTTATCGCCCTGTGTGCCGGCGCACGTTTGTGCATTGTGGGTCCTGACACGCTCTCTTCCAGTTCGCGGTTCGCGGCATTGTTGCGTAACCAAGGCGCCTATTTCGCTGCTGGCGTTCCTTCGCTCTTCAATACGCTGCCGGCGGACGAGGAATTTCCCGACCTGCGCGCCATTGTCGTGGGCGGCGAAGCTTGCCCTGCCGAAACCGCGGCGCGCTGGTCGAAGGGGGGGCGTCTATTTTTCAATGCCTATGCTCCTACGGAAACCAGCATCTTTACGACAACTTTTCAATGCGAAGAGCATGCGCTGCAGTGGCCTCCGATTGGGCGGCCGATCGCCAACAGCCGCTTGTATATTCTGGACGCGGACCTGAAGCCTCTGCCGGTAGGGGTGGGCGGTGAGATCTATATCGGCGGCATCGGACTGGCGCGCGGATATTGGGACCGTCCGGAGCTTACGGCGGAACGGTTCGTTCCGGATGAATTCAGCGGCCAGCAGGGCGCCCGGTTGTATCGGACCGGAGATCGAGGCCGCTTTCATGCGGATGGAAATGTGGAGTTCCTCGGGCGCGCAGATGACCAGGTGAAAGTGCGTGGCTACCGGATCGAACTCGGCGAAATTGAAGCTCACTTGTTGCAGCAGGAGGGTGTCAGCGAGGCGGCTGCAACAGTCCTGGAGCACGGCGGCCAGAAATTTCTTGTGGGCTACGTAGTGGGCAAGACGGGAGCAGCGCTGAAAGGGGCCGAACTCCGGAACAGACTGAAGGAATGGTTGCCGGAATACATGACGCCAAGCATGATCCTGGTGCTGGAAACAATGCCACGGACGGCCCATGGAAAGGTCAACCGGCGAGCTTTGCCTCGGCCCAATGTAGAAAATGAGTACGAGTATGTGGCGCCGCGGACCGCAGTAGAGGAGATGTTGTGCCGTATTTGGGGAGAGACCCTGGGTCGTCAACGAGTCGGAATTGATGACAACTTCTTCGAGTCGGGAGGGCACTCGCTGCTCGCCATCCGTATGATGTCGCAGATCCGCAGCGAAACGGGAGCAGAAGTGCCTCTGCGATCGTTGTTCGACCGGCCAACCGTCCGGGCGCTGGCGGAAAAGGTGGAAGAGCAATCCAAGCGTAGCGGAGAAAAAGCCCAGCCGATCGTGCCAGTGCCACGCACGGGAGAGCTGCCCTTATCGGCTGCTCAGCAGCGCATGTGGTTCCTGAATCAGCTGCAACCTGATAGCCCGGTTTACAACATTCCGCTAACCCTGCGCCTTACAGGGGAACTAAGCGTTGCGGTGCTGGAAAAGTGCCTGAGTGAGATTGTTCGTCGTCACGAGGTACTGAGAACGACCTATCCAGACACGGAGGGAAGAGCGACGCAATGTATTCATCCCGCCGAACCGGTCAGGATCGGGATTGTGGACCTGAGCAGGATCAATGTCCAGGATGAAGAGCTAGCGCAGCGCTTATGCCGTGCCGAAGCTGAGCGGCCGTTCGACCTCGACCGCGGGCCGTTGTTGAGAGCTCATCTGCTGCGACTTGGGCCTCTGGAACATGAGCTGTTGCTTACTCTGCATCACATCGCAGGTGATGGATGGTCCCTGGATATCTTATTGCAGGAATTGCGGGCACTCTGGGTCGGATACCGGGCGGGCTTGACGTTACCCTTGCCGGAGCTGGAGATTCAGTATGCGGATTTCGCCGTATGGCAACAGCAGTGGTTGCAAAGCGAAACGCCACAGCAGCAACTGGCGTATTGGCGAAAACAACTTGCAGACGTACCAACATTGGATCTGCCGACGCGGCTTCTGCGTCCGGATGCATCGAGTTCGCGAGCGGAAACCGTCACTTTTGCTTTTACCCACGAGCAGAGCGAAAAGCTTGCAGAATGGGGCCGGCATGAAGGAGCAAGCCTTTTTATGGTCTTGCTGGCCGGTTTCCAGTGGCTGTTAAGCAGATACTCCGGCCAGGAAGATGTGGCTGTCGGAACCGTGACGGCGAACCGCAGCCAAAAAGAACTGCAATCTCTGATTGGCTTTTTCGCCAATACCCTGGTCCTGCGGACTGATGTAAGCGGAGGTCCCTCAGGCGGGGAACTGATCAAACGGGTTCGCGAAGTGACGCTCGGCGCCTACGCTCACCAGGAGCTTCCGTTTGAAAAATTGGTGGAAGAACTCAACCCGGAGAGAAGGTTGGACCGCACCCCGCTCGTTCAGGTGATGTTCATTCTGGAAAACCAGTCGGAAGAGCAATCGGCATTGCCGGATCTGGTCCTGCGGCGTGGCAGCACTGACGCCGAAACGGCAAAGTTCGATCTGACGCTGTTTGTCCAGAACTCCACATGCCTGCGCGGAGGCATCGAGTACAACAGCGAATTGTTCGACCGGGCGATGATCGCCCGGATGGTGAAGAATTTCCAAGCGTTAATGGACAGAATGGTGAGCAGCCCCAACTCACCGCTGGCGTACCAGCCGCTGATGGCGGAAGACGAGCGGTATTTGGTGCAGGTAGAGTGGAACCGGACTTCGACAGAGAATTCACCGGCCGTTTTGCATAACCAATTTGAAGCACAGGTAAAGCTGACGCCGGACGCTCCGGCCCTGGTCTTTGAAGGGGTGGAACTCAGTTACAAAGAGTTAAATCAGCGGGCAAACCAGCTTGCGCACTATCTCCGGAGCGAAGGATCCGGGCCGGAGACGCGGATCGCTATTTGCCTGGAAAGAAGCCTGGAGATGGTGATCGGGCTTCTTGGCATCCTTAAGGCCGGCAGCGCATATGTTCCGCTGGATCCAGCGTATCCCGCGGAGCGCCTCACCGACATGCTGCGCGATTCGCAAGTTTCCCTGCTACTGACCCAGGATCGCTTGAAGCCGGCAATGGCAGGCATTGTGTCAGGCAGTCATGTCAAGGTGCTGTGTCTTGATTCCGATCAGCCCATTCTTGCCCGATTCAATGCTATGGATCCACCGGTCACGGTTACTCCTGAAAATCTCGCGTATGTGATCTACACCTCCGGCTCGACCGGCAAGCCGAAAGGAGTCATGAACTCGCATCGCGGGATCATGAACCGGCTTTCATGGGGGCAGCAAGAATACAAGCTGCAGCGCGGAGAACGGGTGTTACAGAAGACAAGTTTCAGCTTTGATGTATCAGTATGGGAATTCTTTTGGCCGCTGCTCACGGGTGCGACCCTGGTTATGGCCAAGCCGGGCGGACACCAGGACGTCGAATACCTGGTGGACGTGATTGAAAAACAGCAGATCAGCACCATTCATTTCGTTCCCTCCATGCTTGAAGTCTTCGTGGAGCATGCACAATGGGACCGGTGCGGCTCACTCAAGCGGATCATGAGCAGTGGCGAAGCCCTTGGTGGCCGGCAGGCGCAGAGGCTCCAGCAAAAAGCGCAACAGGCGGGTCTCAAAACGGTCGCGCTTCATAACCTGTACGGCCCCACAGAAGCCGCTGTAGAAGCCAGCTATCACGCATGCGCATCGGAAGATCCAAACGAAGGCGTAGCGATCGGAAAGCCGATTGCAAACGTCAACCTTTATATAGTGGACCTCTGGGGTGAGTTGGCGCCGCTTGGAGCTCCGGGCGAGCTTTGCATCGGCGGGGTGGCAGTAGCGCGCGGTTATTGGGGACAGCCTGGACTCACGGCGGAACGGTTTGTGCCTGATAGATTCAGCGGCCGTCCAGGCGCCAGATACTACCGTACTGGTGATCTTGCGAAGTGGAAAGAGAACGGGGAAATCCAGTATCTCGGGCGGACCGATCAGCAGGTAAAAATCCGTGGATTTCGAGTGGAGCTGGGAGAGATTGAAACGATCCTGCAACAGTACCCCGATGTACGGCAGAGCGCAGTCGTGTTACGACGAAAGGGAACGGGCGCGGCGAAACTGGTTGCTTATGTAGCCCTGCGTCCAAAAACTAAAGTGTCGACGGATTCCCTTTGCCTGCTTCCCAACGGACTTGCCATTGCTCACCACAACCAGGAAGAAACCGAGTTCCTCTTTGGAGAAATCTTTGGCTCCCGGATATACCTGCAAAACGGGCTGGAGATTCGGGAGGATGCTTGTGTCATAGACGTCGGCGCGAACATCGGAATGTTCACTCTATTCGCAAGCCAGTACTGTCCCAAGGGCCGCATCTTCGCCTTTGAGCCGATCAAGTCTTTGTTCCTTGACTGCGAATACAATGCGACGCTCTGCGCCGCCGATACCAGAGTCTTCCAGATCGGATTGGCTGATACCGAGCGCGATGCAGAGTTCATATTCTATCCCGAGTATTCCATGCAATCCGGCGCAAAAGCCTACACTGTGCCGGATATGGGCAAATACCAAGCCCAGAAGCAGACATGCAAGCTATGCAGGCTCTCTGATGTGATGCGCGAAGAGTCCATCGATTACGTTGATTACCTGAAGATTGACGTACAGCGGGCCGAACTGGACGTGCTGCGCGGAATTGATGACGAAGACTGGCAAAAGATCGCGCAGGTTGTTGTCTTTATTATCCGCCACGCGACTGAGGAAGCAACGGAACGCCGCGTGACAGAGGTGATTGCGCTGCTGAAAGCGCATGGATTCGAGGTGACGCCACAGGCGATTGGAAAGCAGAAAGGCGGTGACTGGAACATCTATGCGCGAAATCCGGAGATTTTGTCCCGCAAGCCCGTGACTACCAACCGTCAGGTCGGCGGGAAGCAGCTTGAAGCCGCCTCCATCAGCCAGCACTTGAAGAATTATCTCAGGGAACGCCTGCCGGAGTACATGGTGCCCGCCACCGTGATGGTATTGCCCAGTCTACCGCTGAATAACAGCGGAAAACTTGACCGCAACGCCCTTCCTGCGCCTCCCATAGAAATGCCGGCAGAAGGAACTGACGAACCGCGTACAGGCCTCGAAATCAAAATCGCAGAAATCTGGAAGCAGATCCTGAAGCGGGACAAGATTGGGAGAGAGGCGAATTTCTTCGACCTGGGCGGTCACTCGCTGCTGGCCACTCAAGTGGTATCGCGGATGCGGGCAAGTTTTGCTGTTGACCTGCCGTTGCGTGTTTTTTTGGAAACACCGACCGTGGCAGGATTGGCCGGATACATCGAAGCGAGCATAGCCCGTGGAGCCTTGAATCCATTCGTGCCGATCATGCCGGTGTTGCGCCAAGGCGAGTTGCCGTTGTCGTTTGCGCAGCAGCGGTTGTGGTTTTTGTCGCAAATGGACGGAAAGAGCAAGGCATACCACGTTCCGGGGGGATTGCGGCTGGAAGGGGAACTGGATGTGGCTGCTCTGCGGCGGGCTCTGGACCGGATAG